>CAWDQY010000001.1:0-97776 GCA_963804575.1 uncultured Chloroflexia bacterium
TGCAGATCGCGGCCGTCGAGCAACGACACCGTGTCGGCGATCGCAAGACCTACTACCGCCTGCGCCCCGACTTCTGGATCGAGATCTCCAGGGCCAAGCTGCAGGGCTTCGCACAGCTGGCCACGATGGGGCGGCAGATCAGGCAGAGCGGCGAGCTGGCCCGGACCGATGGACTGGACGAGATGATCGCCTTCTCCGACTTCTGGGCCGAGGAGCTGCCTCGGCTGGCGGAGCGGTGGGCAGCGTACAAGGATCGCAAGCGAGAGGACTCATGACCACAGCCGACGGAGCAGCCCCCATCAGGACCGAGGGACTGACCAAGCACTACAAGGATGTCAAGGCGCTCGTCAACCTCGACCTGGAGGTCCAGCGCGGCGAGGTCTTCGGATTCCTCGGCCCCAACGGCGCCGGCAAGACCACGACCATCCGCAGCCTGCTGCACTTCATCTTCCCCACCGCCGGCTCGGCCACGGTGCTGGGGCTGGACGTCGCCACCCACGCGGTGGAGGTGCGCAGTCGCATCGCCTACATGCCGTCCGAGTACTCGCTCTACCCCAAGCTCACCGGCGCCGAGAACCTGACCTACCTGGCCAACCTGCGCGGCGGGGTGGACCAGGCCTGGGTGAAGCAGCTGGCGGAGCGACTCGAGGTGGACCTGACCCGCAAGGTGAGCGACCTGTCCACCGGCAACAAGCAGAAGGTCGGCCTCATCCAGGCCTTCATGGACAGGGCCGAGCTGGTCATCCTCGACGAACCCAGCACCGGCCTCGATCCCCTGATGCAGCAGGAGCTGCAGGCGCTCATCCGCGAGGTACGCGCCGACGGCCGGACGGTCTTTCTCTCCAGTCACAGCCTGGCGGAGGTCGAACGGGTCGCCGATCGCGTGGGCATCCTGCGCAACGGCCGCCTTGTCGTGGTGGAGCGGGTGGATGCCCTCAAGCGCAAGGCCATCCGGCGCATCGACCTGGAGTTCGAGCAGCCGGTGGCGGCAGCCTACTTCCAGGCCATCGGCGGCGTGCGATCGGCCGAGGCTCACGGCAACAGCGTGGTCGTCTCGTTCGACGGCTCGGTGAACGCGCTGCTGCGCGCGGCGCTGGATCACGACGTGATCAACGTCAACAGTCGCGAGGCCGACCTGGAAGAGGTCTTCCTTGCCTACTACCACGGGAATGCCGACGATGCTGCGTGACCGCCTGCTGGGGAGCGTCTTCACCAAGACGATCCGCGACTGGCTGCTGTGGACCGTCATCGCGGTGGTCGCCATGTGGCTGATCTCGGCGCTCTACATCGGCATCATGGCCTCGACCGGCGATGCCTACGTGACCATGCTGGAGGACTTCCCCGAGGTCATCGCCAACATCTACGGCTCGAACGGCAGCACCGCGCAGGGCCTGGCCATGAGCGGCATCTACAACCTCATCGGGCCGATGGTCCTGCTCACCTACGCCATCGGCCTGGGGGCGAGCGCAGCCGTCGGCGAGGAGGAGGCCCGGAGCCTGCCCATCCTGCTCTCGAGCCCGCTGCGCCGCCGCTCGATCCTGTTGGCCAAGGCAGCCGTCGCGGCTATCGGGGTGCTCGTCATCGTGGCCCTCACCTGGGCCAGCGTGGTGCTGATCGCGGCGCTCGTCGACCTGGACCTGTCCGACCAGAACGTGCCGGCCGCCAGCGTCCAGCTCCTGGGCATGGTGCTTGCTCTTCGGCGCACTGTCCCTCGGATTGAGCGCCTGGCGCGGCTCCTCGGCGATCGGGGTCGGGGTGGCAGCCGCAGTGGCGCTGGCGTCGTACTTCGCGACCACCATGCTGCCGGTCGTGGAGGAGCTGGCCGACCTGGCCAAGCTGACCCCCTGGTACCTGTTCAGCGGGGCCGAGTCGCTGAGCCAGGGCATCGACGTCGTCCTGCTCGGCATCTCCATCGGCCTGGCAGCCATGCTGTTCGGCGTCGGCCTCTACGCGCTCGAACGTCGAGACCTGAAGGGATAGCGACATGACCACCAGCGCCCTGCCGGGCGTACGCCGCCGCCAGCGACTCGCCCTCACCAACAGCTTCACCAAGGCCGTCGCCGACCGCCTGCTGCTGACCACCATGGTCGGTCTCGGGGTCGGCGCCATGGGTCTCGCCATGGGGCCGATCTACCTCGCGCTCGAGGACGTCCTGGCGGAGATGCTGGCGCAGTTCCCGGAATCCATCATGGCCATGGCGGGGGGCGCCGACATGGCGACCGCGGCGGGCTACTACACCGGTGAGATGTACTCGATCGTGGTGCCGTTCGCGGTGATGTTCCTGGCCGCGACCTCCGCGGCACGAGCGTTCGGCGGGGAGATGGAGGCCCACACCATCGGACTGGTGATGTCCACGCCCACGCGGCGCACACGCCTGGCTACCGAGAAGGCGGTGGCCATGGTCATCCATGTCGTGCTGGCCGCCTCGTTGATCGGCGTGCTGGTCTGGGTCGGCAGCACGGTCAGCGGCCTCGACATCGAGGCCGGCAACATCGTCGCCATCAGCCTGATGCTCGCGCTGCTGTCGGTGTTCGTGGGTGGCGTCTCGATGGCCATCTCGATCGTCAGCGGCCGAGGCGTGCTGGCCATCCTGGCCGGCATGCTCGTGGCCATCGCCATGTACGCCTGGTCCAGCTTCGTGCCCATGGCCGATGCCATCGCCGACCTGGCCTGGCTCTCCCCGTGGCACCACTACATCGGCACCGACCCGCTGGGAAGCGGCATGGACCTGGGCGTCGGCTGCGCTGCTCACGGTCCTCGCGGTCGCGCCCCTGGTCATCGGCGTGTACCTCTTCAAGCGGCGGGACATCAGCGCCTGACGACACGGCCGCTCCGCTGCCTGCGACCCGACGCGGTCGGGGTCCTGACATGGCACACTCGGGTGGATGGATGCCAAGCGACGATTGAGGCGACTCTTGCGGCCAGTGCGTCGGCGGCCGTCGAGCAGGTCCAGCGGCAAGCCGAGGAGCGAGCAGGGTCGAGAGCCGCCGGAGATCCCCCAGGGCTGGACCACGGGACCGCCCGACTACATCGGCATCGGCGTGCAGAAGGCCGGCACGACGCGCTGGTGGAAGCTCATCGCCAAGCACCCCGATGTCGTCGGCGAGCTGAAGGAGACGCATCAGCTCAGCCGATATGGCTGGCGCCCCATGTTCGAGGCCGACCGGGAGACCTATCACCGCTTCTTCCCCCGGCCGCAGGGCAAGCTTGTCGGCGAGTGGACGCCGCGCTACATGAACGTGCCCGGCGTGGTCGACACCATGCTGGCACTGGCGCCGGAGGCCAAGCTGCTGGTGCTGCTGCGCGACCCGGTGGAGCGCTATCGCTCGGGCGTGGGCCAGTGGCAGAAGCACAAGGAGCGACGGGGCAAGCGACCCAACCTGTGGGCCGGCCGCAAGGACGCCTATGCACGCTCCTTCTACGCCTATGCGTTGCGACCGTACGTGGAGGCCTTCGGCCGCGATCGGCTCCTGGTGCTGCAGTTCGAGAAGTGCCTGCAGGACCCTGCCGCCGAGTACCAGCGCACGCTGGAGTTCCTGGGCTTGCCGGCATGGACGCCACCGCCCGAGATCCTGGGCAAGCGGGTCAACGTGGCGAGGCGACGGCCTACGCCGGCCGAGCTGGGCGAGCCGGCCGACCTGGTGACCTCGCTCGAGGACGACGTGCGCGAGCTGCTGGCCCTGGCACCCGGGATCGACCTCTCAC
This sequence comes from uncultured Chloroflexia bacterium, assembly GCA_963804575.1. Classification (GTDB taxonomy): domain Bacteria; phylum Chloroflexota; class Limnocylindria; order Limnocylindrales; family CSP1-4; genus JAFMJV01. Next base: position 3,706 of record CAWDQY010000001.1, read on the forward strand.
TCTGGCCCAACTTCCGACACCTGGCGCCCGGCGGACCGGCTGCATCCGACGCCTGAGCTGGCACAGAGAAGGCGGCCCGCCTGACCGGCGAGCCGCCCGCTTGCTGCTTGGAGGCGAGGGATTAGGGCGTGATCTTGACGAGGGTACCGGCGCCCGGACCCATCATCGTGCCCGTGGACACGTAGATGGAACCTTCGGCGTCGGTGTCCAGGCCACCGAGGGCCATGAGCTGTTCACCCGTGGCCACCATGGTCGGCTCACCGCCGCCGGGCGGCACGCTCAGGACGGCACCGATCGGCGGCGCCTCGCCCGTGAACACGCTCATCAGGCCGTCGTGTGCCAGCTCCGCAACGTAGAGCGTGCCGTCGGGGCCGAAGGCCAGGCCCATGATGCTGCTGAAGCCGGCGGCGTACTGGCTCGGCTCCTCGCCCTCGGCGACACGCCAGACCGAGGCACCGCCCACCGGGAACGGGCCGCCGGTCAGCTCACCCACGTAGAGGGCCCCGTCAGGGCCGAGCGTGACCGATGTCGGCACCGACTGCACCGGGATGTGGACCATCTCGCCTTCGGCGGGCGCTCCACTCTCGGCCGGAGCCTCACCTTCGGCGGGCGCTGCACTCTCGGCCGGAGCCTCGCCTTCGGCGGGCGCCTCGCCCTCTGGCGGCGGGCCCATCGCGGCGAGGGCCTCGGCGGGGAATGCATGCGTGGTGAAGGGGATCGCCCCGAGCAGCGACACGCTGCCGTCGTCGGCGACCTTCAGCAAGGTGTTGCCACCGGCATCGGCCACTGCCACGCCGTCCTCGACGATCTCGACCGCATAAGGGATTGGAATCGACGAGGCCGCCCCAGGCAGCGTCAGGATCGGCGTCGGCTTCGAAGGCCGCCACATCGGCGACCCGTTCGACGGTTCCGTCGTCGAGAGCCTTCATCAGCCAGCCAGCATCGGCGAACTCCGCGGGCATGTCGGCGCGGACAGCGGGATCCGCGCCCAGGTTCATCACGAGGTACAGCGAGCCGTCGTCGGCGACGGCGATGTCCGACACGCCCCCGATCTCAGGACCGGAGCCGGCCGAGGTCAGGCCCTCGATGACCCGCTCGACCTCGCCGTCGACGATGTGCGCCACGCTGCCAGTGGGCCCGTAGCACATGCCACCTTCGCTATCACCCAGGCCGGCGTCGATGCAGGTCTCGCCGGCAGCGCCGGCTTCGGCCACGTAGATGCTGCCATCAGCCGCGACAGCCACGCCGCGCGGTGTGTTGAGTCCCTCGGCCAGCACCTCGATGGTCGGGTCCTGCGCGGTCACGGCTGATGTGGTCGACGCCAGGAGCATCGTCGCCCCGGCGATGGCGAATGCGTGACGTGATCTCATGGGCGGTCTTGTCGCCTCCAATCTGCGAGCCGACCCCCCGAAGGGCACCACGCCCTCCCCTCTGCGGCCATACCTAAATGTATACCGCACCAGTGAGGGATTGTCAGCCCCTCAGCGTCGAAGCCGGTTCCGCCTTCGCGATGGTGCAGGCCGTCCGCAGCACCTCGTCCAGCATCGCTGGCGTGAGGCGACCGGTGAAGGTGTTCTGCTGGCTGGGGTGGTACGAGCCCAGCAGGTGTAGGCCCCGAGCTGCACCTGGGCCCCGTGGCCGAAACGGGGCCGCGGCGAGACACGCATCCCTTCGCCCGCGAGCACACGCAACACAGCGTCCCAGGCGTAGCCTCCGAGCGCGAGGATGACGCGCACGCGCAGCAGGGCTCGCAGCTCGCGGGCGAGGAAGGGCAGGCACTGGTCGCGCTCCTCGGTCGTGGGCTTGTTGGCAGGCGGCGCGCAGCGGTTGACCGCACTGATGTAGGCGTCGTCCAGCAGCAGGCCGTCGGCAGCACTGACCGAGCGCGGCCGCGGCGAGAAGCCGGCGTGATAGAGCGCCTCGAACAGCATCTCCCCGGAGACACCACGGCTGTCGCCGGTGAAGACACGGCCAGTGCGGTTGCCGCCATGGGCGGCGGGGGCCAGGCCGACCAGCAGCAGGCGAGCCTGCGGATCACCAAAGCCGGGCACGGGCCTCCCCCAGTAGACCGAGTCGCGATGGCGAGCCACCTTGGTGCGGGCTACCTCCTCCCGCCACGCCACCAGCCGTGGACAGCGACGGCAGCAGGTGATGTCAGCGACCAGATCGCCGAGGCGATCGCTGCTCATCCGCCGGACGCGCGTGGATCCAGGTCCGGGTGAGGCACATCCAGGCGGTAGCCAGCCAGCGCAGCGCGGCGTCGAAGCTCGGCGGCGGTGTCGAGCGCGCTCGGCAGCTGCAGCAGGTCATCGCGCTCAGCCACGGCATCGACGAGCTCGTCCCAGGCCTCCTGAGACACGTACTCGCGGCCCTGCCACTCGTTCCAGCCGGCGGCGGCTCGAACCGCCTCGGCCTCGAACCACGCCCGCGGCAGTCCGGCATCATCGGCCGCGACCAGCAGGGCGCCCGGTGGGATCACCAGCAGTGCACGTGTCAGCTCCACGGCGCGCCACGCCTGCGCGTCCCCGCTACCGGAACGCCGGGCCTGCTGCCCCATCGCCGCCGCACCGTCCCAGTCGTCGAACGCGGCAGTGGTACGGCCCGGGTCGCCACCGCAGGCAACCTCGCCGATGGCGCTGAAGACGACCCAGCCGGCGATGGCCTGTGACAGCAGGCGTGGCCTGACCGCGCGCACCGCCTCGGCCAACGCTGCGAAGTCGTGAGTGAGACCAACGGGTTGCCCGCGCGGCCCACGGTCGCGGCCAGGCCAGCCATGGCAGCGGCGTATTCGGCTCGCGCTGCGTCAGCGCCCGTCGCGCTATCGGGTGCGCCACTCGGCCGCGGCAGGAAGGCAGCCTCGGCGAGGCGAGTCGCGAACACGGCTGCCACCGCCTGCCGCCAGGGCTCCTCGCGCAGTCGGCGCAGGGCCTGCCGGGCGTCCGGCACGCCGCTGAGACCCAGCCGCGCCGCCAGCTCGCCCCAGCCCGCGGCCGCGCCGTCAGAGACCTGCTTCGAAGGCCAGGAATACGTGACAGCCATAGCCATCGAGAGACAGCTCCAGGCCGTGCTCCCGCAGGTCCCGAACCTGTCGCAGGTAGTCGAGCTCGGCACGCTGATCGCGCAGGATGAGATAGCCCTCCGGGTCGTCGCCCAGGCGCAGCGCTTCGGCGACCCCGGGGATGCGCACGTGGGCACGCGGGTAGCGGTTGAGGAAGACCACCAGAGAGCGTCGTTCCGCGACACCTGGTGGGCCGCTCGGTGCCTCGTTGGCGTAGGCAAAGACGTCAGCGCTGGGCTGGTCACCCTCGAAGGCGGTGAACTGGCGAAAGCCAGTCGCTCCAGAGAAGCGCCAGCGTTCGTGCAGCAGTGGGCTGATCTCACGGCGATGACGCTCCAGCAACCCGGCGTTCGGCCACTCCTCGCGCTGGGGGCGGCGGAACTCCATGCCGTACTGCTCACTGTAGCCCTCGAACTGGCCGTGTCCGAACATGGGCAACCCGGGCAGCGTGGCCAGCATGGTGGCAACGCCGAAATACTTGTCATGGCTACCGAACTGGTCGATGGCGGAGCGCTCGTCGGGATTGTTCATGAAGTTGACGTATCGACCGAGGATGCGCGCATCGAACGACACGGTCTCGCGGATGACCTGCTGGTACTCGGCATTCTTCTCGTCGCGCAGCATGTGCATGAAGGCGCTGTTGTACACGCGGTGCATCCCCAGCGTGCGCACGAAGTAGCCCTCCATCAGCCAGAAGGCCTCGGCCAGCAGCAGCGTATCCGGCACTTCCGCGGCGACGCGATCGACCACTTCTCGCCAGAACTCCTGGGGCATCAGTCGTCGCAGCTCGTGGGCCGGGATGGCGGCCGTCGAGCGCGAGGGGATGCCGGCCTCGTGACCCGGCTGCGGGTACCACAGGCGCTGGATGTGGCGACGGGCCAGCACCATGGCCGCGTCGAAGCGGATGACCGAGAAACGCCGGGCCACCTCGAGGATCTGGCCGATGACCGCCTCGCGCACCTCGGCCTTGAGGTAGTCGAGCTGGGCCGTGTCATTCCAGGGGAAGCTGGTGCCGTCGTTGCCGTGGTAGATGTAGCGCTCGTCACCGCTGGCCTTGTCGATGCGCTTGAAGACCACGGCCGCATCGGACGAATCCCAGTAGTGATCCTCCAGCTGGATGACCACGCGGTCATCCGGGGAGAGGTCGTCGCCGCTGAACGAGTAGGAGTCGAAGGGTGGATAGGGCAGCGAGATGAAGCGCTCCGGATGCTCCACCACCCAGTCCGAGTCGAGGCCCATGTGGTTGGGGACCATGTCGGCGGCCAGGCGGATGCCACGGGCGGCGGCGCGGTCACGCAGGTCACGCCAGGCGTCGTCACCGCCAAGATCGTTGGCGATGCGATAGCCGGCGACCGAGTACGCCGAGGCCATGGCGTCGGGGTTGCCACGCATCTGCTTGATGCGACGCGAGGCAGTGCTGCGCTCCCACAGCCCGATGAGCCAGAGCCCGCTGAAGCCACGAGCCCGCAGCTCGTCGAGCTCCTCGTCGGGCACCTGGTCGAGGCGGCTGATGTCGCGTGCGTAGTCCCGCGACAACTGCGACAGCCAGACGTACGTCGACTTCGCCACCAGCACCAGCTCGGCCATCCAGTCTCGGTCCTGGCTGAATGCCTCCGGCTCTTCGTCGAAGCCGCCGAAGCCGGCCAGCGCTGCGGGCTCGGCGTGCTCTGCGCTGCCGGGGCCGCGTCGCGCGCTCAGCCAGGCGCTGCGCTCGATCTCGTCGAGCACAGCCAGGTGGCGATCGATATGCAGGAGATCGGCGTCGTCGAGCCAGCCCGCCCAGTGGATGCGGATCCAGCGCAGCTGGGCGCCGAGCGACTGTGGCGCAGCCTCGATGGGCTCCATCAGCCGTGACAGGAGCGTCCGCGCCGGGGCCTTGCGGTCGATGTCGGGGTCGTCGGGCGCAAGCGCAGCACCAGCCAGTCCCTCGAACAACCGACGCTGGCCGACCTCCGACAGCGACGGGTGGGAGACAAGCTCACGGTACGCCGCCGCGGCAGGGTTGCGCGCCGCGATGCTCGTCAGCGCCAGCTCCTCCAGCGCCGCCTCGCGACCGGGCACGTCGCCCTTGTCGCGCGCCAGCCATGTCTGCGCGTCGACCTCGTCGCGGTACACCGGCAGCGCCGGGAAGGTCGACTCGTACGTCACCAACCCGTCGTCCACGCGATCCTGACCGATGCGCGCGTCGAGGGCATCCAGGCCTCGGGCCAGCGGACCGCCTCCCGTCGGATCGCCGCGGCGCTCCACTGCCACGGCGCGGTGGCCAAGCTCGTGGATGAGGCCGATGGCGGCGATCTCCGAGGCTGCACGCGCTCGATCGGCACCCTCGCCCACGAACCGCTCGGCCAGCGACGACGCGCGCGAGGCGTCGAAGGCGATGGCGTCGCCGTCGATCGAGAACAGGCTCTCCTCGAAGCCGTAGCGGTCGCGGGCCGGGCGCGCGATGCGGAAGTCCATCAGGCGCACGATACCAGCGGCCGATGCACCCGCGCCTCCCCCGCGCCCCGGACGCCGTGCGTGGCGGCCTCAGTCGCCCCGGTGGGCAGCAGCGCGGATGCTGAAGCCCACGAGGTTGCCTCGAGCGGGCTCGTGGCGTACGTCGACGTCGCTGACGGCGGACCCGGGTGGGCCGTCCCACAGCTGCAGCAGCAGTCCGCCCAGCGCCTGCTCGTCACCTTCTGCCACCACTTCGACCGATCCATCGGCCTGGTTGGACACCCAGCCGACGAGGCGGAGACGCGCCGCTTCCCGTTCCACGAACCAGCGGAAGCCGACGCCCTGGACATCGCCTCGCACGGTCGCCACGAGGCGCCGTGGGGCGGGTGTGAGGTTCATGCCGCGCTCCGCTCCGGGGCGTGGGTGCGAGGCCATGTCAGCAGGAGCGTGTCAAGCGTCAGCTCCGGGCTGGCGTAGCCCTCGATGGCGATCGTCAGCCCGTCGAGGCGATCGAGGAAGCGACCCAGGGCCACCGGGTCGACGGCGCCCGAGAGCGCCATCAGCTCCTCGAGCTGGTCGAGGTCACGGATGCCCTGCCCCCGGCCGTGCGTGGCGACCGCGAGGTCGCGGCCCACATCGCGCCACACCTCGATGATGAGCTGGACGGCCCGGCGACGTTCCACCGGTTGCAGCCGCTTGGCTGAGGGCGCCACCTCGCCGCGCATGGCGGCGTCAACGGCTGCGGCATCAGCCACGAGGTCGGCGGCGGCCCCGAGGCGCGAGCGCCGGTCGGCCGTCACGAGATCGAGCAGGGTGCGGCCGATGCGGGCGCGCGCCAGCACGGCCTCGGGCTGGCCAGCGAGTCGGATGGCCAGGCCGGGCCGTCCGCCCGCAGCGATGGCCAGTGCCCGGGAACGGGCCGGCTGGGCATGGCCGCCCTCGATGAGCACCTGGCTGAGCAGCGCCACCGGCAACGGAGCCAGGCGTAGGCGAGCCGAGCGCGAGAGTACGGTCGGTAGCAGGGGCGCGGCGTCGTCGGCACACAGCAGGAGACAGGTGGCCGGGCCCGGCTCCTCGAGCGTCTTGAGCAGCGCGTTCTGAGCGTCGGCGTTCATCCGCTGCGCGGCGGAGACGATGGCGATGCGAAAGCGGCCCTCCATGGCCGTCAGCGACAGCTCGGAGACCAAGGCCTGCACCTGGCCGATCCGGATCTGCTCACCCGCTCCCTCCGGTTCCAGCAGGTGCAGGTCGGGATGAGCGCCCTTGACGACCTTGTGGCAGGCGGAGCAGACGCGGCAGGGGCGCATCGAGCTGTCATCCTGCAGGCACAGCAGCCCAGCTGCCAGGTCCAGCGCAAGCGTGGTCTTGCCCACGCCATGCGGCCCCACCAACAGGAGGGCGTGGGGAGGACTCTCGCTGCGGACGGCGCGCGCGACGGCTCGGACAGCCGCTTCGTGACCGCGGGTCAGGAAGGTACCGCCGGGCAGCTCGGGCTCGGCGGCACCGTCCATGTTCGCTAGCTAGGCTTCGTCGGCCGGAGCTTCCGCCGCAGGTCCGGCGGCCTTGCTGCTGCGCTTGCGCGGAGCCTTCGCGGGCGGCTTCTCGGCTACCGCGGCTTCGGCGGCGGGCGCCTCGGCGTTCGCGGCGGACGCCGCGGGTGCGGCGGCCTTGCTGCTGCGCTTGCGCGGAGCCTTCGCGGGCGGCTTCTCGGCTACCGCGGCTTCGGCGGCGGACGCCTCGGCGTTCGCGGCGGACGCCGCGGGAGCGGCGGCCTTGCTGCTGCGCTTGCGCGGAGCCTTCGCGGGCGGCTTCTCGGCTACCGCGGCATCGCCGGCAGCAACCGCCGGCTGGGCCGGAACGTGCGCTTCCGCCACGGCTGGCGGGACGGCGGCCGGGCCGGCGCTGCGACCCCGGGTGGGCTTCCTGGACGGCTGCGCCTTGGTCGCCGTCGCGGGCTGGGCCTTGACCCCGCTGGCATCGCGGCGGGCCAGCTCGGCCTTCAGCAGTGCCTGCACCTCCGGCGGAACCTCGCTCCAGGGATCGCCACCGGGAGTCTGCTCGATGGGGTCCATCGTCCGGCTGAAGCCACGCGGCGAGGGCGCCGGAGCGGTTCGGCCAGTGCGAGCGGCGGGCCCTCGCGGGAAGCTCGGGCCGGATCCCGCAGCCATAGCGCTCGCGATCGATGGCGGTGCGATAGCCACCGCCGCTGCGACCACCGCGGGCGGTTCGGCCACCGCGGGCGGTTCGGCCACCGCGGCCTCCCTGGCGCTTCTCGGCCAGCAGGTACTCGGGTACTTCGGGCTCGTCCTCGAACTCGTCGTCGATCGATGCGGCAGGCCGGGGTGCCACCGTACCTGCCGTGTCGGCAGGTACGCCGATCTGGCTGTCCCAGACCGAGCCGAAGCCGGAGTGCTGGGGCAGCGTTGGCACCTCGTCCGGCAAGGCACTGACCGCGAGCAGCTCATCGTCGGCCAGCTCGTCAGCCAGCTCGTCGGTCGGCTCGTCGACATGACCACCACGGCCACGGCCACGGCCGCCACGGCGCCGGCGACGACGACGGCCACTGCCATCCTCGGCGACATGCTCATCGCTCGAAGCTGCGACCACCTCGACCTCGGGCTCGACCTCGGGAGGCGGTGCGACCACCTCGCCGCGGCGTGAGAGCTTCTCGCCCGGCAGCGCCACGAAGGCGGCAGCCGGCCTCTCCAGGGCATCGGCGAGGCGGCCGTTCAAGCTCGACGGCCACGGGCTCGACGTCGGCCCGGCTGGTGCGACGCCGTCGCACTCCGCGCTCGGGACTGTCTGGCTTCTCGTCGGTATCGCTGCGGCGGCGTCGGCGCGGGATCACACCCGACTCCTTGTCGGGCACCTCGGTCATGGAGAGGTCGCCGTCCGATGCGACGCGACGCCCACTGCGGACACCCTTCTCGACCTTGGCCACGTTGGTGATGTCGATGAAGACATCGGCCACGTCGATGAGGTCGCTGCTGGTGTTGCCGCGGAAGCTGATGACCTCGACGCGCACGCCCATCTGCTGCACGGCCGCGATGGCGGGAGCGAAGTCGCCGTCGCCGGAGACCACGACGGCGACGTCCAGCTTCTCACCCATCCGCATCAGGTCGACGACGAGCTCGATGTCGAGGTTGGCCTTGATGCGGCCATCGCCGTACTTGCGGATGTCCTTGCTCACGACCTTGTAGCCGCTGCGAGCCAGGAAGGCATGGAACTGCCGCTGGTTCTCGTTCTCGGGGTCGAGGCCGGTGTAGGCATAGGCGCGTACGAAGTCGCGCCCGGCGGTTGCCGACTTCAGGAGGGTGACATAGTCGATGTCGATCCCGGCGGCCTTGGCCGCATAGAAGATGTTCGCGACGTCAACGAAGACGGCGACGTTCTTGCTCACGCAGGACTCCTGTGTGGGGCGAGCCGTGTCTGGCGGCTCTGCGAGGCTAGACACGGCGGGCGACGGTCGCAGCCAGGGGCATAGCCCAGCGCGCATCGCGGCGTTCGTGTCCGATCGTTGCTGATGTGTCGATCTCCTGCTGACACACCGGGGCCCACGCGGGCTCCACCGGCGTCTGATCACGACTGGTCGCGTCCTGAACTCAGAGTGGCCTCTCGCCCGAAGGGCGGCAGGCCGGTCCTCGAGCGCGCCGCACCGGATGATCGCAGGACCACGGTTGGGTCACTGTCCGCACACGTCCGGGGCGCTCGGGGCGTCTCTGCATTCGAAACGCCAGTCATGATGATACTGCAGGTGCGCCCGCCGTGAGCGTGGCCCTTTCGAGGGGGTACCAGCGCCCGGCTCGGAGGCGGTCGAGCTGCCCTTGCCGTCCACACCCCGAGGAGCGCTCCAGGCCGGGCCAGCCGTTCGCGGCACTGGCCGTCCACGAGCCTTGGGTGGTGCGTCGGAGCACCACGCAAGCGTGCGGGCGTGAGCCGAAATGGTCGGATACGAGGCCCGATGTCAATTTGTAACCGATTACGGCGCCATAACGTGACCTTGCATGAGCCTTGCACCGGTCTAGAATGTCGCCACGCTTGAGCGGCCCGGGTCGCTGTGTGCGGACGCGATGCGTGATGACAGCGAGGGGGAACGCGAGTGGTGGCGACACCCGGCGGAAACCCTGGGGTGTGTCGCGCGGCGCGTGGCTGACGCAGCGACCAGCCGTACGTGAGGCCGTCTCCATCCAGGATCGGTCGCCATACCCCGTAGGAGGAGTACCAGGAACATGATGCGAAGGAGCCTTGGCGTCATTGCAGCAGCCGGCCTCTTGGCCACGATCGCGGCACCGGTCGCGGCGCAGGACTCGAAGGTCGTCAACATCCCGGCAGGCGAGCCCGTCACCCTTGGCGTCTACCAAGTCCTCTCCGGCCCCAACGCGGTGCTGGGTCAGGACATGGTCTATGGCATCGAGGTCGCTGTAGCTGACCATGGCGACATCCTCGGCCACGAAGTCGAGCTGAACATCCAGGACGAACTTTGCACCGTCGAGGGTGGCGCACAAGCCGCGCTCGCGCTGGCATCCGACCCGACCGTCATCGGCGTCATCGGTTCGTCCTGCTCCGACGCCACCGTCGGCGGCATCCAGACCATCACCGAGGCTGGCCTCAGCGCCATCTCCGGTTCCGCCACGCGCCCCGCGCTGACCGAGCCCGACCGTGGACCCGAGTACGCGGGCTTCCTGCGCACGGCCTGGAGCGACGCCGTCCAGGGCAAGTACATTGCCGAGTTCGTGCAGAGCCTTGGCCTGACCAAGGCCGCCACCATCCATGATGGTTCCGCCTACGCCCAGGCGCTGGTAGGAGTGTTCGAAGAAGAGTTCGCGGCACTCGGCGGTGAGATCACCATCTCGGAGGCTGTCTCGGCCGGCCAGACCGACATGAACCCGGTCCTGACCAACGTCGCCCAGACCGCCCCTGAGGTCATCGTCTTCCCGGTCTTCACGGCCGAGGGCGGGTACATCGCCGACCAGCACGCCGACGTGGCCGGACTCGAGGATGTCGTCCTCATCGGCGCCGACGGCCTCTTCTCGCTCGACTTCGTCAAGGCCGCCGGGCCTGCGGTCGAAGGCATGTATCTGTCAAGCCCTGACTACGAGGCGTTCCAGGCCGGCTACGACGATCTGATCGCCAAGTACCTCGAGCTCAGCGGCACCGATAGCCCGCTGCAGGCCTTCCATGCCCACGCCTACGACGCGGCCAGCATCATGCTCGACGCCGTCGAGCAGGTCGCGGTTGAGAATGAGGATGGCTCCATGAGCGTCGACCTCGGCGCCCTGCGTGAGGCCCTCTATGCCACGACCGACTATGCGGGCGTGACGGGCACCCTGACCTGCACCGAGTTCGGTGACTGCAGCGACCCGGTCATCGCGGTCTACCAGATCGGCGCAGATACCGTCGAGGACGAGGTCTGGCCCCCGGCCGTGGCATGGAGCCCCGAGAGCTAGCTGCCGTTAGCCGGTCAGGCTGACCGAATCCACGGACGAGCCGGGCGATCGAACGCCCGGCTCGTCCGTGTCAACCCACGACTGCCGAGAACACCGACCCAGCCCATGAAGACGACCCTGCGACCACGCCGGCACCCTAGCCGCACCGAGACCATCTTCGAGGCGGCCGTCAGCGCCTTTCTATGGGCCTTCCGCATCATCCTCGTGCTCCTCGTGGTCGTGGGCTCCATCCTCACCATCAGCAGCGGCAAGTTCAGCCTCGAGGTCTGGATCGACCTGGTCGTGAAGGGCGCGGTCCAGGGCGGCATCTACGCCCTCGTCGCGCTCGGCTACACGATGGTCTACGGGATCATGCGGATGATCAACTTCGCCCACGGCGAGATCTTCATGATCGGCATCTTCTCCGGCTACTTCGTCGCTGAGATCCTCGACGAAGCCGACATCCTCAACGCCAATCCCATCGCCTCGGTGCTCTCATTCCTGCTGATGATGGTCATAGCGGCGGTCGTCGCGACGCTGGTCGCGCTGGCGGTCGAGCGCGTCGCCTATCGGCCCCTGCGCAACTCGCCCAGGCTGGTGCTGCTCATCTCCGCCATCGGCGCATCGTTCTTCCTGCAATACACCATGGCCGGTCTCGTGGGGCCCGGGATCTACCGCTATCCGACCATCGACATCCTCGAGGAAGAGGCGGGGCTGCCCATCATCTCAGCGCTGGGGATGAGCTGGATCGAGGTCCTTGTCATCGTCTCGGCGCTGGTGATGATGGCAGTCCTATACCTGTTCGTGATGAGGTCCAAGATCGGCACGGCCATCCGTGCCGTCTCCGAGGACAAGCAGACCGCGGCGCTGATGGGTATCGACGTCAACCGCGCCATCGTCACCACGTTCGGCGTCGGTGCCGCGATGGCCGGCGCCGCCGGCGTCCTGTACGGCCTGTACTGGGGCCAGGTCCTCTTCTTCACGGGTTTCATCCCCGGTATCAAGGCCTTCACCGCAGCAGTCCTCGGCGGCATCGGCAACATTCCCGGCGCCATGGTCGGTGGCTTCGTCCTCGGCGAGGCAGAGTCCATCGGCGCGCTCCTGATCTTCGATGGACTGGGTGTGCCCTCACCGAGCCAGCTCAGCAACGTCATCGCCTTCACCATCCTGGTTGCAGTGCTGATGTTCCGGCCCCAGGGCATCCTTGGTGAGCGACTGGGCAGAACGCGCGCATGACCGCCGCCGCTGCACCCCAGGCCAGGTCGCCCGGCTTCACCGCAAGCCTGTCAGCCTGGAAGCCGGTTCTCATCGCAGGCCTGCTCTTCGGCTTGGCCGCGCTCTACGTCACGCTCGTGGGCATCGTCGGCACCTTCGAAGACCGAGAGATCATCGAAGGCACCCTGACGGTGGCACACGCAGTCCTGGTGCTGACGGCCGTTCTGGCCGGTTATGTGGGCTTCCGTCGTGCGCCTGGCGGTGTCGTCAATGCCATCATCGGCTCGGCGATCGCCGGCCTGATATCCGGGGCCGCGCTGTCACTGCTCATCATCATCGGCCCCATGATCGACCTGCGCAGCTACCTGCCCAACGCGTCCCCGGATCTCTACTCACTCATCTCCGGAGCCGACCTGCTGGGTGTCGAGAACGCCAGCGAGATGTGGAAGGGTGAGGCCTTCCCCGTGACCTTCTGGTTCCCGGCAGTCGTGGGCATGTCGTTTGGTGCCCTGGGTGGTCTGCTGGCCATGCTGCCACGAACCGTGCGTGTGCTCACGGTGGCCGGGGTGGCCGCCGTCATCGCCATGGGCCTGTTCTCGAGCATCCTGCGCTCACCCATGCTGCAGCACGAGTCCACTTCGGGCATCGCACGCCAGCTCTTCGCTGCCAACGGTCTCACACTGGTGGGCGTTGCCCTAGTGCTGGGCATCGTCTTCATCGCCTACCTGGTGCACCGGCTCGTTGAGCCGGTCAAGCGCTACAAGGCGCTGCCTGACGAGACCAAGGGGCATCCGGCCGTGGTCATCCCAGCCGGGGCGATCCTCTTGCTGGTGGTGCTACTCTCTGCCCTTGGGCTTCACCGGCTTCATCCCGGGAGTCATCGCCCTGATCGCCATCTACGCCTTGATGGGGTTGGGTCTCAACATCACACTGGGCATGGCGGGCCTGCTTGACTTGGGCTTCGTGGCCTTCTTCGCGGTCGGCGCCTACACCACGGCCTTGCTCACCTCGAGCGGTGAGCTGGGCATCGCGCAGTGGCCCTTCTTCGTGGCCATCCCCTTCTCCATGCTGGTGGCCATGGGCTTCGGCATTCTGCTGGGCTTGCCCATCCTGGGCATCCGGGGCGACTACCTCGCCATCGCCACCCTGGGTTTCGGTGAGATCATCTCCATCCTGGCGAGGTCGGACCTGCTGATCGACTTCATCGGTGGGCCACGCGGCATCCTCAACGTGCCCAAACCGCTGGCCTCGATCGGCATCGACATCCCGCCCGATCACTTCCTGGCTGGCCCCAACCAGATCTACTACATCTCCCTCATCTGCATCGGCGTCATCTCCTTCATCGCCGTGCGCCTGGGCTCTTCTCGCCTGGGCCGGGCCTGGGTCGCGATCCGTGAAGACGAGGACGTGGCCGAGGCGCTTGGCATCAACCTGGTCCAGACCAAGTCATTGGCCTACATGCTGGGCGCTGCCTTCGCCGGCCTTGGTGGCGCCGTCTTCGCAGCGCTGTACGGCTCCATCATCTCCAGCTCCATCAATCTCAACGTGTCCATCCTGGTGGTCACCATCATCGTCATCGGCGGCCGGGGCAGCATTCCCGGCGTGGTGCTTGGCGCCCTGGTCATCATCGGCTTGCCGGAGCTGTTCCGGGAGTTCGCGGAGTACCGCTTCCTGCTCTACGGCGTGGCCCTCATCCTGGTCATGCTGTGGCGACCCGAGGGCCTCATGCCGGCCAAGGTCGGTCGTCAGAAGTCGGACGAGGCCGAAGCAGATGACGCTCCTTCGGGGCCACCTCCGTCCGGAACCGATGCGGTCCCAGCCAGCACGAGCGGAGGAGCCTAGGCCATGGCCCTGCTCGAGACACGCAACGCAACCAAGCGCTTCGGTGGCCTGGTCGCGGTCAACGACCTGACCTTCGACCTCGACGAGGGCGCCATCGTCAGCGTCATCGGTCCCAACGGTGCAGGCAAGACGACGTTCTTCAACTGCATCGCCGGCTTCTACCAGATCGACGAGGGCAGCATCACGCTCGAGGGTGTCGAGATCCACGATCTGCGGCCGGACAAGATCGCGCGCCTGGGCCTGTCGCGGACCTACCAGAACATCCGCCTGTTCGGCGGCATGACGGCCACGGAGAACGTGCTGGTGGGTCAGCATCAGCACCTCGTGTCCTCCTGGGTCCACGCCGTGCTGCGAACGCGCGACCAGCGTGCCGAGGAGGCCGAGGCCCTGGAGGAAGCGGCGCGCCTGCTCGATTACGTGGGCCTCGAGGGTCGGCACGACCTGCTGGCCAGCAACATGCCCTACGGCGACCAGCGCCGGCTGGAGATCGCGCGGGCCCTGGGTACCAGCCCGCGCATCCTGCTGCTCGACGAGCCCACGGCCGGCATGAACCCGGCCGAGACCCACGCCATGACCGGCCTCATCCGCCGGCTGCGCGACGACCTGGGCATCACCATCCTGCTCATCGAGCACGAGATGCGCGTGGTCATGGATATCTCCGAGCGCATCACCGTGCTCGACTACGGCGTGTGCATCGCCGAGGGGACGCCGGCCCAGATCCAGCGTGACAAGCGCGTCATCGAAGCCTACCTGGGCAAGGCCGCCGCGAAGGCCGAGGCCGAGCGAGCCGAGGCACCGGCCGAGGCCGTCATCGGCCCGGCAAGCGAAGGACTGACGATGGCCCTGCTCGAGATCAACGACCTGCACACGTACTACGGCAAGATCCACGCCTTGCGCGGGGTCTCCATCAGCGTCGACGAGGGCGAGATCGTGACGCTCATCGGCGCCAACGGTGCCGGCAAGACCACCACGCTCAACACCGTCAGCGGCCTGCTCGTACCCAGGGAGGGCAACGTCCGCTTCGACGGCGAGGACATGACGCACGTGCCGCCGCACGAGGTGGTCACGCGCGGTGTCGTGCAGGTGCCCGAGGGCCGGCGCATCTTCGCGCAGCTGACCGTGGAGGAGAACCTCCACATGGGCGCCTACATCATCAACGACCGCAGTCTCGTGCAGGAGGGCGTGGACAACGCCTACGAGATGTTCCCGCGCCTGAAGGAGCGCCGCAGCCAGATCGCCGGCACCCTCTCGGGTGGCGAGCAGCAGATGCTGGCCATGGGTCGAGCGCTGATGACGAAGCCGCGCATCCTGCTGCTCGACGAGCCCTCCATGGGCCTGGCGCCCAACCTGGTCGAGTACATCTTCGAGACCATCCAGCGCATCCACGCCGAGGGCGCCGCCATCCTGCTGGTGGAGCAGAACGCGGCCACGGCGCTGACCATCGCGCATCGCGGCTACGTGCTGCAGACGGGCAGGATCATCCTGGCCGACTCGGCTGCCGGTCTCGCCTCGAACGAGGACGTCCGCCGCTCCTACCTGGGCGAGATCAGTCCGCTCCCCAGCCGTCTCGGCTGCGTTGACCGCGACCACGTGGCCCATCGGCCTCTTGTGGCCCATCGGCCTCGGGGCCCATCGGCCTGGCCCTGGAACACCCGGTGCTCCAACTCGACGGGTACTGGCTCCCGGCGCGTCGATCCGGACCGGTCGGCGAACCAGCGTGACGGCGTGGGTCGACCCACGTTCCAAGTCGACACACAGGCTGGCGGAGACGTTGCGATGGAACGCCTGGCGCACCAAGCGCCTGTCGCGATGCAACACCTGGCGCACCAACGCCTGGCGCACCAAGGCCGGCGCGACCAGCGGCTTGGGTTCCGAGCTGGTCGTTCCGAGCTGGTAGTTGCGCACCCGCTGCTGGATTGGCCTAGCCGCCTCCCCCGTGCCCGTGCGTGCTGCCACCCACGCCACTGCGGCCCAGGAACGGCGACTCCGCCACGGCTGGCTCGGCGGGGGGAGCCTTGGCGCCTTCGCTGAGGAACCGACGCAGGAAGTCCTTGGTGGCCTGCTCGCGAGGGTCGTCGAGCACCTGCTCGGGCGGGCCCTCCTCCACCACGACGCCACCCTCCAGGTAGAGCACCCGATCGGCGGCCTCGCGCGCGAAGGCCATCTCGTGTGAGACCACGATCATGGTGGCGCCTTCGTGGGCGAGCGCCTCCATGACCACGATGACCTCGCCGATGAGCTCGGGGTCGAGGGCGCTGGTGGGCTCATCGAAGAGCAGCACCTGCGGTTCCATGCACAGCGCCCGGGCGATGGCGGCACGCTGCTTCTCCCCGCCGGACATGCGCGCCGGGTACTCGTCGCGCTTGTCGAGCAGGCGGACCTTCTCGAGATAGCGCTCGGCCGTGGCGACGGCTTCGTCCCTGCTGACGCCCTTCACGTGGAGGGGCGCCTCGATGCAGTTCTCCAGCACGGTCATGTGGGGAAAGAGGTTGAACTCCTGGAAGACCATGCCGGTACGTTCGCGGATCTGGCGGATGTCCGAGCGGCGACCGCGACCAGCCGTCTGCAGCGGATCGGCCGTCACCTTGAGGTCACCCATGGCGACGCTGCCGGCGGTGGGCTCCTCGAGGAAGTTGAGGCAGCGCAGGAAGGTCGTCTTGCCCGATCCGGAGCGACCGATGAGCATGACCGTCTCGTGCTGGCGCACGGCCAGGCTGACGCCCCTGAGCACGTGGTGTGCTGCGAAGTACTTCTCGATGCCGGTCGCCTCGAGGACCACCCCGCCCAGCGCGACCATCAGCGGTCGCCCCGGGCCATGCGATGCTCGAGGTTCTCCTGGAAGTACGAGAAGATCATGGTCAGGATCCAGTACACCCCGGCCGCCAGCAGCAACGTCTCGAGCGTCCGGAAGTTGGCCGTGCCGATGGTCTTGGAGCGCCACAGCAGCTCCTGCACGCCGATGAAGGACACCAGCGCGGAGTCCTTGATCATGGCGATGAACTCGTTGCCGATGGCCGGCGTGACGATGCGGACGGCCTGCGGCAGGACGATGCGGACCATGATGCGGCGCTGGCCCATGCCCAGCGCGAGCGCGGCCTCGCGCTGTCCTGGCGGGACTGCCTCGATGCCGGCCCGGAAGATCTCGGTCAGGTAGGCGCCGTAGTTGAAGGCGAGCGCGAAGATGCCCAGCACGATGCCGGGGATCCTGGCTGCCTCCGGCCACAGCTGGGGCAATGCGAGGTAGATGAAGAGGATCTGGAAGATGAGCGGCGTGCCGCGCACGATGGAGACGTACAGCGTGGCCACCGCGTACACCGGGGCGACCCGGGAGATCCGGCCCATGGCGCCGACCAGGGCGAAGACGATGGCCAGGGCGATGGAGAACACGGAGATGAAGATCGTGAGCGGCGCGCCGCCGAGGATGTAGGGAGCGTGTTCGGAGATGAAGGGAAAATCGAACCGATCGATGCTGACCAGCCAGAGCGTGAACCCGCCGATGAGCACGATCCAGGTGATGGCGAAGGCCGCCCGGAAGCGGAGCCTGCGGCGGGCGTTCGCGTGCGTGATCTGTCCGACGATGGGCGCCGGGTCAGCCACGTCGGTGCCGACGGTCACGGCCGCCAGCCTCCGTCAGAGCGGCGACCTCGGCAGCGAACGGCCACGCGGGTGGTCGTTCGCTGCCCAAGGATGCGGATGGGACTACTCCCCGACCTTCTTGGTGAGGTCGGTGCCGAACCACTTGAGGCTCAGCTCGCTGAGGGTGCCGTCGGCGTGCATCTCGGCGACGATGGCGTCCACCGCGGCTACCAGCGAGTCGTTGTCCTCGACGGTCTTGTCGAAGGCCACCGCGAGGGGCTCGTAGAAGACCGGCTCACCGACCGGAACGATGGGCAGGCCGTCGTCGATGGCCGACTGAACCGTCGTCGAAGACGACAGCCAGCCCTCGAAGTCGATGCGGCCAAGTCCCCACTCCTGGGCACAGTCGCGGTCGGTGGTGCGCGTCACGAGGATGGAGCCCTCGGGCGGCGCGGTTTCCGGGCTCTCGCTGCCGAAGTCGAGCGTGCCGTTCATCCACTCCAGGTAGGTCGTGCCCTCGCCCATGCAGATGGACTTGCCGGCCAGGCCTTCGGGCTCGGTGATGCCCGTATCGGCGTGGACCGCCAGCTGGGCCGGCGTGAAGTAGTAGGGCTGCGTGAAGTCGAGCACTTCCTCGCGCGAGGAGGTGATGGTCATGGAGCCCACGCTGAAGTCCCAGCGGTCGCTCCACGAGCCGGCCGAGACAAGTGCCCAGTCGGGCGTCTCCAGGGCGAGGTCGACCCCGAGGCGGGTGGCGATCTCACGTCCGACGTCGATGTCGAAGCCGACGATCTCGCCATCCACCAGCTCCGACTGCGGCGGGTAGGCCGGGTCGGTCGACATGCGGATGACGCCGGCGGCCTGGATGCGCGCGAGCATGTCCGGCTCGGCATCCTGGGCGACGGCGGGGGCGGCCCACGCCAGCGCCAACAGTACGGTGGCCGAAACAGCCAGCACCCGACTAGTGCGAGTATCCATCAGACCCGATCCCCTCCTTGTGCGTTAGGTCGGACCCGTTGTACCACGCGAGGCAAGGGCCCGGGGTCCATTTCTGCGCTTCGTGACTCGAATGGAACGCTGCTGGAACATGCCCGCAAGACTCGCGCCGTACACTTGCCCCATGGACGCGGAGCGCTGGTTGACGAGCGAGCTGGCCTCCTTCGCCTGCGCCGCCTGCGGGCAGGCCTACGGGAGGGGCCAGATCCAGCTCATCGCGCAGCGCGATGAGCTGTACTTCGTGGACCTGTCGTGCGAGCACTGCGGCTCGCAGGCCGTCGCCATCGTGACCATCGAGGTCGATGGCGACCGGGCCACGCTCGAGGGCGGCGAGTTGGTGCGCACTCCGGAGACCGATCCCGATGCCGCCCCGGACGGTCCGCCCATCAGCCCCGATGACGTGATCGATGCGCACGAGGTCCTCAAGGACTTCGAGGGCGACGTCTATCAGCTCATCGCGCGTTTCCACGGGGCGGAGCGTTGACCGAGGCTCCTCGCTTCGCTCACGCCAGTGAAGCTGAGCTGGCCCGCATCCTCGACTACTACAAGGTGGAGTGGACCTACGAGCCCCACACGTTCCCCATCCGCTGGAACGGTGAGGGCATGGTGGTGGAGTCCTTCGCGCCGGACTTCTACCTGCCGGACCTCGAACTGTACGTGGAGCTGACGACCCTCAAGCAGAGCCTGGTGCGCAAGAAGAACCGCAAGCTGCGGCACTTGCGTGAGCTCTATCCCATGATCCGCATCAAGCTCTTCTATGCGCGTGACTTCAGGGCCTTGATGCTGAAGTACGGCCGCCTCGATGCTGCCGCGTCGCTCATCGGCATCGAGGGCCAGCCGCCCCCCAGGCGGGTCGCCGTGGGCGCTGCTGCCGCCGGGCCTGCGACGGACCATGCCACTGGCTGACCTCCGCCGAGGGTCAGCCATCCCGAGCCACGAAGGAGGGCGGAGCCTATGTCCGCATCGAGCCTGGAGAAAGACGTCGCCGAGGTGCTCATCGACGAAGCCACGCTGCAGGCCAAGGTGGCCGAGCTGGGGGCGCGCATCTCGGCCGACTACGCCGACCGGCAGGTCACACTGGTGAGCGTGCTCAAGGGAGCGTTGCCATTCATGGCCGACCTGATGCGGGCCATCACCACGCCGGTGCGCATCGACCTCATGGAGGTCTCCTCCTACGGCGGTTCGACGGAGACGACGGGTCGCGTGCGCATCCTGAAGGACCTGTCCTCGTCCATCGAGGGTGAGCACGTGCTCATCGTCGAGGACATCATCGACACCGGCTTGACGCTCAACTACCTGACCCAGTACCTCAGCGGCAAGGAGCCGGCCAGCCTCAGCATCTGCACGCTGCTGGACAAGCCGGCACGGAGACTGGTGGACATCGACCTGACCTACTGCGGCTTCGAGATCCCCGACCGTTTCGTCATCGGCTACGGGCTCGACTACGACGAGATCTACCGCAACCTGCCCTACATCGGCGTGCTCAAACCGGAGGTGTACGGGGGGGCGTGAGGCGAGGTCTGGGGCGCGGGCGAACGCTCATCGCGATGGGCGCCATCATCGGCCTCGTCGCGATGCCCCTCAGCTGGCAGAAGGCCGGTGGCATCGTGCTGGAGGTGCGCACCGCGTGGGGCTTCGCCGGTCCCGGATGGCTCATGTTCGCGGCTTGCGTGCTGATGCTGGCGCTCATCGTGCTGCCCTACACCACCCGGACACGACAGCTGCTCCTCGACCGCGCCGGCACCTACCTGCTGCTGCTACTGATCGCGCTCGGCGGTCTCATCGCGGCCATCGTCGACCTCATCGGCGGCGAGGAGGAGTACAGCCTCGCGCCGCCTGACGCACCTGGCTTGTGGCTTGCCGTGGTCGGCATGGCCATCGTCACCTGGGGCGTCCTGGAGCTGTTCGCGGAGACAGCCCCCGGCGCCCTAGCGACACGCCGCGGACCCGTTCCCACGCGCGGCCGATATACTCCCACCTAGTATCGCGCACGACAGGAGGCAGGGTGGCCACGACTTCGAGCAGCAGGCGTCGACTCGCCAGCGAGCCACGTCCATACGGTGGCTCGCGTGAGCAGGTGTTGCGGCGTCTGGCACGCATGGAGGGCCAGGTGCGCGGCGTGGCACGCATGATCGAGCGCGACGAGGACTGCATGGATGTGCTGCAGCAGACGGCAGCCCTGCGCGCCGCCGTGGACTCGGTGTCGATGCTGCTGATGGAGGACCACGTGCATGGTTGCGTGACCTCGGCCGTCAAGAGCGGCGAGGCTGATGCGCTGACCAACCAGGTCATGGATGTCGTGCGCCGAGGCATCGGCCGACCGGTGCGGTCGGGTGGGCGAGCGGGTGGAGAAGCCTAGGTCGTCGCTGAGCTGGCACCCACGGCCGCGCTTATCCACACCCAGGAGCCGCTTGTCCACAGTAGGTGCGCCGGTGCACCACGGTTCGTGGATAACCATCTTGACGCCTGCCCTGCGCGCTCTCGACACTGCCCTTCCTGCACCACGCGGTGCCCTACGTGGTGTCGTGCAGCGGCCGAGTACGGTAACGCCACCCGAGACGATGCGTGGAGAGATCCGCGCGCGACGACCGTCCGGGTGTCGGAAGACCGAAACGCCGACGGGTGCGAGGAACGTTCCAGCGCCGGAAGCGGCTTTGGCCCGGGTTCCGAGTTCGCGACGACGACCGCGAGCCGGCCACGAGGAGGGTCGCTTCCGGCGCCTTTACATGTCGGCGCGGTGTGCGCCCCAGGGGGAACCGCAGCCATGAGCGAGGCGCGCGAGGGGACACGACCGGAGCTGCCCACCGACCCGGGGCCACTGGCGCCCATGGGCGTCGAGTTCGACGTCGCGCTCGAAGCCGGCCTTGACGAGCTGGGGTTGCTGGGTGGACCGGCGGCGACGCCGCTGGCGAGACGCTCGTACGAGGCCCATGCCCGCCTGCTCCGGGAGTGGAACGCCGCCATCAACCTCACCGCGATCCGCGAGCCGGCCGAGGTCGCGCGACGGCATTGCTGTGATTCGCTCAGCGCGGTGGGCCGCCTGGGCGAGCTGGCCGGGGCTGCGTCCACGCTGCTCGATCTCGGCTCGGGTGGCGGCTATCCTGGCCTGCCCCTGGCGGCTGCGCTGCCGCTGTCGCGCGTGGCCCTGCTCGACTCGGTCGGCAAGAAGGCGCGCTTCCTGGGCGCAGCCGCCGCGGCCGTGGCCGCCATCCTGGGGATGGGGGACGGGCCGACGCCCGCCATCGCGGCCGTCGCAGAACGTGCCGAGGACCTCGCCGAAGAACCCGAGCAGCGCGCCGCCTGGGGCATCGTCACCGCCCGCGCGGTGGGCTCGCTGGCGGAGGTCATCGAGCTGGCCATGCCGCTGACGCAGGAGGGCGGGGTGGTCGTCGCCTGGAAGCGCGAGGAGGAGCGGGGTGGACTGCGCGCCGAGCTGCGCGAGGCTGGTTCGATCATCCGCGCCTGCGGTGGCGGGCGCCCCGAGGTGGTGACGGTCGCAGCCAGCTTCCTGCCAGGTCATCGCCTGGTCATCGTGCCCAAGGAGCGCCCCACCCCGGCCAGCTACCCGCGGCCGGCAGGCGTTCGCAGGCGTCGCCAACGCTGACGGCGCGTGCCCAGGCAGCGGCTCCGGCTCGGGTAGCCCGCGGCACCTGGCCCTGCTACCCTCGCGCCGATGCGCCTCGCCGTCATCTCCGACATCCACGCCAACCTGCCCGCCCTCGAGGCCGTCCTCGAGGCCGTGGGGAGCTGCGATGGGCTGTGGGTGCTGGGCGACGTGGTCGGCTACGGACCGCATCCCGATGCGGTGGTCGAGCGGCTGAAGGCAGAGGGAGCCGTGGCCGTCCAGGGCAACCACGATGCCGCCGTCCTCGGGCGCATCCCCATGGGCACCTTCAATGACCTCGCCCGCGCGGCCGTGGCATGGACGGCCGGGATCATGAAGCGCGAGAACCTGGAGTGGCTGGCAGGGCTGCCCGAGACTCGCGTCGAGGGAGACTTCACGCTGGCCCACGGAAGCCCGCGCGATCCGCTCTGGGAGTACCTCTTCTCCATCCCCGCCGCCCGGATCAACCTGGCCGCCTTCGAGACGCCCTACTGCGTCGTCGGGCACACCCACCACCAGCTCACCTTCCGCGATGACCGTGGCCAGGTGGAGGCGCTTCCGGCAGGGGCCGGTGACAGCCTGACGCTCGACGAGCGCCGCTGCATCCTGAACCCGGGCTCCGTGGGCCAGCCGCGTGACGGCGATCCACGAGCGTGCGCCATGACCATCGAGACGGTCCCATGGAGGTCGAATGGCTGCGCATCGACTACGACATCGAGCGCACGCAGGCGGCCATCCGCCGGCTGCCGTTGCCCCCGCGGCTGGCGGACCGGCTGGGACAGGGCGTCTGACGCCTACCTGGCCGCCCGCCGAAGGGGATCCCCGACGGTGCCGTCCCTCCCCGGCCGAGGTCTCCTCCGCCCCTGCCAGCCGCCGCCAGACAGCGCATACTGGCCGCTCGAAGACCGGGCTCGGCGCATTCGACCCACTGGTCCCTGAGCGCTGATGCCACCCTGATGAGGAAACCTAGCCTCGCGTGGCACGGCCCTGCGGTGCTGCGCTTGCGAGTGTGCCGCTGACCCGGCACGCGGATGCCCATGACGAGTGACCCGGGCGAGAGACGCCCGCCAGCCCCCGCCGACAAGACGACGCAGCCCCCCATGGCCCGCGGCCTGAGCGGCCAGAAGCCGGGTGATCGACGTGTGCGCGTCGACCGGCCCCGCAGCCAGTACTTCCGCTATACGCCCTCCGGAGCGCTGCAGGCGCGGCCCAAGGCGCACGAGGAGGTCGATTCGGGGCGACGTCTCGTGGTCGCCGCGCGACGCATCCTCTTCGGCCGGCCGCTGGCGTCAGCCGAGGAGATCGGTGAGCGACTGTCGAAGAAGAAGGCGCTGGCCATCTTCAGCTCAGACGCCATCAGCTCCAGCGCCTACGCCACCGAAGAGATCCTGCGGGCGCTGCTGCTGGCCGGCGTCGGCATCGCTGCCCTCAACCTGGCCCTGCCGGTGGCCATCAGCATCTCCCTGCTGCTGGGCGTGGTTGCCATCAGCTATCGCCAGGTCGTGGTGGCCTACCCGACCGGTGGCGGCTCGTACTCGGTGTCGAAGGCCAACCTTGGCCGGCGAGCCTCCCTCGTCGCCGCCTCCGCCCTGCTCATCGACTACGTGCTGACGGTGGCAGTGTCGATCTCATCGGCCTCCGAGCAGATCGTGGCTGCCGTGCCTGCGCTGGGCGCGTGGCAGGTCGTGATCGCCGTGGTGGTGGTGGCCGTGGTGACCCTGGCCAACCTGCGCGGCGTGCGCGAGGCCGGCAACATCTTCGCGGTGCCCACCTATCTCTTCGTGGGCACGGCACTGCTGATGATCGTGCTCGGGGCGTGGCAGATCATCGTGGGGGGCGAGGGAGCCTCCTATCCCAGCCTCGCGGACTCATCGCTGGACCTGGCCAGCGTAGCCATGCTGCTGCTGGCCGTGCGCGCCTTCGCCTCGGGCGCGGTGGCCCTGACGGGTACGGAGGCCATCGCCACCGGGGTGCCAGCCTTCGAGCCGCCCGAGTCGAAGAACGCTGCCACCACGCTGGCGGTCATGGCCGTGCTGCTGGCCGTGCTCTTCATCGGCATCACCTTTCTCGCCAGCGGCTTCGCCATCGTGCCCAGCGAGGAGGCCACCGTGCTCTCGATGGTGGCTGGCAACGTCTTCGGCTTCGATACCATCAGCTTCTACCTGTTCCTGACCTTCGCCGCGGTCATCCTGATGCTCGCCGCCAACACCTCCTTCTCGGCCTTCCCGCGCCTGGCCGCGGTGCTCGCCGCCGACAACTTCTTCCCTCGCCGCTTTGCCTATCGCGGTGACCGCCTCGCCTTCACCGCGGGCATCGTGGTGTTGGGCGTGCTCGCCGGCATCCTCATCGTCTTCTTCGGTGGTGACACCCACGCCCTCATCCCGCTCTACGCGGTCGGTGTCTTCATCGATTTCACCATCAGCCAGACGGGCATGATCCGGCACTGGCTGCGCGAGCGACCACCCGGCTTCCGGCGCCGTCTGACGGTCAACGCCATCGGTGCCGTCATCACCGCCCTGGTCGCCGTCGTCGTGACCGTCGTCAAGGCACCGGCCTCGCTCCTGGTCTTGCTGCTCATCCCCATCCTGGTGGGCGTGATGTGGTTCATCCGCCACGAGTACGACACGGCGGCCCTCGAGCTGGAGGTCGATCGCAGTCGCGTCTATGGCCCGCCCACGAAGGGCAGCCGGGTGATCATCCCGGTGCCGAGCCTCTCGCGGGCCGTCATCCGCTCGGTCCAGTTCGGACGCTCGCTGTCCGATGACGTCCGCGCCGTCCACATCACCATCGACCCCGAGGCAGCCGAGGAGCTGCGTCGCGACTGGGAGCGCATGCTGCCGGGCGTGCCACTGGTCATCGTGGAGACGCCCTACCGCTCGCTGGTGCTGCCGTTCCTGCACTACCTCGACGTGATGGCACCCACACCGACCGACACCATCACCATCGTGGTGCTCCCAGAGTACGTGCCGCGACACTGGTGGGACCGGTTCCTGCACAACCAGAAGGCGCACCGCATCCGCGAGGCCCTGGTGCGCCGACCGAACACGGTGGTTGCCGAAGTCCCCTTCGGCGGCGACGGACATGCCCGTGGCGAGGTCGCCGCGGCCGATGCGCTGGCGGCGAAGTCGCGGCGTCGACCAGGCTGGCGACGCTAGCATGTCGGGCCAGCTCGTCTCGTCAGGCCCGCCTGCATCGGCGAGGCGGTGGTAGGCTTCCGCCGTGCCCAGCAAGATCCCCGACAGACCGGTCAAGCGCGCCGTCCTCAGCCTCAACGGTGGACCCACTGACGAGCTCGTCATCGAGTGCGGCTACCAAGCTGGCACGGGCCGACAAGAGCGAGCTGGTCGCCATCTACGTCCTGGAGGTCGATTGGCGACATGATCTCGACGACGACCTGGAAGAGCAGCGCGAGGAGGCCTCGCGCGCGCTCGACCTTGCCGAAGGCATGGCCGAGAAGGAGCGAGTGCCTCTCGAGTCGCAACTGCTGCAGGC
This sequence comes from uncultured Chloroflexia bacterium, assembly GCA_963804575.1. Classification (GTDB taxonomy): domain Bacteria; phylum Chloroflexota; class Limnocylindria; order Limnocylindrales; family CSP1-4; genus JAFMJV01. Next base: position 29,351 of record CAWDQY010000001.1, read on the forward strand.
TCGCGACGTGGGAGCGGCGCTGGTCGACGAGGCCGTCGCGCTCGATGCCGACGCCATCGTCCTGGGTCTGCCCTACCGTGTCCGCTTCGGCGGTGACTTCGCCCTCAGCCAGACGGTGATGTACGTATTCAAGAACGCGCCCTGCCGCGTCTTCGTGGTCCGTGAGCCGGTCGCGAGGAGCGTGGAGCGCGAGAAGAACGTGAAGAGGATCTAGAACGATGCGCGTCATCATCGTCGGCAGCGGACGAGTCGGTGCCGGTCTCGCCAGTCGACTCGCCGACGAAGGCCACGAGGTGGTCATCCTCGACGTCAGCACCGAGAGCTTCCGGCGGCTGGCACCGGGCTTCTCCGGTCAGGCGCTGCGCGGTGACGGCACCGACAGCAGCGTGCTTGAGCGGGCCGGGGCGGGCGAAGCCGAGTGGTTCTTCGCGCTGACCAACGGCGACAACCGCAACATCCTCGCCGCGCAGCTGGCCAGGCAGGCCTTCGGCATCCCGCACGTGCTGTGCAAGATCAACGACCCGGTGCGCTCCCGGGCGTACGCCACCCTGGGCATCGACACCATCAACCGCACCGAGATGATGCTCGATAGCATCGGCCGCTACATGGGCAAGCCGGCGCAGCGTGGTGCGGCCGACGTCACGGTCGCCCCGGTCCCGCTGGCGGCGGATTCGGGTGGCCTCGGCGGCGTACCCGCGGAGCAGCCGGCGTCGGCCGCGGAGGTCCCCGCCCTGCCCCTTGTCGCCACGCCCACCAGCACCGACAGCCCCGGAGGCCGCTAGCCGTGTTCGTGATCGTCGTCGGTGGTGGCCGTATCGGCTTCTACCTGACCAAGGAGCTGCTCGCCGAGGGCCACGAGATCGTGCTCATGGAGAAGGACCCCCGCAGCGCCGAGCGCATCCGTGACGAGCTGGGCGCGGTGGTCGTGAACCGCGATGGCTGCGAAGGCATCCACCTCGCCGAGGCCGGCGCCAACCGCGCGACCATCGTCGCGGCCGTGACCGGTGACGACGCCGACAACCTGGTGGTGTGCCAGATGGCCAAGCACCACTTCGACGTGCCCCGCACGATCGCGCGGGTCAACAACCCCCGCCACGAGGTGCTCTTCCGCAACCTGGGCGTGGACGAGATCATCAGCCCCACGCGGATGGTGCTGGCAGCCATCGAACAGGACATCCCCGTCCACGAGCTGCTCCACCTGGCCAACCTCGAGGGGGGCGAGCTGGAGCTGCTGGAGGCACAGATCGCGGAGGACTCCCCTGCGCTGGGACGACGACCTGCCGAGATCGACCTGCCGGAGGGCTGCACGCTCTTCGTGGTCATCCGCGATGACCGGGCACAGTCGATCCGGCCCGACACCGTCTTCGAGGCGGGCGACAAGGTCATCGCCGTCTCGCGGACCGAATGCGAGAACGACCTGCGGATGCAGCTCATCGGCGCGCTGCCGGACATCGCCTCCACCTGAGCGCCGCCCGACTGCTCCGGCGGATCGCGCCGGCTGGCGCTGACCGCGCGCCCGCCGCTGACCGCGCGCCCCTGCCGCTGACCGTGTGCCCCGCGCTGAACGCGGGCCACCGACCCTGGTCGACGCGGGGCCAGCGGTCCACGTCAAGCCACATCCTTCATGACGGCGCCGTGACAACTATGGTGTGGGTTTCCCGTCTAAAGACTTGACAATGTGATTGTCATGGTTCTACCATCTGCGGCGTACAGGGTCAGCGTCCGACGGGGCGTGGTCCAGTGCCCCCAACGCGACGCTCACAGCCAACGGAGGAACCGAGAAATGACCATCATCCGCAGGACTTCACCACGCGCCGACCTGATGTCGTTCCGCGACGCCGTCGACCGTCTCTTCGATGACACGGCCTTCCGACCGCTCGCCTGGGGCGGTTCCGAGGCACGCCTGCCCCTGGATATCACCTCCAGCGAGGATGCCATCACCATCGAGGCAGCGCTGCCCGGTATCCATCCCGAGGATGTCGAGATCACCGTCCACCAGGACACGTTGACCATCGGCGTCAGGGAGCAGGCCGAGCGCGCGACCCAGGAGGGTGAGCGCGTCTACCGCGAACTGCGCCGCAGCAGCGGCAGCCGCACGCTGACGCTGCCCAACGGACTCGACACGGAGAACGCCACGGCGACCTTCGAGAACGGCATGCTACGCCTCAGCATCCCGCGGGCGGAGGCCGCCAAGCCCCGCCAGATTCCCGGTGACCAGCGTCACGGAGGCGCCCGTCTCGGTGACGGCGAGGGCCCAGGCCGAGGAGGATACGGCGGGTCGGGAGTCGGCCCAGCAGGGCTGACCCGGTGCGAGAACGCATGGGTGCGCGGAGGCAGCCGAGAGGACCCGACGCCAGCCGGCCGGTCTACGTCATCAGCGTGGCCGCCGAGCTGGTCAGCGTCCATCCCCGGACGCTGCGCATCTACGAGGGTGAGGGGCTGGTCAGCCCAGCCCGCACCCCCACCAATATCCGACTGTACTCAGAGAACGACTTGCGCCGGATCCTCTGGATCCGACACCTCACCCAGAACCTGGGCGTGAACCTGGCCGGGGTCCGCGTCCTCTTCCAGCTGGAGGAACGCCTCGGTATGCGCCTCCTCGAACAGCTGTACAGCGAACCGGAAGCCATCGGCAGGAACGATGGCAGGACGCCTGACGGCGGCAGCGCTGAAGCGCCCGATGTCGCGCCAGGTGGCCGGCGTCCCCCCAGCCCCGACCAGACCGCCAAGGAGATCTGATGGCCAGCCATCCCAAGAAGCCCGATAGCAGCACCAACGGCGGACCCGAGACGACCGCCGAGAGCACCGAGCAGGTGCCCGGCGGTCCTCGTGTCTTGCCGCTCGTGGCGCTGCGCGAGACCGTCATCTTCCCGGAGATGATCGTGCCGCTGCAGGTCGGCCGCGACAAGTCGGTCAAGGCCCTGGAAGCGGCCGTGAGCGCCGACTCGCTCATCGCGCTGGTCACCCAGCGCCAGGCTGAGCGCGAGGACATCGAGTCCACCGACGAGCTCTACGAGGTCGGCACGCTGGCCAAGATCGCCCAGATCGTGCAGGCCCAGGACGGCACCGTGCGCGCCATCGTGCAGGGCCAGAAGCGGCTCCGGCTGCTGGGCTTCGAGTCCACCGAGAAGTACATCTCGGCTCGCGTCGAGGTGGTCGAGGACGAGATCCCCGAGGACCTCGAGGTGGAGGCCCTGGTGCAGACGGTGCAGGGCCAGATCGAGCACTACGTGCAGTCGGGCGCCCCGGTCCCGCCGGAGGCTGCCGTGGCCGCGCGCAACATCAGCGAGCCCGGATTGCTGGCCGACATGGTCGCCTACACGCCGGACATGTCGACCGAGCAGCGCCAGGAGCTGCTGGAGACGCTGGACGTGGTCGAGCGCCTCAAGCTGGTCTCGTCCTTCCTCTCCCGACAGATCGAGATCCTCGAGCTCAAGGGCCGCATCCAGTCCGAGGTCAAGTCGGAGCTGGACAAGACGCAGCGCGAGTACATCCTGCGCGAGCAGCTCAAGGCCATCCAGCGCGAGCTCGGCGAGGACGACCCGCAGCAGGCGGAGGTCAACGAGCTGCGCGAGAAGGTCGAAGAGGCCAACATGCCCGAGGAGGTCAAGGAGCGGGCGCTCAAGGAAGTCGATCGCATGAGCCGGATCCCCACGGCTTCACCGGAAGTCGGGGTCATCCGCACCTACGTCGACTGGCTCGCCAGCCTGCCCTGGGACAAGTCGACCGAGGACAACCTGGACATCAAGCAGGCCGCGGTCGTGCTCGACGAGGACCACTACGGCCTGGAGAAGGTCAAGGAGCGCATCCTCGAGTACCTCGCGGTGCGCTCGCTCGCGGACACCATCCGCAGCCCCATCCTCGCGCTCGTCGGCCCTCCCGGCGTGGGCAAGACCTCCCTGGGCAAGTCCGTGGCACGTGCCATGGGCCGGGAGTTCGTGCGCATGAGCCTCGGCGGCATCCATGACGAGGCCGAGATCCGCGGCCACCGCCGGACCTACATCGGCGCCCTGCCCGGACGCGTCATCCAGAACATCAAGACGGCCGGCTCCAATAACCCCGTCTTCATGCTCGATGAGATCGACAAGATCGGCATGGACTTCCGCGGTGATCCGTCGTCGGCGCTGCTGGAGGTGCTCGATCCGGAGCAGAACAACACCTTCGCCGACAACTACCTCGAGGTGCCCTTCGACCTGTCGAAGGTGCTCTTCATCGCCACCGGCAACCTCATCGACCCCATCCCCATGGCGCTGCGTGACCGCATGGAGATCATCCAGCTGCCCGGCTACACCCAGCGGGAGAAGGCCGAGATCGGCCGCCGCTTCCTGGTGCCCAAGCAGATGGTGAACCATGGCCTCAAGCCGAGCAACGTGGCCTTCACCGATGCGGCCATGACCACGCTGGTGCAGTCGTACACGCACGAGGCCGGCGTCCGCAACCTGGAGCGCGAGATCGCCAACGTCATGCGCAAGATCGCCCGCACCGTGGCCGAGGGCCGCAAGTCCAAGACCGTGGTCAACGAGCGCAAGCTCAAGGAGCTGCTCGGCCCGACCCGCTTCGAGTACGGCGAGCTGGAGGCCGAGGACCAGACCGGCGCGGCCACGGGCCTCGTGGTGACCGAGGTGGGTGGTGACGTCGTCTCCGTCGAGGTCACGCGCATGGAGGGCAAGGAGGACTTCATCCTCACCGGCCAGCTGGGCGACGTGATGCGTGAGTCGGCTCGAGCCGGGCTCTCGTGGACTCGCGCCAATGCGGCCACGCTGGGCATCAAGCGCGAGCTCTTCGAGACGCACACCATGCACATCCACGTGCCGGCGGGAGCCATCCCCAAGGACGGCCCCTCGGCCGGCGTGACCATGGCCGTCGCCATGGTGAGCTCGCTCACCGGCATCCCCGTGCGCAAGGACGTGGCCATGACCGGCGAGATCACGCTGCGGGGCCGGGTCCTGCCCATCGGGGGCCTGAAGTCGAAGATCCTGGCCGCGCACCTGTCGGGCGCCCGCATGGTCATCCTGCCCAAGAAGAACGAGAAGGACCTGCGCGACGTGCCCGAGGAGGTTCGCAAGCAGATCAAGCTGGTGCTGGTCGAGAACATGGACCAGGTGCTGGCCGCGGCCCTGCGCCGCAGGCCTCGGCCGCTGAAGCCGGACCCGACCGCGCTCAAGTCCAAGGGCGAACCCGCAGGCAACGTGCCACCCCAGGCCAAGAAGCCGCTGTTCCCGCCGGAGCAGCCGCCGGCGGTCGCCTAGGGAGCGAGGGCGACGGATGGAGTATCGCGATTACTACGCCACGCTCGGTGTAGACAAGGGCGCCAGTCAGGCCGACATCAAGAAGGCCTTTCGTCGCCTTGCCCGCGAGAACCATCCCGACGTCAACAAGGGTGACGACGCTGCCGAGAAGCGCTTCAAGGAGATCAGCGAGGCCAACGAGGTCCTCTCCGATGCCGAGAAGCGCAAGGCCTACGACCAGCTCGGGGCCAACTGGAAGGCCTACCAGCAGGCCGGCGGCGCCGGCCCGGGCCGTCCCTTCGGCGGCTTCGCCGGTGGCGCGCACGCCGCCAGCGGATCCCCCGGCGGCGTGCGCTTCGAGTACCGCGGCAGCGCCGAGGACCTCGCCGGCTTCAGCGACTTCTTCCGCACCTTCTTCAGCAGCGGCGGAGCCAGCGGCATGGAAGGCGCCGCTGGTGGCGGACCGCACCTCGACATCGACCCGCTCTTCGGCGGGCTGGGTGGCGACAGCGGTGCCGGCTACGCCTCCTCCGGCTTCGGTACGAGCTCGGCGCGCGGTCGGCGGCGCACGCCGCCGCCACCGGCCGATGCCACCGCCGATGCCACCATCAGCCTCGAGGAGGTCATGCGTGGCACCGAGCGCCACCTGCAGGTCGGGGGCAAGACGCTGCAGGTCAAGATCCCGCCGGGCGTGCGCGACGGCCAGCGCATCCGCCTCACCGGCAAGGCCGAGGGTGGCGGCAATGTCTACATCACGGTACGGGTGAGCAAGCACCCCGTGTTCACGCGCGACGGAGCCGACCTGACCCTGGAGCTGTCGCTGACGCTGGGCGAGGCCCTGCTGGGTGCGGACGTGCACATCGACACCCTCGTCGGCAAGCGGCTGGCGCTGACCATCCCGGCCGGTACCCAGAACGGCCGCGTCTTCCGGCTCACTGGACAGGGCCTGCCGCGCTTCGGCGCAGAAGGCCACGGCGACCTGCGGGTACGCACCAAGGTGGTGCTGCCGACCTTCCTCGACGAGGAGGGCCGGGCCAAGGCGCAGGCCTTCATCGACCACATCGAACAATCCGACCCGCGGCACGACCCCGCGGCACGACCCCGCTGAACGACAAGGACGCTCCCCCGCCATGAAGCTCGATCGATACACCCAGAAGGCCCAGGAGGCCATCCTCGCCGCGCAGCAGCTGGCGACGGCCTCCAGGAGCCCCGTGCTCGACGTGGAGCACCTCCTCGCGGCACTGCTCGAGGACCCCCAGGGCATCCCCGCCATGACGCTGCGCCAGCTTGGCTCCGACCCCGCGCAGCTGGCACTGGACGTTGCCGCGGTGCTGGCCCGTCGCGCCAAGATCGAGGGCGGCCAGCTCGGCCTCGACCCGCGCGTGCGCGCCCTCATCGAGGCAGCCGAGGAGCAGGCCAAGCGCCTCGGCGACGAGTACGTCTCCACCGAGCACCTGCTGCTGGCGGCCTCGCAGGCCGGCGGCTGAAGCGCAGCGGCTGCTGGAAGGGGTCGGCGCCGGCTACGAGGCACTGCTGCGCGCGCTCGAGGCCGTCCGCGGCAGCCAGCGCGTGACCACCCAGAACCCCGAGGCCACGTACCAGTCGCTGGAGAAGTACGGCGTCGATCTGACCACCGCGGCGCGCGAGGGCAAGCTCGACCCCGTCGTCGGCCGGGACGAGGAGATCCGACGCGTCATCCAGGTGCTGAGCCGCCGCACCAAGAACAACCCCGTGCTGATCGGCGAGCCCGGCGTGGGCAAGACCGCCATCGTCGAGGGCCTGGCGCAGCGCATCGTGCGCGGCGATGTGCCCGAGGGCTTGCGCGACAAGCGTGTCGTCGGCCTCGACCTGGGCGCCCTCATCGCCGGCGCCAAGTTCCGCGGCGAGTTCGAGGAGCGCCTGAAGGCCGTGCTCAAGGAGATCAAGGACTCCGACGGCCAGGTGGTGCTCTTCATCGACGAGCTGCACACGGTCGTCGGCGCCGGCGCGGCCGAGGGCGCCATGGACGCCTCCAACCTGCTGAAGCCGATGCTGGCACGGGGCGAGCTGCACACCATCGGCGCCACCACGCTGGACGAGTACCGCAAGCACATCGAGAAGGACGCCGCGCTGGAGCGTCGCTTCCAGCCGGTCTTCGTGGACCAGCCCAACGTGGAGGAGACCATCTCCATCCTGCGCGGCCTGCGTGAGCGCTACGAGCTGCACCACGGCGTGCGCATCACCGACTCGGCCATGGTGGCCGCGGCCGTGCTCTCCAACCGCTACATCAGCGACCGCTTCCTGCCCGACAAGGCCATCGACCTGGTCGACGAGGCGGCCAGCCGGCTGCGCATGGAGATGGACTCGATGCCGGTCGAGCTCGATGAGCTGGAGCGGCGCCGCATCCAGCTGGAGATCGAGCGCGAGGCCCTGCGCAAGGAGACCGATGACGCCTCCAAGACCCGGCTCGAGGCCCTCGAGCGCGAGCTGGCCGACCTCTCGGAGCGGGCCGCTGCGCTCAAGAGCCAGTGGGAGCTGGAGAAGGCCGCCATCGGCGAGCCTGCGGGCCACCAAGACGGAGCTGGAGGGCGCGCAGCACGAGGTCGAGGCCGCCGAGCGAGCTGCCGACTACGGCCGCGCCGCCGAGCTCAAGTACGGCCGCATCCCCGAGTTGCAGCAGCGCCTCGCCGACGAGGAGGCCGCGCTGTCGGCCGACGCGGGCACCCGCCGGCTGCTCAAGGAAGAGGTCGACGCCGACGATATCGCGCGCATCGTGGCCGCCTGGACGGGCATCCCGGTGACCCGCCTGATGGAGGGCGAGCAGACCAAGCTCATCAACATGGAAGAGCGCCTGCACGAGCGCGTCGTCGGCCAGGACGAGGCCATCAGCGCGGTGTCCGACGCGGTGCGCCGTGCTCGGGCCGGCCTCAAGGACCCCAGGCGACCCATCGGCTCGTTCATCTTCCTGGGCCCCACCGGCGTGGGCAAGACCGAGACAGCACGAGCCCTGGCGCAGTTCCTCTTCGACGACGAGACGGCCATGACCCGCATCGACATGAGCGAGTACATGGAGAAGTACGCCGTCAGCCGGCTGATCGGGGCCCCTCCCGGCTACGTCGGCTACGAGGAGGGCGGACAGCTCACCGAGGCCGTGCGGCGGCGCCCATACCAGGTCGTCCTGCTCGACGAGATCGAGAAGGCCCATCCCGATGTCTTCAACGTGCTGCTGCAGGTGCTCGACGACGGGCGCCTGACCGACGGCCAGGGGCGCACGGTCTCCTTCAAGGACACCGTGCTCATCATGACCAGCAACGTCGGTTCACAGCTGATGAGCGCCGACCGTCCCCCTGGCACCAGCGAGGCACAGGTCGAGCAGGCGGTCAGCGAGGTGCTGCGATCGACCTTCCGGCCCGAGTTCCTCAACCGCATCGACGAGGTCATCATGTTCCACAGCCTCGACGACGAGGCCCTGTCGGCCATCGTCGACCTGCTGGTGGCCGACCTCGCCGCGCGCCTCGCCGAGCACGACCTGGAGCTGGTGTTGACGCCGGCGGCGAAGGCGCTCATCGGGCGCGAGGGCAACGACCCCCACTACGGTGCGCGGCCCTTGAAGCGAGCGGTGCAGCGACTGCTGGAGAACCCGCTGGCACGCGCGCTGCTGGAGGGCAAGTTCAAGCCCGGCAGCACCATCACCGCTGACGCCGACGCGCTCGGCGGCACCATCGTCTGCACCGGTTCGGAGGGCGAGACGATGGTGTCGGAGGCGGCCGAGCGGCGTGACCCGCGCGTCTCCGGCGAGCCGGTCGGGGCCGGCCTGCAGCCCAACCTGATGGACCTGCCGCCGACCGAAGCGGACGACAAGGACAAGCGGCGTCTGAACTAGGGCCCCGGCCAGGGAGAGGTGTCGATGAGGCAGGCACAGGCGATGGACGACCAGCCCTGGTCGCCGGGCGCGGCCCGCGATCCGCGCTGGGCGGGTAGCGAGCCGCGCCTCGTCGAGGTCATCCGCGATGAGATCCACGACTCGCCCGACGGCCGCATCACGTTCGCCCGCTTCATGCAGCGTGCCCTGGCCGAGCCGGGCCTGGGCTACTACGCGAGCAGCGAGCTGCGCCCGACCCGCGCGGGTGACTTCCTCACGGCGCCAGAGCTGCATCCCTTCTTCGGTCGCTGCATGGGGCGCTTCGTGACCGCTGCCCACGAGGCCATCGGCGCACCTGGACCCCTGCGCGTGCGGGAGTTCGGCGCGGGCCGGGGCACGCTGCGCGATGATGCCCTCGCCGAGCTCGACTTCGAGGTGGAGTGGACGCGCGCCGACCTGCCCGACCGCAGCGATGCCGCGGGGGCTTCACCCCATCTCGTCATCGCCAACGAGTACCTTGATGCCCTGCCCGTGCACCGACTGGTTCGCCGGGGCGACCTGCGCGAGGCGTACGTCGGCTGGGCGGATGGCTGGTTCGTGGAGCACCTGGCCGAGCCTTCGACGGCGCGGCTGGCCGACTACCTGGACGCCGACGGCGTCGAGCTGCGCGAGGGGCAGCGCGCCGAGGTGTGCCTGGCGGCCGTCGACTGGATGGCCCAGGTCGCCCAGACGCTCACGCCCGGCGGGGTCGTCCTGGTCATCGACTATGGACACGACGCGGTCGAACTCTACGGCCCCCAGCGCATGGCGGGGTCACTGCTGACCTATCGCGAGCACCGGGTCGCCGACGAGCCGTTCGCGGCGGTGGGCCACAGCGACATCACGGCGCACGTCGATGTCAGCGCCCTCGAGCGCGTCGCCGCCCGGTCCGGCCTGCAGCTCATCGGCGCCACCACGCAGGGCCCGTTCCTGGCCCGGCTCGGCCTCGGCCAGCTGCTGGCCGATCTTGGTCGTCGACCCGACACGGACCCGCGGGCGTATCTCGAGGCACGCAGCTCGGTCGCCCGCTTGCTCGACCCTCGCCAGCTGGGAGGCTTTCGCGTGCTGGCCTGGGCGCGCCCGGCAGCCGATGGCAGCGCGCCGGCGCTCCCCGGGTTCGCCGACACGCCGTAGGCTTCGTCGATGCGCTTCGAGCTGGCCCGCGAACGATTGACACGCCTGCCCACGCCGCTGCCGTGGCCGCGCGCCGAGCTGGAGGCCCATGTCCTGCAGTCCGGACCGTTGCCACCTGGTGCGCGTGGCGGCTCGAGCGGACGCCTGCGTGACGGTGGGCGCGTGCGCGACGCCGCCGCACTCATGCTGCTCTATCCCGACGCCACCGGCGAGGCCCGCATCGTGCTGATGGTGCGGCCGAGCGGTGACCACATCCACGCCGGGCAGGTGGCGCTGCCGGGCGGGGCCCGGGAGGACGGTGACGCGTTCCCGGAGGGCACGGCACTGCGCGAGGCTGCCGAAGAGGTGGGCCTGGACGCGGACGCCGCTGGTGTCACCACCATGGGGCGGCTGGACACCGTCGACGTTCGCGTCTCGGGCTACCTGCTGGTGCCGGTGCTGGCGCTGGCCGAACGCGCGCCACGGCTGGTGGCGGACCCACGCGAGGTGGCCGGTTTGCTGACCGTGCCGGTGCGCCACTTCCTGCCCGACGCGCCGGTGGAGCTGGTGGAGGAGGACCGCGACGGCTGGCGGCTGCGCTACGGCGCCTACCCCGTGGCCGGCCACCGCGTGTGGGGTGCCACCGGCCGTGCGCTCAGCCAGCTCGGCGCCATCCTGGGTCGAGAACCCAGCTAGCGGCCTACCAGGGCTCGCCTTCGCTGGGGTCGTGGTCTTCGGGCCGCAGCTCACGGGGCACCAGTCGGCCGCGCGCCGGCTCCGCATCTCCCGACACCTCGGCCAGGCGTGCGTGCGGCAGGTCGAGGGCCGCATCCGGGACCTCGACCAGGATGGCCCGCATCGTGGACCCGTCGGTCCAGGCTCCGTGCGTCACCCCTGGCGGCCACTCGACGGCTTCACCGTGGCTGATGGCCGTGCGCTCCTGGCCCACCTGCACCCAGCCGCCCCCGGCGACGACGATGAGCAGGCCCATGTCCGGACTCGTCTGCGGGGGGAGCAGGGCTCGGCGTGAGAACGCGAGCTCGGTGATGCGGGCGCGCGGGTCGGCCCAGATGGTCTGATCGGCCAGGCCGTGCGTGCCGGCGAGCGGGCGCGATCGCCGCATGCCGGGACCGAAGCGCAGGATCTCCATGCCGCTGGTCGAGCCGCTGATCAGCGCTGTCCGTGCGGCGCTCAGCGCTTCTTCTTGGCCTTGGGCCGCGCCTTGCCCTTGGCGCGGATGGTCGCCTCGGGCGTGCGGTAGCGCTTCTGGCTGAGGTACTGCTCGCGCCGCAGGACGCGGTTGTACGCCGAGATGAGCGGCGGGAAGCGGAAGAAGCGGATCCAGATCAGGGTGCCGATGCCGATGAAGAGGGTGACCAGCACGAAGATGAAGTAGAACTTGAAGATGGCGTACACGAGCAGCAGGCCGAAGAACGAGAGCCCGGTCCAGAACAGCCACTCCTGCATGGCCAGCAGCGGCGGATGGTGCGCCAGTCGCCGGGTCTGCACGTTGTACAGCACGATGGTGGCGACCAGGAAGACCAGGGCCGCGGCCGAGATGGGGTAGAACAGGTCCTGGAAGTTCTCCGGGCTGAAGCCGCCGGTCATGAACAGCGAGTCGAGGATATTGTCCAGTTTCACGCACTCGAGAGTAGCAAGACGTCGAGCCGTCCGCAGAGCGACAGAGCGCAGCGCCGATATACTCGGAGTCCCACGCCGAGCGCCCAAGCTCGCCGCGTCACTAGGGAGGAGAGGACCGAGTGCGAGCCCTGCTCTCGGTCGCGGATCGCGCCGGTATCTGTGACCTTGCGCGCGAGCTGCTTGACCATGGGATCGAGGTCTTCGCCACCGACGGCACGCGTGCGGTCCTGTCCGACGCCGGCATCGACGTCAGGGCCGCCTCCGAGCTGACCGACATGCCCGGCCTGATCGGCGGGCAGGTCAAGACGTATCACCCGGAGATCTACGCCGGCATCCTGGCACGACGCCATGATCCTGCCGACACGGCGAGCCTCGCCGAGCACGGCATCGGTGCCATCGACATCGTGGTCGTCAGCATCCGCCCCTTCGCGCCGCAGGTCGGGCGACGGGTCGTGGGTATCGACGAAGCCGTCGAGATGATCGACGTCGGAGGCTTGTCGCTGCTGGGTGCTGCGGCACGTAATTTCGGCGGTGTCGCGGCGGTCTGCGACCCGGCGGACTACGCGGGGCTCATCGACGAGGTGCGCGATCACGGCGTGGTGTCGGCCGATGTGCGCCAGCGGCTGGCGGCCAAGGCCTTCGCGACGGTGGCGGCGTACCACGGCGAGGTGGCGGCCTATCTCGACCACATCAGCGGCGTCCGGTTCCCCGAGCAGCTCAACGTGGTGCTGCGCAAGGAGCGCGACCTGCCCTACGGCGAGAACCCGCATCAACGCGGGGCGTTCTACCGCGAGACCACCCACCGCACGCGATCGCTGGCCGACGCCGAGCTGCTCCAGGGCCCCGAGCCGACCTTCAATGACCTCATCGACCTCGACGCCGCCTACCGCATGGCGTCCGACTTCGCCTCCCCCACCTGCGCCATCACCAAGCAGCGCACGCCGGTGGGCCTGGCCTCGCATGACGAGGGACGAGAGGCGTACCGACGCGCGCTGGCCTGCGACCCGGTGACCGCCTACGGGGCGGTCGTGGCCTTCAACCGCGAGGTCGACGAGGCCATCGCTCGCGAGCTGGTGCTGAACCCCTTCGAGGCCGTGGCTGCGCCGGCCTACTCCGAAGGCGCCAAGGCGCTGCTGTCCGGTCGGCCGGAGCTGGCTGCGCTCAAGGTGCCCCTGCCACAGCCGGACGGCCTGGCCGACTACGGCATCGCCGAGCTCGACTTCCACCGCATCGAGGGCGGGCTGCTGGTGGAGACGAGGGACGCACTGGACGTGGACCATGCACAGTTGAACGTCGTCACGAAGCGGCGGCCGACGCTCGAGGAGCTGACCGACCTGATGTTCGCCTGGCGCGCGGTGCGGCACGTGACCAGCCTGGCGGTGGTGGTGGCGAAGGGCGCGCAACTGGTTGGCGTCGGCGCCGGCCAGTCCAGCCGCCTCACGGCCACCGAGATCGCGCTGCACCGGGCGTCCGATCGGGCGCCCCGAGCCGTGCTGGCATCGGACGCCTACTTCCCCTTCGGCGACGCCATCGCGCTGGCGGCCGATCGCGGGGTGACCGCCATCATCCAGCCGGGCGGCTCGGTCCGGGACCAGATGGCGATCGAGATCGCCGACCGGCACCACCTCGCCATGGTCTTCACCGGGCGCCGCCACTTCCGCCACTAGCTCTGCGTCCGGGCTGCCCAGGCGGCGTTGCTTTGTGCACGCGTCAGGGTGTGATCGGACGGGGTGGTCGGGCGGCTGAGCGGGCAGGCGGGCGTACGGGCGTACGGGCGTACGGGCGGGCGTGAGCGGGCGGGCTATGCCCCTGGCGCCTGAGTCGACCGGGACCTTGGTCGTTCATGCCACTGGCGACTCGCTCGGAGGGGCCGGGGGTCGGTCCATGCCCCGGGCGCCTGAACAGGCAGGTAGGCCCGACAGCTGATGCCGCCCAGACCTCGATCGATCAACGTCGCTGCTGACTGAGGCACCCAGGGAATATGGCGCTCTGGCCAGTGCAGGATGCGGCCACGCGGAGGCCGGGCACCGCGGCCGCCGTGGCCCCTGCAACTCGCGGCCACGCGGAGGCCGGGCACCGGAAGCTCGGTCGCCCCACGGGAGCTCGGTCGCCCAGCGGAAGCTCGGTCGCCCCACGGGAGCTCAGGATGGTGCGTCGCTCCATCCACCGCGCGATGCGTCCCAGGTCCCGACAAGCCTGACCGCATCCGGTCCGGCGGTCTGTCGCTCGCGGTCCGCGCCTGGACGACCGACTCACCCCAGCCCGGAGGCTCAAGCGCTGGCGCCAGATCGGCCAGCGGCGCCAGCACGAAGAGACGCTTTCGCGCCGACGGATGCGGGACCTCCAGCCATTGTGGGCCGCCGTCCCGGGCTGGATCAGCGCTGCGAGCGTCCGCATCCCGTTCCACGCGCAGAGCGTGGTTCCCGAACAGCAACAGGTCGAGATCGATCTCCCGAGGTCCCCAGCGCTGGCGTTCGATCCGGCCCAGGCTTCGTTCGAGGCGCTTGAGCTGCGACCAGCAGATCCATCGCCGCAGCCTCGGGTGAGGCGCCGATGGGAATGCGCAGTCGAATCACCGCGTTAAGGAAGTCCGACTGCTCGACCGGCCCCACCGGCCGCGTTCGGTAGAGGGGCGACACGCCGACCAGCCGGGCTCCCGGCAGGGCCGACAGGGCCACGACCGCTCGCTCCAGCGACGCGCGCGGCGCCCCGACATTGGCGCCCAGGCCGATCCAGGCATCCACGCGTCGCTGCATGCCGACCATCATGCACACCCGGACCCACGGCCGCCTGCGGTAACATCCACCCGCGCTCACATCATTCCCGGAGCGCGTTGCTTCGGGCTGGTGAGCAGGTTCGTGACCGCGGCTCGCTGAGGAACCGTCTTTGACCACTCCGCTCTGGTACGTCATCGGCTTCGCTATCGCCGGCTTCAGCTTCGTGTTCCTCACCATCGGCCTGTCGTGGCTCATCTCGCACCGGCACAAGGGTGACCAGCACAAGGGCCTGCCATACGAGTCAGGCATCGACACGTATGGCGACACCCACGGGCGCTTCGGTCTTTCGTTCTACCTGTACGCGCTGCTGTTCGTGGCCTTCGACATCGAGGTCGTCTTCATCGCGCTGTGGGCGCTGGTCTTCGACGACCTCCTCATGGGCGGCTTCCTGGGCATGCTCCTGTTCGTCGGCATCATGGAGCTGTCGGTGGTCTATGCCGCCAGGAAGGGCATGCTGACGTGGAAGTGAACAAGCGCGACCGGGCTCGGCACGACCCAGTCGCGGCCGGCGAGGCCGGCGCCGGCGGGGCGGCCACCAGCACGGTAGCCACCGGCCATGCGGGCGCCGGCGGGGTGGCCAGCAGCGAGGCGTGGACGCCGGCGTCATCGTGCTGCCCAACACCACCTGGACGCCAGCGAACCCGGCCGCCTACGACGGACGGCCTGCCACCATCGACCACCTCAAGGAGCTCGAGTTCGCCGACAAGGGCGACAACGCCCGCTGGGGTGCCCTCGACATCATCCCCACCCACGCCGACCTGCTGCTGGACTACCTGCGAGCCAACAGCCTGTGGCCGCTGCTCTCCGGCCTTGCCTGCTGTGCCATGGAGATGATGTCGGCGGCCACCCCCGTCAACGACATGGACCGTTTCAACATGTTCCCCTTCCGGGCCAGCCCGCGGCAGGCCGACGTGCTCATCGTGGCGGGCACGCTGACCACCAAGATGGCTGGGCCGCTGATCCGCCTGTGGGAGCAGATGCCGGAGCCCAAGTGGTGCGTGGCCATGGGTGACTGCACCTGCTCGGGCGGTCGCTACAAGCGCTCCTACTCCACCGTCGAGGGCATCGACCGCATCATGCCCGTCGATGTCTATGTACCTGGCTGCCCGCCCCGACCGGAGGGCCTCATCTACGGGATGCTCAAGCTGCAGCAGCTCGTGCTCGAACGCCGCGGTCAGTGGAACGAGCGCAAGGTCGGGCCTACCGTTCCAGACGGCGTCTAGCCACCGCAGGAGTCGAACCACGGACACGCGCATGCTCCACCAGCTCGATGAGCGCCTCGCCGATCATCTCGTGCTGCCCGCACGGGCCATGGGCGACACCATCGAGCTGGTGACCTCGCCCGCCTCGCTGCCTCGCGTCATGCGCACCCTGCGCGAGGATGACGACCTGCGCTACGAGATGCTGGCCGACATGTGCGGCGTCGACACCGGCGTGACCATGCAGGTGGTCTACCACCTGTGGTCGCCGCTGAGCCCCGACTGGCTACGCGTCATCGCCGACGGCCTTTCTCGCGAGGACCCGCGCACGCCATCGATCACGTTCCTCTGGCCGGGCGCCGAGTGGGCTGAGCGCGAGGCCTACGACATGTTCGGCATCGAGTTCGAGGGCAACCGCGACCTGCGCCGGATCTACATGCCGCCTGACTACCTGGCCTTCCCGTTGCGCAAGGACTTCGCCCTGGCCGACGACGCCTCGCGCGCACCCGGTGAGGGCATCCGCCACATGGAGGCACCTTTCGCCCCCGGCGACGTGCGCCGCCATCCGGTCATCCGCAGCAGCCCCGGCAGCGGCGCGGTCATCGGGCCCGACGGCGAATGGCTGAGCCTGGCCGCAGGGCCGGATGTCGAGGCCCCATCGCTCGAGAGCGGCGAGGGGCCGGCATGACCGCGGACCGCGAGCAGGTGCGCTCGCTGGATGACCCCGACGTGCTGGTGCAGACGCCGGCGACCATCTACGACGCCATCCCGCCGCTGACCCCGCGCACGGAGCGCGAGGCCGAGTTCTACCGGCTCGAGGATGGCGAGATGTTCCTCAACCTGGGCCCGCAGCATCCCTCGACCCACGGCGTGCTGCGCGTGGTGCTCAAGATCGACGGCGAGCGCATCGTCGACCTCGACCCGGTGCTGGGCTACCTCCACCGTGGCGTGGAGAAGATCTGCGAGCACGGTGATTGGCACCATGCCATCAGCAATACCGACCCGCTCGAGTACGCCGCCTCCATGTTCAGCGAGTCGCTGCCGGTGCTGGCGGCCGAGAAGCTGCTCGACCTGGCGGTGCCGCGCCGCGCCGACTACATCCGCGTGCTGGCCTGGGAGCTCAACCGGATCGCCAGCCATGCGCTCTTCATCGGCTGGCTGGCGCTCGACCTGGGTGGCATCACGCCCATCCTCTACGGCTTCTCCGAGCGCGACGAGATCGTGGAGATGCTGGCCGCACTGACCGGCCAGAAGCTGCTCTTCAACTACATGCGCATCGGTGGCGTCAACGGCGACCTCAACCACGACTTCCTGAGCCGGTTGGGCGACTGGATGAGCCGCGCCGGCCAGCAGATCGACGGCCAGGCGACGTTGATGAACGAGAACGAGATCTTCGTGAACCGCACCAAGGGCCTGGGCACGCTGGACCGGGCCACCGCCCTGCGCCTGGGCATGAGCGGCCCCCCGCTGCGCGCCACCGGCGTGCCCTACGACGTCCGCCGTGCGCACCCCTACAGCGTCTATCCGGAGCTCGAGTTCGAGGTGCCCACGCGCACCGACGGTGATTCCTACGCGCGTTACCTGCTGCACATCGAAGAGGTGAAGCAGTCGCTGCGGATCATCGACCAGGTGCTGCACCAGATGCCCGACGGTCCCGTCATGGCCAAGCTGCCGCGTCTCATCCGCATCCCGCCCAACCGGGCCTTCGCGGCGCTCGAGTCACCCCGCGGGCAATATGCGGTCTACGCCGTGAGCGACGGCTCCGACCAGCCCTTCCGCTTCCGCATCCACGATCCCTCGTTCTTCAACCTGCAGGCCGTGGGCGACCTGACGCGGGGGCACCTGCTGGCCGACATCATGGCCATCATGGCCAGCCTGGACCCGATCATGGGCGGGATCGACAAGTGAGCGCGGTCAGCGATCCCTGGCACCGGCTCAGCCTGGGCGGCAAGATCCTGCTGCCGCTGCTCGCGCTCATCGTCATCGTGGCCGTGGCCGGGGCCGCGCTCTGGATCACCGGCGTGGGTCCATGGGCCACCGACTGGCTCATCGACACCGGCGAGGCCAACATCGAGATCCTGCGCTTCCTGGCCGCGGCTACCGGCATCCTGCTGTTCACCGTCCCGGCAGCCTTCGTGATCATCTTCATGGAGCTGAAGATCATCGCCATGATGAACCTGCGTATCGGGCCCAACCGGACCGGCCCGTGGGGCACGCTGGCCTCCACCATGGCCGGCCTGAAGGTGCTGTCCAAGGAGGACTTCACGCCGCGCGGGGTGGATGTCCCGGTCTTCACGCTGGCCCCGGCGGTGGCCTTCCTGGCCTCGGTGCTGACGCTCCTGGTCATCCCCTTCGCACCGGGCATGGTGGGCTATGAGATGGAGCTGGGCCTGCTCTACTTCTTCGCCGTCGGCGGGCTGGGCGTCGTCGGCCTGATGATGGCCGGCTGGTCCAGCTACAACAAGTACTCGCTGCTGGGTGGCCTGCGGGCGGCTGCCGCCATCATCAGCTACGAGCTGCCGCTCATCCTCGGCGTGGTGGGCGTGGTCCTGCTGGCGGGCACGCTCAACCTCGGCCAGATCATCGAGAACCAGGCGGGCGGCATCCTCAGCTGGTACGCCTGGCAGCAGCCGCTGGCGCTGATCATCTTCTTCATCGCCGCCACGGCCGAGGCCGGACGCACGCCCTTCGACTACACCGAGGCCGATTCGGAGCTGGTCGCCGGCTTCGCCACCGAGTACAGCGGCATGCGCTTCGGCTTCTTCTTCTTCGCCGAGTACGTCAACGTCTTCATCCTCTCGGCGCTGACGGTGACGCTCTTCCTGGGCGGTCCACATGGACTCATCGACATCGATCCCATCCTCGGCTTCTTCGGCATCGCCACACCCGTCGACCCGGCCAACATCGACCCCGGCTCGCTGGGGCCATGGCTCATCGGCATCCCGCTGCTGGTCCCGCCCCTGCTGACACTGGTGCTGGCCGCACTGGTGTGGGTGGTCAAGTCCTCCTGGGGCTTCCTCAAGTCCCTCGTCGTCGGCTTCGTGCTGGCCAACGTGCTGCTGCTGGGCGCCGTCAGCATCTGGGCGCTGTTCAGCTTCGAGGCCTTGATGGGCATGATCTGGTTCCTGGGCAAGTCGTTCGCGCTGGTGGCGCTCTTCGTGCTCATGCGCGCGACCTATCCGCGGGTGCGCATCGACCAGATGATGAACTTCGCCTGGAAGTGGCTGATGCCGGCCGCACTGCTGAACATCTTCATCACCGCCGCCGCCATCATCATCGTCAAGGAGTACCTCGCGTGAGGACGGAGCGGATCCCCGGCCTGGCCATCGTCAAGGGCATGGTCTTCGCCGTCCGGCAGGTCTTCCGGCCCAAGATGACGGTGCAGTACCCGGAGGTCGTCAATGACATCTCCCCGCGTCACCGCGGCCGACTGGTGCTGCTGTACGACGAGGCCGGTACGCTCAAGTGCGAGACCTGCTTCCAGTGTGCGCAGGCCTGCCCGATCGAGTGCATCGACATGGGCGGTGTCGACACGCGCAACCGACACCACGTCCACTGGGGCGCTGCCGAGCAGTACGCCGAACGGCGCGAGGAATTGGCGCTGCGCCGGTCGGGTCGAGCGGTGCCCGACCGCACCTTCGATCCCTTCGAGCTCATCGACCTGGCGCCGCTCGACGAGATCCTGGCAGCCGAGGGCCACCAGCCGAGGCACGCACTGGCCATCCTCCAGCAGACCCAGGGCGCCTACGGGCACCTGCCGGTGGCAGCCCTGCAGCACATCGCCCACCAGACCGGCATCGGCTACAGCGCGCTCTACGGCATCGCCACCTCCTACCCTCACCTGCACTTCGAGCCGCCGGTCGGCCACGTCGTGCGCGTCTGTCGCTGCGCACAGTGCACGCTGCTGGGTGGCGGACGGGTGCTGGCGGCGTTCCGCGAGCATCTCGGGACCGACATCGGCGGGGTGAGCCCCGACGGCGCGGTGCGACTGGCCACGGCGGAGTGTCACGGGACGTCCTCGGGCTCGGCCTACGTCGAGATCGACGGCGAGGTGCTGCCCAGGTCGAGCCCGGAGGATGCCGCCACCATCGCCGCTGCCCTGCGCGCCAGCGTGCCGCAGGGAGCCGCCGCATGAGCCTGCCCATCCTCGCCGGCGCGCGCGGCTGGCCGTCGGTGCTGTTGGCGCGCGCCGGCGAGGGCGAGCTCGTCGATATCGCCGCGGCCGAGCGGGGAGGCGCCTGGTCGGCGTACCGCAAGGCGCTCTCCGAGCTGACACCCGACGCCGTCATCCGCATCGTCAGCGAGTCCGGCCTGCGCGGCCGGGGTGGCGGCGGCTATGCCACCGGGTCGAAGTGGCGCGACTGCGCCAGCCAGGGCGAGACGCGGCGCTACGTGGTGGCCAACGGCTTCGAGGCCGACCCCGGGGCACAGATCGACCGGGTGCTGATGGAGCGTGACCCGCACGCCATCATCGAGGGCGTGGCCATCGCCGCCTGGGCGGTGCGCGCCGAGTCGGCCATCATCGCCGTGGCGAGCTCCGCCGTGGACGCCGCGGAGCGCCTGCGCGTGGCCATCGACGAGGCCGAGGAGCGCGGCTACATCGGCCCCCACCCGTCCGAGACGGGTCGACCACTGCAGGTCGAGGTGCGCCAGCTGACCGGCTCGTTCGTGCTGGGCGAGGAGACCGTGCTGCTGCGAGCCCTCGAGAACCGCCGTGCCCAGCCCGATCAGCGCCCACCCTATCCGTCACGTGTCGGCCTGTGGGGCAAGCCGACCGTCGTCAACAACGTCAAGACACTGGCGGCGGTGCCCTGGATCATCGACCACGGCGCCGGCGCCTACGCCTCGCTGGGCACGCCCGACGCCCCCGGCAGCACGCTGGTGCAGCTGGCCGGTGCCGTGCGCAAGCCGGGCATCGTGGAGGTGCCCCTCGGTGCCACCCTCCGCGAGATCATCGACGGCCCCGGCGGCTTCGTGCAGGGCGCGCTGAAGGCCGTGCTGGTGGGTGGACCCAGCGGCGGCTTCCTGCCGCCCGACGCGCTCGACACGCCGCTCACCTACGAGGCGCTGCGCCAGGCCGGCGCTCTCGGCGGCTCGGGCACCCTGCTGGTGCTCGACGAGAGCGCCTGCATCGTGGATGTGGCCACGCTGCTGACGCGCTACCTCAACGACAGCGCCTGCGGCAAGACCATCCCCTGCCGCATCGGCACGCGCCGCATGGCCGAGCTGGGCGGGGCATTCTGCACGGGCCACGCGCGACCGGGCGACAGCGCGCTGCTGGCAGACCTGGCGGCCGACGTTCGCAGCGCCGCGCTGTGCGGATTGGAGGCTGACGCGTCCAATCCGCTTCTCAGCGGGATGCGATACTTCGCACCTGAGTTCGAGGCCCACATCGCCCGGGGCGAGTGCCCTGCGGGGGTCTGCCAACCCATCCGACTAGCTGGTGCCGTGCCGTCATGACCGATACGCTGCCCCAGGCCAGCCCAGCCGCGCCTGACGACGCCATCGAGCGACTGCTCACCACGCAGTCGCCGCAGCGACCGCAGGTCCAGCCCGAGTTCGCCATCGAGATCGACGGCCGCAAGCTGCACGGCCGTGCCGGCCAGACCATCCTGGAGGTCTGCCGCGACAACGGCATCGAGGTGCCCACCCTCTGCTATGAGCCCAAGCTGCCGGGCTTCGGCGCCTGCCGCATGTGCGTCGTCGAGGTCGAGGGTGAGGATGCGCCACCCATCTCCTGCTCGCGCGAAGCCGAGGCGGGCATGGTGGTGCGGACGCAGACGCCGCGGCTCCGCCAGGTCCGCAAGACCAATCTGGAGCTGATCTTCAGCGACCACAACGCCTACTGTCTGCCGCCCTGCCAGAACAAGTGCCCCAGCCACATCGATATCCCGGGCTTCCTGAAGGCCAACACCGAGGGCGACTTCGTCGAGTCCGCGCGCATCTTCAAGCGCACCATCCCCTTCCCCTCGGTGCTCGGCCGCGTCTGTCCCGCCCCCTGCGAGGAGCACTGCCGTCGCGATGAGGTGGAGGAGGCCATCGCCATCCGCGACAGCCACCGCTATGCCGGCGACCAGGTGCTGAAGGCGCAGGCAGCCGGGGCGCGAGCTCCCACGCCGTTCGACCCGCAAGCCCTCGACGGGCAAGCGCGTGGCGGTCATCGGCTCTGGTCCCAGCGGCATGTCGGCGGCCTACTACCTGTCGCTCAGCGGCCACGCGGTGACCGTCTTCGAGCGTGACCCCGAGGCCGGCGGCATGCTCCGCTACGGCATCCCCCAGTACCGCCTGCCCAAGGTGGAGGTGCTGGAGGCCGAGTACCAGTCCGTCTGGGACCTCGGGGCCAAGCTGGTGACGGGTGCCGAGCTGGGCGTCGACTTCACCATCGATGACCTCCAGAACGACGGCTACGACTCCATCCTGGTCGCCATCGGCTGCTATGACACCAACAAGCTGGGCATCCCCGGCGAGGACGCCGACGGCGTCATCGATGGCCTGGAGTACCTGCGCATCGCCACCCTTGGCCTGCCCTATCCCGATCACAAGGGCAAGCGGGTCGTCGTCATCGGCGGAGGCTTCACCTCGATGGACTGCTCACGCACCTCCATCCGCCAGGGCTGCTCGGAGGTGACCCTGGTGTACCGCCGCGACATGAAGGACATGCCCGCCGCCAACGAGGTCCACGAGATGCTCGAGGAGGGCGCTCGTGCCATCTTCCAGGCCTCGCCGACGCGGGTCGTCAGTGACGCTGACAACAAGGTCACCGGCGTCGAGTTCCAGCGCATGGCGCTGGGCGAGCCGGACGCCTCGGGCCGGCGTCGGCCACAGCCGGTGGCGGGCACCGAGTTCATCATCGACTGCGATCGCGTCCTGCTGGCTATCGGCCAGGGTCCCGACCTGGGCTGGCTGGAGCATGGTGCCGAGGGCATCGAGAAGTCCAAGCGCTGGCGGCTCGATGCCGATGCGGTCACCTTCGGCACCGGTCGGGCAGGCGTCTTCGGTGCCGGCGACGTGCGCACCGGCGCGGCCACCGTGGTGGAGGCCATCGCCGAGGGTCGTCGAGCCAGCTACGCCATCGACGCCTACCTGCAGGGCCAGGACCTCGACGAGATCCGCACGCGCCAGACCCTGGCCGAGCCACAGCCCGAGTTCCTCTCCATCGTGCCCTACACCGACGAGGTCAAGCAGCCGCGTATCCGCCTGAAGTCGATGCCGGCCGAGCAACGCAACGACTCCTACATCGAGTACGAGATCCCGTACACGCGACAGGAGGCGATGGCCGAATCCGCCCGCTGCCTGCAGTGCACCTGCGAGGCCATCGGCTACTGCGACCTGCGCCGGCAGGGCATCGAATACGGCACCACGCTGCAGACCCTGGAGCCCAAGCGCAGCGGCCTGTCCTTCCGCAGCGTCAGCGAGAACCGCTTCACCGGCTCCAACCACGACTACATCCGCGACGACAGCCACGCCTTCATCCTGCGCGAGCCCTCGCGCTGCATCGACTGCGGCCGCTGCGCCAACGTGTGCAAGGAGATCGTGGGGGCGGCCTGCTACGACTTCATGCGCACCGGCTTCGACACGCTGGTGACCACGCCGCTCGACATGAGCCTCAACACCACGCCCTGCGTCTCGTGCGGCCGCTGTGCCGAGACCTGTCCGACCGGCGCGCTCATGCCCAAGCCCCGCGTGCTGGAGCAGTACGACGTGGACGAGTCACGCTGCATCCTGTGCGGCATCTGCGTCGACGCCTGTCCCTACGATGCCCTGCGCTGCGGGCCTGACTTCGAGCTGGCACACGAGTCACGCGCAGAACCGCAGATCGACCTCATCGCGCTGGCGGCGATCGATCGTGACACCGAGCTGAGCTATGTCCGGCGCGAACGTGACTGGCTGGCGCGTGCCCAGGCTGATGGGCGCGACGTCCCGCGCGAGCGGCTGCTGCCCATGCTGCCGCCCGGCGTGACGGGAGGCGGCAACGGCAGGTCCACCGGCGGAGCCAATGGCTCCGCGGCCGGGAAGGCCGGCGCTGGAGCCGCACAGATCCACCACAAGTAGAAGGGGGCAGAGAGGGAGTGGGGCTACCGGAGACGGTTCCGTACCTCGACTGGCGCTGGGATGACGTCGTCTTCCTGGCGCTGGCCGGCGTGATGCTGGGCTCCGCGATGCTGGTGGTGCTGGGCCGCGACATCATCCGCTCGGCGCTCTGGCTCATCCTGTCCTTCGCCGGGTTGGCTGGCATCTACGGACTCCTGGGGAGCCCCTTCATGGCCATCAGCCAGGTGCTGGTGTACATGGGCGCCATCGCCGTGCTCATCCTGTTCGCGGTGATGATCACCGCCTCCAAGCGCGGTCCCGCCAGGCTGGTGTTCCAGCGCCAGTGGTGGGCCGGCGCCATCGCCGCCGTGCTGCTGGTCGGCCTCATGATCACCGCCATCCTGCTGACCGAGTGGCCACACGATGGCGAGGTCTTCGCGGCGGACGCCCGTGAGATCGCGCTGACGCTGTTCGAGGACTACCTCTTCGCCTTCGAGGTCCTGGGGGTGCTGCTGCTGGCGGCAGTCATCGGTGGCCTCTACCTGGCCAAGCGCGACGACGACATGCCCGAGACCAACAACCCGCGGCCGGCGATGCCTGACGAGGATGAGCCCAGGTGAGCCAGTCGCTGGAGGCCTACCTCGTCCTCTCCGTGCTGCTCTTCGGCATCGGCACCTTCGGCTTCCTGGCCAAGCGCAATGCCATCGCCATGCTGATGTCCATCGAGCTCATGCTCAACGCGGTCAACCTGGCCATCATCGCCTTCGGCGCCTTCACACCGGAGCTGACGGCACAGGCCTCGACCATCGCGCTCTTCGTCATCGCCGTGGCAGCCGGCGAGGCCACGGTCGGACTCGCCCTCGTCATCGCCATCTACCGCAACCGCAGGACGCCGCTCGTCGACGAGTACGCGTCGATGAAGGAGTAGCGGGCGATGACACCGATCCTGGGCGCCGAGGAGGGCGGCGAGCTGTTCATCCCGCCCGGGGCCGCGAGCTCGACGGACACGTTGCTGGTGCTGCTGGTGCTGGGGCTCCCGCTGGCCGGCTTCCTGCTGACCGGTCTCGTTGGCCGACGCCTCTCACGGCCATGGATCATCTCGGTGGCGGCCGTCGTGGCGGCCACGCTCGTCGCCACCTACCTGGCCTTCCAGTCGCTCTCCGGTGCCTATGGCGAGCATGGCATCGGTGACACCCTCTTCAGCTGGATCGCCGTCGGCGATCTCGAGGTCGAGTTCGGCTACGTCGTCGACAACCTCTCGGCGCTGATGCTCATCGTGGTCACCTGGATCGGCGCGCTGGTGCACATCTACAGCATCGGCTACATGGCGCACGACCCGGGCAAGTGGCGCTTCTTCGCCTACCTCAACCTGTTCATGTTCAGCATGCTGCTGCTGGTGCTGGCGAGCAGCTACCTGGTGGTGTTCGCGGCATGGGAGCTGGTGGGCCTGTCCTCCTACCTGCTCATCGGCTTCTGGTACACCAGGCGGGCCCCGGCGCTGGCATCCAAGAAGGCCTTCCTGGTCAACCGCGTGGCCGACCAGAGCTTCCTGGTGGGCATCATGGCCGTGTTCCTGCTGACCGGGACGATGGACTTCTTCGACTCGTTCGTCGAGTGGAACCTGCTCGAGATCGACCCGCTCGATCCGCAACACGGTGGCCCTGCTGCTGTTCATCGGCGCGGCCGGCAAGAGCGCCCAGTTCCCCTTCCATGTCTGGCTGCCGGACGCGATGGAGGGTCCCACCCCCGTCTCCGCCCTCATCCACGCCGCCACCATGGTCAATGCCGGGGTGTACTTCATCGCTCGCACCACGCCCATCTTCGCCACGGCACCGGAGACGATGCTGCTGGTGGCGGTCATCGGCACCTTCACGGCCGTGCTGGCGGCGACCATCGCGGTGACCCAGAAGGACATCAAACGGGTGCTGGCCTACTCGACCCTGAGCCAGCTGGGCTACATGTTCATGGCCCTCGGCGCGGGGGCCTGGCTGGCCGCCATCTTCCACCTGGTCGCCCATGGTTTCACCAAGGGCCTCCTCTTCCTGGGCTCGGGCTCGGTCATCCATGCGGTGCACGGAGAGCAGGACATGACCAGGATGGGCGCCCTGTGGCGGAAGATCCCGTGGACCCACTGGACCTTCCTCATCGGCGCGCTGTCGCTGGCCGGCATCCCCCTGTTCGCGGGCTTCTTCTCCAAGGATGCCGTGCTGGACGAGGTGGCCGTGCTGGGCTGGTGGCCGCTCTTCGTGATCGGCGTCATGGTGGCCGGTCTGACCGGCTTCTACATGTTCCGCCTGATGGGCCTGACCTTCTACGGCCGCAGCCGCGTCGACCCGGAGGTGGAGCCCAAGATCCACGAGTCGCCACCGTCGATGGTGCTCCCGCTGGTGCTGCTGGCCGATCCCCACCGTCTTGCTCGGCCTGGCCATCGGCTGCCGCCTGGGAGACTCGACCATCAAGCACTGGCTGGAGCCGGTCTTCCACCCGGCCGAAGTCGATCGCGGGCATCAGCTTCCCCGAGTACGAGCTACTCGGCATCGACGGTGGACTTCATCCTCATCTCCGTGGCCATGGCCGCCCTCGGCATCGGCGTGGCCATCTGGTTGTTCGGCGTGTTCGACACGAAGGCCCGCCGTCGAGACCGTGGACAGCCTGGCCAGACGCAACCGCCTGACGCGCTTCCTCTACAGCGCTTCGCTCAACAAGTGGTACTTCGACGATCTCAACCACCTGCTCTTCTATCGCTTCGGCGGCGCCGTGGCCAGCGGCGTGATGTGGTTCGATGTCAAGGTCGTGGACGGCATCGTCAACGGCGTGGGCGTGGTGACGCAGGGCGTGGGTGACAACATCCGCCACATCCAGACCGGCCGTGTCCAGAACTACGCGCTCGACATCGCGGTCGGGCTCGTCGTCATCGCCGCGGTCTTCATCCTGCTGGCCCGCTGATGCTCGACCTCGGACGCCTCGACATCCTGAGCCTCATCATCTTCACGCCGCTCGTCGGCGCCCTGGTGCTGCTGCTCCTGGCCCCGCTGCTGAAGCTCGCTCGCGTCGACATCGAGGCCGAGCGCCAGGACGACCTCATGCGCTGGGGCGCGCTGCTGACGGCCCTGGTCACCTTCGTCCTCTCCATCCTGCTGGCGCTGGCCTTCGATCAACGAGGCGACCGGCTTCCAGTTCGTGCAGGCGGTCGACTGGATCGGCTTCTTCGGCATCCAGTACAAGGTCGGCGTGGACGGCATCTCGCTGGTGCTGGTGCTGCTGACCACGCTGCTGACGATGATCTCGATCGTGGCCTCCTTCGGGCCCATCAAGACGCGCGTTCGGGAGTACATGATCTCGTTCCTCGTGCTCGAGCTGGGCATGCTGGGCGTCTTCCTCGCCCTCGACCTGTTCCTCTTCTACGTCTTCTGGGAAGTGGTGCTGGTGCCGATGTACCTGATCATCGGCATCTGGGGCGGTGCCAACCGCATCTACGCCACCCTCAAGTTCGTCATCTACACGCTGGTCGGCTCGCTGCTGATGCTCATCGCGATCCTGGCCATCGCCTGGACCTACTCGCAGGCGACCGGCACGTGGGTGGGAGCCTTCGACTACATCAAGCTGGTCGAGTTCGGCTTCGACCCGACGCTGCAGTTCTGGGCCTTCCTGGGCTTCTTCCTGGCCTTCGCCATCAAGGTGCCGATGTGGCCACTGCACACCTGGCTGCCCGATGCCCACACCGAAGCGCCCACGGCCGGCTCGGTCATCCTCGCGGGCGTGCTGCTGAAGCTGGGCGGCTACGGTCTCATCCGCCTCAACCTGCCGCTCTTCCCCGACGCCGCCAACGACCTCGCGCCGTTCATCATCGCGCTCTCCATCGCGGGCATGCTCTACGGCGCCATCGTGGCCATCCGCCAGCCCGACCTCAAGCGACTCATCGCCTATTCGTCGGTCAGCCACATGGGCTTCGTGACGCTGGGCATCTTCACCTTCAACCAGCAGGGCATGCAGGGCGCGGTCTTCCAGATGGTCGCCCATGGCGTCATCACCGGCGCGCTCTTCCTGCTCGTCGGCGTCATCTACGAACGCACCCACGACCGCACCATCGCCAAGATGGGCGGGCTGGGCCAGCGCATCCCGGTGTTCGCCACGCTGATGGTGTTCTTCAGCCTGGCCTCGGCTGGCCTGCCCGGGCTGGCCGGCTTCGTGGGTGAGTTCCTGGTGCTGCTGGGTGCGGTGACGTGGGAGCCGTGGGTCGGCTACGTGGCGGCCTTCACCATCATCTTCGCCGCCGTGTACCTGCTCTACATGGTGCAGAACATCATCATGGGCGACGTCACCGACTTCCTGAAGGGCCTGGGCTCCCGGCTCACCGATGTGAACCCCATCGAGGCTGCCACGCTGGCGCCGCTGGTGCTGCTGACGGTCGTGCTGGGGCTCTTCCCGGCGCTGGTGCTTGACCTCATCGCCCTGCCGCTGGAGCAGGTGCTCGACATCGTGGGCGCGGTGGCGCCGGGCGACGCCAGCGCGGTGCTGCTGCCATGACCGGCGACACGCTGTTGACGCTGCTGCCATTCCTCATCGTGGTGGCGCTGGCCCTGGCCATCATCCTCATCGACCTGTTCCTGCCCGATCGCGACGACCTCATCATGGCTGTCGGTATCGGCGGGCTGGTGGTCGCGCTGCTGGCCACGCTCGCCATCGGCCCACTGCCCTGGGACATGGGCTACTTCGCGGCTCCTGCCTCCATCGGCGAGCCGGCCCTGTACACGCGCGACCTGATGACGTCGCTGCTCGACCTGGCGTTCATCTCCATCGGCCTGCTGACGCTGCTCTTCGCGCCCGACTACCTGGTGCCGCGCAAGCTGCCGCTGCCCGAGTTCGCGGCGACCCTGCTCTTCGCCATCAGCGGCGGCATGCTCATCGCCGGTGGCCAGGACCTGCTGGTGCTCTTCATCGGCCTGGAGCTGCTGGTGCTTCCGGGCTATCTGCTGGCCGGCTTCGCCAAGCGCGATGGGCTCTCCACCGAGGGCGCCATCAAGTACTTCCTGCTGGGCTCGTTCTCCAGCGCCATCCTGCTCTTCGGCCTCGCCTTCGTGCTGGGCTTCACCGGCAGCACGCAGGTGTCGGACATCGCCGCGTCGCTGGGCGCGATCCTCGACGGCAGCGAGCCGCTGCCACTGGCGCTGGCCATGGGCCTGGCCATGCTGACGGTCGGTGTGCTGTTCAAGATCGCCGCCGTGCCCTTCCACTACTGGACACCCGACGCCTACCAGGGATCTCCCACGCCGGTCACCGGCTACCTGTCGGTCGGACCCAAGATCGCCGCGTTCGCGCTCATCCTGCGGATCTTCGTGGAGGCGCTGGAGCCGCTGCGGGGCGAGTGGGCGCTGGTGGTCGGCGTGCTGGCGGCGGTCACCATGACCGTGGGCAACCTGGCCGCCCTGGGCCAGGACAACATCAAGCGCATGCTGGCGTACTCGTCGATCGCGCACACCGGCTACATCATGGTCGGCCTGGTCGTCTTCGCCACCGCCGAGGACCCGGCGGTGGCAGCGAGTGGCATCCAGGGCGTGCTCTTCTACAGCGTCGCGTATGCCTTCATGAACCTGGGCGCCTTCGCCGTCGTGGCCGCGCTGCAGCGTCGCCCGGGCGTGACCAGCCAGCTCGCCACCTTCGCTGGCCTGGGCTACCGCGCCGCGGTCCCGGCGCTGCTGATGACGGTCTTCCTGCTGTCGCTGACGGGCATCCCGCCCCTGGCCGGCTTCTTCGCCAAGGCCATGGTGGTGCTGAGCGCCCTGGAGGTCGGCGGCAACATGACCCTGCTGGCGGTGATCATGATGCTCAACGCGGCCATGGCCGCGTTCTACTACCTGCGCGTCGTCGTCTACATGTACATGCGCCAGCCAGCCGACGACGCTGCGCCGGTGAGCATCGGCTGGTACACCCGCGTGGGCCTGTGGCTGGCGGCGGCGGCGACCATCCTGATCGGCCTGTTCCCCGCGGTCACGGGGGCCATCCTGGAGTGGACCGAGGCGGCCGCCGTCGCCCTGACGCGACTGTAGGTCCGCCGCTTCGTCCTGCCACCTGTCGTCATCGAGCGATGCTTCGCCAGCAGGCGCAGAAGGCGAGCCGTCTCAGCCGGCCCACGTAATAGCAGGTCCGCGTGGGGCGCGACCACGGCGGTGACGTCGGCGTGACCGGCGACCGCGATGGCCAGCCCGCGGGTGCGTCCGGAAGTCGCGCGCCTCGCGCAGGGCATCGAACGCGTCCGCGTCGTGGCGGTCGTCGCCCAGCATCAAGGTCGTCGCCGGCTGATGTGCCCGGATGAGTCGCGACAGCGTGACCGCCTTGGTGGTGGCGCCGACCGGTCGCAGCTCATGCGCACGCTGGCCGCCGACACGCCACAGCAGTCGCTCCCGGTCGACGGCGTCGACGGCAGCGATGACGAGTTCCCGGGCCGCCGCGTGGTCGGGCGCAGCCCTGAAGTGGAAGGTCAGCGCCGGGCCCTTGTCCTCCAGCACCAGCCAGGGTTCAGCCACCAGGCGCGGAACCTCGCTCTTGAGGCGCTCGGCCATGGCGATGGTGAGCGGGTCCGCCGGTTCGCGTTCGACCCGCAAGGCCGCGACACGGACGCCGCGCCGCGCCGTTGCCCACTCGGCACCATGGTCGCCGTGGTAGCTGGCACCACCGACGCGCGCGCGCTTCGCGAGGTCCGGCACGCTACGTCCGCTGATGAACGGCGACGTGGACATCTGGCCGGGACGCCAGGCGGCGCAGCGCTCGCTGGGCCGACGGGATGATGGACGCGGCCCACGGGTCGAGACCGAACGCGAGCCAGGGTGCCATCGAAGTCACTGGCCAGCAGCAGGCGCCCTCGGAGCAGCGGCCGCAGCTGCTCGAAGGCGTCGGCCGCGGTCGACAGACGGTAGCCGTCAGAAGCCAGCGATGACCTCCTCGTCCTCCGTGGGGGCGATCCGCCCTCGCGTCCGCTCTCGCTCGCCGGCGTCGTTTCCGCGGCCTTCACGCATGAGCCAGGCCGGCACGGCCGCGACGACCAGGATGAGCGCCGCGACCACGAACAGCTGGCCCAGCACCTCGGCGGCCTCGGCGGACGCCCACAGCTCGATGGCGTCGAGCACCAGTGGATCCGCCAGCGGCTGTCCCACCAGCTCGGGCGGCAGGATCGAATCGCGGTAGGCCTGGTCATCCAGCGCCACCGTGACCTGGTCGATGCGCGTGGTGCCGAAGGCGGTCAGGATGGCCATGCCGACGGCCATGCCGGCCATGCGCGCCACGGTCACGGCGGCGCTGGCGGCGCCGAAGGCGGCACGACCGGCCGCCTCCACCGCGGCCATCGAGCGAGGCGTGACCGTCAGTCCGAAGCCGAGCCCGAAGAGGGAGATCGCCGCGACCGGCACGTAGAGCTCGCTGTCGATGCGGGTGGTGGACAGCCACAGGAGGCCGACGACGCTGGTCGCAAGGCCCACGATGGTGACGAGGGTGCCGTCGAAGCGACGCATCATGAAGCCGGAGGCGAAGGCGCCGATGGCCATGAACAGCGCCATCGGCCCGAGCACGACCCCCTGCTCCTCGGGGCCGGCGAAGCGCACGCGGTCGATGAAGGCGGCCATGCCCACGATGGCCGTGGCCAGCGCGTAGCCGGTCAGCAGGCTGACCAGGACGGCGCCGCTGAAGATACGGTTGGCGAAGAGCCGCAGGTCCAGGAACGGCTCCTCCACGCGCAGCATGCGCAGGATGGCCGCGCTGCCGGTGACGAGCGCGATGACCGTGGCGACGGGGATGACGGGAATGCCCGCCTGGGGTTCGTCGCCGATGAGCGTGACCGCCAGCAGGCCCGTGGTGAGAGCCGTGCTGAACAGGATGGCCCCGACGGCGTCCATGCGCGAGGCACCCGGCTCGACATCCCACTCGGGCGAGGCTGCCCACACGTAGACGGCCGCCAGCAGCGCCAACGGTACGGTGATGTAGAAGACCCAGCGCCAGGCCGGGACGAGGTAGTCGACCGCGGTGCCACCCCAGATACCGATCGAGGCGAGCGCATCGCGCAGGTCGAGCCAGCCCAGGATGAGCGCGCCCAGCAGCGGACCGATGGCCATGCCCAGGAAGGTGGCAGCACCGATGAAGCCGAGCGCACGGGAGCGGGAGTGGCCGCCGTAGAGGTGGCTCGCGCCGGCCGTGGCGATGGGCAGGATGGCGCCGGCGCCGGCGCCCTGGATGACGCGGCCGAGGACGAGCACCTCCAGGGTGGGGGCGGCGCCGCAGACGAGCGAACCGAACGCGAACAGCAGCAGCGACAGGATCATCAGCCTCGGCAGGCCGAAACGGTCGGCGGCGCGTCCCGCCAGCGGCATGGCCGCGATGTACGCCACCAGGTAGGCCGTGATGATCCAGGAGGCCCGGCGTAGCTCGTTCCAGCCGGAGAGGTCGAAGAAGATGTCCGGCAGTGCCACCGCCGTGATGAACAGCTCGACGCCCACCAGCAGCACGCCCAGGCACAGGGCGGCCAGCATCACCGCGCGAGAGGCAGGGCTCACCCGAAGGGCTCCCCATCAGCCAGGATGCGAGCCCTTGAGAGACGGGCCGCCCAGCCGGGACGACGGGGTGGCAGCGGCCGGGAGGTGTGGCAGCGGCTGGGTACGCTGCAGCAGGGGCATGCGCGAATGATGCGACACGTGACAGCGATGCGCACACCGGCTTGACAGGGCGGTCGTTGGTGCTAGCATCAACAACCGCTTATATAAACATGCGTTGCTATGAAGTCCTGTCGAGGGAGTGCTCATTGCCCAGCCCGGCACGCATCCGGTCCACCATCGCCACCCTCACCGACCCGCCAGCGGACCTGAAGGCGATGGCGGTGGTCCACAAGGCGCTCGCCGACCCCACCCGGCTCCGCATCATCCAGCGGCTGGCGCAGGGGGATGGCACCGTCAGCGACCTGATGCGCCACGTGGACCTCAGCCAACCGCTGGTGTCGTGGCACCTGCGCCGCCTGCGAGTGGCCGGCCTGGTCGTCACGCGTCGCTCGGGTCGCGAGACCATCTGCAGCCTGGGCCACGAGGCCCTCGCTCGCTTCCACGCACAGGAGCGGGCGCTCCTGGGATCTGAGAGGTAACCGTGAGCAAGGGATCGTTCATCAGCCCGGAGCAGCGCTCCGGCATCCGCAGCAAGATCGAGCCCATCGCGTTGGCCATGGCTCGAGCAGGGCTCACGCCCAACATGCTCACCCTCATCGGCTTCGCCATCGCCTCGGTCGGTGGTGTGCTGGTGGCGGTCGAGTGGTGGCTGCTTGGTGGCATCGTGGCCACGGTGGGTGCGGGCTTCGACATGTTCGACGGCGCCGTTGCTCGCGCCACCGGCCAGGTGAGCAAGGTCGGCGCCTTCATGGACAGCACCTTCGACCGTTGGGGGGAGGGTGTCGTCTACGTCGGCATCATCATCGGCGCCACCCGCGCCGACTTCGACCTGGCAGCCTGGCTCGCGGCGGCCGCGCTGGTGTCGGCCTTCATGGTCAGCTACACCCGCGCCAAGAGCGAGTCGCTGGGCTTCTCCAGCGGCAGCGGCATGGCCGCCATCGGCTTCGCCCCACGGGAGGTGCGCACCGTCATCCTCGGCGTCGCCCTCGTGGGGGCGGGGATCTTCGGTGTCAGTGCCGACATCGCCGACCTCGGCAGCCTCATCCTCGCGTCCGGCCTCGGCCTCATCGCCGTGCTGGCCACCATCACCGTGATCCAGCGAGTGCGCTTCGTCACCTCGCAACCGACGGATCTCCACGACGACTGACCGGCACAAGACAGGAGTGATCACCGCATGAGCAATCCGAACGGCAACGGACAGCTGCCCGTCCCCTCGGGCCGACAAGCCGATCCGCGTCGCCATCATCGGCGTGGGCAACTGCGCCAGCAGCCTCGTCCAGGGTCGCTACTACTACCAGGACGCCCCCGAGGACTCCTTCGTCCCGGGCCTGATGCACGTCAACCTGGGCGGTTACCACGTCCGCGACATCGAGTTCGTGGCCGCCTTCGACGTCAACGCCCAGCAAGGTCGGGGCTGACCTGGGCGAGGCGATCTACGCCAGGCCCAACAACACCATCCGCTTCATGGATGTACCGCGGATCGGCGTGGTCGTGCAGCGTGGTCCCACCATGGACGGCATCGGCAAGTACGTGCGCGAGATGGTGCCCGAGTCGTCGGCGCCGGCGGTGGACGTCGCTGCCGCGCTCACGGCAGCCAAGGTCGACGTGGTCGTCTCGTACCTGCCGGTCGGCAGCGAAGACGCCACGCGCTGGTATGCCGAGCAGAGCCATCGAAGCCGGGGTCGCCTTCGTCAATGCCATCCCGGTCTTCATCGGCCGCGAGCCCGAGTGGCAGGCAAGGTTCGCCGCCGCCGGGCTGCCCATCATCGGCGACGACATCAAGAGCCAGGTCGGCGCCACCATCAGCCACCGCGTGCTCACCCGCCTCTTCGACGACCGCGGGGTGCGGGTCGACCGCACCTACCAGCTCAACTTCGGCGGCAACACCGACTTCCAGAACATGCTCGAGCGGGACCGGCTGGAGTCCAAGAAGATCAGCAAGACCAACGCGGTCACCTCGATGCTCGACTACGAGCTCGCCGAGGGTGCGGTCCACGTCGGCCCTTCGGACCATGTGCCGTGGCTGGAGGATCGCAAGTTCTGTCACATCCGCATCGAGGGCACGACCTACGGTGATGTGCCCCTGTTGCTCGAGCTGAAGCTCGAGGTGTGGGACAGCCCCAATAGCGCTGGCGTCATCACCGACGCCATCCGATGCGCCAAGCTGGGGCTCGATCGCGGCCTCTCGGGTACGCTCGTGGCGGCCTCGTCCTACTTCATGAAGAGTCCCCCGTTGCAGATCCACGACGATGTCGCGCGCGAGCGCCTGGAGGCGTTCATCCGGGGCGAGGACGACGCGACCCTGGTCGGCCGTGCCGGGGAGGTGGTCGAAAAGGCGGCGGCAGGGCGCGAAGCCGCGCCACACGAGCAGCTGGCGAGCACCATCGCCTGACAAGGAGGGATGTGTCCGGCGTCGACTACGCACCACACCGCCGCTCCCAGCGGGGCCGTCTCGGCGCAGCCGCCGCCCGGGCCTGGGAGCGGTGCGTGGTCCTGCTCTTCCGGGCGGCATCGGCGCTGCTGGCGCGGACACCGGTGCGGCTCAGCGAGCGCGTGGCCCGTGCCGGCTTCCTGGCCGGCTACTACCTGTGGCCGTCGAAGCGCCGCATCATCAGGACCAACGCCGCCCACGTGCTGGGACTGCCCCCCGGCCACCCCCACGTGGCCGGGCTGGCGCGGGCCATCTACGGCACCTACGCTCGCTTCAGCATCGAGCTGATGCGGCTCCCCAGCCTGCCCGCCGACGAGCCCGCCCGGCTGGTGCACCTGGAGGGCCCCCATCACGAGCGCTTCATGGCGCTGTGGCGGGAGTGCGAGGCGAGTGGTCGAGGCATCATCGCCGTCTCCGGCCACATCGGCAGCATCGAGGTCTTCGCGGGGGCGTACGCGCAGGAGGGCATCCCCACCTATGGCCTGGCCGATGACTCGGCCTTTCCCGAGCTCTTCGAGCTGCTCAACGAATCGCGCGCCCGCTGGGGCGTGACCATCATCCCGTGGCGCCGGCTGCGCCACATCTTCCGGGTCATGCGCCGTCCGGCCATCCTGGGCATGGTCGTCGACTGGGGCTATCGCTCCGACGATCTGCCGGTCAAGCTGTTCGGGGAGTGGACCACGCTGCCGGCGGGGCCGGCCACGCTGGCCGCGCGCAGCGGGGCCGTCATCGTGCCGGTACTGGCACGGCGACGCCCCGATGGCCGCTACGACCCCGTGATGTACGAGCCCATCGAGGTGCGTGGCTCGTCGCCAGCCGAGATCGGTCGCGCCACGCAGGCGATCGCCGGGGCCCTCGAGGCGATGATCGCCCAGGCCCCCGAGCAGTGGTACACCTTCAAGCCGATGTGGCCGGCCACCGCGGCCGAAGCTGAGCAGGTGGCGCGACGTGGCGCGACGATGGTGGCTGCCGATGCCTGAGCGAAGCCGCATCGCGCGGGGGACCGGCAGCGCCGCCTCGCCGCTCGTGCCCGCGGCCGTGCCGCTGGGCCCGCTGCAGCGCGTCGTCTTCGGACTGCTCGTGGGCGGCCTCTGGCTGATACGCAAGCTGCCCGACAAGCCGCTGTACCGTGCCGCTTTCGCCGTGGGCGCCGGGCTCTACCTGCTGCTGCCGCAGCGGCGTGATCGCGTGCGGCGAAACCTCGGGCACGTCTGTGAGTGGCTGGTCGCGAACGACATGGCGAGCCCTCGGGTCGCACGGGCCGCACGGGAGCGCAAAGCGCTCGATCGGATGGTGCGCGCCGCCTTCGGCCACTGGGTCGTCACCTATGTCGAGGCCGCGCTGGGACCCCGCTACAGCGGCGCCGAGCTCAAGCGAAGGTTCGTGCCCATCGATCCCGCGACATCGGCCGAGTCGATGGCGGCGCGGGCCCCCGGAGAGGTCGGGCTGATCCACATGTCGATGCACTTCGGCTCGGTCGACCTCTCGGCGCTGTACGGCTCTCGCGTCGGCGCCCTGCCATTGACCGGCCCGATGGAGTTCGTGGGCTCGCCCCTGGCGCGGGCCTACTTCGAACGCGTGCGCAACGAGCTCGACGTCACCATCGTGCCGGTCGACAACGCTGCCAATGCGCTCATCGCCGCCCTCGAGCGCGGCGAGGCAGTGGGCATCGTGGCGGATCGCAACATCGTCGGTCGTGGTTCGCAGGTCGAGCTCTTCGGCGCCCCGGTGCGGCTGCCCATCGGGCCGGCCATGCTCGCGGTCGGCACCGGTGCTCCGCTCTACCTGCAGGCCATCGAGCGCACCGGTCCGGGTGAATGGCTCGGCCACAGCGTGCGGCTTCGCCCACCGGACGGCGCCACGCGCCGAGAGGCCACGCGCGCCATCCTGGAGCAGGAGGCTCGGGCATTCGAACGCATCATCGCGCGTGCGCCCGAGCAATGGACCACACTGTTCTTTCCGATCTGGGAGGAGTCCACAACGTGAGCGACGCGGCCACCTCGATGCTGCGCATCGATCTACATGTTCATACGCTCGCCTCCGACGGCGTCGACGGTGTCGAGATCATGATCCGCGCCGCCATCGACCAGCGCCTCGACGCGATCGGTATCGCCGACCACGAGCGCATGGACGCGGCCGTGGCCGGCAAGGCCATCGCCGAGTACCGCGGCTGGCCCATCGAGGTCATCCTCGCTGAGGAGATCTCGACGCGCGGCGGGCACCTGCTCGGGCTCTACCTGAAGCGGCGCATCCGGCCCTGGCACTCGCTGAAGGACTCGATCGCCATGATCCATGAGCAGGGTGGGCTGGCCATCATCGCGCATCCACTGCCGCCGTACCCCCTGTGTGCCAGCGAGGGCAGCATCCGCAGGCTCATGGACGAGGCCGATGCCATCTTCCATCCCGATGGGCTGGAAGGCTTCAACCCCACCACGGCCCGCATGCCCTGGAGCAGGAAGGCGCCGGCCCTTGCCGAGGAGCTGGGTATCGCCGCAACCGGCGGCTCCGACGCGCACAAGGCCGCCAACGTGGGCTCCACGGTGACCATCGTGGAGCGACAGGGCAGCGTGGAGGAAAGCCTGCGGCGAGCGCTGACAGCGCGCGACACGCGCTGGGAAGGCAGCGCCTACCCCTGGCCGGGACAGGTCCGCATGTTCGCCCAGCAGCAGCGCAAGAACGTCGCCGCCGTCGTGGCCGAGGTGGGCGGCAAGGTGCGGCGGGACGGCAGCGGTCGCGACCTGGGGTACCCCGGTGGGCGCGAACGGCCCGTCCGCTTCGACCGTGCTGCGGCCGGGCTGCCGCCGGAAGACGGCCAGCACATGAAGATCGGCCTGGTCACGCCCTACATCTTCCCGGTGCCCGGCGGCGTCAACGCCCACGTCGGCTACCTCTACGAGAACCTCGTCAAGCGCGGCCACGACGTCCGCATCATCAGCTCGACCCACGGCCCCCAACGCTCCAGCGAAGGCGACATCATCCGCCTCGGCTACGGCTGGAGCGTCCCCACCAACGGCTCCATCGGCACCCTGACGGTCTCGCACCGGTACGGCCGGCTGGTCTCCGAGATGCTCGACCGTGAGCGCTTCGACGTGATCCACTTCCACGAGCCGTTCGTGCCGTTCCTGTCGCTGGTGATCCTGCGCCACTCCAAGGCGGTCAACATCGCCACCTTCCACGCGTACTCGGGCTTCAGTCCCTCCTACGAGTTCGGCAGGCGCTTCATGGTCACCCCGGCCAGGCGCCTGCATGGCCGCATCGCGGTCAGCGCCGCGGCTCGTCACTTCATCTCGCGCTACTTCCCGGGTGACTACAAGGTCATCCCCAATGGGGTCGACCTGCAGCAGTTCGATGACGTGCCGCCCTTCGCACGCTGGAGCGACGGCATCCCCAACATCCTCTTCGTGGGCCGCTTCGAGAGCCGCAAGGGGCTGATGTACCTCCTGCGCGCCTACTACCAGCTGCGCCTCGAGGGCCTCGGCTGCCGGCTGCTCGTGGTCGGCAATGGTCCGCAGGCGGGTGAGGTGCGCCGCTACATCCAGTCTCGCCGGCTGGGCGGCGTGGAGATGCTGGGGCGGCTGTCTGACCACGACAAGGCGCGCGCCTTCGCCACCGCCGACATCTACGCCTCTCCGGCCACGGGACAGGAATCGTTCGGCATCGTGCTGCTGGAGGCCATGGCCGCGGGCGCACCCATCGTCTGCAGCGACATCCATGGCTACAAGGGCGTGGTTCGCCGCAACGAGCAGGCGGTGCTGGTGCCGCCACGGGACGTGGAAGCGCTGGCTGCCGCGCTGGGCACGCTGCTGCGCGACCCGCACCTGCGACGACGCATGGGCGACGCTGGACGGGAACGGGCGGCCCAGTTCGGATGGGAGAACATCACGGCCAAGGTGGAGGAGTACTACGGCTTCGTCATCCGCCGACTGGCCGCGTCCGATGCGCTGCCGTCGGGGTTCGGTGCCGAGATCCCCGAGGCGCCGGCCCGCGCCCCCGGGATCTGGTCGAGCCAGGCCGAGGAGAAGGCGGCCGGGCCACCCTAGCCGTGCGGAGGTCGGGCCGGTGGAACAGCGCGTGGAGCGGGGGCACCGCCCCATGAGCGAGCCACGGCC
Source organism: uncultured Chloroflexia bacterium (assembly GCA_963804575.1). GTDB lineage: Bacteria > Chloroflexota > Limnocylindria > Limnocylindrales > CSP1-4 > JAFMJV01. The sequence continues at coordinate 68,399 of CAWDQY010000001.1, forward strand.
GCCACGGCCGCGACGAAGAGCAACGTCAGCGCCCGCCAGCTGCAGCGTGGTGACGTCGACGAGACCACCTTCGCTGGCGAGGTCGGTGTTGACCGCGAACTGGAAGTCATAGTTCCACGTGGGCAGCAGGCCCTGGTAGATGCCGGCCAGGTCCGCCGGCAGGGGCAGGCCGGAGATGTTGGGGTACCACAGGACCAGCCACAGCAGCGCCGCGGCGAGCACCCCCAGGACGAGACGGCGTGGATCCCGGGAACGCAGCGTCAGCCACGCCGGCACGAGCAGCACCGCCAGCGCGAGCAGGGCCAGCACGTCGGATGACAGCACCACCGCCGTGGTCGAGGATGTGTCGAGGAGCAGCAGCGCGCCGTTGACCAGGACCAGCGTGAGCAGCGCCACCAGCAGTGGCGGCAGCAGCAAGGCCCGACCGTGGCGATCGCGTCCGGGATGGCGGTTCCTGCGGCGAGAGCCACGCCAGGCAAGGTAGACCGCCAGGCCCATGCCGACCGTCAGCAGCAGGATGGCGACCACGCCACCCTGGCTGAGCTGTGCCGTGCGTGTCGTCTCGCTGGCGCAGGCCAAGCCCGAGGGGTTGGCCACGGCCGTGCCGGCGATGAGGCACAGCGGCGTCCGCAGCAGCCAGAGCAGTGGTGCCCCCACGATGGCAAGGGCGGCCGCGGCGCGGGCGAGGAACCAGGTGCGCGGGCTGGGACCATGCCACAACTCGGCCAGGAAGTAGGCCAGCGCCAGGAGCATGAAGGGCAGGCTGGCGTAGACGTGATACTGGAAGGCGGCACGGTCGATGCGTGCCCAGGGCAACCACATGGCCGCCCACATCACGACCACCACCGTCAACGACAGGCTGTGGCGCCGCCAGGCGGCGAGGGCAGAGAACGCCATGCCGGCGATGCCCATCCAGAAGATCACCAGGTTGCCGCTGTCGTAGATGAGCCCGGTGCTGCCGTCGGCGTAGCGCTCCACGAAGAACCACACCGGTTTGAGGTCGAGCGGCCATGCCCACCACGGCGAGGACGCGGCGTGCTGGGCGCGCAGGTTGTCGTGGTACTCGTACATGGATCCTGTCAGGGCGGCCAGCGTCTGGCCGTCCTGGCTCGATGCCGGGAGTCCGGGGAGGCTGTCCAGCAGCGGCAGGCCCCAGGCGTTGCCCAGCTCGACCCAGGGGGCGTAGGCGAGGATGTAGACGATGAGCGGCACGACCGTCAGGGCTGTCAGCGTCAGCAGCCAGGGCAGGATCTGCCGCGGCCCGGGTCGCAGCCAGGCGCTCGTCTCCGTCGAGGGCTGACGCGCGTCCGCAGCGAAGGGACCGCGGCCAAGGCTGGCGATGATCACGACCACGGCGCCGATGGCGAGCCCTGCCGTCACGGTCAACACGCCGGGGAGCACCTGGCCCAGCAGCACCAGGGTGAGCCCGGCCGCCAGCGGCATCCCGGCCGCCAGCCACGCCTCGGCCCGGGTGAACGGGATGGGTCGACGCACCATGCCGGCTGCGAGCAGTCCGGTCAGCAGCAGCATCAGGAGCAGGAAGATCCAGTTGCGGCTGGGGTCGTCTCCCGGTCCGCCCCGGATGGCCATGCCACCCAGCACCGCTGTCAGCGCGACCATCACCGTCAGCGCCACCAGGCGCCCGAGCCCCGAGCGGAACAGCACCAGCAGCCCGATGCCCCCGATGGCGTAGAGCGCCACCCACTTCGAAGCCAGCGCCAGACCCAGCGCCAGGCCGGCCCCGAGAAGGATGGCGACGGCCACCCACGGCCGCCGGTGGGCCAGGTAGAGCGGCGTGAACAGCAGCACGGCGAGCAGGATGAAGGTGGTCACGTAGACGTCGTTCATGGCCAGGCGCGAGTTGACGAAGAGCATGCCCTCGGCAACCACCAGCACCGCTGCGATGAGGGCGACGCTTCGCCTGGCGAACAACACCCGGGCGAGCAGGTACAGCAGTGCCGCCGCCAGCACGCCCAGGAGCATGCCCGGCAGGCGCCAGCCGAAGGCATTGCCGCCGATGCCGATGGTCGTCATGGCCCCGTCGGAGCTGATGGCGATGAGGCGAGCGCGATCGGCACCGGGGCGGTCGGCCTGCGTGTCGGGCAGCAGGACCGAAGGCTGTGTCGCCAGGGGTACGTCGATGAAGACCGACTGCCCCTTGGGTTCGACCACGTACACCGTGGGGCCGCCTTCGGGGGCCTCGCCCAGGGCGTGGACCAGCTCGGCCGATGCATTCCAGGCGAGGTCGCGGATCGCGCCGGGCATCCACACCGTGGACACGCTCGCCCGGCCCAGCGTCGTCCAGCGCCACCGAGAGGATGCCGGCACCACTGGCCGCGTAGAGTGCCGGGTCGTCGCCGCCCGGGTCGGCCACGAGCAGGGCCGACACCGGCTCGTCGGTCGGGATCTCCTCGATGGCATCCAGCGTCCAGGCGTCGAGCAGGCTGATGCCACCCTCGTCAGCGGCTGCCAGCAGGGGGCCGTGCTCGAGCGCAGCACCGCCCAGGCGACCTTCGTCGATGGCCGTCTGCAGCGCCTCCGAGGCGGCCTCGTCGAGGTAGGCCGCCACCACCACGTAGCCGTCGCCGGCGAGCAGCGAAGTGATCCTGGCGCGCTCCGTCCGCTGTGACTGGCGATCGTCGGGATCGTCCAGGGGCGGTGCCTCTTCCTCGAGCGCCAGGTCGCCGGCCAGCGCCTCGGCGATGAGCGCGGCGGTGGCGGCGCGGTCCGGCAGGGCACGAGTATCCACCAGGAGACGCTCGGCCGAGGGCAGCTCGACCACGTCGCTCACCGCCACCGAGCGGCGCTCCGACAGGCGCTGACCGCTTTCCAGGTCGAAACTGATGATGGAGCCACGGGTGACGGCCACCAGCGATGTGTCGGTGACGAGCAGCTGATCGACGGGTGCGCCCGGTCCGGCCGAGTAGGGCTCGACGCTGGGAGGGCTCTCGGCGCCTCCAGCCTGACGTCGCGCGTCGAGGGTCGTGGTGTCGAGCCGGTGCAAGCGTCCGGCGTTGTCGGCCATGAAGAGCGTGTGAGCGGCCTCGTCCAGCGCAAGCGCAGCGGCGGCGACGGGCAGCTCGATGAGCAGCTCGTCGGTGGCCAGGTCGTAGACGCGCAGCGCCTCCCCGGTGGCGACATAGAGGCGGTCGCCGTTGCGCAGCCCTTCGTCCGGTGTGGGGCTCCAGCGCGGCTCCAGCGCGGCGCCGACGACCGGGACGTCCAGGTCGGTCACGCCCGTGACCGCATTGCCGCCGGCGAGACGGATGCCCCAGGCCATGGCGTACTTGGCGAGATGGGGGTGCGTGAACTCGTAGATGTCGTGGGGCTCGCCGTACTCCCACTGCTGCAGGAACTCCGTCGCCGTTCGCGCGTGGTACACCTCGTCGAAGTGCATGCGCATCGGCTGGTCGAGCCGGGCGCCGCGCAGCAGGAGGGTGGTCACCACCAGCAGCACCAGGATGAGCACGTCCTTGCGATCGACGCGGCCGCCCCGCTCGAGCGTGAGCAAGGCGCTTCGATCGCGTCGCAACGAGCCCCAGCTGAGGCGCGCCAGGATGCCATCGAGCCGCGTCGGACTCCGGCCAGCAGGATGCGCCACCGGCGCCGCGACCGCCCCCGGGGCCGGCACGGGGGCGATCCTGCCGGATGCCGACGCGGGGACCAGCTCAGGCTCGGAGCGCCGCGCGGCCTCCTGCTCGAAGCCATCCGGTCGCGTCAGCAGCGACGGGCGCAGCTGCCAAGCCACCCACAGGCCCACCGCCGCCTGCAGCAGGACTGAGAGCATGATGAGCGGCTGCGTGCGGAAGAGATCGCCGGCGACCAGCGTCTCGACGTTGGCGCTCCCGTAGAGTGGCAGGGTCAGGACGCCGTGGAGATTGATGAGGGCGCCCGCGCTCAGCAGCAGCAGCGCCACTGCCCAGCGGCGCTGTACCACCGCCAGCAGCGGCATCAGGGCGATGACCGGGAAGATGTAACGCTCGTGGACACGGGTGGGCAGGATGAAGAACGCCGCCGCGAGCAGGGTGGTGGCCACGATGAGGGTCCAGCGATCATCGCGGACCGCTGCCCGAACGCATCCCCACAGGAACGCGCCCAGCAGCAGGGACGCGCCGATCGCCACCGCGGGAAGCGGGCCCACCAGCGGCAGGGTGTCCTCGATCCAGTTGAAGCCCTCGGCCAGCGAGGGCGCGCCGTCCATCCCCAGCAGCGCCCAGGGGTTGTAGGCATTGATGGTGAGGTAGCCGTACTGGCCGGCCGTGCCGAACATGCGCTCGAGGTACTCCAGCGGTCCCATACCGAAGGGCAGCGCCAGCAGGAAGAACGCCGCCCACGCCGCGACGAAGGACGTCACCAACCTGGGCCAACCCTGCTCCCGGCTCAACCAGCCGGCCAGCCGTGCCGGTGCCCACGGTCGCAGGAGTGGACCCGAAGCAGGCCGCAGCAGGTGGCGCTTCAGCAATACGAAGAGCACCAGCGGGATGAGCACGACACCGAACTGCGGCTTCACCAGGGCGGCAGTGGCGGCGGCTGCAGCTGCGCCCTCGCTGTTGCCGCGGATCAGCGCCGCGACCCCCAGCAGCAGCACCAGCGCACCCGCGACATCGGTCTGGCCCCATAGCGCGGAGTCATAGAAGGCGACGGGGTTGAAGAGGTAGAGCGCAGCGGCAGCCAGGGCCAGCGTCTCGCTGCGTGCGCCGGGCCACGTCCAGCCGCGCACCAGCCGGTAGATGAAGTAGCCGACCCCGAGGTCGAGCAAGATCGGCGGCAGCTTGATGAGGCCAGCCGGATCAGCGCCGGGGCCGGCCAGGACGCCGACCAGCCAGAGGAGGTAGAGGTACGCCGGCGGATAGTCCGCGAAGCCGGCGTTGGCGTAGAAGCCGCCTGGGCCGTGCTCAGCCAGCGTCGCCGCCCACGCGCCGTACGAGGCCAGATCGGACTCGAAGCCCGAGGCCGGGAAGAGCACGTATGCGATAGTTAGCCGCAGTGCCAAACCAGCCAGCAAGAGAACGATGAGGGCGGGGCTGAACGCGAGCACTCGGAGGGGACGAACCGGCTCCCCGGGGCTACGGCCGACCCCTTGCGCGAGGGTCGTTGTCACCGGCGACGACCTGCCTCCTGGGAAAGCGTTGAGGTGAGCGCGAGTATAGCAACGGGCTCCGAGTCGGCCACCGGCGGGACCGCGTCGGCCACCGGCGGGACCGCGTCGGCCACCGGCGGGACCGCGTCAGCCACCGGCGGGACCGACGGTGCCAACCCGGATGGCCGGGTGGAGCGCTGGCTCCGACGCCTCCACCCCGGCTGGGTCGCGCTCGGACTGTTCGCCCTGGCCGCCGTCGTGTACTTCAGCTCCAACCCGGCGCGACACGACTTCTACGATCACTTCGTGTGGCAAGCCGACGCCTTCCTGAACGGCCGCGCCGAGATCACCTATCCCGTCAGTGCAGGGCCCTTCCGCAACGACTACTTCCAGGACGTGCTGCCGGTGGCCAGCGATCGGGCTCAGATCCCGTTCCCGCCGCTCCCGGCCATCATCCTGATGCCGTTCGTGGCCGTGTGGGGCCTGGCCACCAACGGGGCCGCGGTAGCTGCCGCCATCGGCGCGGCCAACGTGGCGCTGTGCTGGCTGATGCTGCTGGGCGTCACGTCGCGACGCTCGGCGGCGCTGCTGGGCACCGTGTTCTACGCCTTCGGCAGCGTCGCCTGGTACGCCGCCATGCTGGGTACGACGTGGTTCCTCGCACACGTCGTGGCATCGACGTTCCTCTTCGTCGCCATCGCCATCGCCGTCCGCGCCGATGGACGGTCTCGAGCCCTCGGCCGCCAGCTAGCGGCCGGCCTCGCCTTCGGGGCTGCCGCCACCGCCCGCTTGACCACCATCTTCGGCGCGCCCTTCTTCGTCTTCGTGGGCGGCGGCGGCTCGTGGTTGCGGCGAGCCGTCATGGCGGGCATCGGCGCGCTCATCCCCGTGCTGCTGCTGCTGGCCTACAACGTGGTGACCACCGGCGAGCCCTTCCACCCCGCCTACGACCACCTGTACGAGGTCGAGTACCGGCCCCGCCCCGAGCTGGTCAACCCGAATTGGGCCATCGAGGACCCGCGCTACATCCCCCAGAACGCCGGCATCCTGCTGGGCCAGCTACCGAGGATGCCCTTGCTCGATGACCCTGCCTGTAGCGGCGAGGCACGAGGTCCCGATGCGCTCCTCGATCGCGATTGCCCGCTGCTGCAGCCCGATCCCATCGGCATGAGCATCCTGCTCACGAGTCCGGCGTACCTGCTGATGATCCCGGTGCTGCTGCGGGACTGGCGCCGTCGCATCGTGGCCGGGGCCGCCCTGGCCGTGTTGTGGATCGCCCTCATCGACCTGATGCACTTCAGCCAGGGATGGGTCCAGTTCGGCTACCGCTTCAGCAACGACTTCGCGCCGTTCGCCGTCATCCTGGTGACGCTCGGCATCGCCCGCCTCGGCATCGGGCTGCGATCGGTCGGCTTGGTGGCAGCCTCTGTCGCGGTCAACGCGTGGGGAGTCTACTGGGGCGTGACGCTGGGGTGGTGAGCCAGCAGCGACTCAGCTGGGCGGGCTACGCCCTGGCGGCCGCGCCCGTGTTCGGGCTGGCCCTGGTGCTCTACGTGCGCACGCTGCTGCCGGACGTGGGCCTGTGGGACACGGCGGAGTTCCAGACCATCGGCAGCGTGCTGGGCATCGCCCACCCCACCGGCTACCCGACCTACACGCTGCTGGCCTGGCTGGCCTCGGTGGTGCTGGCGCCATTCGGCAACGAGGCCTACCGGGCCGACCTGCTCTCGGCCCTGCTGATGGCCGGTGCCGCCGCCCTGCTGGCCATCCGCACCGTGCAGGCGACCCATCGCTGGCCCGTCGGGCTCGTCGCCGGCATCAGCTTCAGCCTGACCCCGGTAGCCTGGCAGTGGGGGCAGCGCGCCGACCCGCATGCGCTGCACGTCTTCCTCGCCGCCCTGCTGCTGGTGCTGCTGGCGGCCTGGGCCGCCGCCAGCGAGACTGACCCGCGACGAGCGGCCTGGTGGCTGCTGTCGGCCGCAGCCGTCTACGGCCTGTCGCTGGGCAACCACGCCCTGACGCTGCTGCTGGCGCCGGGCATCGCGGTCTACGTGCTGCTGGTCGCGCCGCGCCTGCTGTGGCAGCACTGGCGCCTGGTGCTGGCGGCGGCAGGCGTCATCGCGCTCACCACGGCCCTGGCCTACCTCTACCTGCCGCTGCGCTCGGCGATGGACCCGCCGCTGGACTACGCCGAACCCCAGACCTGGGAGGCGTTCTGGTACGTCGTCCTGGGCGAGCAGTTCCAGGGCTCGTTCGGGCCGCTGCCAGGGGTCATCGACATCCTGGGCGGCATCAGCAGCGAGCTGGCTCGGGCATTCTCGATGGTCTGGGTCCTGGCCATCGCGGGGGCTGTCGTGGGCCTCCTGCGGCACCCGCGCCTGACAGCGCTGACGCTGCTCTGGTTCGGCTGCACCTGGCTCTTCGCCATCGGCTATCCCAACGCCGCGATCGAGCGCTACTACCTCGTGCCACTGCTGGTGGCGGCACTGTGGCTGGCCTTCGCCGCGGACGTGGCATGGGATGCCCTGGGCGAGCTGCGACGACGAGCCGACAGCGAGCTGGTGCTGCGAGTGGCGCGAGGAGTCCTCGTGGGCGCCCTGCTGCTGGCAGTGCTGGTTCCCGCGGTGACCCGCTACGACGAGCTGGATGCTTCGGGCGACACCTGGGGGCGCGAGATCGTCGATGCCACCTTTGCCGCCCTCGAGCCCGACGCCGTGGTGCTCTCGTGGTGGTCGTTCTCCACGCCACTGTGGTACGGCCGCTGGGTCGAGGGCCGGCGGCCGGACGTCACCATCATCGATGACCGCGACATCCTCGACGATGGCTTTGGCACGGTCGAGGCTGCCATCGATCACTACCTCGGCGATCGGCCCGTCTACCTGATCCGACTGGAAGGGGACCTGGAGGCGCTGCGCACGCGCTACGAGCTGGAGCCCCTACCCGACCTGCCGCTCGACCTGCAGCGCGTGGTCTCGCGCAAGGCCGAGTGATGCGGTCAGCCGTAGGATGGCGGCGTGACTGACGACCCGACCCGACGAACCGACCCAGCGCGCGTCGCGGCCCTGAGCTACTTCTTCCCTGCCCATGACGAGGCTGAGAACATCGAAGGGCTCGTCGATGAGGCGCTCGCGGAGCTGGGGCGCCTTGCCGAGCGCTTCGAGATCATCGCCATCGATGACGGCAGCACGGACGGCACCGGCGCGATCGCCGATCGCCTCGCCGCCCTTCACCCCGACGTCGTCCGCGTCGTGCACCACGGAGTCAACCGCGGCTACGGCGCCGCCGTGCGCTCGGGCCTGGCTGCGGCGCGCTATCCGCTCATCTGCTTCACCGACGGCGACCGGCAGTTCCGCCTCGCCGACCTGGCGCGCCTGACGGCCCGGCTGCAGCGGGCGATGGCCGATGGCAGCACCCCCGGGGTCGTCGCCGGCTATCGCATCAAGCGCGCCGATCCGGTCCTGCGCCTGGCCTATGCGCGCGTCTACCGCGCCACGCTGCGCCTCTTCTTCGGCCTGCGGGTGCGCGACCCCGACTGCGCCTGCAAGCTCTTCCGCCGCGAAGCGCTGCAGGGTGTGCGGGTCGGGTCCGCTGGCGCCTTCCTCTCGGCGGAGCTGCTCATCAAGGTCAAGGCCGGCGGTGGCGTCATCGTCGAGCAAGGCGTGCCGCACTACCCGCGCACGGCCGGCAGGGCCTCCGGCGCCGACCCTCGTGTCGTCGCGCGCGCGATCAGGGACTTCTGGTCCTTGCGGCTGCGGCTGTGGGCCGAACCGCGAGGCGGCCCTGCAGCGCGGACATCCCCTGCTCCCGGATGGGGACAGCGAACGACGCTAGTCAGTCGTCGTCGTCGGGACCGCCCAGGCGGTCGTCGAGCGGGCGATCGTCGGATGAGGCCGGCCCGAAGGGCTCGCTGCCGAAGGTCGATCCGCCCGGTCCGCTCCCCTCTCCGGGTTCCGACTCCAGCGAGTTGACGAACTCTCGAAACACGCTGAGCCGCTCCTCCTCGTCGGCCTCGGGGATGACGCCGGCGCGATCGAGCACCGCTTCGGTGGCGAAGATGGGCGCACCCACGCGCACCGCCAGCGCGATGGCATCGCTGGGCCTGGCATCGATCTCGAAGTCGCTGCCGCCCTGGACCAGCACGATGCGGGCGCGGTAGGTCTCGTCGGCCAGGTCCGAGACGAGGATGCGGCGAACGCTCACGCCCAGCTCGCCCAGGATCGAGGCCAGCAGGTCGTGCGTGAGGGGACGCTCGGACTCCACGCCCTGCAGCTTCATGGCGATCGCCTGCGCCTCCCAGCTGCCGATCCAGATGGGCAGGTAGCGCTCCTCGCCGGCCTCGCGCAGGATGACCACGTGCTGCGAGGAGAGCATGTGCACTCGCACGCTCTCGACCACCATCTCGCGCGTCGCTCCGGTCATGGGTCGATTCTACCGGTGTGCCGGCACGTATCCGCGTGCGCCGACAGCCTTCACCGTGTCAGCCGAGCGTCAGCGTGGTCCGATAGAGGCCCGCGGGCGTGACCCACACGAGCGTGTCGTCCTTGCGCTTGCCCTTCCTCGCCATGCCACCATCGATGACGTACATGCCGCGCACGTCGTCCATCTCGTCACCCTCGCCGGCGGGCTGCCACTGGCCGAGGTAGCTGCCATCGACCTTGCTGAAGCCGATGATGCGGCCGTGAAGGGCGTCGTAGAGGTACGCGCGCCCATTGCTGGTGGAACGCCCGGAGCCATCGAGCAGGCGGTAGTCGTGGCCGGGACGCAGGTCGGCATCGTCGGGTGGCAGCGCGATAGCGAAGTTGCCGTCCCAGCGGCCATAGACGTGCCGGCGAAGGGTGTTCTCGAAGAGCGTGTAGACATCGAAGTCGATGTAGAGCTCCTCGAACGCGGCGACCTCGGTCGCCTGCGAGGCGAGGTAGGGCGAGGGCTCCTGGAAGGAGCTGCCGTCGAAGGTCTGCTGGTAGCGCATGATCTGGTTGAAGGACGGCTCGGCCACGTACATGCGGTAGTCGCCCACGGCGGGGTCGTAGGCCTCCACGTCGCCATGGTCGGCCTCGAAGCCAGCGCGACCCTGCAGCGTCAGCTGCGCCAGCGTCCCGGCACCGGCGGAGTTCGATGGGCGCCAGCGCCAGGGTCGCGCCTTGTCGTCGACGATGACCACGTCAGGCCCCGCTGCCGCCAGCTGGACGGGCTCGCCGATGGTGCGATTGGTGCCCTTCTGCTTGTCGCCCTCGTGGATGATGTCGGCGATCCTGCCGCTGTCGGTGTTGGTGCGATGGACGGTCCCCGTGGCACGGTCGATGTAGACGGCGCCGCCCCTGGGATCCTCCACCAGGTAGGCCGGGTCAGAGCCATCGGGCAGTGCGCTGATGCGCTCGATGACCGGCGCACGAGCGCCGTAGAGCGTGTCAAGGCCGGCTCGAACGCGCGCCTCGAGCTCGTCGAGCGCGGGTGCGGCCAACCCGGTGCCACGCGCCTGCCGCACCTCGGACCACGCCTCGCGGTAGTACTCGAGGGCCGTCTCGGGCTCGGTGGTGAGCAGGTTATCGGCGCGATTGGCGAAGTCGAGAGCCGACGCGAGGGCGGTGTCGCTGCCGGCGACCCGGTCCAGCTCGCGGACGTCGCTCCCCCGGGGAACGAACGCGAGCACGAGGCCCACCAGGAAGACGACGACCACGAGCGCCAGCAGTCCCATGGCGGCGCGGCGCTGGACCTCGGCTCGCGAGGCCGTGGCGGAGACCTCGTGAGCGAGTGCCTCGCGTCGGGGCATGGCCTCCCAGAAGCGCTCCCGCAGGGAGCCGAACGCACCTGCGATGCCGGCGGCCGACGCGCCGAAGGACTCCGGCCCTGGCGCGGGCAGGTCCCCGTACGCGTCGGCGGCGGGCGGCGTAGCGCGGCCGTGGAGGCGGCTCGTCTGCTCCTTGGCCTCGACGGCGATGATGCTGTCCGAGCCGGCACCCCCGGAAGCCACGAACAGGTGATGGAGGTGCTCCACCGCGGCCTGCGGATGCAGCGTCAGCACGGCGCTCTTGAGCTCCTCCGTGCCCACCGTCTCGGTCACGTTGCGTGACACCATCGCCAGGGCGTCGCCGACGTAGATCTCGCCGCGCCACACGTCGACCGAGCGGCCCTCGTCGCTGGGCAGGCCCGCGGCCGCGCTGCGATCGGGCATGAGCAGCCGTGCCGCGCGCACGAGGTACGCCTCGGCGGCACCCAGCGTGGCCAGGTAGAGCTCGTTGTTGCGGATGACGGCAGCGGCCACGCCGAGCGACCCCGGAGGCAGGCCGGCGCCTTCACGGCTGCTGCGCAAGCGCCGATCGGCGCTCTTGATGGCTTTCTCCAGGCAGACCGGCACGCCGGCAGACTCGTCGTAGTAGTACTCGTGGCGGATGGTGTCCGCCACCAGCTTCGTGGCCTCCCGGGTGCGGGGCCCCGGGATGGTCGAGCCGACGAGCACGAACAGCACACCCTTGGAGCGGGTCTTCGAGCCGGTCGTCGGCCGGGTCACGCTGAGCGTGTCAGCTGAGGTCGGAAGCCGGTCCCGCTCGCCGATCGATCCATGCGTGATCTCGAGTCGGGTTGCCATGAGCGGCCTAGTTTAGCGTGGCTCTCGCGATTGCCCGCCGCGCGGCCTTCGCACCACCACGTGCAGCTCCAGCAGTCGCTGTCCGCCCGGGGCCGTGGCGAAGGCTTCGAGCAGCTCCGCCGAGCGGAGACGCAGCTCCTGGCCGGTAGCTGGCATCGTCGGCCGAGACGTAGAGCACGGGCGGCCGGATCTCCAGCAACTGCGAGGCACCGCTCGCCGGCGGTACCTGCTCCTCGACGATGCGGCCCCAGGAGGAGATGGCGCGAGCCTTGCGCAGCTCCTCGTCGAGCCCCAGCTGGGAGGCGATGCCCGGCAGCAGGTCGCCAAGGCGGTGGACTGGGCGCCGGCGCTGGTGCATGCGGACCGCTATCGTCCTGGACGCCCGGACGCTGCCGGGCACGACCTGCCACAACGTCGAGGCCGAGACGAGGGCGGCGTCGAGGTCGTCGGCGGTCGTCGTCGTCACGATGGCCTGCGGCAGGCTGCCGATGCGGCGCACGAGGTGCGCGCGCCGCATCGGATCGAGCTCGCTGAAGACGTCGTCGAGCAGCAGCAGCGGGGGGCGGCCGTCGAGCTGGGTCACCAGGTCCAGCTCCGCCAGCTTCAGCGCCAGGATGGCCGTGCGCTGCTGGCCGCGCGAGGCGAACTCGGTCAGCTCGCGACCCTCGGACTCGAACACCAGGTCATCCCGGTGAGGACCGACCAACGTGGCACCGTTCCAGACCTCCTTGTCGGCTGTCTCGCGCAGCCGACGACGGAGGGCGTCCTCGTTGCGCTCGCCCGGGCCGGCTTCGACGTTGGAGACATACCGCAGCGCCAGGGTCGGCTCGTCGGGAGCGATCTCCTGGTGCGCCTCGGCCAGTGGCCGCGCCAGGGCCGCGAGCGCCTCGTGGCGCCAGTCGAGGATGCGGGCCCCGTGGTCGACGATGACGGCGTCCCAGTAGCTCAGCTCGCTGCGATCGGCTGCCTCCTCACGGATGCGGCGCAGCAGGGAGTTGCGCTGGGTCAGCGTGCGCTGGTAGGTGGAGATGAGCGCAGCCGCGGTGGGCTCGCGCAGCACCACCAGGGCGTCGAGCAGGTTCCGTCGCAGCGATGGCGAGCCCACGATGAGCAGCATGTCCTCGGGCGCGAACAGGACGGTGCGCAGTAGCGGCCCCAGGGCCGTCGTGCGCCGGTTGACACCGTTCACGCGGATGCGCTTGCGAGCCCCCGGACCGGCACCCACGGCATGCACCACGACCTCCAGCTCCTCGCTCCGACCGGCCGCCTCGACCCGCGCCGCGGTGCGCGCGAAGTCAGCGCCCCAGCGGACCAGTTCAGCGTCGCTGGAGCTGCGGTGGGAGCGGCCCGACGACAGCACCACCAGTGCCTCCACGAGGTTGGTCTTGCCCGCGGCGTTACGCCCGACGATCACGTGCGGGCCGTCGCCGAAGGCCAGCTCGAGGTGCTCGTAGCTGCGGAAGCCGTCGAGGGTCAGGCTGCGGACAGGCATGCGGCAGGTGCTAGCGCATGGCCACCGCCAGCCGGGACCGTGGTGCCGACGAGCGCGATCAGGAAGGCGTGCGCACGGGCATGATCACGTGCACGTAGGCAGGATCGTCCACGGGCTTCAGCACGCCGGGGGCGAGGGGGCCGCTGAGCTCGATGGCGAGCTGCTCGCCGTCCATGTTCTGGAGCGCTTCGACCATGTAGCGCGCGTTGAAGGCGATGGTGACGGGATCACCTTCGAGCTGGGCCTCGACGCGTCCTTCGGCGTCGCCGATGTCGGCCTTGGCGTTGACGGCGATGGCAGCGGGGTTGGCCTCTTCGCCGAAGCCGAGTCGCACCACGTTGGCCGAGGACGAGGCGATGAGCGCGGTCAAGCCGCACCGCCTTCAGCAGCTCGTCGCGATCGACCAGGGCCCGCGTGCTGTGCGACGTCGGCAACACCGACTGGTAGTTGGGGAACTGGCCGTCGATGAGCCGGCTGACGACCTCGGTCGTGTCGACCTTGAAGATGACCTGGCTCTTGGCCTGGGCGAGGATGATGTCGACCGGCTCATCGGAGTCGCCGAGGATGCGCATGAGCTCGACGTACGAGCGCGCCGGGATGACCACGCTGGTCTCCTCGACCGACTGCAGCAGGTCGAGGGTCTTGACCGCGATGCGGTAGTTGTCGGCGGCCGCCAGCGTCAGGGTCTCGCCGGAGAGCTGCGTCAGCACGCCCGTGAGGATGGGGCGCGTCTCGTCGGCCGCCGCCGCGAACGTCACCTCACCCAGCGCCCGGCGCAACGCCTTCTGGCTGATCTGCGTGGTGGGCCGCTCGCCGGCGGCGGGGATGACCGGGAACTCCTCGGCATCGATGCCACGGAGGCGGGTGGTGTAGCTGCGCGCCCGGATGAGCAGCGTGTTCCCCTTCTCCAGCTCGAGGTCGACACGTTCACCGGACGGCAGGCCGGCGACCATGTCGGTCAGGAGCCGGGCGGGCACCGTCATGGTGCCGTCTACCTCGATCTTGCCTGGCACCCACACGGAGATGCCGATCTCAAGGTTGGTGGCGGTGAGACGGAGGCCGCCATCCTGCGTCTTCAACAGGACATTGGCCAGCACTGGCAGGGTGGCCCGGCTGCTGACGGCGCGACTCACGAGCGATAGGCCCCGGGCCAGGTTCTCCTGCATCAAGGACAGCTTCACGAGCGGACGAGCTCCCTATGAGGTGGACATGGGTCTTTCTAATCTTCTCATCTCATCATCATCTTCATCCTGTGGATTGTGATGATGGCGTCGCCGCGCCACGCTCAGCTCACGCGTATCTGCGACTCGACTCGGTCGTGCACCACGTGTGCGCTACCCGTGCACGGGCAACAGGCTGGTGTGGAAGACCATACCGGATGCCCACAAACCACCCCCGACCGGTCGCCAGTGGCGTCCACCGACACGGGCCATCGCGGACGCTCGCGCACGCCGTTCTCCACACGGCTTCCACAGGCACGGACAGCGGCGTCCGACCTCCTCGGGGGTGTTGGTGGGGTCCCGATGCCGCCCGGGATCGAGAGCCAGCCGCGACCCTCGACCGAGCCTGGAGCGCGCGAGTCCGCGCCCGGGTCGCTACGAGTCGGAGTAGATGGACTCCCGCACCGCTGCCAGCTCACGTCGCAGGTCCTCGTTGCGCGCGGCTTCCTGGTCGATCTTCCTGCAGGCGTGCAGCACCGTGGAGTGGTCGCGCCCACCCAGCTCGGCCCCGATGCGCAGCAGGGAGACGTCGGTCTCCTCGCGCATCAGGTACATGGCGATCTGCCGCGGCACGACGATGGCGCGGTCACGCTTCTGACCGCGCAGGGAATCCAGGTCCACGTCGTAGTAGTGGGCCACCGCCAGCGCGATGCGCTCGGGCGTGACGGCGCGCTTGCGCGGGCTGTAGAGGACATTGGAGAGAACGGCCTGGGCAAGGTCCACGCTGATGGGCATGCCCTGCATGGAGGCATAGGCCGCGATCCGGTTGAGCGCACCCTCGAGCTCGCGGATGTTGGAGGCGACCTTGCGGGCGATGAACTCCAGCGCCTCCGAATCGACGCGCACGCCCTGCTCCTCGGCCTTGGTCCTGAGGATGGCGATACGGGTCTCCAGGTCCGGCGCGGTGAGGTCAGCGATGAGTCCCCACTCGAAGCGGCTGCGCAGCCGTTCCTCGAGCGTGACGATCTGCTTGGGCGGCCGGTCGCTGGAGAGCACGATCTGCTTGCCGTCCTCGTGGATGGCGTTGAAGGTGTGGAAGAACTCCTCCTGCGTGCGCTCCTTGTCGGCGATGAACTGGATGTCGTCGATGAGGAGCACGTCGATCTTGCGGTAGCGCGCCCGGAAGTCGTCGATGCGGCCCTGCTGGATGGAGGTGATGAAGTCGTTGGTGAACTTCTCGCTGGTGGCGTAGACGACGCGCTTGCGGGGGAAGCGCTGCACCACGGCGTTGCCCACCGCGTGCATCAGGTGCGTCTTGCCCAGTCCGACACCGCCGTACAGGAAGAGCGGGTTGTAGGCCTCGCCCGGACGCTCCGCCACCGAGAGGCTGGCGGCGTGCGCGAGCCGATTGGCTGAACCGACGATGAACGTGCGGAAGGTGTAGCGCGAGTTGAGGTTGACCCCGCCGCCCTCGGTGGCACCCACGCGACCGGGCTCGACGCGGACGTGGGTGTTGGTCGGCGGCGCCGTCACCTCCTGCGTCCCGGCCTCGAGCGCCTCGTCCGGCTCGACGTCCCGGACCACGAACTCGACGTTGACGCTGTAGCCCACCACGCGAGCAAGGGTCTGTGCGATCAGCGAGCGGTAGCGGTTCTCCAGCCAATCCTTGGCGAAACCATTGGGGGCGGCGACGCGAAAACGGTCTCCATCGACGTCGACGAGAGCGGTGTCCTTCAGCCAGGTCTCGTAGTTGGCCGGGGACAACGACACCTGCAGCTCACCGAGGGCGGCTCTCCAGACCTGCTTCGCGTCCATCGATGGCAACGTGACCCGTACTACGACAACCGGCGCGTCCCCTCACGAATGACGTCCCGACACCCGGGCGAGGCGCGATCGACATCCCCTGGAGGGAACCGGGTCGACCCCCCTCGGGTCGGCGCGATGATGGCTCCAGCTTGGGCACCCGGGCTTTCGATGGGCTCCGGGCGGCCTACGTTAGCACCGCGTTTCAGGACCTTGCAACGTCCACCTGACATACCCCCTGGGAGTATGTCGTGCGGGGCGATGCGGGGCGGAGCGGGGGACCGAGCGCGAGCAGGCTCGACGGGTCGCGACGCCGCCGCGACTCGATTCGGTGGTGACTGGACGCACCACCCCGAGCGGAACAGCGCTGCGCGGTCAGCTCCGAACGCCACCGCCCTAGGCCACCCGCTGGCCTGGCTCGGCACCTTCATCCACCGACAGCAGCGGGATGCGACCGCCGGACGCCAGCGCCCCCAGCACCAGCACCTCGCTCTGGAACCCGGCTACCCGACGAGGCGGCAGGTTCACCACCGCCACCACCAGCCGACCGACCAGCACGGCAGGGTCGGGGTAGCCGACCGCCAGCTGCGCCGACGACTGTCGCAGGCCCGCTGCTCCGAAGTCCAGCAGCAGCCGGTAGGCGGGCTTGCGAGCACCCTCGAGAGGGCCAGCCTCGAGGATGCGGCCGATGCGCAGATCAAGCCGCAAGAAGTCGTCGATGGTGGCGCTGCCTGGCTCGAGGAAGGACGGCTCGACCGGGCCGGGGCTTGTGGGCACTCTGGGTTCCTCCGGGATGCTTGGACTGTCGCGTATAATCCGCCCCACCCGATACGAGCGTGTGCCCGGAACGACCACAAGGGGCCTACCGCGCCGCGACCCGCATCATCCACAGCCGCATCGGCAGGCCGGTCCTCGACGCACAACCCGACCGCCCGCCCGAAGGAGCCCAGTTCTCGTGACCAAGCAGACCTATCAGCCCAAGAAGCGCCATCGCGCCAGGGAGCACGGCTTTCGCAAGCGCATGAAGAGCCAGGGTGGCCGCAAGGTGCTCGCCGCCCGGCGCGCTCGTGGCCGCAAGAAGCTCACCGTCTGACGTCCGGCAGACCCGAAGGGGGGCTGTGCCGACACTCCGATCGCGTGAGGACTTCGCTCGCGTCAGCCGCGAGGGTCGTTCCCGCTCGGACCGGCTCATGCTCGTCCGCTTCGTCGCCAATGCCCACGATCACGACCGCTTCGGCATCTCGACCGGCCGGCGCCTCGGAGGCGCCGTCCGGCGCAACCGCGTGCGCCGCCGCTTCCGCGAGATCCTGCGACAGCAACCCGATGACCGTGGGCATGGCTGGGACATCCTCATCGTCGCGCGGCCCGCTGCCGTGGACGCCTCGTTCGAGGAGCTCCGCAGTGCGCTGGAGCGCCTGCTCAGCCTCGTCCACGGCTCAGTGAAGACGCCCTCGTGAGCGCGCTCGGCAACCTCGGCCGGCGCCTTGGCATCGGCCTGATCCAGCTCTATCGCAAGACGCTCTCCCCCTTGTTCGCCGGCTCGTGCCGCTATGAACCATCCTGCTCGGTGTACACGGAGCAGGCTATCCAGAAGTACGGGCTGGCCAAGGGCGGCTGGATGGGTGCCAAGCGCATCGCCAGCTGCGGTCCATGGCGGCCCGGCGGCTATGACCCGGTGAAATGATGCGTCTCCGCTCCTTCCTCGCGGCCCCGCTGCGGCTGGCCCCGCTCGACCTCCTGGCAGCCATCGCCATCGCGGTCATCGCCTTGAGCATGGTTGCCGGGCCGACGTTGTCGCAGGACCCGTCCTCGCCGCAGCCGTCCGTGGTGGCCGAGGCCAGCGCACCAGCCGCCAGCGCACCAGCCGCCAGCGCACCAGCTGCCAGCGCAGACAACCAGCGCACCAGCGCGCTAGCCCCCGGCCCGTGGGCACCGCTACGCCCGAGGCGAGCCCGGTTCCCGGAGAGGCGACCCCGTCCGCTGGCTCCCCTGCCCCAGCGCTATCGCCAGCCCCGACGCTCATCCCCGGTGCCTCCACCACGGAGGACCCCTGCGCGCCCCGACCCACGCCGGACCCGGCTGCCACGCCCGACCCCGATGCCACCGCGGCCCCCTTCCCGAACCTGTGCCCGGCGCAGCCCGGTGCCAACCCGATGGACCTCCTGGCCTGGCTCTTCACCCCCATCTTCCAGACCATCTTCATCGGCCTGGCGTTCCTCTACAGCGTCACCGGCGACATCGGCATCGCCATCATCCTGCTGACCATCTTCATCCGCATCCTGCTCATCCCGGTCTTCCGGGCGCAGATCGTTTCGCAGCGGCGCATGCAGATGCTGCAGCCGGAGTTGAAGGCGATCCAGGCCAAGTACAAGGGCGACCGCGCCAAGATCTCCGAGCAGCAGATGCAGCTGTACAAGGACCGCGGCGTCAACCCCGCCTCCGGCTGCCTGCCGGCGGTGCTGCAGATGGTGCTGCTGCTGCCGATGTACCAGGTCTTCACCCAGGGCTTGAAGGCGCCCGACATCAGCTCGATGCTGCACCCGTTCGGCATCCAGCTGGTACCGCTGCAGTGCCAGGACCCGGGCAACCCGTACGTGCCCTGCATCAACCCCGACATCCCCTGGCTGGCCTGGATCCCCAAGATCGACGATGGCTTCCAGCTGCCGGGATACCCTGGCGGCCTCCCCTCCAACGAGCCCGAGATCTTCCTCATGGTGCTCGGCGGCCTGGGCCTGGGCCTCTCGCTGCTGGCTGCCGTCTCGGCGCTCCTGCAGCTGGTCCAGACCCGCATGATGATGACCCGCAGCACCGATCCGTCGCAGGCGATGCAGCAGAAGATGTTCCTGCTGCTGCCCGCGTTCTCGCTGATCTACGGCGCCATCCTGCCGGCCGGCCTCTTCATCTACTGGATCACCACCACCGTCTTCAGCATCGTGCAGCAGTTCCTCATCAACGGCTACGGGGGCTTGTTCCCACTGTTCGGCTGGACGCCCGGGATCGCGAAGGACCACACGCCGCGCTTCCCGGTGACGATGCCCGAACCCAAGCCGGCCGCGGTGAACGCGGACGGAAGCACCACCCAGACCACCAAGCGCTCCACCAAGGAGAGCGCCGCAGGCACCATCAGACCGGCCAGGCGTCGCAGCCGCCGGCGAGGGAGACGTCGATGAGCGAGTACCAGGAGTTCACAGGCAAGACCGTCGAGGAGGCCCTCAAGAACGCACGCGAAGAGTTCGGCGTCAGCGGTCTCCAGGATCTCGACTTCGAGATCCTGACCCAGGGCAGCCGGGGCGTGCTGGGCATGGGGGCCGAGCCTGCCCGCATCATCGCGGCGCCACGATCGGCGCTGGGCGGGGCGCGACCCCGCAAGGAGCCGGCACCCGCCACCGCGCCCCCGCCCCCGTCTGCGCCGAGTGTCGCGCCGACCACCACCACCCCAGGAAGGATCGCGCCAGACCACGCCGAGTCAGAGCCAGCCGCGCGACGAGCGATCGAGCTCTCCCAAGCCGCGCCGCCGAAGCAGCGAGCGCGAGTCCTCCGGCAGCTCGACGCGTCCCCAGGGCGGCGCTGAGTCCCGGTCACGCGGGGCCTCCGGGGTCAGCGACGCTGCCGTGACCGAGGTGGAGGCGGCCGTCGCGGCCGGCTCGTCGGTCAAGGCCGAGCAAGCCCAGGACGTCGAGGCTTCACCCGAGGCGCTCGCGGCGGGCAAGGAGATCCTCGAGCAGCTCGTCGAGATGATGGGCTACCAGGCCAGCGTCGAGGTCACCACCGGTGCCACGGCCAAGATCACCGTCTACGGCGCCAACGAGGAGGAGAAGGAGGCGCTGGGCGCGCTCATCGGCCGCAAGGGCGAGCGACTCTCGGCGCTCCAGCACCTGCTCAACCTCATGCTCTCGCGCAAGATGGGCAGCTGGACTCGCGTGCTCGTGGACGTGGAGGACTACCGTGGTCGGCGGGAACGCCAGCTGATCGAGGTCGCGACCCGGGCTGCCGAACGCGTGTCGGAGACCGGCCAGATGCTGCAGCTGGAACCGATGTCGGCGCTCGAGCGCCGCTGGGTGCACCTGGCCCTGCGCGATGTCGACGGCATCACCACGCAGTCGATCGGAGAGGAACCCACTCGGCGCGTGGTCGTGCTCAAGGTCTAGCCGCGCCGCCTCGCCTGCGACAGCGAACGACCCCGTCCGTTCGACGGGGTCGTGCTACATGGCCGGATTGGTGGAGATGGGGGAGAGTCGAACTCCCCGTCCAGAACCGTCTGCCGAAGACCACTACGAGCGTATCCGATGGTTTGTCGTCGATCCCCTGGCCCAGCATCGGCACCGTGCCCCGGGATCCAGTCACGCTCCCTTGCGGGCTTGACTCCGGGTTACGTGACGCTGACCCGAAGCGCATCCTCGCTGGATGACGCTTCCACAGCCCGCGAGGACGAGGCTGCTTCCACGCTCACCTTACGGCCTTAGGCCGCGAGGGCGAGAGCAGGCTGGCGGTTGTTGCCAGTTACTTCTGGTTTGCCGCCTGTTTAACGAGGCCTGACGGCACCTCGGCTCGCACTCCTCGGGGTTCGGGCCCTGTCGAGACCACGCATCCCCATGGACGCTCGATTATACCGGTCGAACACCTGTTCCGTCTACGGGCACGTCGCTCGCTACCGACCTAGCGACCTCGCATCGAATCAGCGACCTCTCGCGCCATGTCGCGCTTGGCGTCACGTTCGGCGATGTCGCGGCGGTGGTCGTAGCTCTTCTTGCCGCGCGCCAAGGCCGATCTCCACCTTGGCCCTGCCGCGATCGTTGAAGTAGACGCTCAAGGGGACCAGCGTGAGCCCCTTGGCCTTGGTGCGGCCCATGAGCTCGTCGATCTGGCGTCGGTGGAGCAGCAGCTTGCGCGTGCGCAGCGGCTCATGGTTGTTGCGATTGCCACCAGCCCACGGCGCGATGTGGACACCGACCAGCCACGCTTCGCCGCGCTCGATGCGCGCGTACGCATCCTTCAGGTTGAGATTGCTGTCCCGCACCGACTTGATCTCTGTGCCCGTCAGCTCGATCCCGGCCTCCAGGGTGTCCTCGATGGTGTAGAGATGACGGGCCTTGCGGTTCTGGGCGACGGTCTTGCCCATCTGCGGGCTCCTTGCGTGGTGCTGGGCGAGGCGTACCCGGTGGACGGTCCACCGGAGACGAACGAACGCCGGCCCAAGACGGGCCGGCGTCCTCGTGGCATACACCACCCGGTCGGCTCGACTAGCGCCGAACCTCCGAGGCGGTGCAGCTACTTAAACGACTTTGCATTGCACACCACCTCCTTTCGTTCCCGCAAACCGTACCCCATGTGATGGCTTCCGGCAAGTGCGCCTTCGAGGCTGTCGTCGCTCGAGCGTGGCCGCGCGGCAACGAGCCGGATCTCCAGCTCCCGAGGCCCGCTACTGCGTTGGGGGTGAGGGCGAGGTGGCCGGTGCGGGCGAGGCTGGCAGGCCCTGGCCGGCCGGCTGACCCGACAGGGGTTGGTCGAGCAGCAGGGCGATGGCCGCCTGGACCTGGGCGTCGCGAGCCGGGTCGGCCCCGATGGCGCCCGGCCGGTAGCGCACGCCGGCGTCTGCCACCGTCACGTCGGGCAGGAGGCCGGTGCCGTCGATGGGGGACTTGTTGCGCGTCAGCCACTGGGCCACCGACAGGCGAAACCCGCCGTTCTCGCCCGGCAGCTCGGTCCACTCCTGCACCGTGCCCTTGCCGAACGACCGCTCCCCCACCAGGCGAGCGCGGCCGGCGTCCTGCAGGGCAGCGGCGAGGATCTCGCTGGCCGACGCCGACCCCGCGTTCATGAGCACCACCACTTCGATCTCGGGATCGACGGCCAGGCCGCCATCGACGACGTCGACCGCGGTCTGCTGACCCGACGCATCCTCCTGCCAGAAGACGGCGCCCTCCTCGAGGAACTGGCTGCTGATCTCGACGGTCGCGTCCACGAAGCCGCCCGGATCATCCCGCACGTCCACGATCAGTCGCTTCAGCCCAGCATCGAGGTGCTGCTTCAGCGCCGCCTCGAAGTGGTCTGCCGCCCGCACGCCGAAGCTGTCGATGGCGAGGTAGCCGACCTGGCCGTCCGCCAGTACGGCCGAGTGCACGTCTTCGTTCACCACGATGTCGCGCGTGATGACGAGCTCGAGCGTCTCGCCGTCACGCTCCAGGGTGAGCTCCACATCGCTGCCGCGGGGCCCGCGGATGAGGCGGATCGAATCGTTGATGGTGCCGCCCTCGAGCGGCTCGTCGTCGACGCCGGTCACCACGTCTCCAGCCAGCAGGCCGGCGGCCTCTGCGGGCGTGCCCTCCAGCACCTCGACCACGCGCAAGCCACAGTCGTCTCCGATCGGCTCGCACGACTCTCCCGGTCTCGTCCTGGGTGGCCATGACGGCGCCGACGCCCCCGAACTCGCCGCGCGCGTCATCGAGCGCGGCGTCGAACTCGTCGGAGCGCATGTAGCCCGAGTTGGGGTCGTCGAGCACGTCGAACATGCCCCTGATGGCGCCTTCCACCAGGTCCTCGGGTGTCGGCGTGCCGATGTACTGGTCGGTGATGATGCGGTAGGTCTGGCTGAACGCCTCCACCGCCTCGCGCTCGCCGGAGGTGCGGCCGGTGGTCTGGCTGCCGAGGCTCAGGCCGGCCCAGAAGACCACGGCGGCCGAGATGGCGATGAGGGCGAGCCCCGAGAGGCCGATGCCCGTCGACCGAGCGGGGGCGGCCGGTTGCGGCGGCTGGGGCAGCTGCGGCGGCCCCGGTGGCGGCGGTTGCCCCGATTGCAGTGGCTGCGGCGGTTGCGGTTCGTGCATCCGGCTCGTCCTGTGGGGTCGGCCTAGCGCAGGTACGTGCGCACGCTGATCCAGGCGCCCAGGCTGCCCAGTCCAAGGCCCGCGCCCAGCACGATGCCCATGATCTGCAAGGTCAGCGACTGATCGAACCCCAGCGGCACCGAGCCGGCGATGTCGCTGGCCAGGTCGCTGATGGGCGGCGATGCCACCAGCAGCAGCAGCAGCGTGATGATGGCGCCGACGAGGCCGATGAAGACGCCCTCGAGGATGAAGGGCCAGCGCACGTAGCGGTCGGACGCTCCCACCAGGCGCATGATCTCGATCTCCTGGGCACGGGCCATGAGGGCCATGCGGATGCTGTTGATGACGATGAGCAGCACGGTCAGGCCGGCGAAGCCGAGCACCACCACGCCAAGGTTTCGCAGCTGCGAGGTCAGCCCCACCAGCTTGTCGATGCCGCTCTGCTGGCCCAGCACCGTCCGCACCAGGTCCACCTCGGACTCGAGGGTCGAGACCAGCTCGCGTGACTGCCGCGGGTCTCGCAGCTCGATGGAGACGTAGGCGAAGAAGGGGTTGATGGTGTAGAGGGTGGTGATGTCCTCCTGGCCCTGCTCCACGCGCGCCTGGTGGAAGTTGGCCAGCGCCTCCTCCTTGCTGACGTAGCTGACGCTGGACACCTCGGGCAGCGCGGCCAGGCGCTCCTGGAAGTCCTGCACGCGCTCCACCTGCAAGCCGTCGTGGAGCTCGGCGCGAACCTCCACCTTGCTCTCCACGTAGGACAGCCCGGCCTCGACGCCGGAGATGACGATGACCAGCGCCGCCAGCAGCAGCAGCATCAGGATCATGGTGACCGTGGCGGCGATGTTCATGACCCGGTTGCGCCACAGGCCCTGCAGCGACTGGCGAACACTGAATCGCAGGAAGTGCATCAGCCGCTGGCCTCAGTACTCACGGTGGTAGCCGCCGACCTCGTCGCGCACGACGCGGCCGTCCTCGAGCGCCACCACGCGGCGGCGCAGCGCGGTCACCACCTCGGCATCGTGGGTGGCCATCATCACGGTGGTGCCCATCTCGTTGATGCGCAGCAGCAGCTGGATGATCTCCCAGGAGATGAGCGGGTCGAGGTTGCCGGTGGGCTCGTCGGCGATGATGAGCCGCGGGTCGTGGACCATGGCGCGGGCGATGGCGGTGCGCTGCTGCTCGCCGCCCGAGAGCTGGTCGGGGCGCTGTCGCGCCTGCTCGGTGAGGCCGACCAGCGCCAGCGCGCGCTCGACCGATGGCCCCATCAGCTTGCCCGGTGTGCCCGTGACCTCAAGGGCGAAGGCCACGTTCTCGTAGACCGTCTTGCGCGGGAGGAGACGGAAGTCCTGGAAGACGATGCCGATCCTGCGCCGCAGCAGCGGCACCTCCCGCTTCTTCATGCGACCCAGGTCGTGGCCGGCGACCTCGACCCGGCCCTCGCTGGCCTTCTCGTCACGCACCAGCAGCTTGATGAGCGTGGACTTGCCGGCGCCCGAAGGACCGACCAGGAAGAGGAAGTCGCCCTCGGGGATGACGAGGTCGACATCGATGAGCGCCTGCTTGCCGTTGGGGTAGGTCTTGGTGACGCCCTCGAGGCGCACCGAATCGGTCCGCTCGAGCAGGGGCGGCGGCTGGCCGGGGACGGGTGCTCCGGGTAGTACAGGTCCAGATGCCGCGGGGGCTGGCAGCTGGTCGGGCCGGGGTGCTCCAGCAGGCGGCCCGGCGACGACCCGGGAAACGGCGTCGCTCATCGGCCGGGAGCGTAGCACAGGGTTCCCGAGTGCCCGTTCGGCGCAGCGCTAGCGACCGGCGAGCTCGTCCAGGATGACCTCGTGCAAGCGTCCATTGGTCGCCAGCACGCCCCGCGCCGGCATGTCGTCGCCACCGCGCAGGTCGGTCACGCGGGCCCCGGCATGGCGCATCACCGTCAGCGGCGCCGCCAGGTCCCACAGCTTCAGCTCGGATTCGACCATCACCTCGGCAGCCCCTTCGGCCACCAGCATGTAGCCGTAGAAGTCGCCCAGGCCGCGGTCGCGCCAGACCCTGCCCAGCAGGCGCTCGAACCCGGGCGCCAGGCCGGAGCTCACGATGCTGGGATAGGAGGAGTAGACGACCGAGCTGGCATCGAGGCGGTCGACGGTCGACACCGAGAGCGACACCGCCGAGGCGCGGTCCCAGCCTCCGGGCCCGTCTCGACGGCCCACGCTCCCCCGCCCGACCAGCTGAACCAGCGCCGCTGCAGCGCCGGCGCGCTGACCGCGCCCAGGGCCATCTCGCCCTCGATCTCGAGCGCCAGGAGCGTGGCGTAGATGGGCACGCCGCGCATGTAGTTGTGGGTGCCGTCGATGGGATCGATGATCCAGCGTCGTCCGCTGTCGGCGGCTGACTCGCCGTACTCCTCGCCCACCAGGCCGTGGTCCGGGAAGCGCGCCGTGATGCGCTCGCGGATGGCGCGCTCGACGGCGGTGTCTGCCTCGGTCACGAACGAGGCGTCGGCCTTGGCCTCGATGCGGAGGACGCGCCGGAAGGAGGCCAGCGAGATGGCATCGGCCTCGTCGCAGGCAGCCATGGCGACCTCGAGGGCGGCTCCCAGCTCGGTGGTGCCATCAGGCAGGACTAGCACGTCGGACATCATCACCTCCGGTCGGTGCGCTCAGCTACAGCAGCGCATAGCTCATGGGGATATAGCGGTCGAAGCTCGGTCCGGGCCCAGTCGAGCAGTAGATGGCCGGCGCGGTGTCGATGCGCAGCCCCGCCAGCAGCAGCGGCCGCAGGGCCGCGATGGCATGTCCCGGCACGACCAGCTGGCGACCCTCGATCACGGGGGTGATGCGCACGAGGTAGCTGATGAAGCTCGGCAGATAGGACGGCTCCAATGCCGCCACCGGGCCGATGCGGCCGCTGCGGTGGGCATAGCCGTAGCCAAGGACGCCGCCGCCTTCGTGGCGGAACAGGACGCCCTGGCGATCGCGGGCCCAGAAGGCGTGGTCCTGCGGACGCTCGTAGCCCATCAGCGCGCGGTCCACGCCGGCCACCAGCTCGCGGTCGATGGGCCAGCGCTGGACCCCTGCCGGCAGGTCGGGCAGCTCGGCCTCGGACAGCGCACCACGCAGCAGGTACAGCGGCGCCCGCGGCGCCATGCCGATGGACGCGTAGAGCCCCGTGGAGACCGGCTGGTCGGCCTCGGCGCAGGTTGACACGCGATCGACGTCGCCGGCTCCCCGCAGGCAGCGATCCAGCACGGCACGGCCGAGCTTTCGGCTCTGCCACGCCGGAGCCACGAAGAGGAAGGAGAGGAAGGCTTCGCGATCTCGGCGCATGACGACACCGAAGGCGACGCTGCGACCGCGGTCGTCGGCCACGTAGCAGCTGTCCGGGTCGGTGGCGAGCAGGTGCCCGAAGTGCATCTCCAGCGGCGCGGCGTTGCGCGGCTGGCGAGCACGACCCCGCCGCCCGTCGAGGTCCTCCATGGAGGTGAAGAAGACCTCCAGCATGGCCGGGATGTCGGCGGCGGTGGCGACCCGCAGCTCAGGCAGTGCCGCCCTCCCGTTCGGTGGCCACGCGCTCCAGCTCAGCCACCATGAAGGCATCGAGGTCACCGTCGAGCACGGCGGCGGTGTTGCCGGTCTCGTGTTCGGTCCGGTGGTCCTTGACCATCTGGTAGGGATGCAGCACGTAGGAGCGGATCTGGTTGCCCCAGCCGGCGTCCTTGTGCTCGCCCTTGAGCTCGCGGATCTCCGCCTCGCGTTCGGCGATGCGCCGCTCCAGCAGCCGTGCCTGCAGGATCTTCATGGCCGACTCACGGTTCTGGTGCTGGGAGCGCTCGTTCTGGCTCTGGGCCACGATGCCGGTGGGGAGGTGGGTCAGTCGAACCGCCGAATCGGTCTTGTTGACGTGCTGCCCGCCGGCGCCCTGGGCGCGATAGGTGTCGACCTTGAGGTCGTCGTCGGGGATCTCCTCGATCTCAGCCGCCTCTGCCACCTCGGGCAGCACCTCGACCTGGACGAAGGTGGTGTGGCGGCGCTTCTGGGAGTCGTAGGGGCTGATGCGAACGAGGCGGTGGACGCCGGCCTCGGCGCGCAGCCAGCCGTAGGCGCGCCGGCCCTGGACCGAGACGGTGGCGCTCTTGATGCCCGTCTCCTCTCCCTCCAGGCGGTCGATGATCTCGGTGGCGAAGCCGCGCCGCTCACACCAGCGCAGGTACATGCGCAGCAGCATCTCGGCCCAGTCGGTGGCTTCGGTGCCGCCGGCTCCGGCGCTGATGCTGAGGAAGGCGTCGGCATCGTCGTAGTCGCCGCCGAAGAGCAGGCTCGTGCGCAATCGCTCGTAGGCGCTGCGGAGGGCGACATACTCGGCCTCGACACCGGCGTCGAGCTCGGCATCCTCGGAATCGGCCGCCAGCTCCGCCAGCTCGGCCAGGTCGTCGGCGCGCGCGATGAGCCCGTTCCAGGCCTCCAGCTCCTCGCGCAAGCCGTCGGCGGCGCGCAGCACCCGCTGGGCCTCGTGCGGGTCAGCCCACAGGTCGGGCGCCGCGGCGCGCTCGTCGAGCGCGATCAACTGTTCGGTCTTGCCGGCGAGGTCAAAGACGCCCCGACGTCGCGTGGACTCGGGACGCGAGATCACGGATCAGCGCGTAGTCCATGGGCTGTCGGGGTGGTCGGTTCTAACGTCGAGAGCGGAGGTCCTGCAGAAGCAGGGGTCGCAACTCGATGATCTTGAGTGCGGTCTTGCTGCGAGCGACGACGGGGTTGACACAAGGGCAATAGCCGTTGTGAACACATTCTCCGCAGTTGCCATCGCAATCCAGCCAGGCGGCGTAGCTGCAGTTCCTGCAGTCACGCTCGCAGGCGATCAGGTCGGTGAACGACTGATCTCCGATCTCGGCTCCGGGCTCAACCGAAAACGGCTTCACTGATCCTCTCTCTCCCTCATCGGTCCGTTAGCCAGGGCACGTTCCCTGTAACGGCCGCATATGGACGACGCCGGCGGGTGGCCGCCGGCGTTTCACCCAAGTGTACAAAGGGACGCCGCTCCAGCACAAGGGGTAACGAGGATTTCGTGCTCGGCGCACTCGACCGACAGGCGCTGCCGCCACGCCGCGCTCCTTCCAGCCGCGCGCCAGGGGTCGCTCGCTCCTGAGCTCTATACTCCCAACACTTATGCGTAGATTCATCTCCCGCCTCACTGGCACGTCCGAAGAGTCCAATCTCAGACCACTCCAGCCCTTGGTCGACCAGATCAACCAGCTCGAGTCCCACTATGCGGGCCTCAGTGACGATCAGATCAGGGCTGAGATGGTCGACGTGCGCGAAGAGGTGCGCCAGGCAGCCCCCGCCGCTGAGCCCTCAGAGGAGGAGCTGCACACGGCCGACAGCGAGCGGCGTTCAGAGCTTCGCAAGGCCCGCGAGAGAGCTGACTCCCGGCGCATGCAGCAGGCGCTCGACGAGGTGCTGCCCGACGTCTTCGCGGCCGCACGAGAGGTCAGCCGCCGCCGGCTGCAGATGCGTCCCTTCGATGTCCAGCTCCTGGGCGCCATCGTGCTCCACCAGGGCAAGATCGCCGAGATGAAGACGGGCGAGGGCAAGACCCTCGTGGCGCCGCTGGCGGCTGCGCTCAACGCCATGTCTGGCTGGGGCGTCCACATCGTCACCGTCAACGACTACCTCGCCAAGCGCGACCCGCAGTGGATGGGTCCGATCTTCCACGGGCTCGGCCTGTCGGTCGGCATCGTCCAGCACGACACCTCCTTCATCTACGATCCCGACTACCCCACCAAGGACGAGAAGCTGCTGCACCTGCGCCCGGTGGAGCGCCGCGAGGCCTACCTCGCCGATGTCACCTACGCCACCAACAACGAGCTCGGCTTCGACTACCTGCGCGACAACATGGTGCAGGAGCTCAGTGAGCGGGTGCAGCGAAAGCGCCACTTCGCCATCGTCGACGAGGTCGACAACATCCTTATCGACGAGGCGCGCACGCCGCTTATCATCAGTGGTGCGGCCGGCGAGTCGGGCGACCTCTACAAGGTCTTCGCCCGCCTCGTGCCTCGCCTCGAGCCGCGTCCCGATGGCGCGGACGAGGGCGGCGATTACTTCGTGGACCTCAAGGAGCACGCCGTCTCGGCCACCGAGGAGGGCGTGGCCAAGATCGAGAAGCTGCTCGGTATCCGCGACCTCTACGGCGTCGAGACGGACCCACGGCTGCCCCGCCACTTCGAGCAGTCCCTGCGCGCCCACGCGCTCTACAAGCGGGACCGCGACTACATCGTCAAGGAAGACGAGATCGTCATCGTGGACGAGTTCACCGGCCGCCAGATGCCCGGCCGCCGCTGGTCGGAGGGCCTGCACCAGGCCATCGAGGCCAAGGAGGGCGTGCGCGTCCAGCGCGAGTCCATGACCATGGCCACGGTCACCTTCCAGAACTACTTCCGTAT
>CAWDQY010000002.1:0-240262 GCA_963804575.1 uncultured Chloroflexia bacterium
CGAGACCGCGTGGATGACGGTGATGTGCATCTCCTGGATGCGCGCCGTGACTTCCGATGGCACGCGCAGCACCTGCTCGGCGACATCCGCGATGCGTCCACCGCTGGCGCCGCTGAGCGCCCATGTCAGCGCGCCCCGGTCACGCGCCGCCCGCAGGCCGCGCAGCACGTTCTCGGCATCGCCGGAGGTGCTGATGCCGACGACGACATCGCCCGGGTGGCAGAGTGCCTCGACCTGCCGGGCGAAGACGTCCTGGTAGCCGTAGTCGTTGGCGATGGCGGTGAGGACGGAGCTGTCGGTGGTCAGCGCGATGGCCGGGATGGCGCGTCGGTCGCGCCGGTAGTGACCGGTCAGCTCGCCCGCGAAGTGTTGCGCGTCGGCGGCGCTGCCACCATTGCCGAAGACGATGAGCTTGCCCCCAGCCTCGATCGCAGCGATGACGTTCGCGGCCAGCTCGTCGATGGCTGGAAGCAGCTGTGCGCGCGTCGCGACGGCGACCTCGAGGTGCTCGTCGAGGATGGCCGCGAGGGTGTCTCGGGAATCGCGCATGGCTCCATCGTAGGCGCTCCCCGGACGGCCGGCGCGGGTGGCGCGGGACGGTCGGGTCGGCGGTCGGGCTTGCACGCGGGCACGACGGTGACTATCGTTCCGCGCAGCCCTCGCGCTGGTCGAGGTGGAAACGGGGAGTCGGCTTGCTTGACGCGATCCCGCAGGTGTCGTCGCGCGACGAAGGTCGCCAGTACCACATCGACCTCGCCGCTGGTGAGGTGGCGGACTACATCCTGCTCCCCGGCGACCCCGATCGGACGGACCGCATCGCGTCCCTGCTCGACACGGTCGAGGTCAAGCGTCGCCACCGAGAGTTCAACTCCGTCACGGGCCTTCACCGCGGCCTGCGGATCTCGGTGGTGGCGACCGGTATCGGCACCGACAACGTGGAGATCGTCCTCGCCGAGGTCCTCGCCATCGCCGAGCGCAAGCCGACCTTCATCCGCATCGGCTCCTCCGGCGTGCTTCGCGAGGACATCGCGCTCGGGGATCTCGTGATCAGCACCGGTGCTGTCCGCCTCGAAGGCACCACCCGGTTCTACGTCGACGATGGTTATCCCGCGGTCGCCGACTATCGAGCCGTCGCCGCGTTGGTGGAGGCTGCCAACCGGACCGGTCTCCCTGCCCACCTGGGCATCACGGCGACGTCACCGAGCTTCTACGCCGGCCAGGGTCGGCCCCACCCGCAGCTGCCGCCTCGTTTTCCGGACCTGGCGGAACGCATGGCAGCACAAGGCGTGGTCAACTTCGAGATGGAGGCCTCGGCGGTGCTCATCCTGGCCGGACTTGCCGGATGCCGTGCCGGTGTGGTGTGCACCGCGTTCGCACAGCGCACCAAGGGCGTCGCCGTGATGGGGGAGCAGAAGGAAGCGGCAGAAGAGGGCCTCATCGCGACCGGACTGGAGGCCTTGCACGTACTTGCCGAGATGGACGAGCAGCAGGCACGCTCGGGCGAGCTGCACTGGCGTCCGTCACACTGGGCCTAGAGATGGCAACCTACTACAGTCAGGAATGGCACCAACGTTGCTGTTCGCCAAGTGAGACCCGGCAGATGATCGGGTCCCAGAGGGTTCCGAGCTCGACCAGACGCTCGGAGGGATAGGAGGAAACGGCATGGCCGAGGCATATTGCGTCAAGGACAAGCAGAAGGTCGAGATCCAGAACCCGCAGAAGATCACCATGAAGAATGGCAAGCCCGCGACCAAGGGCACCTGCCCCAAGTGTGGCGGCAGCGTCTTCCGCATCGGCGGCTGACTCCTTCTCTCTGACGCGAACGGTGACCCCGGTCAGCCCGACCGGGGTCACTTGCTGTCTCTACACTGGTGGTGTCGTCACCACTCATGAGACCCAGCGTGCCCGCCGACTTCGCCAGCAGCCACCTCCGCGGCCCGGTCCTCGCCCTCGACCTGGGTGCGACCAACGCTCGTGCGGCGGCGGTCACCCCGGGAGGCGTGGTCAGCGTGCGCCATGCCGGTGCCATCCCCGTGCACGAGGGTGTGCCGGCGGTCGTCGATCACTGCCTGGGGCTGCTGCGCCAGGCCCGCGCCGAGCACCTCGCAGCCGGAGGCGACGAACCCATCGCCGTGGGCATCGCCGCGCCCGGGCCGCTGGACTCCGCCACCGGCAGGCTCATCGATCCGCCCAACCTGCGGGACGCCTGGTGGGGCTTTCCGCTGGCGCCCACCCTCGGGGAGGCCCTCGGGCTGCCGTGGGCGATGGGCAAGGACACCAACGTGAACATCCTGGGCGAGCGAGACTTCGGCGCAGGGGAGGGCTCGGGTGACCTCATCTACCTGACCATCTCCACCGGCGTTGGTGGCGCCATCCTCAGCGGTGGACGTCCCATCGTGGGTCCGGACGGTGTCGCCGGCGAGCTCGGGCACATGACCGTGGACATGGACGGGCCCACCTGTGGCTGTGGCGGCGTCGGCCATCTCGAGGCCCTGGCGAGCGGCACCGGCATCGCCGCTAACGCGCGGGCGGCGCTCGACGCCGGCGAGGACGCGCCGATCCTCGCGCGCATCGCGGCCGAGATCGCGCCGCTGCCGCTGACCGCGGTGCATGTCTCGCGCGCAGCCGACTTGGGCGATGCGGCGGCAGGCGTCATAATCGAGCGTGCTCGACGGGCCGTGGCCGTCGCGGTGGTCTCCATCGTGAACGTCTTCGGCCCGGAGGTGGTCATCCTGGGTGGTGGCATCACGCTCGCGTGGGGGGAGCGGCTGATCGCGCCGGCCAGGGAAGCCGTGGCCAGGACGGCATTCAGGATCCAGGCCGAGCGTGTCCGCATCGTGCAGGCCGCCCTCGGCGATGACGTTGGGCTTATCGGCACGGTACCTCTCGTCGCATCGGCCCTGCCCGACTCGGTCGACCAGGGGGACCATCAGAGCGCGGCCGCAGTGTCGGCGGACGCCACCACATAGCGCCAGGGCCCCGACTCGTCACGTGCGACGAGGGCCACCTGGCACGACGACCAGATGAACTGCTCGCTCCCCAGCGACCGCTGGGCAGGGCGCAGCGCGAAGCAAGGAGTCCCATCCATGACCACTCGAGTCGGCATCAACGGCTTCGGCCGCATCGGCCGCCAGTCGCTCAAGGCCCTCATCGAGCGCACGCCCGGCGCGGAGGTCGTTGCCATCAACGACCTCATGTCGGTCGAGCTGAACGCCCTGCTGTTCAAGCGTGACTCCACCTACGGCCCCTTCGACGGCAGCGTGGAGCACACCGACAGCTCGCTGATCGTCAACGGCAAGGAGATCAAGGTCCTCACCGAGCGCGATCCTTCCGCCCTGCCCTGGGGTGACCTCGGCGTCGACATCGTCATCGAGTCCACCGGCATCTTCACCGATGCGACCAAGGCCGCCGGCCATCTCCAGGCTGGCGCCAGGAAGGTGCTCATCAGCGCCCCGGCCAAGAACGAGGACGCCACCATCGTGCTGGGCGTCAACGAGGGTACCTACGATCCCGCCAAGCACCACATCATCAGCAACGCCAGCTGCACCACCAACTGCCTGGCGCCGGCCGCCAAGGTCGTCCACGACGGCTGGGGCATCAAGCGCGGCCTGATGAACACCATCCACAGCTACACCAACGACCAGAACGTCCTCGACGTCTTCCACAAGGATCCGCGCCGCGCGCGCGCTGCCGCCCTCAACATCATCCCCACCACCACCGGCGCAGCCAAGGCGCTGGCCCTGGTCATCCCTGAGCTGAAGGGCAAGTTCGACGGCTTCAGCCTGCGGGTCCCGACCCCCACCGTGAGCGTGGTCGACTTCACGGCCGAGCTGGAGCGTGACGCCACGGTGGAGGAGCTCAACGCCGCCTTCCAGGCCGCTGCTGACGGGCCCATGAAGGGCATCCTCGGCGTCGAGACCCAGCCGCTCGTCTCGAGCGACTTCCGCGGTGACGACCGCAGCTCCATCATCGATGCGCCCAGCACCATGAGCCTGGGCGGCAACTTCGTGAAGGTCCTCGCCTGGTACGACAACGAGTGGGGCTACAGCTGCCGCGTCGCCGACCTGGTCGAGTACATGGGCGAGCGCCTCTAGGACGGCCGGCCGACCGAACGCAGCCAGGTAGCAGCATGGAAAAGCTCACCGTCCGGGACTTCGACCCGCAAGGCAAGCGTGTGCTCATGCGCGTCGACTTCAACGTCCCCATCGAGGATGGTCGGGTCCGGGATGACTCCCGGATCCGTGCCGCCCTCCCCACCATCGTGTACCTGCTCGAGCACGGCGCCTCCGTCGTGCTCATGAGCCATCTCGGCCGCCCCAAGGGCAAGGTCACCGACTCGCTCCGCCTCCGACCGGTGGCGCAGCACCTGTCGGAGCTCATCGGCCGACCCGTGCCCGCCACTGGCGATGCCATCGGCCTGGGCACCAGCGACGCGGTCAACCGCCTGAAGCCCGGGCAGCTGCTGCTGCTCGAGAACCTGCGCTTCCACGTCGAGGAGGAGGCCAACGACGCGGACTTCGCCGCGGCCCTGGCAGCCTATGGCGATGTCTATGTCAACGATGCCTTCGGCACCGCGCATCGGGCCCATGCCAGCACGGTCGGGGTAGCCGAGATCCTGCCGGCCTTCGCCGGCCTGCTGATGGAGCGCGAGATCCGCAACCTCAGCAGCCTGCTCGAGAACCCCCGCAAGCCGTTCGCCGCCATCATCGGCGGCGCCAAGGTCTCCGACAAGATCAAGGTCCTCGACTCGCTCCTCGAGCGGGTCGACAAGCTCCTCATCGGCGGCGGCATGGCCAACACCTTCCTCGTCGCACAGGACTACAGCGTGGGCAAGTCCCTGCTGGAGAAGGACCGCGTCGAGGATGCCAGGCGCATCCTGAAGACGGCTGAGATGAAGGGCGTGGAGCTGCTGCTCCCGACCGACGTGCTGGTGGCCAAGGAGGTCACCCGTGGCGCCGAGCACAAGGTCGTGCCGGTGAAGAAGATCCCCAACTCCTGGTCAGCGGTCGACATCGGTCCCGATTCCATCGAGGCCTTCGAGGCTGCCCTGGGGGACTGCGAGACGGTCCTGTGGAACGGCCCGCTGGGCGTCTTCGAGGTTCCCACCTTCGGTGACGGCACACGCTCGGTCGCGCGCATGCTGGCCGATCGCTGCGACGCCGGCGCCTCCGTGGTGGTCGGTGGCGGCGACTCCGTGGCTGCCATCGAGGAGCTCGGCCTGACGTCGCGCTTCACCCACATCTCAACCGGCGGCGGCGCTTCCCTCGAGTTCCTCGAGGGCCGGGAGCTGCCGGGCATCGCGGTCCTGCAGGACCGCCAGAGCGAGGGAGCCTGATGACGCTTATCGACTACATCGACGCGCAAGAGATCCTTGACTCGCGCGGCAATCCCACCGTCGAGGTGACCGTCGTGCTCGACGATGGTGCGGTCGGCCGCGCGGCCGTGCCGTCAGGCGCGTCCACCGGCGCCCACGAGGCCGTCGAGCTGCGTGACGGCGACAAGTCGCGCTACAACGGCAAGGGCGTCCAGCAGGCCGTGACCAACGTGGTGGAGACCATCGCCCCGGCCATCCTGGGCGAGGATGCCTCCGACCAGGGCGGCATCGACGCGCTCCTGCGTGAGCTCGATGGCAGCCCCAACAAGGGCAACCTTGGTGCCAATGCCATCCTCGGCGTCTCGCTGGCGTGTGCCCACGCGTCATCGATCTCCTATGGGCTGCCGCTGTACCGCTACCTCGGCGGTGCCGGCGCCTGGACCATGCCCGTGCCGATGTTCAACATCCTCAACGGCGGCCAGCACGCCGCGAACTCCACCGACTTCCAGGAGTTCATGGTCATGCCGGTGGGCCTGGACAGCTTCGCCGAGGCGCTGCGCGCGGGAGCGGAGATCTTCCATGCCCTGAAGGCCGAGCTGCACAGCAAGGGTCTCGCCACCGGCCAGGGTGACGAGGGCGGGTTCGCGCCGACGCTGCCCTCCAACCAGGCGGCCATCGAGGTCGTGCTGCAGGCCGTGGAGCGTGCCGGCTACAAGCCGGGCGAGCAGGTCGCCATCGCGCTCGACCCGGCCACCACCGAGCTCGTCGACGGCGAGCCCGATGCCGAGGGTGAGTACACCTACAAGCTGGCCAAGGAAGGCCGTTCGCTCAAGACCAGCGAGATGGTCGAGTTCTGGGCCGACTGGGTCGATCGCTACCCCATCGTCAGCCTCGAGGACGGCCTCGCGGAGGACGACTGGAAGGGCTGGGCGCAGCTCACGGCAAGGATCGGTGATCGCTGCCAGATCGTCGGCGACGATCTGCTCGTGACCAACCCGGAGCGGTTGGCGCGCGGCATCGAGGAATTGGCCGCCAACGCCATCCTCGTCAAGCTCAACCAGATCGGCACGCTCAGCGAGACCCTGCAGACGGTCGACCTGGCGCGCTCCCACGGCTGGGGCGCGGTCATCAGCCATCGCTCCGGCGAGACCGAGGACACCACCATCGCCGATCTCGCGGTGGCCACCAACAGCGGTCAGATCAAGACGG
Source organism: uncultured Chloroflexia bacterium (assembly GCA_963804575.1). Lineage (GTDB taxonomy): Bacteria > Chloroflexota > Limnocylindria > Limnocylindrales > CSP1-4 > JAFMJV01. The sequence continues at coordinate 6,524 of CAWDQY010000002.1, forward strand.
GCGCACCGTCGCGATCGGAGCGCGTGGCCAAGTACAACCGGCTGCTGCGCATCGACGCCGAGCTCGGCGACATCGCCGTGTATCCGGGCCGACGCGCGCTGGCTGGCCAGTAGGCCGCGACCGCTTGACCATCCAGGGCCCCCGCACCGACGAGGCCGGTCCCAACGTCGATCCGACCGGCGCGCCGATCGAAGACGCTGGACTGGATGAGCCGACGACGCCAGGCACCCGATCCGGAGAGGGTCGGGTGCTTGACCGGGGGGCCATCTACGCCGCCATGGTCGGCCTGGGCATGGCGGTCACCATCGCCATCAGCTTCGAGCTGGTGGTCGCCATCCAGGCCCTGGTGTTCGTCTCCGCGCCGTTCGCCGGCCTCATCATCGGCTTCTACGCCAACAACAAGTCGTTGCGCTGGCGTCCGCGCTGGCGACTCTTCACCAACGCCGCTTTCGCTGGCACGGTCACGGGGATCAGCCTCGCCCTGATGTACGTGGCCTTGCGGCTGCTGTTCATCTACGCCGATTCGGGCTACCGACCCGAGACCATGGGCGGTCAGCTCGAGTGCGCCACCGGTCCCGAGTGCACCTACATGCGCTTCATCGATGATGGCTCCGAAGCGGATCTGCGTGCTGACGGCATCACCGACACCGCCTCGTTCGAAGCCGCCGTCTGGCGCTGGCAGGGTGAGACGGTGCTGATGCTCACGTTGATGACGCTCGGCGGGGCGCTCGTCGCCGCCGGCTGGCGTGCACTGCGCGAGCCGCCCCCGGCGGAGGAGATCCAACAGCGCCTGGCCGCCGTCGCGTAGACGGTCGTCCACGGTCCCGGACGGGGCAACCTGCCGACAGACACAGTGAGAGCGTCACTCCGACACAAGAGCGGCGGTCAGACACAGAAGAGCGGCGGTCTCGAGGGTTCGAGCCGCCGCTTCTGGCTGTCCGGGAGGTGCCCGGAGCGGAGCGCTACTCGCTCTTCTTGGTGGTGCTCTTCTTGGCCGTCGTCTTGGCCGGGGTCTTCTTGGCCACCGGCTTCTTGGCGGCCGTCTTGGCCGGGGTCTTCTTGGCCGCCGGCTTCTTGGCGGCCGGCTTGGCCGCCGTGGACTTGGCGGTGTCGGTCGCGGTGGACGAGGTGGCGGCGGCCTTGGGCTTGGCGGACTTCGTCTCGGCCGTTCGAGCGGACTTGCTGAGCGCGGCCCGGGCCTTGCCGGCTGCGGTCTGCTCACCCTTGGCCTTGGACGCCTTGCCCGCGGCGATGCGGGCCTTGGCGGCCTTGGCGGCGGCGGCCTTGCCGACCTGGCGCTGTGGCTTGGTGCTGACGCCCAGCGCCTCGCCACCAAGGGCGGCGTTGGCTCGCAACATCAGGCGGCTCTTGCGGCGCGCGGCATTGTTGGGATGGATGGCGCCGACCTTGGCTGCGTGGTCGAGCGCCGCGGCGGCCTCAGCCACGGCCTTGCGGGTGGCTTCAGCGTCACCACCCTCGGCTGCGAGCAGCGCGTTCTTCACCTGCGTCTTGGCGGCGGAGCGCCGTGGCTGCAGGATGTCGTTGCGGCGATTGGACTGACGCACGCGCTTGAGGGCCTGCGGCGTTCGTGCGCCGGACCAGCTCCGCGATGAATGGGCCAAGGTGGTATGTCCTCAACAGCTCTGGATGTTCTTCGGCGCGAGCACCAGTCGACGGGCACGCAGTGCCGCGACACGACCCGCGTCGGCGCGAATCGAAATGGTACCGCACGACGCGTACCAGCGCCAGTCAGGTCGCGTGCCGGCTCCGTCAGGCTGCGGCGCGCGCGGCTTCCTCGCTGGTGACACCGACGGCCGCTTCGACCTCGTCGGCCGCCACGACGAGCTGGAGGCTCACCTCCTTGCTGACGAGCCACCCACCGGCTTCGAGACCCATGTTCCAGGTCAGACCCCAGTCCTCTCGATCGACCTTGGCCGATAGCTCGAAGCCGGTATGACGGCCGCCACCGAGGTTGGGGACGATGCCGAGGAACTCGCCGTCGAAGACCACCGGGCGAGTGATGCCACGGATGGTGACATCGGCGTATACCCGGTAGCGCTCACCGGCGGGCTCGACACGCACCAGCCTGGCCGTGATCCAGGGCTCGGCCTCGGCATCGAAGAAGTCGGCTGACGCAGGTGACCATCCCGTTGCTCGCTGCCGGTGGAGAGGCTCGCGCTGCCGATGCGGATCTCGCCCCGCGCGCTGGTCGGGTCGTGCTCATCGATTTCGAGCTCGCCCTCCACGACGTGGAACGTGCCTCGGACATTGGTCACCATCAGGTGCTTGGCCGAGAACTGCACATCGGTGTGGGCGGGGTCGATCTTCCAGGTGCTCATGGGTTTCTCCTGCGTTTGGACGTGGCTCGCGTCGCCAGGACGCCGAGCTAGGTGATTGCGCAGTCAATGATAGCAGATGATTGCGCACGCAAGTACTACTCGCTTGCGCTACGATGACGGCATGACCATCGACACGAGGGAACAGGATGCGCGCGCGACGTCAGCGGCCATCTCGGCTCGTGACCCGCGCCTCTCGGCCTGGCGCGCGCTGCTGATGGCCCACACCCGCCTCGTGGACCGGCTCGACCAGGACCTGCGCGCCGAGGCAGGCCTGTCCCTGGCCGACTACTCGGCCCTGCTGCATCTTGCCGAAGCGCCCCAGCGACGCCTGCGCATGAGCCAGCTGGCGGAAGGCATCTTCCTCACGCGCAGCGGGGTGACGCGGCTCATCGATCGCCTGCAGGCGGACGGCCTCGTGACCCGCAGCCAGTGTTCCTCCGACGGACGCGGCGCGGAGGCGGTCCTGACGCAGGCGGGGCTGCAGAAGCTGCGCTCCGCCAGCCCCATCCACCTGCGCGGCATCAAGGCGTACTTCCTCGACCAGGTCGCGGCTGAGGACCTCGAGGTCCTCGCGCGCATGATGGGATCCGTGGCGGCAAGGCTCGCGCCGGGCCCCCTGAACGTCGAGGCGTAGCCACCGGATCCGCGCGGCACGAGCCGACCGCCGGCTCCGAACGCGGAGCCCGCGCCCTCCTTGCTAGACTCGCGGTGCCCCATGGAAGCGATCCCTCAGTCACGTCTGCGCAACTTCTCGATCATCGCCCACGTCGACCACGGCAAGTCGACCCTGGCCGATCGATTCCTCGAGCTGACCCACACCATCGACAAGCGCCAGATGACCAGCCAGGTGCTCGACAGCATGGACCTCGAGCGCGAGAAGGGAATCACCATCAAGGCCCGCGCGGTGCGCCTTGAGCACACCGCTCGTGACGGCCTGCGCTACGGGCTCAACCTCATCGATACGCCCGGCCATGTCGACTTCAGCTACGAGGTCAGCCGCAGCCTGCAGGCGTGTGAAGGTGCCATCCTGGTGGTCGATGCGGCGCAGGGGATCGAAGCCCAGACGCTGGCCAACGTCTACCTGGCGCTGGCGCAGAACCTCGTCATCATCCCGGTGCTCAACAAGATCGACCTGCCTTCGGCCCAGCCCGAGCTGGTGATCGAGGAGCTGGAGAACGTCCTCGCCATCCCGCGCGAGGAGGTCATCATGGTCAGCGCCAAGGACGGCACCAACGTGCCCGAGGTGCTGGAGGCCATCGTCGAGCGCATCCCTGCGCCAGGCGGCGACCCGGATGCGCCACTGTCGGGACTCATCTTCGATTCGCATTACGACGCCTACAAGGGCGTGGTGGCCTACGTCCGCCTGAGCCAGGGCACCCTTCGCGCCGGGGAGGAGATCCGCCTGATGGCCTCGGGGGTCCAGAGCGAGATCGTCGAGCTGGGCGTGTTCCGACCGCAGCTCGTGCCGGTGAAGGTGCTCGGTCCAGGGGAGGTGGGCTATGCGGCCACCGGACTGAAATCGGTGCGTGACTGCCAGGTGGGCGACACGCTGACCTCGGCTCGTCGGCCGGCGGCTGCGCCGTTGCCCGGCTACAAGCCAGCCAAGGCGCTGGTCTTCGCCGGCGTCTACCCCATCAACGGCCCGGACTACCCGGTCCTGCGCGAGGCGCTCGAGAAGCTGCACCTCAACGACGCCTCGATCAGCTTCGAGCCCGAGTCGTCGGTCGCGCTCGGCTTCGGCTTTCGCATCGGCTTCCTGGGCCTGCTGCACATGGAGATCGTGCAGGAGCGCCTGGAGCGCGAGTTCGACCTCGACATCATCGCCAGCGCGCCATCGGTGGAGTACCTCGTCACGCTGACCCACGGACGCGGCAAGGTGCAGGTCGAGAACCCGGCCCTCCTGCCCGACCCGTCGGATATCGAGTCCATCGCCGAGCCCTGGGTGAAGCTGAGCATCGTCACGCCCGCGACGTACATCGGCACGCTGATGGAGCTGGCCAAGAACCACCGCGGCGCCTTCGCCGACATGGAGTACCTGGACCCCACGCGCGTGTTGATGAAGTTCGAGCTGCCCCTGGCCGAGGTCATCGTCGACTTCTACGACCAGCTCAAGAGCCGCACCCAGGGCTATGCCTCGATGGATTACGAGGAGATCGGCTACCGCGTCGGCGATCTCGTGAAGCTCGACGTGCTGGTGAATGGCGAGCCGGTCGACGCGCTGAGTATCATCGTCCACCGTGAGGATGCTCAAGGCGCCGGCCGGGAGCTGACCAGGAAGCTCAAGGACCTCATCCCGCGCCAGATGTTCGTGGTACCCGTGCAGGCGGCCATCGGCTCCAACGTCATCGCCCGCGAGACCGTCCGAGCCATGCGCAAGAACGTCCTCGCCAAGTGCTACGGTGGTGATGTGACGCGCAAGCGCAAGTTGCTCGAGAAGCAGAAAGAGGGCAAGGCGCGGATGAAGAAGGTGGGCAGCGTGGAGATCCCGCAGGAGGCGTTCCTGGCGGTGCTGCGCAGCAGCGAGGTCGACTAGTTGATACCGGAGCCGCTGCAGTACCTCCTGTTCGTCGGCTTCGCCGCGCTCATGTTCCTGCTGCGCCTCGACGCCAGGCGTTTCAGCGCCGCTGAGTGGGACACGCAGGACGGCGAGTGGCGCGTCTGGCTGTCCCGCCTGTCCTGGTACGGCGCCGGTCTGGCGCTGGCGCTGATCGTCTTCGCGCTGCACCCTTCGCCGGTCTCCGAGCTGAACCTGACGCTGGCGCCCGATCGCGGCAACGCGATGCTGCTGGGCCTGCTCTACGGCGCCGCCGGCGTGGTCGGCGCCTTCGTGCTGGCCATCTTCCTCAACGGCCGCATCAGCTTCCCCACCCCCGGCCGGTACCCCGGTGGCGTCCTCTTCGCGGTCGGTACCGCCTTCTTCGACGAGTTCCTCTTTCGCGGTGTGCTGCTGGGCCTGCTGCTGGTGCTGGGCTTGCCCGACTGGCTGGCGATCGGCTCAGCCGCCTTCATCTATGCCGGGGCCGTGCGAGCCGGCACGGGCAGTCGCGGATTGCCGATGGTCCTGAACTGGATGCTCATCGGCGCCATCGGCAGCGTGCTGGTGTTGATGACGGGCGGCATCGCGGCCGCGTTCGTGGGCCATGCCATCACCCGCTTCGCCTTCTTCATGACCATGGGGCCACCCAAGCGCGCCGCCATCGAGCAGGTCCGGCCGCGACCCCGCGGCACCGGCGACGCGGGTGCCTACGTCATCGGGCGGCGCGACATCGGTCGCGGCTAGGAAGCGGATCGGGGCCATCGGCTGACTGACCTCGACCTGTTCGCCCAGGCGAGCCATGGCCAGGCGGCGGCAGGAACGGGCCCGCCGGAGGGTCTGTATGTCCACTTCCCGTTCTGCGTCTCGCTCTGTCCCTACTGCGACTTCGTGGTCCTGGCGGGCGCGGCGGCGCGGGGGCCGCGGAACCGCATCGCGGCGCTGCTGACGGCGCTGGGTCGCGAGCTCGAGCTGCGTGCAGACGCCACCTCGGAGCCGTCGGCGGGATGGGTCGGTCGCCGCTCACGAGCGTCTACCTGGGTGGCGGCACGCCGTCGCTGATGCAGCCTGCCCAGGTGGCGGGCCTGCTGGCTGCGGTCGAGGCGTCGCTGGGCATCGACCGCGACGCCGAGGTCACCCTCGAGGCCAACCCCGGAGCCGACGAGATCGGCGACCTGGCCGGCTTCCGGGCGGCCGGCGTGAACCGGCTCTCCATCGGCGCGCAGTCGATGGCCGATGGCGAGCTGCAACGGCTCGGTCGACGGCACCGGCGCGCCGATGTCGAGGCTGCCGTGGGCGCCGCTCGTGCCGCGGGCATCGGCTCGATCAGCCTGGACCTGCTCACCGACATCCCCGGCCAGACACTCCGATCGTGGCGGCGCACGTTGCAGGCCAGCCTGGACCTGTCGCCCGACCACCTTTCGGTCTACACGCTCACGCTGGATGATCCCGATGCCGAAGGCCTCACCGGCCCGCTGGGCGACCACCTTCCGGTGAGTCGTGGAGCGCGGGCCTGGCGGAAGCGCGCGGCGGCGGGACAGTCCGACGAGCGTGCGGCCGAGATGGAGCTGCTCACCGACGAGCTGGCCGCGGCCGGCGGGCTGCGACGGTACGAGGTGGCCAACCTGGCGCGGCCGGGATGGGAGAGCCGGCACAACCTGCTCTACTGGCACCGCCGGCCGTACCTCGCCCTTGGACCCGGGGCGCACGCGTCCGATGGCCAGCTGCGACGGTGGTGGAATGCCGCACGGCTGGACACCTACATCGGGGCGCTCGAGGCCGGCCAGCTGCCGCCGGGTGGCAGCGAACAGCTCGACGCCACGACCGCCCTGGCCGAGCGCGCCATCCTGGGCCTGCGCCTGCTCGAGGGCATCGACGGGACGCTTGCCCGCGAGGCCAGCCTCGGCCCCGGCCTGCAGTGGGCGCGATCCGAGGGGCTGGCGGAGGACGTCGCTGGACGCACCCGCCTGACCCAGTCCGGCCGTCTGCTGGCCAACGAGGTCTTCGTGCGCCTGCTGCCCGACGCCGTCAGCGACAGCTCCCCATCTGCGCGTCGCGGGCCGGGCGCGTAGCATTCGGGCATGCCAAGGTCGATCATCCGTCGCGTCGTCGTCAGCACCCTCAGCCTGGTGCTCCTGGTGGGTGCCGCTGCCCCATCCGCAGCTGCGGAGGAGAACGTGGCCGCCGCCCTTCGCCCCGCCCAGCCTGGATTCGGCCGTGGCCGTGCTGGCCAGCACGGCCACGCCCCAGGACGGTGCCTCGACCGTACCGGCGACGTCGCTCGAGCCGGCCAAGCTGCGCCTGCCGGAGTGCCTCATCCAGGACGAAGCCACGCGCTACGGCCAGGTCAGGCAGTGGAAACGGACACTGCTGGACACCAACCTCAAGCTGCGGCGGCGCTACCAGCCGAGCGACCTGGTCTCGGTCTCGCGCGCGGGCATCGCCGGTAGCGGCCAGGTGCGCAAGATCATGATCGCCGACCTGCGGGAGCTGACGGCAGCCGCGCGGCGGGCAGGCAAGCCGCTGGCGGTGCGTTCGGCGTATCGATCGTACGACTACCAGAAGGCGCTCTTCGCCTCGTACGTGCGCTCGCAGGGGTTCGAGACCGCGGTCAAGTTCTCGGCGCGCGCGGGCCACTCGGAACACCAGCTGGGGACCACGCTGGACTTCACCACCGCGCCGAGCGTGCCCTTGAAGACCACCTTCGGGGAGTCGCCGTCGGGCAAGTGGCTGGCTCGCAACGGCTGGAAGTACGGCTTCATCATGTCGTACCCGAAGGGCAAACGGTCCGTCTCCTGCTACGGCTACGAGCCCTGGCACTGGCGCTACTTCGGACGTGAGGTGGCAGCCAGGATCCACGAGTCAGGACAGGTCCCGCGGCGGTACCTGTACGAGAACTTCGAGGCCGCACCGTAGGCCCTGGGTCGGTCTAGGATGAGCGGGCCCATGGCCGATCTGGTGGCCGGGTAGCAGGACGAGGAGACACCGGGGATGACTTCCACCATCGACGCCAGCGCGAGCGCCATCGGGGACCGACTGCTCTGGGCTGTCGACCAGCTCGAGATCGAGATCCCGTCGTGGGGTTTCGCCAACACCGGGACCCGTTTCCGGGTGTGGAAGCAGGCGGGCACGCCACGGACGGTCGAGGAGAAGATCGACGACGCCGGGACCGTCCATCGCTACACCGGCATCGCCAGTTCCGTGGCCGTGCACATCCCCTGGGACAAGGTCGACGACTACCCTGCGCTGCTGGCGTACATGCAGGCCAAGGGCCTGAAGATGGGCGCCGTCAACTCCAATACCTTCCAGGATGCCGACTACATGCTGGGTTCGCTGTGCCATCCCTCGGCCGAGGTCCGGCACAAGGCGCTCGAGGCCATCATCGAGTGCTGCACCATCGCCGAGGAGACGAACGCACCGGCCGTCAAGGTGTGGCTTGGAGACGGCACCAACTACCCCGGCCAGGACGACCTGCGCTGGCGCCGCAACCGTCTGCTGGAGGGGTTGCAGGCCATCTACCAGCACCTGCCGGCGCAGGCCCGCTTGTACCTCGAGTACAAGATCTTCGAGCCCTCCCTGTACTCGACCGACGTGCAGGACTGGGGCGGGGCGATGGCATTGTGCAACCGCGTGGGCGAGCGGGCCGTCGTCTGCGTCGACACCGGCCACCACAGCCTGGGGGTCAACATCGAGCAGATCGTGGCCCTGCTGCTGGCCGAAGGCAAGCTCGGCTCGTTCGACCTGAACGACAAGAAGTACGGTGACGACGACCTCATGGTCGGCTCCATCGACCCCTACCAGATGTTCCGGATCACGCACGAGCTCATCAACGCCATGCGTGATGACAGCGATCCCGTGGCGCAGCAGACGGCCAACGAGACCGCCTACATGCTCGACCAGTGTCACAACATCGAGCCCAAGGTGCCGGCCATCATCCGTTCCGTGATGACCCTGCAGGAGCTCTTCGCCAAGGCCCTGCTGGTCGATCGCGAGGCGCTCGTGGCGGCGCAGCAGCGCGGCGACGTGCTGGCCGCCAACAACCTGCTGTGGGACGCCTTCTTCACCGACGTGCGCGGCCCGCTGGCCGAGCTTCGCCAGCAGCGCGGCCTCCCGGCGGATCCCTTCCATGCCTACATCGCGAGCGGCGAGGACGAGCAGCGCACGGCGGATCGCGTGGGCGGCGAGGCCGCCAGCTGGTAGCACGTACGTCGATGCTGGTGATGGCTCCTGGGCGACGCGAGCGGGTCAGCCAGCTGCCGCTCCGCTTCGCCGGCTGCCAGGCGCGTCTCCGGCTGCCGGCTGCTGATTCGCTCCGCTTGCCGGCTGCTGATTCGCTGCCAGCTTGCCGGGCGCAGCCGGGAAAGTCCGCTCTGCCTCAGCGGCCCCAAACCCACGGGGACTAGACGAGCCGCCGGGCTGCGGGCAGGGGTCTGTCGACGGCCATCTGATCCTGTGGGGACTCAGCACGGATGGCTCGGTGTCGCTTTGAGTCGGCGCTGACTCGATTGGCGATCGGCCGGCCTGCTCCGGCACCGACAGGGGCCCAGCGCCACCCGGATCGGGTATCCGATCGCCAGTCTGGTCTCCGGGGGATAGAGCTCGGAGGATAGCGGCCCGAGCGGGAGGGCACGAGCGGGAGCGGCACGCGCGGGAGCGGCCGGACGGAAAGCGGCACGAGCGATAGCGGGCCCGCCAAAGCCGTTGACACTCAGGGCAGGGGACTGATACGATACGGGCCGCAGAGTTAGCACTCATACAGTAGGAGTGCTAACCCGGAGACGAAGCAGCACACGAACCAAGAGGATCGATTGGCGAGGCGAAAGGTACGCCCCGGACCGCTGGAGGACCGTTCAGCGGCCATCTTGCGGGCGATCATCGATGAGTACGTGACCACCGCGCAGCCGGTGGGCAGTGTCGCGTTGGTGGAGAAGTACGCGCTCTCCATCAGCCCTGCCACCGTGCGAAACATCATGGCGGAATTGGAGAGCGCGGAGCTCCTGGGTCATCCCCACACCAGCGCCGGACGTGTTCCCACCGACCGCGGCTACCGCGTCTACGTGGAGTCCATCTCCGACCAGCTCAGCCTGGCCCCGGTCGAGCAGCTGATGATCCGCCACCAGTTCGGCCAGGTCGAGTTCGCCAACGAGCAATGGTTCCGGCTGGCTGCCTCCACGCTAGCCAGCGCCACCCGGGCGGCAGCGATCGCCACGCCCATCAAGCCGCAGGCCTGCCGCATCCGTCGCATCGACATCGTGCCCACGGCGGAGCGCTCTGCCAGCTTGCTGCTGGTGATGACCGACGGTCCGGTCAAGCAGGTGCTGCTCAACCTCGATCGCGAGTACACCCAGGCCGAGCTCGACGAGATCGCCCATGGCGTCGACCGCGTCCTTCGCGCCAAGACCACGCCCGAGGTCGACGCCGTGCTCGACACCCTGCGAGAGCGTCCGCGCTCGGTGGATCCGCTGTTCACGCAGGCCGTGGAGCGAGTCTCCCGCTTGATGCACGAGTTCGACTCGGCTTCCGTCGAGGAGGTCTTCAGCGAGGGCCTGCTCAACGTCATGAAGGAGCCCGAGTTCGAGCGCTCCGAGCGGCTGCGCCGCGTCTTCAACGTGCTGCAGGATCGGACCTACCTCGGCGACCTCGTGCAACGCCTGGCCAGCTCTGATGACGTGAGCGTCTTCATCGGCAGTGAGAACGAGCACGAGGAGATGTCCGACGTCTCGCTCGTGGTCGCGTCCTACGGCCGACGTGATCGTGCCATGGGTGTCGTGGGTGTCATCGGCCCCACGCGCATGGCCTATCCACATGCCATCTCCACGGTCCGCTACGTGCGTGGCCTCATGAACGAATTGGTGGATCACCTGTACGCATGAACGACAAGACGAACGGCGCCCCCGGCGCCAACGGCGACCCCCAACAGGCCGAGCAGGCCAAGACCAGTGCCGCCAAGCGCGGCGGAACGCGCGCCGAGGAGCGCATCGCCGCGCTCGACACCAGCGGCGCCTCGCTCAGCGACCAGCTGGCGCAGCTCAGCGCCGAGCTGGAGGCTGCCGAGCAGCGTGCGGCCGAAGCCGAAGCCGGCTGGCAGCGCGCCCGCGCCGACTTCGCCAACCTCAAGCGCCGCACCGAGGAAGAACGGGCGGAGTCGGCCAGCATGGCGGCCGACCGGCTGCTGATCCGGGTGCTCGACGTGGCCGATGACTTCGACCTGGCGGTCGAGCATGTTCCCGAGGATGCCAAGGACAGCCCCTGGGTCGAGGGCATCAGCGCCATCGACCGCAAGCTGCGGATGCTCCTCGAGGCCGAGGGCATCGGCATCATGGAGGGCGAGGGCGAGCCCTTCGACCCGCACACCCAGCAGGCTATCTCGTATGAGGACACGGCGGACGTGCCCGACGGCACCGTCACCAAGGTGATCCAGCGGGGCTACACCATCGGCGATCGCGTGCTCCGGCCTGCCCTCGTGGCAGTCGCACGTAACGACGTCGCCGGCAACAACGACGACTGAACGACACCCAGGCACAAGGAGCAGCATCCATGGGACGCATCATCGGCATCGACCTCGGCACCACCAACTCTGCCATCGCGGTGATGGAGGGCGGTGAGCCCACCGTCATCCCCAGCGCGGAGGGCGGTCGCACCGTGCCCTCGGTGGTGGCCTTCAGCAAGCAGGGCGAGCGCCTCGTGGGGCAGATCGCCAAGCGCCAGGCCATCACCAACCCGGCCAACACCATCTACTCCATCAAGCGTTTCATCGGTCGCCGCTGGGATGACCCCGAGGTGCAGCGCTCCATCAACCTCGTGCCCTACAAGGTCGAGAAGGACAAGAACAGCGACGGCATCGTGGTCACGCTCGCCGACGGCAAGTCCTACAGCCCGCCCGAGATCAGCGCCATGACGCTGCAGAAGCTCAAGGCGGATGCCGAGGCCTACCTGGGCGAGCCCGTCACCGAGGCCGTCATCACCGTGCCGGCCTACTTCGACGACACGCAGCGCCAGGCCACCAAGGACGCCGGGCGCATCGCCGGTCTCGAGGTCAAGCGCATCATCAACGAGCCCACCGCCTCGTCGCTGGCCTACGGCCTCGACAAGAAGGTCGACGAGCAGATCGCCGTCTATGACCTCGGCGGCGGCACCTTCGACATCTCCATCCTGGAGCTGGGTGACGGCGTCTTCGAGGTCAAGGCCACCAACGGCGACACGCACCTCGGCGGCGACGACTTCGACCAGAAGGTCATCGACTGGCTGCTCCACGAGTTCAAGAAGGACCAGGGCATCGACCTGGCCAAGGACCAGCAGGCCCTGCAGCGCCTCAAGGAGGCCGCCGAGCGCGCCAAGATCGAGCTCTCCACCACCAGCACCACCGAGATCAACCTTCCCTACATCACCGTCGACGCCGACCGCAACCCCAAGCACCTGGTGACCACGCTGTCGCGAGCCAAGCTCGAGGACCTGGTGGCCGACCTCATCGATGCCACGGCCAAGCCGGTCGAGGCCGCGCTGAAGGATGCCGGGCTCAAGGCGTCGGACATCGACGAGGTCATCCTCGTGGGTGGGCAGACGCGCATGCCGGCGGTGGTCGAGGCGGTCAAGAAGATGTTCGGGGGCAAGGAGCCGCACAAGGGCGTCAATCCCGACGAGGTCGTGGCCGTCGGTGCCGCCATCCAGGCCGGCGTCCTCGCCGGTGACGTCAAGGACGTGCTCCTGCTCGACGTCACGCCCTTGTCGCTGGGCATCGAGACGCTGGGCGGCGTGATGACCCGGCTCATCGATCGCAACACCACCATCCCGACCTCCAAGAGCCAGGTCTTCTCCACCGCCTCCGACAACCAGCCGCAGGTGGAGATCCACGTGCTGCAGGGCGAGCGCGAGATGGCCAGCGGCAACAAGACGCTGGGCACCTTCATCCTGGACGGCATCCCCTCGGCCCCCCGGGGCGTGCCCCAGATCGAGGTCACCTTCGACATCGATGCCAACGGCATCCTCGATGTCAAGGCCAAGGACAAGGCCACCTCGCGCGAGCAGTCGGTACGCATCACGGCCTCCTCGATGCTCTCCAACGAGGACGTCGACCGCATGGTCAAGGAGGCCAAGGAGCACGCCGCCGAGGACAAGGCCAAGCGCGCCGCCATCGAGAGCCGCAACCAGGCCGACGCCCTCGCCTTCCAGGCCGAGCGCACCATCCGCGACCTGGGTGACAAGGTCAGCGCCGAGGACAAGGCCGCCGTCGAGTCACGCATCGAGGCCGTTCGCAGCGCGCTCAAGGGCGATGACGAGGAAGCCGTCAAGAAGGCCACGGCCGAGCTGACGAGCACCCTGCAGGAGGTCGCCACCAAGGCCTACCAGTCCGCCGGCCCCGGCGCCGCGCCTGACATGGGTGCCGCTGGCGCTGCGGGCGGCGACGCCACCGGCGATACTGCCGAGGACGGCGAAGAGGCCGTGGAAGGCGAGTTCAAGGAGGTCTGACGCGGGCCGGGGCGGCGACCCCGCCCCGCACCCATGTTGGGACGTTCACGCCGGGCGGTGCAGCGCCTCCGAGCTGACTCGGGGGCGCAGCCGTCGTCATCATCGCGAAAGCGGCAGCGAGCCACGCCGCCCAACGTCATCGGCCAGGGGCCGCTGCTCTCGGCAGCGGGCCTGCGGCTCGGTGTCGCCGTCATCATCCGCGACGAAGCGCCCTACCTGACCGAGTGGCTGGCCTACCACCACGCCCTCGGTGTGCAGCACTTCTTCATCTACGACAACGGCAGCCGCGATGGCCTCCACGAGGTCATCGAGCCATGGGTCAACCACGGCCTCGTGACCCTGGTGCACTGGCCCTTGCCCGGCGGCCAGATCGATGCCTACTCCCACGCGCTGCGGTTCTATGGACCGTCGCTCGAATGGCTGGCCTTCTTCGACGTGGACGAGTTCGTGGTCCCGCTGGTCGATGACGACATCCCCTCGCTGCTGGCTCGCTTTCCCGAAGCTGCCGACGTCCGTATCCCGCGGGTCGACTTCGGCTTCGGCGGCCATCGTCGGCCACCCGACGCGCTGACCATCGAGGCCTACACCGGGGTGGCCGACGTCTTCGGGCGCGATCCCTCCAAGCCACCTCGTGTCAAGTCCGTGGTGCAGCCGGCGAGCATCTCCGCGGTCGGCATCCACACCGCCACGGTCGCCGACGACCTGCGCGACGCCGCGGGCGCACCGGTCCCGAGCCAGACCGTGGGCAAGGCCTGCTGGGACTTCGTCCAGCTGAACCACTACTACACGCGCTCCTTCGAGGAGTTCGAGGCCAAGCGCTTCCGCGGCAGTGGCACCGGCCGCATCGCGCGCCCGGCCATCCCCTTCGACCTGCCCACGCTGCGGGTGGACAGCAGCGCGCTTCGGTTCGCGGAGCGAACGCGGGCCATGATGGATCGCATGGCCAGCCTTGCGCCCAGCCCCTATCGCTACGGCAGCCAGCTGGCGCTGCCCCAGTTCCCACGCTTCAACGACCTGGGGCTCTTCAGCGAGTTCGCCATCGCCAACACCGTGATGGAGGAGCCGGCACCTCGTCGCGAGCCCGCGCTGCGCATCGAGAACCTGTACGCGGGCATCGGCTTCGTGGGCGTCGTCAGCGGCCATGGACACGAGGTGGCATCGGCCGAGCTGTCGGGATCGATGCACCTCACGCCCCTGCTCGAGCGCGCCCGCGGTCGGCTGCTGGCGACCCTGCCCGACGGACGCCTGGAGGACGGAGCGGTCCACTTCGACATCGACCCGGCGGGGCAGCGTCGCGTGTACGCCGCCGGTTTCGTGGTCAGGGCAGCGACCGCGACGAAGCTGCTGGCGTGGCTGACCCGAGCCGACGGCAGCACCAGCGAGCCCGTGTCGGTGCGGCTTCCCGCCGGGGACACCTACGCCGGCGTGCTGGAGCTCGATGCCGCTCCCGAGCTGGTGACCGGTGTCAGCGTGGGCCTGTCGTCGGAGACCGGCGACATCGACGTGCTCGACCTCTTCGTGATCTCGTATGGCTGAGCAGGAGCAGCGCGGATGACGCTGCGACGACGGCTCGGTCGGATGGTCTCGGGCGCCGCCGAGCTCCACACCACCGAGCACCACCCGGGCCGACAAGCCCGCGCGCGCGGGCAAGGGCAGGATGCTCCGGGCCAAGCCGCCCAACGTGGTCGGTCGCGGCCCCCTGCTCGGCGGCCCCGGCTTCGGGGTCGTCGTCGTCTGCATCGTCAAGGACGAGGCCGAGTACCTCGAGGAGTGGCTGGCGTACCACGTCGCGGTGGGGGTCGACGCACTTCGTCATCTACGACAACGGCTCGACCGATGGCAGCGCCGCCGTGCTGGAGCGCTACATCAACCACGGCCTCGTCACGCGCATCGACTGGCCGCTCGGCGGTGGCCAGCTGGCGGCCTACAACCACGCCCTGCGCATGTTCGGCGCGACCGCCCGCTGGCTGGCCTACTTCGACGTCGACGAGTTCCTGGTGCCCCTGCTCGACGACGACGTCCCGACGTTCCTGGCGCGCTTCGAGGACGCTGCCGTGGTGCGAGTGCCGCGTGTCGAGTTCGGCTACTCCGGACATCGCACACCACCCCCGGGACTGGCCATCGATGCCTACACGCAGGTGGCCAACGTGCTGGACCTGGACGCCGACCTGCCGCCGCGCGTGAAGTCGATCGTGCAGCCGGGGGCCGTGTCGGCGGTCGACATCCACCTCGCCTTCCCGGCCGATGAGCCGGCGGCTGGTGCCCCGACCGGCACGGCCGAGGAAGCCGTGCGCGGGATCGCCCAGCTCAACCACTACTACACGCGCTCGTTCGAGGAGTTCGAGGCCAAGCGCTTCCGCGGCAGCGCCACAGGCCGCATCGCCCGTCCGGCCGTGCCCTTCGACATCGAGACGCTCGGCAGCGACACCTCGGCACGGCGCTTCTCCGCCCGCACGGAGGCGACCCTGGAGCGGCTGCGCAGCCTGGCCGTGAAGCCGTATGCCTACGGCAGCCAGCTGGCGCTGGAGTACTTCCCGCGTCCCAACGATCTCTTTCGCTTCGGCGAGTTCGCCATCGCCAACACGGCCGCCGGCCTGGCGGAACCAAGTCGCGTGGCGGCCGCCCGCCTGCGCAACCTGTATCGCGGCGTGGGCCTCATGGCTGACCTGGCCGATAGCGGCTACCAGCCGGTCCGCGATGGGCTCTCCAGCTCGGTCCACACCGGCGTGCTGGTGCAGCACATGCGCGGGAGGATCGTGGCCACGCTGGCCGACGCTGGTTCCGCAGCGCCGGCCTCGCTGCGCCTGCCGAGCGGCTCGGCCGAGGTGCGGCTGCCGCTGCCGGCGGACGACGGGCGGCGCTGCTACTACCTTGGCTTCCTCGCCAGCATCGCCGCCTCGGCGCGGGTCATGGTCGCCGTGTCGAGCGCGGACGGAGACGCGAGCCGACCGGTCGAGCTGAAGCTGCCGGCATCGACCGCCCTGGCCGGCATCGTCGAGATCGAGCCACGACCGGTGCACGGCGAGCAGATGCGCCTGACCTTCGAGCGCGACGCTGGCGAGATCGACCTGCACGACCTCTTCGTCGTCGCTACCGGCTAGGCTTTGGCCATGGTGCTGAGCAAGCGTGTCGGTCGCATCCTCGGACGGGCCGCCGAGCCGAAGGTCCGTCCCGCGCTCATGGAGCGTGGCCGCTTCGACGTCTGTGTCATGGCCATCCTCAAGAACGAGGCGCCCAACATGGAGGAGTGGCTCTGCCACCACATGGCCATCGGCGTCGACCACTTCTTCCTCTACGACAACGGCAGCACCGACCAGCTGCACGAGGTGCTGAAGCCCTACGCTGACCACGGCGTCGTCACCACCGTGTACTTCCCCCTGCGCGGCCTGCAGCGCGACGCCAACAACCACGCCGTGCGCTTCTTCGGGCACACCACCGAGTGGATCGCCTACGTCGACATCGACGAGTTCCTGGTGCCCGAGCGGGACGAGACGATCAGCGCGGTGATGGCGCGCTACCCGGAAGCCGAGCAGGTGCTGGTGTCGCGCAAGGAGTTCTGCTACTCCGGTCATCGCACGCCGCCCGCCGGCCTCGTCACCGAGAGCTACCGCGAGTACAGCGAGCACGTGCCGCGCATGGGCACCTCGGAGATCCTGGCCAAGCCCATCGTGCGGCCGCGCGGGGTGGCTCGGGTGGGTATCCACAACGCGCTCACCGTGCACGGTCGGACGGTCAACACCGCCGGCGAGCCCACCTCGGAAGAGTCCACGGTCATCAGCGACCCCAGCTACGCCAACCTCCAGATGAACCACTACTTCACCAAGTCGCGTGCCGAGTTCGAGGCCAAGCGCAGCCGTGCCACCACCTCCACGCACGCCTTCCCGTTGCCTGACGTGCCCTTCGACATCCCCGGTCGGGTCGACCACGTCATCGATCGCTGGCAGCCGCGCACTCGGGCGCTGCTGGAGGAGATGGCCACGCTGGCGCGCAGCCCGTCGCGCTACGGCAGCAAGCTGCGCCTGAAGGGTTTCCCCATCAGCGACATGTTCGGCCAGGAGGCCGGCGCCGTCGTATCCAACGAGGTCGCGGGGCTGACCGAGGCGCGCAAGCGACGCGCGTTCGGCTCGCTGCCGATGCCCGGTGTCCGCGGCGCCATGGCGCGCGCCGAGGACCATGGCTACCAGCCCGCCGCGCGCCGCTTCCTCGCCTCGGTGCACATGGCGCAGCAGATCGCCTGGCTGGGGGCGGAGGTGACCTGGGAGGTGGCGAGCGGCGAGCCCGGCCTGCTGGTCGACGCGGGCACGCTCGAGGGCGGCGAGGTCCCGCGCGTGCGCAGCAGTGGCACCAGCGTCGCGCTGCTCATCCCGGCCGGCGGCTCGCCGCTTCGCTGCCATGCCCTGGTCTTCGTGCTCCGCGTCGAGGCCGCGGTCGAGGCCGCCGTCGAGGCGGCCGTGAAGGCCGCCCCCATCAGGGTCGAGGTGGCCGCGCGCGAAGCAGGGGAGTGGCGCCCGGCAGCGACCTACGAGATGCCCGGCTCCGGCACGTACCTCGGCCTGCTGGCGCTGGACAAGCAGCCCCGCACCATCGAGACGGTGCGCGTGGCGCTCGACGGTGCCGCCGAGGTCGCGGTCTACGACCTGGCGCTGCTGACCTTCGGCTGAGCCCGGTTGCGGCCGCCGCTGGGGGCGGCACCACGGATGCGGCCGAGCGACACCCACGCTTCGGGGTCTTCGGCCAGCTCGGTCACGCGTGGTGGCAGCTGACCATCGCGCAAGTGCGCCAGGGTGGTGGTCTCGAGGATATCGCGCAGCGCCGCCCGCACGGCGATCCAGACATCCGTCAGCGGCTCCGCGGCGCCGTGGTACTCCATGTTCTCGGGGCGGTCGCCGCGCACGTTGGCCAGCGGGCCGTCGACCGCGCGGATGACGTCGGCGAGGCTGATCTCCTCCGCGGGACGGGCCAGCGTGTAGCCGCCGTCCGGGCCCCGCTGGCTGCGGACGATGCCGGCGTGCTTGAGCTCGAGCAGGATGGTCTCGAGGAACTTGGCCGGGATGTCCTGTGCCTCTGCGATGCGATCGGCCTTGACCGGCGCGTCGGTGGCGGTCGCCAGCTCGGCAGCGGCTCGGGCGGCGTAGTCGGCTTTGGCGGAGACTCTCATGCTGCGCCCATTGTCCCCTATGTCAGTCGGAAATGTGCGATAGCCCTGCCGCGCCCGGTCAGGACGTGCCCTTGTAGCGGTCGGGCCACCTTTGCTACGCTGCCCCTGCTCAAAACCGACTGGCGCGTCGGAAGCCGGAACGGAGGTCTGGAAGGCGTGAGACAGGAACGAAGCACCCGGCGTCGTGAGCGCATCCTCGACGCCGCCTTCACCGTCTTCAGCCAGCGCGGCTACCGACAGGCCGGCGTGGACGAGGTGGGGCGGCAAGCCGAGACCAGCAAGGGTGGCGTCTACTTCCACTTCCCGACCAAGGAGTCGCTCTTCCTGGAGCTGCTGCGGACGACGGCCGACCGTCTCGTGGGCAAGGTCGAACGGGCCATCGAGGATGTCCCGGACCCCATCGAACGAGCCGACGTGGCGCTGGGCACCGTGCTGGGCGTGTTCGCCGGACACCGCACCATGGCGCGGCTCTTCCTCATCGATGCGGTCGGGGCGGGAGCGGAGTTCCAGGCCGAGCTGCAGCGCCTCCACCAGCGCTTCAGCGGGCTCATCGCCGAGCAGCTCGACGCCGCGGTGGCCGACGGGCATCATCCCGCCGCTCGACACGCAGGTCGCCGGCATGGCCTGGTTCGGCGCGCTCAACGAGGTGGTGATGCGCTGGCTCATGGACGAGGCCCACGGCCGCCTCGAGGATACCTACCCGACGTTGCGAGCGATCCTGCTGCGCAGCGTGGGGATCCCTGCGGACCGCCTCGCCGAGCGTGGCGATCGATGACCTTGACGCGCACGGCGCCGCTGGGCACGGCGGTGGCGTGGCTGCACGAGGCAGCAGCGTCTGCCCCCGTCCCCGGGACGCTGCTGGCCGTCACCGTCGCGCTGCCGCCGCTGGAGCCCACCGGCACCCCTGGCGCTGCACGCGGCCGCGCAGGCGAGCGGGATGGGCGCGTCGCTCTGGCTGCAGCCACGCCGTGGCTTCTCGCTGCTGGGCATCGGCGAAGCCTGGGCGGCTCGACCTGCTGCCGGCCCCCATCGCTTCAGCGCGGCCTCGGCGGCCTGGTCGACGCTGCTGGCAGGGGCGCTGATCGACAGCCGCGATGCTCCCCGCGGCGCTGGACCATTGCTCCTCGGCGGCTTCAGCTTCGACGATGCACCCGCGCCGTCGGCGCTGTGGCAAGGTTTCGAGCCGGCCTGCCTGGTGCTGCCGTCGCTGCTGCTGACGTCGTCCGCTGACGGCGCATGGCTGACCCTCTCGTGGCGTGTCGGCGTGTCCCCGGACCCGGCAAGCATCGCCCAGGCGTGGGAGGCCTTGGCACAGGCAGCCGGTGAGTTCGAGGCGGCGCCGGCAGGCTCACTTGCGCGTCGTGGGGCATCAGCCCGAGCCGGCGGCCTGGCGCGACTCGGTGTCGCGCTTGGCCGGCGCGGTCGGCCGTGGTCGCCTCGACAAGGCGGTCCTCGCGCGCCGGGTCGATGTCGTCGCCAGCTCGCCGATCGACGTGAGCACGGTGCTCGGTCGGCTGGCCACGTCGGCACCCGAGTCCACCCTCTTCGCCGTCTCGCGCGGCAGCCGCTGCTTCGTCGGCGCGACGCCGGAACAGCTCGTCAGCCTCAGGGGGCGTGAGCTGCGCACGGTCGCCATGGCCGGCTCCACGCGGCGGGCGCCGACACCGCCGCCGACGATGTGCTGGCAGACGAGCTGCTCAACAGCGACAAGGACCGCGAGGAGCACGCCGTGGTGGTGGCCATGCTGCGAGAGGCCCTGGCCCCCGTGGTCGACCGGCTGGACGTGGCTGCCCGGCCGGCCATCATCCGGCTGCGTCACGTGCAGCACCTGGTCACGCCCATCTCCGGCCGGCTGCGCGACGATGCCGACGTGCTCACGCTCGTGGAGCGATTGCACCCGACACCGGCCGTGGGTGGCATGCCCCGACAGCTGGCCCTCGAGCTCATCGCGGAGGAGGAGCAGCTGGAGCGGGGCTGGTATGCCGCTCCGCTGGGCTGGATGGACCGCCACGGCGACGGGGAGTTCGTGGTGGCGTTGCGCTCCGGGGTCGTGCACGGGCGCGAAGCCTCGCTGTTCGCCGGCTGCGGCATCGTCGCCGACTCCGATCCGGAGCGGGAGTGGGATGAATCCTCGGCCAAGCTGCAGGCGCTGGGCTCGGCCCTGGGGCGGTGGGCGCCGTGAGCGGCTACCTGACACCGGCCGGTCCGCTGCGGGCGATGGCCGAGGAGCTCGTGCGTGCCGGCGTGCGTGATGTCGTCATCTGTCCCGGTTCCCGCTCGACGCCGATGGCGCTGGCACTGCGCGCTACCCCGGGCCTGCGCTGCTGGGTCCATCTCGATGAGCGCGCCGGCGCCTTCTTCGCGCTGGGGGCGGCCAAGGGCGCCCGCCGTCCGGCGGCCATCCTGGCGACCTCGGGGACGGCCGTGGTGAACTTCGCCCCGGCGGTCACGGAGGCGCGCTACGGCCGTGTCCCGCTCATCCTGCTGACGGCGGACCGGCCACCGGAGCTGCACGGCCGCGGAGCGCCCCAGACCATCGACCAGTCGGGGCTCTTCGGGCGACACGCCAAGTGGAGCGTCGACCTGCCGGTGCCCGAAGCCACGGAGGCCTCCGCTGCGCACGCCCGCGAGATGGTCACCCAGGGCGTCGCCATCGCTCTCGCAGCGCCGGCCGGCCCGGTCCAGCTGAACCTGGCGTTGCGTGAGCCGCTCCTGCCGGAGGGCGTGCTGGCCGGGCCGATGGTCGAGATCACGCCAGCGCGGCTGGATGCGGTGCCGGTGGACGCGGTCGATGTGGACGCCACGGCCGCCGCCATCGCCGGCGCCCCGCGCGGGCTCATCGTCTGCGGGCCGTTGGACGTCCCCGGGTTCGCCGACGCCGTGACCAGGCTGGCGGCCACGATGCCGCTACCCCGTCCTGGCCGATGGTCTGTCGAACGTCCGCTGTGGCCGGCACGATCGATCCCACGTCATCGCGCACCACGACGCCCTGCTGCGCTGTGACGCGGTCCACCGCTGGCCCTCGCCTGAGCTGGTGCTCCGCTTCGGAGCCGCTCCGGTCTCGAAGGCGCTGGCGGCGTTCCTCGCCTCGGTCGACGCGCCGCAGCTGCTCATCGACGATGGCGCGGGCTGGGAGCGACCGCCGGAGCCGCGCCTTGTCACGGCCGAGCCCGTGCGCTTCGTGGAGCGGGTGACAGCCGCTCTGTCGCCCGTGCCGGCGGCGAGTGACTGGCTGGCGCGCTGGCAGACCGCCGATGCCGCGGCCACGGCTGCGCTGGGCGCCTGGCGAGCGAGCCGCCGCGGGACGTTCGAGGGGGCCATCTTCGAGTCCCTGTCCGCGGCCGTGCCCGAGGGCGCCGTCGTCCTCGCCGGCAACAGCATGCCCGTGCGCGACCTGGATGCCTTCCTGCCGACGTCCCAGCGGCAGATCCGCTGCCTGGGCAACCGCGGTGCCAACGGCATCGACGGCCTCCTCTCGACCGCGCTGGGCGTGGCGGCCGCGCAGGAGCAGCCGGTGCTGGCCGTCGTCGGCGACCTCAGCTTCCTGCATGATCTCAACGCGCTCGTGGCGGCCCGCCGCCTCGACCTCGCTGCCACCATCCTGCTGGTGAACAACGACGGCGGCGGCATCTTCTCGTTCCTGCCACAGGCCTCCGCGGTGCTGCCGTCTGCCGGCCTGCCGGCCCACTACGAGGAGCTCTTCGGGACACCCCACGGCACCGAGTTCGGCCCGCTGGTGCGCGCGCTGGGCGCCGAGCACCAGCTGGCCGCGGACGACGACAGCCTGCTGGCGGCCGTACGCCGCTCGGTCGGGCAGCCGGGCGTGCAGGTCGTGGAGGTGCGCACCGAGCGCGTCCGCAACGTCGAGTCACACGCGGAGGCACTGGCCGCCGTGGCACGCGCCGTCGAGGCCATCGCATGAGCCTCAACGTCCTCGACGTGGGGGAGGGACCGCCGATGCTGCTGCTGCACGGGTTCACCGGCAGCGCTCGGTCGTGGGGCGACCACATCGACGCCTGGTCGCTGGACCACCGCGTCATCGCGCCGGACCTCCTCGGCCACGCTGGCTCGGAAGCTCCCACCGACCCTGCCCGCTACGACCTCGCTCGACAGGCCCAGGATCTCGTCGAGCTGCTACGCCTGCTCGGCGCCACGCCGACAGCCATCGTGGGCTACTCCATGGGCGCTCGCCTCGCGCTGGTGACCGCGCTCCTGCGTCCGGACCTCGTCGCGGGCCTGCTGCTGGAGAGTCCATCCGCGGGCATCGTCGACCCCGCCGCCCGGGCGGCCCGCGTGGAGGCAGACGAACGCCTGGCCCGAACCCTCGAGCGTGACGGCATCGAGGCCTTCGTCGACGCCTGGGAGGAGCAGCCGCTGTTCGCCAGCCACGCGGCCCTGCCCGCGGAGCGCCGCCGCCAGGTGCGGTCCGAGCGCCTGCGCCACGATCCGGCCGCCCTGGCCGCGTGCCTGCGCGGCGCCGGCCAGGGTGTCATGACGCCGCTGCACGATCGACTACCCGGCATCGCCGCACCGACGCTGGTCATCGCCGGCGGGCGCGACCCGGTCGGCCTCGAACGTGCCCGCATCGTCGCGGCCGGCATCCCCGGCGCCCGGCTCGAGGTGGTGGACGGGGCCGGACACACGCCGCACCTGGAAGCGCCCGGCGAGTTCGCGCGCCTGGCGACCGAACACCTGTGCCCATCGCCCACATGAAGGAGGCCAGCATGACCGTCGACTGGACCAGCGCCCACGACTACCAGGACATCCGCTACGAGCACAGCGGCAGCGGCATCGCCAAGATCACCATCGACCGCCCGCACGTGCGCAACGCCTTCCGGCCGGAGACCGTGAGCGAGCTCATCGACGCCTTCCGGCGCGTGCGCGATGACAGCTCCATCGGCGTGGTGCTCTTCACCGGCGCTGGCGACACGGCCTTCTGCTCCGGCGGGGACATGAACGTCAAGGGCGAGGGAGGCTACATCGCCGAGGACGGCACCGCCCGGCTCAACGTGCTGGACCTGCAGCGACTCATCCGCTCGCTGCCCATCGTCGTCATCGCCCTCGTCAACGGCTACGCCATCGGCGGTGGCCACGTGCTGCACGTCATCTGCGACCTCACCATCGCCAGCGACAACGCCATCTTCGGCCAGACCGGCCCCAAGGTCGGCAGCTTCGACGGTGGCTACGGCGCCACGCTGCTGGCGCGCATCGTGGGCCACAAGAAGGCGCGGGAGATGTGGTACCTGTGTCGCCAGTACTCCGCGAGCGAGGCGGCCGAGATGGGCCTGGTCAACGCCGTGGTGCCGCTGGCGCAGCTGGAGGACGAGGGCGTGCGCTGGGCGGAGGAGATCCTGGACAAGAGCCCCACCGCCATCCGCATGCTCAAGCGCTCCTTCAACGCCGACACCGACGGTCTCGCCGGCATCCAGGAGCTGGCTGGTGATGCCACCATGCTCTTCTACCTCACCGACGAGGCGCACGAGGGCAGCAAGGCGTTCCTGGAGAAGCGGGCGCCCGACTTCCGCAAGTACCCTCGACGGCCCTAGTCGCCGGCCGGCCTGGAGGACCTGATGACAGCCGCTGCCCCGCCCTCGCGAGCTCGAGCCTGGCTGCTGGCCAGCCGGCCGGCGACCCTGCCGGCCGCGGTCGGGCCGGTGCTGGTGGGCCTCGGCGTGGCCATCGGCCTGGGTGTCTTCGAACCGCTGCCGGCACTGGCGGCCCTGGCCGTGGCACTGCTGCTGCAGGTCCTCTCCAACCTCGCCAACGACCTCTCCGACTTCCGTTCCGGCGCCGACGCCGAGGATCGCCTGGGTCCGCCGCGCGCCACGGCCAGGGATGGCTGAGCGAGCGGGAGATGTTCACCGGCATCGGCGTGGTCGTCGGCCTCGCGGGGCTTGTCGGTCTGTACCTCGTGTGGGTCGGCGGGCTGCCCATCCTGGTGCTCGGTGCGGCCGCGCTCGTGAGCGCCTTCGCCTATACGGGCGGCCCATTCCCCTACGGCTATCACGGCCTGGGCGAGGTCTTCGTCTTCGTCTTCTTCGGGCTGGTGGCAGTGGCCGGCACGACCTATCTGCAGACGCTGACGTGGGAGCCGCTGGCGCTGGCGGCCGCCGTGCCGGTGGGGTCGCTCATCAGCGCCATCCTGGTGGTGAACAACCTGCGCGACATCGATGCCGATCGGCGGGCGGGCAAGCTCACCCTCGCGGCGCGCCGGGGACCGCGCTTCGCCAGGCAGGAGTACGACACCTTGCTCGCTGCTGGCCTACGCCACGCCGCCGGCTCTGCTCGTGGCCGGGGCCGCCTCCTTCACCGTGCTGCTGCCGCTGGCCAGCGCACCCCTGGCCATCGGCCTGCGGCGGGCGGTGCGGGCCGAGGGCGACGCACGCCGTCTCAATCCGGTGCTTCGTCAGACCGCGCGCCTGTCGCTGCTGTACTCGGTGCTGCTGGCCGCGGGGCTGGCACTCGCGGAGCGCTGCTGATGCGCCTCATCGAGGTCCACGTCGACGTCCTGCAGATCCCGTTCCGCCGGCCCATCGCGGGCGCCCGGCAGCGCTTCGAGCATCGCCGCGCCGGCATCCTGACCCTGCGCACCGACGACGGTGCTCGTCGGCCCGGGAGAGTTCAGCGCTCCCGAGCCCGCGGACCTGGGCGAGGATGTCTCGCCGCGGCTGGTGCAGCTGCTGGAGGGCATCCACCTGGCGGATCCGGTCGCCGTGGAGGGCGCGCTGCGCGACATCGATACCTGGCCCTTCGTCGGTCGTGCCGCACGCGCCGCCACCGAGTCGGCGCTGGTGGAGCTGCTGGCCCGCGTCTCCGAGCGTTCGGTCGCGTCGTTCCTGGGCCCGACCCCGGCAGCACGACGTCGCCGTCAACGCCATGCTTGGCATCGGCTCGCCCGACGAGACCGCCGCCCGCGCCGTCAGAGCTGGCCGCCGCCGGCTTCAGCTGCCTGAAGCTGAAGGCCGGACGAGGAGCCGATCGAGGAGCTGGTGGCGCGCGTGCGAGCGCCGTGCGGGACGCCGTCGGCCCTGCGGTGGCCCTGCGACTCGACTTCAATGGCAGCCTCCCGGTCAAGACGGCCGCGGACGTGCTGGAACGGCTGGCAGCCTTCGACCTCGAGTACGTCGAACAGCCCCTCGCGGCGTCCGCGGGCTGGGAGGCGCTGGCGCACCTGCGCTGGACCGGTGCCGTGCCCATCGCGGCCGACGAGTCGGTGCGCGACGTGGGCGCTGCGCGGGCGCTGCTCGATGCCGGTGCCGTGGACGCCCTGGTGGTCAAGCCGGCACGCGTGGGCGGGCTGCGACAAGCCGGCGCCATCGTCGACCTGGCCACGGCAGCGGCCGTGCCGGTGACGGTCTCGACGCTGTTCGAGACCGGCGTGGGCCTGGCGGGCGCACTGCACCTGGCGGCCATCGCTCCCGGACCCCAGGCGCACGGCCTGGCCACGGCCGAGCTGCTGCAGTCCGACCTGCTGCTGCAGCCGCTGGCACTCGCCCGTGGTCGCATGGCGCTGCCGGGTGGGCCGGGCCTGGGGATCGAGCTCGACGTCGAGGCGATCGAGCGGTACCGCGTGCGATGAGCCGATGCGTGCCCGATGCCCTCGTCATCCGGGCGGCCCGCCGTCCGCATGAGCCGGCGATCCGCGGCGATGGGGTGGCCTGGTCGCGCCGGCAGCTGCTGGCAGCCGCGGACGCCTTGGCCGCCGCGTTGGCAGGCGAGGGCATCGTGGCAGGGCATCGCGTCGCTTCGCTCCAGGCCGACGCGGTGCCCGCCGTGGTCCTCATCGAAGCGATCCGCCGCCTTGGCGCCGTGCTGCTCCCGCTGAACCGGCGCGCGGCCCCGGCCGAGCTGCGCTACCAGCTCGAGGCGGCCGCACCGCGCCTGCTGGTGCACGATGGCGACTGCTCCGACCTGGCGGCCGAGAGCGCGCCGGCGGCCGTGCCGCGCCATCGCATCGAAGCGCTCATGGCGGCTGCGCCCGGCGTGGACTCGGCGGGTCTGCTGGACGAGATGGACCTCGACGCTTCCGCCGCCATCGTCTTCACCTCCGGCACGAGCGGGCGCCCCAAGGGGGCCGTGCTGACGCACGGCAATCTCGCCGCCAGCGCGCACGCCTGGTCGGCGGTCCTGCGACCCCGCTCCAGCGATCGCTGGCTGGCCTGCCTGCCGCTCTACCACGTGGCCGGGCTGGCGGTCGTCACGCGCGCCCTGCGCTGGGGGGTGGAGCTGGAGATCCAGGCCGCCTTCGAGCCGGATGCCGTGAGTCGGTCGCTCGAGGCCGGGGCCAGCCACGTCTCGCTGGTGCCGGTGCAGCTGGCAGCACTGCTGGAGGCCAGGGCGGACCGGGCCGTGCCTGCCTCGCTGCGTGCGATCCTGCTCGGCGGCGGGCCCATCCCAGCCGACCTGCTCGAGCGCGCCATCGCCGGCGGCTACCCCGTGCTGACCACGTATGGCCTGACCGAGACCGGCTCCGGCATCGCGGTCGGCGGTGTCGACGAGGCCACGCGGCGTGACCGCTCGGCCGCTCGAGCGCTGCCCGGTGTCCGCCTGCGCATCGAGCCGGATGGCTCCGCCGACGGCAGCGGCGAGATCCTCGTGCAGGGCGAGATGGTGTTCGCCGGCTACCTCGGCGATGCCGTCGCCAGCGCCGACAAGCTGGCTGATGGCTGGCTGCGCACGGGGGACGTGGGCACGCTCGACGCGTCGGGGCTCCTGCGCGTCAGCGGCCGTCGTGATGAGCTCATCATCTCGGGCGGCGAGAACGTCGCCCCGGCCGCCGTCGAGGCGGTCCTGATGGCCCATCCAGCCGTGGCCGAGGCCGCGGTCGGCGGGATCCCGGATGCGCGCTGGGGGGCCGTTCCCGCCGCCATCGTCGTGCTGCGCCCGGGGGCCGCGGTGACCGACGAGCAATTGCTGCGGCACTGTCGTGCGCGGTTGGCGGCCTACCAGGTGCCCGTCCGTATCGTGCGGCTGCCGGCCCTGCCGCGGAACGCGATGGGCAAGCTCGTGCGCGGCGACCTGCTCGAGCTGCTGGGCTCCAGCGGGCCATGACGACCATCCACTACCAGCGCGAGGGTGACGGCCCGCCACTGCTGCTGCTCCACGCGACACTCTCCTCGTCGCGGCAGTTGCGCGCCCTCGCGTCCGAGCTGGCGGAACGCTTCAGCGTCGTGAGCGTCGATCGTCGCGGCAGCGGCATGAGCGCCAGCGCCGCGCGCGCCGTGCCCATCGACGTGGCCACGCACATCGACGACCTCGTCGCCCTGGCGCGCGCGGAGGCTCTCGGCCCAGCGGTCGTGGTCGGCCACAGCTACGGCGCCTGCGTGGCGCTCGAGCTGGCGGCCCGACAGCCTGCGCTTGTTGCCGCCGTCTTCGCCTATGAGCCGCCCTACGGGCCACTGGCACCACCCGGGCGCAACAGCACATGGCGCAGGTCGCCAGCCGCACGCTCGCCGCCGCTGCCGGTGGCGACATGACGGCGGCCGCGCTGGCCTTCATGGAGGGCGTCTCCGGAGCGGCAGCGGTCGCGTCCCTGTCCCCAGCCGCCCGCGCCCGCATCGGCCGCGCCGGGCAGGGTGCCGTCGCCGATGCGACCCTGTCGGGCATGCGACCCGACGGCCTCGGCGCGATCCGCTGCCCCACCCGTATCGTCAGCGGGCGCGCCAGTGCGCAGCTCTACGCCGACATCGCGGATGCGCTGGTGGAGCGCATCCCGGCTGCCAGCCACCAACGTCTCGAGGGCGTGGGCCACATGGCGCCGATCCTGCAGCCGGCGACCATCGCCGCAGCCATCACGGCGTTCGTCGACGAGGTCGCGCTCCCATGACGCAGGGCAACGACGCCCCGCCCCAGCGGGTGGAGGAGATGTTCGATCGCATCTCCGCGGTCTACGACGGCATGAACCTCGCCATCAGCGGCTTCCAGGAACCGCGCTGGCGACGCCACCTGGTCGAGGCCAGCGGCATCGGTCCGGGCGGCCGTGCCCTCGACGTGGCCTGCGGCACGGGCAAGGTCACCACCGACCTGTACCGGGCGGCGCAGCCCGGCGGCTCTGCCCTGGGCATCGATTTCTCGGCCGGCATGATCGGCGTCGCCCGGGCGCGCTCATCCCATGACCCGGCCGCCCTGGCCTTCCGGCAGGGCGACGCCCTCGCCCTGCCGGTGGAGGACGACGCCTTCGATGCGGCAACCATCGCCTTCGGCATGCGCAACCTGGCCGACTACCGACGGGGGTTCGCCGAGATGGCGCGCGCGGTGCGACCGGGCGGGCGGGTGGCCTGCCTGGAGATCACGCGGCCGAGCAGCCGCCTGGGCAAGCTCGTCGCGAGCTGGTTCGACCACATCGTGCCGCTCATCGGCCGGCTCGTCGGACAGGGCGATGCCTACGCCTACCTCGTGCAGTCCACGCGAGCGTACCCGCGACCCGAGCGCATCGCCGAGATCATGCGCGAGGCCGGCCTGGTGGACGTCGCCTGGCAGGGCATGTCAGGCGGGATCGTGGTGCTGCACGTGGGCAGCGTGCCGGAAGCCTCGGGCGTCTCGGAGGTCTCGCGCGCCCCGGAAGCCTAGCCGGCTGGCTCCGACGCCGGTCGTGGCGCTGGCTCTGGCGCGACCTCGACGCTGAGCTCCGCGAGCTCAGCCGACAGTCGCCCCGCCAGGGCTTCGGTGGCTGCATCGACCTCACCGGCAAGGAGGTTCTGCATCTCACAGGGATCGCCCGGCGCGCCCTCGCTCCACTCGTCACAGCGCCCGCCGCTGATGTCGTAGAGCTCCCGGAAGCCATCGCTGTTCTCGATGTAGTGCCAGCGCCCGTCGGGGTGGTCCGCGGTCGTGCGGATGGATGACCAGACCGGTCGATCGCCTCCCGAGGGGATGGTGTGAAGCACTGACCGGCGCACCGATGGCAGCGCCTGGTCGGTCAGCCGCGCTGCGAAGCTGAGCCCATCGGACGCGGCCTGGCCGTTGGGATAGGGTCCCATCTCGCAGCCGGCCAGATCGCAGAACGTGGCCGCGAAGTCGATCATCGACAGGGTCGTGTCGTCGTCCCGGGGCTCCAGCCCTCGCCCGGCCGGCCAGGCAGCGTAGGCCGGGATGGCCGTGGCATAGGGCGAGACCTTCGCCACCCTGCGGTGCTCGCCCCAGGTCATGCCGTTGTCGGCGGTGAAGATGAACACCGTGTCGTCGAGCCGACCCTCCGCCTCCAGCGCCTCAGCCACGCTGGCGATGAGCTCATCGACGGCCAGCAGCGATTCGCAGTGGGCGGTCAGGTCGAAGCCCTCGTCGTCGAGTGGCGGGAGCTCGGCGATGTAGGCGGGCTTGTCCGATACGTCGGCCTCGTCGTAGTTGGGTGGCGACCAGGGCTCGATGTCGGCACAGCGGGGGTCGCCCTCGTGCCGCGGTGCCGGCAGGTTGGGCTCATGTGGTGTGAACGGCGCGATGACGGCGAACAGGGGCTCGCCGGCAGGCGCCTCGCGGATGCGCGTGACGGCGGTGTCGGCGATGACGTCGGTGGAGTAGTCGGCCGGCTCGGTGCGGTGCTGGATGATGCCGCCCTCGCGATCGCGCATCTGGTAGTAGAAGTACTTGCCCTGGTTGGAGTTGATGACGTCGAACTCCGACCAGCCCGGCGGGTCGTAGCGCTCGGGGCTGAGACCGCGGTAGCCGTTGAGGTACTTGCCCACGTACGCGGTGTGATACCCGGCAGCCTGCAGCTCCGTGGCGATGCTGACCGAGGGGTCCAGCTGCTGCCCGTTGTTGCTGTTGGCGCCGCTGTTGTGGGCATGCTGGCCGGTGAGCAGGTTGGCGCGGGAAGGCCCGCACAGCGGGACCTCGGCGTGGAAATCGGTGAAGTGGATGCCACGCGAGACGATGAGCTCGTCGAGGTTGGGCATGTACGGCGCCGACCACAACCGTCCGTCGTGGGGATTGGCGTCATCGAGCATGACCATGACGATGTTCGGCCGCGCCGCGTCGCGCAGCCCGGGATCGTCTGCGCCCACGGCGGCCCCCGCGGCTCCCCCGCCGAGGATCGAAGCGAGCGCCAGCGGGCCGGCGCAGCGGATGAGTCGATTCACAGGGGCAAGAGTAGCGCCTGCCCGACGATGCCCTCGCCAGTAGCCAGCCGGCCCTGACACCGATCCCGATGGGGGCGCAGGCATGCCCGCCATACGCCCGATTTCGGTCTACCATCGGGACGTGTCCAACGCCCCTGCAACCTCGCTCATCCATGCCCGCGGGCTGACCAAGCGCTTCGGCGACTTCACCGCTGTCGATGCGGTCGATTTCGATGTCTCGCCCGGCCAGGCCTTCGGCTTCCTCGGACCCAACGGCGCCGGCAAGACCAGCACCATGCGCATGGTCGCCTGCATCTCGCCGGTGACCGAGGGGACGCTGCGGGTGCTGGGCCTGGACCCGGCCAGCGATGGCTCGGCCATCCGTGGACGCCTCGGCGTGGTGCCCCAGGCAGACACGCTGGACATGGAGCTGACGGTCCGCGAGAACCTCATCATCTACGGGCGCTACTTCGACCTGCCCTACGCCGAGTGCCGCCGTCGCGCCGATGAGCTGCTCGACTTCGTGCAGCTGACCGAGAAGGCCGATTCGCAGGTCGAGCCGCTCTCCGGCGGCATGAAGCGCCGGCTGACCATCGCGCGCGCCCTCATCAACGAACCGGAGGTGCTGCTGCTCGACGAGCCCACCACCGGCCTGGACCCGCAGGCGCGCCACCTCGTGTGGGAACGCCTCTACCGGCTCAAGCGGCAGGGCGTCACGCTGATCCTCACCACCCACTACATGGATGAGGCCGAACAGCTATGCGACCGCCTGGTGGTGATGGACAAGGCCCGCATCGTGGCCGAGGGGTCGCCACTGGAGCTGATCGACCAGTACAGCAGCCGCGAGGTCCTCGAGCTGCGCTTCGGGGACGGTGAGCGGCCCGAGGTCGATGGCCGCTTCGAGGGCCTGATCGAACGCGTCGAGCAGCTGCCCGACCGCATGCTCCTCTACGCCGCTGATGGCGAGGCAGCCGCGGAAGCCCTCCATGCCGAGGGCATCCGGCCCATCAGCCAGCTGGTGCGACGCTCCTCACTCGAGGATGTCTTCCTGCGGCTCACCGGGCGGAGGCTCATCGAGTGAACGCGCGCGCCGCGCTGCAGAGGCGTGCTGCGTGTCGTCGAGCACCACGCCTTCGTGTACCGGCGCACCTGGCACGGCACGGTCTTCTCCACCTTCCTCAACCCCGTGCTGTACCTGGCCGCGCTGGGCGTGGGCCTGGGCGCCTTCGTGGACGGCTCCAACCCGGCAGGCGTCGAGGGGGTCTCCTACGTGATGTTCCTGGCGCCGGGCATCCTGGTGGCCACGGCCATGAACACCGCCACGGGTGAGTCGACCTACCCCGTGATGGCCGGGATCCGCTGGCTCAAGACGTACGTGGCCATGATCCTCTCGCCCCTCGACGCCCGCCACGTCGCGACCGGCCAGCTGGTGTGGGTGGGCCTGCGGCTGCTGGTCGGCGCGGTCGTGTTCCTGGCCGTGATGGTGGCCTTCGGGGCGACCGATGTGCCGCACGCCCTGGCCATGCTGCCGGTGGCGGTGCTGACCGGGCTCGCCTTCGCGGCGCCGATCCAGGCCTTCTCCGCGGCGCAGACGAACGACGCTCCCTTCGCCACGCTCTTCCGCTTCGTCATCATGCCCATGTTCATCTTCAGCGGGACCTTCTTCCCCATCAGCCAGCTGCCCGAGGTGCTGCAGGTGGTGGCGGTGCTGACGCCGCTGTGGCACGGCGTCTCGCTGGCGCGCGGCATCGCGCTCGACACGCTCGACCCGGCCCTGGCGCTCATCAACGTGGCCTACCTCCTCGCGCTCATGGTCGCCGGCCTGCTGGCGTCGTACGTGACCTTCGGGCGACGGCTGACGGAGTAGGGACGTGATCATCACCACCCGACTCTTCCCCACCCGGCCGCTGGGCGGCTCGCGTGCGCACAAGGTGCTCGAGCGCGACGTGCTGGTCTACCGGCGCAACTGGACCATCATCGTGAGCGGCTTCTTCGAGCCCATCTTCTACCTGCTCGGGATCGGCTTCGGCCTGGGCACGCTGGTGGGCGACGTGGGCGACATCCCCTACGCCGCCTTCGTCGCGCCAGGACTGATGGCCACCGCGGCCATGAACGGCGCCCTCTTCGAGGCCACCTTCAACCTCTTCTTCAAGCTCAAGTACGCCAAGACCTTCGACGCCATCCTCTCGACCCCGCTGGGCCCATCGGATATCGCCATCGGTGAGGTCAGCTGGGCGCTCACTCGCGGGCTGCTCTACGCCATCGCGTTCTTCATCGTCATGCTGCTGCTGGGCCTGGTCCTCTCGCCGCTGGGCATCCTGATGATCCCGGGCGCCGTGCTCATCGGGTTGGCGGCGGCATCGGTGGGCATGGCCGCCACCACCTTCATGCGCAAGTGGCAGGACTTCGACGTGGTGACGGTGGTGACCATGCCGATGTTCCTCTTCAGCGGCACGTTCTTCCCCATCTCGGTCTACCCGGACTGGCTGGAGACGATCGTGGAGCTCACACCGCTGTATCGAGGTGTGCACATGCTGCGCAGCTTCTCCACCGGGGATGTGGGGCCGATGGTGCTGCTGGACATCGCCTACCTCGCGGTCATGGGCCTCGTCGGGGTCGCCATCACGGCTCGTCGACTGCGCGGGCTGCTGCTCAAGTAGCGCGGAGAATTGCGGTGGCCCGCGCCGCACTGCCGAGCCGACGCGGGCCGATGGTCCTGCACGGACCTCCCACCAGGGACTTAGTCCTCTAGCGAGGCTTCTAGTGATGGAGGCAGGCTGATCCAGCCGAGCTCGAAGGCCGCCTCCCACTTGGTGGTCACACCAAGTTTCTGGAACGTCTTGGTCAGGTGCTTCTTGAAGGTCGAGGTGCTGATGCCCAGGCGATACGAACCCTCGTCAGCCCCGACGCTCAGGGCCAGGGCCAGGCATTGCAGTGCTCGCGTGGAGAGCCATGCCTCCTCGCCTTCGGCCGGTGATCCAGCGGGCCATCGGATACGGTCGGCTACTGGCTTCGTCCCAGTTGAAGAGGAAATGCTCGATCCCGTAGCCAAGGTCGACAGGCCGCAGCTCGTGCGCCGACGTGTAGCGCTCGGCAGTCATTCGATCGGCTTGCCGCGCTGACTGATGCCGCGCCAGACTGGCTGGAGGCATGCGACCCTGGTCCCGCCTCGCGCTGTCCAGGGCCCTCACCGGCCGGTGTGGCAACAGTCGTTGCAGCCGGTGCCGAAGCACTCAGGGCAGTTGCCGATGGCCAGGGAGCGAGTGTGAGGCTGCGCCTCTGCGGTGGCTGTCTGTGCTCAGCGCGTGTGGCTTGGCAAGTCGCGGGCCGACATCGGCCCGACCAGTCGTCGGCATGGCGGCATGGCTCACTGCGCGCGCCCACGGATCCCCTGCGGGGATCGGAAGCTTCAGCATGATCCACGGAGAAAGCGTGGGGTACCGCATGGTTCGACTCCGTTTGCTCACCCAAGTCCCATCAGCACCCCCCTGCTCGGATACGTACCGATGTTACGTAATACGTACGGACCCTAGGGAGTCCGTACGTATCTGTCAAGGGGCGTGAAGTCACGATTCAAAGAGCCGTCTCGCGGATGCCTCTGTCCCCCAGTCGACACGGCTGGCGTGACCGAAGCGGGCATAGGCGCCGAGCGCCTCGCGCATGGCGGCCACCAACCCGTCCTCGCGCTGCGGCTCCACGCCCGCCTGCCACCAGATGCCGAGGATGCGGATGGAGCGCTCGGCGCGATCGATGCGGGGCTCGATGCGGCCCACCAGGCGGTCGCCCCAGAGGATGGGCAGCACGTAGTAGCCCCAGCGACGCTTGTGCTCGGGCACGTAGACCTCCCAGACGTAGTCGAAGTCGAAGAGGCTGCGCAGCAGCTCCCGGTCCCACACCAGCGGATCGAGCGGCGCGAGGAAGACGACGCTCGGTCCGGCCAGGGGCTGGCCAGACGACACGGCCTCATCGGCGGCACGCAGCAAGGGCAATTCGGCAGTGAGCACGTAGCGCGGGCCTCGCACGCCTTCGATGGCCACCGGCACCAGCTCGCCCTCGGCCACCAGCTCGGCCCGCAGCTCCGTGCGGCTGATGGTGCCGGGCGGATCGGTGACACGAGCGCGAGCAGGCCCGATGCCGTACCACAGCTCCGACTGGCCGCCTTCGCCCAGCAGGCCGTGGGCGCGGTAGCGTGACAGCAGGCGGTGGCGTCGCTGCTCGCGGTCCGGGCGCGTCTCGGCCAGCAGTGACGCTGGGTAGAGGCGCTCGACGAGGTCGTAGTAGCGACGGTTGCCCTCGCGGCGAGCCAGCCCGATGACGCCGGCTTCGGCGAGTGCTTCCAGCGTGGCGCGCACCTCGCTGGTCGGTCCCCAGTACCAGTCGATGGCCGCCTTGCGCTCGAAGTCCAGGCTGCACAAGGGGCCCTCGTCACGGATGCGCCCCAGCACCATCTCGACGGTCTGCGCCTGCCGCACGAAGGTGGCGTCGGCATGGCGGTCACGGAACTTGTCCCAGGTGTGCCGATGCCACGGCAGCTCGCTCGTGGGCAGCAGTGAGAGGCCCTTGTTGTAGGCCTCGAACAGCTCGCGCCGCTCGTAGAGCAGCTCGTTCGTCCAGGCCGGGTCGTAGTCGCGCACGCGCGCGTGCAGCACCAGGTCATGGTTGCGACCGGCGACCGCGAGCGGGTCGAACTGGATCGAGCCGAGACGGTCGAACACGGCCCGCACGCCGTCAAGACCGGCGACCTGCGAGCGTGCTGGTGCCAGCAGGTGACGGCGAACGAGGAATCGGCGGGCGGCAGCGGCCGAGACGCTGACCGGCGGCACGGTCTGCGCGGATGTTGCTTGTGGCGTGGATGGCACGGGCGTCATAAGCGCCCGAGGATACGCTGCTCCGACGACCACGGCAGGGCCTTCGGGCGGTCCTTCCCTATACTCCTGCAACGAATGGTCACGACCCGCGATTACTACGAGATCCTGGGGCTTGAGCGCGGCGCCAGCGACGAGGAGATCAAGCGCTCGTTCCGCAAGCTGGCCCAGCAGTGGCACCCGGACGTCAACACCGACGTCGATGCTGACGCGCGCTTCAAGGAGATCAACGAGGCCTACCAGGTGCTCGGCGATCCCGGACGACGGCAGCAGTACGACACGTTCGGCCGCGCCGGCCTGGGCGGCACTGGCGCCGAGGGCTTCGGCTCCTTCGGCGGCTTCCAGGGCTTCGGCGACATCTTCGACGCCTTCTTCGGCGGCGCTGCCGCGAGCGGAGCCACCCGTCGTGCTCGGCGCCCGGCCGGTGCGGACCTGCGCTATGACCTGCAGCTGACCTTCGACGAGGCCATCCACGGCGCCGAGAAGGAGCTCAGCTTCACCTCCCTCGACACCTGCCCCACCTGCGAGGGCAGCGGAGCCGAGGAGGGCTCCCAGCCGGTGTCGTGCCCCCGCTGTGACGGCAGCGGCGAGGTGCGCGAGGTGCGCAACACGCTGCTCGGCCAGATGGTCAACGTGACGCCCTGCGGGCGCTGCCGCGGCAGCGGCCAGGTCGTGGACAAGCCCTGCGCCACGTGTCACGGGGATGGCCGCACGGAGCGCAAGCGCACCTTGCGGGTGACCATCCCTGCCGGCATCGACGATGGCCACCAGGTCCGCCTCACCGGCGAAGGCGAGGCGGCGCCTCGGGGCGGGACGCCCGGCAACCTGTACGTCGTCACCCATGTCGAGGAGCACCCCGTCCTGAAACGCGACGGCACGGAGCTGTACCAGCAGCTGAAGGTGTCGCTGACACAGGCGGCGCTGGGCGCCCAGGTCCCCATCCTCACACCCGATGGCGAGGAGCTGCTGGAGATCAAGCCGGGGACGCAGCCGGGGACCGAGATCCGGCGTCGTGGCAAGGGCGTGCCCAACCTGCGTCGCCCGGGCACGCGGGGCGACCTTCACGTGCTCATCGACATCGAGGTGCCGACCCGCCTGACCGATCGCCAGCGCGAGCTGCTCGAGGAGCTGGCGGCCGAGTCGGGCGAGATCAGCCTTGACGGCGAGCAGCCGCCGGCCGCCGGTCCCCGCACGCGGCGTGGCAAGCGAACGCTGGGCGACCGCATCAAGGACGCCATCAGCTGAACGATCACCCGACGATGCCGTCCATCAGCGCTGACGAGGGCACCTCGGCGGCGGGCACGTGGCTGGAGCTGAGCGTGGAGGTGGACCCCGAGGCCGTCGAAGCTGTCAGCGACATCCTCTCGCGCGATGCCGGCGGCAGCGTCTCCGTCGAGCAGCCCTTCAGCACCGAGCAGGAGGGCCTGGCTGCCGTCCCCATCGCGGGCGCGCCGGTGATCATCCGCGCCTACCTGCCGGCCATCGACCGCGCCGCTGCCGAGGCAGCCATCGCCTCTGCCCGTGAACGCCTCGGCCATCTCACCGCCTTCGACCTGCGGCCCATCGGGGACCTTGCCGTGCGCGAGGTGTACGAGGAGGACTGGGCGTCCGCCTGGAAGGACTACTTCCCCGTCATGCGCCTCGGGCAGCGCATCGTCATCCGGCCCACCTGGCGCGACTACGACCCGGCGCCCCATGACGTCGTCATCGCGCTCGATCCAGGCATGGCCTTCGGGACCGGCCTGCACCCGACCACCCGCCTGTGCCTCCTGGGGCTGGAGCACTGGAGCGCTGCCGGTCTCGTCGCGGACGCGTCGGTCATCGATGTCGGTTCTGGCTCGGGAATCCTCGCGGTGGGCGCGGCCCTCCTCGGCGCCGGGCAGGTACGCGCCGTGGACACCGACCCCATCGCGGTGGCAGCCACGCTCCAGAACGCCGCGCTCAACGACGTCAGCATCATCGCCACGCAAGGCAGCGTGCCCAGGGGGGAGGGCCCCTTCGATCTCGTCTTCGCCAACCTGGTGGCCAGCCTGCTGGTCCAGATGGCGGGAGAGCTGGCCGCCAGCATGCGGGCCGGCGACGGCACGCCCGGCAGCGGTGGCCGCCTGCTGGCGTCGGGCATCTTCATCGAGCGTGAGCCGGAGGTCCGGCGCGCCATGGCCGAGGCCGGCCTGCGCGGCGTCCGACGCGAGCAGGAAGGGGACTGGGTGGCGCTCGACCTGGAGCGCCCGTCTCGGTGATCAGCGGCGAGTACTTCCCGCTGCTCCTGACGGCGCACGTGACGTTGGCCATCTCGCTCTTCGTGCCGGGTTTCCTGCTGCCCTTCACCATGCGCACCCGTGGCACCGACGGGGAGCCGGTCGTGGGTGCCCAGTCCGGGCGCTTCCTGCGCTCGCTGGTGTGGCTGGAGGCCCACGGTACCGTCATCATCGGCGTGGGTGTGGCCATCACCGGCATCGGCATGCTGCTCATCCTTGGCACCGCCTTCCTGCAACAACCGTGGCTGCTGCTGGCACTGGCCATCTACGCCACCATCCTGCTCGTGTCGTTCTTCGTGCAGCGGCCGGGGGTGCGTCGGCTGCTGGGCCTCAAGGACGCCGCCACCGAAGCGGAGAAGGAACGCTGGCGGGCACGGGCGCGGCGCCAGCGCTACATCAGCTACGCCATGGCCGCCGCCATCGGCACCATCGGCTGGCTCATGATGAGCAAGCCCACGTTCTGAAGTCGCTGAAGGGAGTCGCTCAAGGTGTTCGATGAGACCTGTCTGTTCTGCAAGATCATCGCGGGCGATATCCCATCGGACATCGTCCATGCCGACGACCTGATCGTGGCCTTCAACGACATCAACCCGGTCGCACCGGTGCACCAGCTCATCCTGCCCCGGCGCCACGTCGAGTCCGCGGCCGAGCTGGCCGAGGCCGACGGAGCTATGCTGGGGCGCCTGTTCGACGTGGCTGCCGCCCTGGCCGTGAAGGCCGGCCTGCCGGCCTCGGGCTATCGCATCGTCACCAACGTGGGACCCGATGGCGGCCAGTCGGTGCCGCACCTGCACTTCCACCTGCTCGGTGGTCGCCGCATGGCGTGGCCACCAGGTTGAGCCGCCCGCGACGCCCGGTCGCGCTGGCGCTGGCGGCGATGCTGGCGCTGGCCGCCTGCAGCAGCGCGGACCGGCCCACCATCCAGGCCGACGAGGTGGCGCTGCCGACGCCGCTGCGAACGTGGGGTGCCTCGGTGGCGGCCACGATCGAGCAGCTGCAGGCCGCCGTGGCGGCGAGCGGGACGCGCCTCGACGTGGCCGTGGGGGCATACCGTCCCTCGGAGCCGGCATCGCTCCTGCAGCTGCCGCGCGTGGTGTTGCGCGCGGACCTCGCCGACAGCGACGATGGCTACGTGGTGGTCTACCAGGCCGCCGACCGTGCCTCGGCCGGCGTGCGCGCCGCCGAGCTGGCGGAGTACCTGGGGTCTGGCTTCGGGCAGACCAACTATCCGGCTGACACGCAGTTCTCCGTCGGCCTGCTCGACGACACCATCATCTTCAGCACCTGGTCGAGCCGTCGTTCGGACGATCCCGGGCGTGCCGCTGCGGTCTTCGATGCCGTCGCGGGCGTGGGCGAGCCGGTCGAGGTCAGCAAGTAGCGACCGCCCCAGTGGGCAGCTTCAGGCAGCCGACTCCTCGTCCTGCTCGCGAACCCGCAGCGCGACCTCGTCACCGGCCCAGGCGCGCACCTCGTTGCGGCGGATCTTCAGCGTGTGAGTGCGCGGGAAGTCGCGCTCCGGCCAGAGGCGCCAGGCGGCGATGCGCTGGTGCATCGAGAGATCGGCGTTGGCGGCCTTCACGCGGGCCTCGATGTCGGCCCGCAGATCTGCGTCGACCGCCCGGTCGTTGGCAGCCTGCTGGTCAACGCGCAGGATGGGCACCGAGCCGGGTGGCAGCACCACCGCCTCGATGCGCCCGGGTTCTGTCTCCAGCACTACGGCCTGGCTGATGCCATGGTCGGCCAGGGCCGCCTCGATGTCCTCGGGGAAGACATTGAGCCCGTTGGGCAGGACGATGACGTTGCGCAGCCGCCCGGAGAGCTTGAGGTCGCCGTCGTCGGTGAAGTGGCCCGTGTCGCCGGTCCTGTACCAGCCGTCCTCGGTGCGCGAGGCGCGCGTGCTCTCCTCGTCGCGCCAGTAGCCGGCGGAGACCGTCGGGCCCTTGACCTGGATCTCGCCCGAGTCAGGGTCGATCCTGACGGCGGTCCCCGCGTGCACCCGGCCGACCAGCCCCCTGGGGTGGTGCCACTCGTCGTTGGCGACCGCGAAGCCGCACTCGGTCGACCCGTACCCCTGCATCACCACGATGCCGATGTCCTCCCAGGCTTGCTGCAGGTCGGGCGGCAGGTACGCACCCGCCGAGACCACCAGCTCGAGGTGGCCCCCCAGCTGGGCGTGGAGGGAGCGGAAGACGAGCCGGCGCAGCCGGTAGGGCAGGTGTCGCGAGATGCGCCGGGCGCGCTCGACCAGCGGTCTCCGGCCGCGTGCCTCGACCTCGCGCATGATGCCGCTCCAGAAGAGCTCCAGCACCTGCGGGGTCATGACCATGGCGGTGGCGGACAGCTCGCGCATGGCCTCGAAGATGACACGCGGATTGCGCGAGCGGACGTACACGACCTCGGCGCCCATCATCGTGCCGAAGAACAGCGTCGAGACCTGCTCGAGCAGGTGCGACAGCGGCAGGATGGAGACCGCGCGCAGGTGGCGTCCGTCCAGCAGGTTGCTGAACATGCCCATCGACTCCAGGAAGTTGCCGTGGGTCAGCAGCACCCCCTTGGGCGCCGCCGTGGTCCCGGAGGTGAAGTGGACCTCGAAGAGCGTGTCGCGTCCGGGCGGCGGCCAGGCCCGCACCTGCGCCTCCCAATCGGCGGGCCAATCGTCGGCCGCCTCGGCGGTCAGCTCCGCGAGCTTGAGGATGTCCAGGTTCTGCAGGCCCACGTCGGCGGGATCGGGCGCATCGAAGCCGTCATCGACGGCCAGCCAGCGCGTGTCTGCGACCGACGCGATGCGCTCCACGACGCTGGCCTTCATGCGCAGGTCCACCGGCACGATCACCACGCCGGCGCGCATGGCGCCCCAGTACACCGCCGGCAGGTGCAGGGTCGAGGGAGACCACGTCAGCAGGCGGTCGTCAGTCTGCAACCCCGCGGCACGCAGACGCCAGGCGGCCAGCAGCGATCGGCGCTGCATCTCCTGTGCCGACCATGACATGGCCATGCCGGAGTCCAGCCGCAGGCCGTACATGCTGCGATCGTGCGGCCA
Organism: uncultured Chloroflexia bacterium; assembly: GCA_963804575.1. Classification (GTDB taxonomy): domain Bacteria; phylum Chloroflexota; class Limnocylindria; order Limnocylindrales; family CSP1-4; genus JAFMJV01. The sequence continues at coordinate 47,236 of CAWDQY010000002.1, forward strand.
GCGTGCGGCCGCGTCATCGAGGATCTCGACGAGCGACTCGAAGTCGGAGGCGTGGGGGAAGGCCGTCATGGGCGCCAAGTGTAGTGGGCGTGTTGGGGAGCAGGAAACTGACGGACGGCCCCCGAAGTGACGACCGTCGCGCCAGTGAGCCGATCGTCAGCCGGGCTCCGGTAGTCGCCGTCCCAGCAGGCGGGCCACGGCTGCGAGCACCGGTATGGCCACACCGAGCGCGCCCGACGCCCGGAAGACGTCGCGGTACTCATGCGCCAGCAGGGCGCGCTCGAGCATCCCGGCCTTGCCGAGCCTCGCGGCCGTGGCGTAGAACGCCTGGCTGCGCAGCGCCGGGCGGGTCTCCCAGCGCACCACCGCGATCTCGGTGTCGGACGCATTGCGCGCCTGGTGCGGGACTGCGACTCCGACCTCGAGGGTCTCGCCAACGCCGACTCGGCGCTCCTCGCCGCCGACGATGTAGATCATCGAGCCACGCTCGATCTCGAACAGCTCCCGCTGGGCTGGGTGGCGGTGCATCGGGGGGAAGGGTGAACCGGGAGCGTACTCGACGCGCTGCTCGTAGAGCTCGCCGTGGGACTGCTCTCCCGTCGTCATGATCCACGTGCGCGTGGTCGCGGATGCGAAGCTGGGCGCTGGCTGCTCCATCGATCTATCCCTCCGGGATGCCTGGGGCCGTGCCGACCGTGCGCAGCCGGAAGGCCAGGGCCACCGCGGACACCATGACCTTGCCCGCCAGACCGGCGGCGAAACCGAGCGGCAGTGCCACGATACCGTGCTCGTCGAGCAGCAGGTTCACCGTGAGTACCGTCACCACCAGCCCGATGACCGACGCCATCACCGGCAGGATGGTGTTGCTGGTGGAGTACAGCGCCCGACTCAACAGGTGCGTCACCGCCTCCAGGGGGACCGACAGCGCGAAGGCACCCAGCAGCATCGTGGTGAGCTCGACATCGTCCGCGTCGAACGCCTCGCCGCCGAGGAACAGCTCCACGGCGAAGCCGCCCACCAGCCACAAGCCCACCGCCGCTGCCAGTGAGAGCACGCTGATGGTGACCAGGTTGGTGACCACCAGCCGCGTGAAGCGTGCCCGGTCGCCGTCGGCGGCGGCCGCCGACATCACCGGGAACGCGGTCACGGCGAAGGCCACGCCGATGAGCGCGACCGGGACGCTCTGGAAGTTGCGCGCGAAGCTGACCGAGCTGATGCTGCCGGCGACGAAGGTCGACGCCACCGAGGTGAAGAAGAGGAACGTCAGCGGCTCGATGGGCTGGGCGATGGCCTTGGGGATGGCCAGGCGCAGGTACTGCCGAAAGCCGCTGCTCCTGGTCGCCAGCGCGGGTCGGTAGCGGAAGTCGGTGCGCATGATCTCGATGACCCGCACGCCCAGGTGCATGAGCGCGCCGATGACGGTGCCGATGGCGGCTCCCATGATCCCCATCGACGGGCTCAGCACGACCGCGCCCAGGACGATGCCGGCGTTGTACATCACCGGCGCCAGCCCGTAGGTGAGGAAGCGCTGGCGCACCACCAGCATCTCGCCCAGGGCGAAGGAGGCGGCGAAGATCACCGCGGTGATGCACATCACGCGGAAGAGCCGCGTGTACTCGGCCGCCTGCGCCTCGTCGAACCCGGGGGCCACGATGGCCACCGTCTGCGGAGCCAGCACGAAGAGGATGCCGACGGCCACGAGCATGATGAGCACCGAGGCGGTCAGCACGGTGCGCGCGAAGACCTGGGTCGAGTCGCCGTCGTCGTGCTTGAGGCGGGCGAAGACCGGCACGAAGGCCGATGAGAGGCCGGCGATGACGAGGACGTCCAGCGTCAGCTCGGGCAGCACCAGGGCCGCGTTGTAGACGTCCAGCTCGCTGCTCGCGCCGAACGTGCGGGCGAACGTGCGGTCGCGCACGAGGCCCATGACGTAGCTGGCGAAGGTCAGGGCGGAGAGCAGGATGACGCCGCGCGGCAGGATGGTGGCCAGGCGCTCACGCCACCTCGAGATCATCGACCAGTCTGCCGGGTCGCTCGCATGCGTTGCAGGGTAGGCCTCCACGACGCGGTCGGCGCGGCCGCAGCCCCAAGGCGAGGCCGCGGAAGCCTCAAGAAGGGGTTGAGAAAAGGACACCGCCGCCCGGGAGCGGCCGGGGTTACCATCTGGCGCAACCCGCCTATGACCATCGCTCGTCGGTCCAGCCGCCGCACACTCGTCGTCGCACTCATCGTGTCGGCGCTGTTGTGGTCGCTGGCCGGGACCGCGGTGCTGGCCACGGACACACTGGGCCTGGGCACCCGCTTCGACCACCTCGTCGATCGCGTGATGTTGGCGCTCGATCCACCGCCCGACCGCGAGATCGCGCCCCTCGTGGAGGTGACCGCCGTCGGCCCGCTCGATCCCGACGTGGTCGGCGAAGGCGGCGATATCGACGGGACCAGCCACGCCCAAGCCCAGGCGCAAGCCGGTGGATGTCAAGTTGGCCGCCAACCCGGCCCGGATCTTCGCCTCCCAGCACACCGTCGAATGGTGCTCACCGGCCGGTATCCAGATCGTGCTGGCGATGCACGGCGTGGTCGGCAACTCGGTGGCGGATCAGAAGAAGATCGCCGATTCGGTCGGCCGCTTCGAGAGTTGGCGAGACAGCCACAACGGCGACTGGGGCCCCGCCGCCATCGCCGAGGCGCTGGCGGCCAACGGCGTCAAGGGTTACGAGGTGCGTGCCTACGGCAGCCGAAAGCTGGCACTTCGCGACGCGGCCATGGCCCTGTCGCAGACCCGCGCGCCGGTGATCCTGATCGCCTGGCGGGGAGCGCACACCTGGGTCATGACCGGCTACCGCGCCGATGCCGATCCCACCGTCTTCCGCAACTCGACCATCTCCGGCACCTACATCTATGACCCCTGGTACCCGCGCGTCTCGACCATCTGGGGGGCGTCGGACAGTCCCGGCACGTTCCAGGATGCGGCGGAGATGGAGCGCAACTACTTGCGCTGGGACCGCCCGGAGGGCGAGTACCTCGAACGCGACGGCAAGTTCCTTGCCGTCGTGCCCACCATCCCGCTGCGGGATCAGCCGGCCGGCGGCACCTGAGCCTCGGCGGCTCCGTCCATCGGGAGCCTCGGCGCCTTCCGCCAGTCGCATCCTCCGGGGAGGCCGCCGCCAACTGCGAGCTGCCTGGCTGATCCTCGCGCGCTCGCGCGGATCGGGTTCAGGGCTCGCTTTTGCCGTCCTGGTCCCCGTCTGGTAGCGCGGTCTTGTGGCGCCTCTCGGACGCGTCACCCCCGCCCGCTGGCGAGCTCGGTCGGTGCCGGAGTCGTGCCGCCGCGATCCCCGGCGCGGTCATTGGTCGTGGCGCCCGACCGATCACCGCCGGGCTGCCCCACTTCGCCTCCTGCACCGGGCGGCCGACGCTCGCCAGCGCGACCCTGGTCGTCGGTGGGTTCACCCTCACGAGACTGCTCGCCCGTCGACCCGACCTGGCGGTTTTCGTCGGCATTCCGGGCAGAGGGCGTCGGGTCCTCGACCGAGCCCCGGTCCGGTGCGCGAGAGGGCGGAGCATCCGGGCTGGGGGACACGTCTGGTGCCGGGCGGGGACTGACCTGCGGCAGCACCAGCGGTCGCTCGACAGGCGCGGGCACGTGGCGGTCCTCGATCACCCGGATCGCGCCCGCCGCGGCGAGCGTGCCACCGCTGCCGACGACGACGCCGAGCACCAGCAGCAGCACCAGTGACTGGGCGCGCACCAGGGCAGGGACGCCGGCAGCGCGCCCGAACGCGAGGTGGCCAGCGGTGGCGAGCGCGGCGGCAGCGTCGCGGAAGCGCAGGCCCGCGACCGAGCGCAGGAACACGTGCGTGGCCGTCGGCTGCGGCTCCTCGGCGACCTGTGCCATGACGCGATCGACGAAACCGAGCGTTCGCAACGGTCGGGGACCGAGAGGGGAGCGCTGCCGACTCATCATCGGGACGACGCCAGTCGCTCGCGCAACGCCGCGAGTCCTCGGTGCAGCCGCGACTTCACCGTGCCCACGGGAGTGCCGGTGTGCAGCGAGATCTGCTCGAGTGAGCGATCAGAGAAGAAGCGCAGGCTGACGACTTGTCGCTGGGCCTCGGGCAGGCTGGCGATGGCGTCGAGCACCTCCAGTCGCTGTTCCTCGCCCAGCAGGCGTCCAACGGGATCGACGCTGCGGTCAGGGTCGACGAGCCAACCCTCGGCTCGCGTCGGATCAGCCCGGAGATCGGGTGATCGCCGCTTGATCCGCGCCACCGCGAGTCGCATGGCGATACGCCAGACCCAGGCACCGAATGGTCCATCTCCGCGGTAGGTGGGCAGTGCTCGGTAGGCACGCAGGAACGCCTCCTGGGCCACGTCCTCAGCCTCGTAGGGGTCGCCGAGCATGCGCCGGCAGAGCCCGATCACATTGGTCGACTCGCGTTCGACCAGCACGCGGAAGGCTTCGTCGTCCCCTCCCAGGACAGCGTCCACGAGCTGGCGATCCGGCAGCCCCCCAGTCAACATCGACCCAACCGTACCCCATGCCGCCGAGGGCTCGGGGTCGGAGGCTCATGCCGTTGCCGCACCCTGCCTCCACCGCACGACCTCCGAGCCCCGTGCCTGGTCGGCGCGGAGCTCGGGTGCCGAACGCCTGGCGCATGAGTCGCTACGACGCGAGCCGGCTGTCAGGCGGCGTTGGTGCCGGGTCCGGAGCCGTCGCACTCACCATCGCACTCCCCGTCGCATGTTCCGTCGCCATCACCGGCGTGGTTCTCGCGACCGTCGCGCACGCCATCGCCGTCGGAGTCCGGGTCCAGCGGATCGCAGCCGTAGCGGAACTCAGCTCGGTTCCGCAGGCCATCGCGGTCGGCGTCCTCGCGGCCGTCACGGATGCCGTCACCATCCGAATCGGCGACCTGGAGCCGGAGGCGAAGGCGCAGCTCCTGGCGGTTGGTAAGGCCGTCCCCGTCGGCGTCTTCGTCGCAGTCGGGGACACCGTCGCCATCGGTATCGCCGTTGCGTGGGTCTGTCCGCAACCGCAGCTCGAGGCGGTTGGCCAGGCCATCGCGGTCCGGGTCCTCTCGACCGTCACGGACGCCGTCGCCGTCCGAGTCGGCGTTGCCGGCTCGCGTCATCGTGCGCAGCTGCTCGTAGCGGTTGGGCAAGCCGTCGCCATCACGATCACGATCGCGATCCTGGATACCCGCAGCGACGGCGTTCGGGCTCAGCAGCAGCGCGACCACGGCGCCCAGGACCAGTGCGGCCTTCAAGCCGGCAGCCTTCTTCATCCCCCCGTTGGACATGGAGCCATCCTTTCGTGTGACGACAAGGGCACCTTCGTGCCCGCTTTCTCACCATGAGCAACAGCGCAGGCAAAAGGTTCCATCCACTGGCGGAGCGACCGGCCCGATGGCACCGCCGGCGTATAGTCGGGCATCGAGCACGGACCAGCGCCCTGGAGCTGGCGGCCCGTTCATCGGGCGTCGCGGCGCGGCCGTGTCGGCAGCGAGGTGAGGTCATGTCCACGACTCGCGTATCGATCGCCGCGATGGCAGCCACGGCGTTGGCGCTGCTGCTGGCGCTCCCAGCGGCGGTCGCCGAGGATGCGCCTGATCGGACCAGGCCGGCGGCGCTGGAAGGTTCGTCGATCGCCTGGTGCGGTGAGATCGAGCAGATCCGGGCGGCGCCCGAGACCTACCGCGACAGCCCGGTCTACGTCGGCAACGACCAACCCCTGGACGAGGTCGTCCGCTGGGCGCGCCAGCAGCCCGGCTACGAGGGCGTCTGGATCGACCGTGAGAACCTCGGCTGGCTCACGCTCGCCTTCAGCCAGGATGCCGACGCAAGACAGGTCGATCTGGAGGAGCGCTTCCCGGGGCCGGCGTGGTCGCGGTCGCGGTCGAGCACACGTCCGCCGAACTGCGCAAGCTGCGCGACCGGGCCGTGCGCGAGCTGACGGGGGCAGCTGGGCTCGTTCGGAGTGAGCGAAGACGTCGTGCGCAACGTCGTGGGGATCGACGTGCCCTACCTGACCGCGGACGTCGTGGCCGAGCTGGAGCAGCGCTTCGCCGACGAGCCAGTGTGCGTCGACGGGGCCGATGCAGCCGACCAGCCGGCCCCCGGCCCGCAGCCCACCGCCGGTGATGGCTGGCGCCTCCTCGGGCATCGTGAGGGACGCGGCAAGGTCTACCGCACCGGCATCGCGACGGATGCCCCGTCCTACAGCCGCCTGTGGCAGCAGGCCGGCATGAAGGGCGATCCGCCCGAGGTCGACCTCGTGGACCACGTCGTGCTCTGGTTCGCCGAAGCGCACGGCTCGAGCTGCCCGGAGCGACGACTCGACGACGTCATCGTCGATGCCGACGCAGGGTTGGTCTACCCGCTGCTGGTGAACCCCCAGGCCGACCTCGTCTGCACCGACGACATCGCCGGCGCCTGGCAGTTCCTCGTCGAGTTCGAGCGCAGCCGGCTGCCATCGGGACCGTTCATGCTCCAGCTGGGCCCGAGCGATCCACCTCCGGGTGCTCCGCGGGAGCGGACGGTGGTCGAGATCGACCTCAGCCTGCCCGGGGCGGTGGCAAGCGAAGGCGAGATCCACTTCGATCCGAGCATCGGGGAGCTCCCGCCACGGCGCTCGGGGATGGTCATCGAGCCCTTCGGTGCGTGGGACTACGCCTTCGACGTCCGCTGCGGCATCGGCTACCTCGGCGAGATCAACGGTATCCACTGGGTCTCGGACCGCACTGAGCTACCCGCGGCGTGGCAGGACTCCGTGGACACGAACGGTGAGCTGTTGGTCAGCATCACCATCGAGACCGGCACGGACGCGCACATCGAGGCCAGCCTGAACGACGAGCGCGTGCGCTACGACGCCGTCCGCGAGCCTCCGCCCGTCTGCGAGGGCTGACATCGATCGCGCCGGTCGCACCGAGCGGTCGGCGCGGATGAGGCTGGAACCAGCGCAGGCTGGTTTCGCGACGGCTACACGTGGCGCGGTAGGCTGCGCTACATGAAACGACCAAACCTGCTCCAGCGTGCGACCGAACGGTTCGCGGCGGACCCGGCCTCGGTCAAGAACGCGGTCCTGGTGATGATCGTCATCACCGTCGGCATCGTGCTCGTCGGTGGCGTGATCGTGTGGGTGTTCGACAGGCGCGACTTCCCGGACCTTGGCGGCGCGCTGTGGTACACCCTCCAGACGGTCACCACCGTCGGCTACGGTGACCACGTCCCGGCGACCGAGGTCGGGCGCCTCGTGGGAGCGTCCGTGATGGTCGTCGGCGTCGCCCTCATCGCCATCCTCACGGCCTCCATCACCTCGGTCTTCGTGGAGGCTGCCCAGCGTCGACAACGGGCTGGGCGCGAAGCCCAGGAGCAGGACTCGGTCGCGGCCCTGCACCAGCGAATCGATGAGGTCCTCGCGAGGCTCGCAGCCATCGAGGCCACGCTCACCGCTCGGGATGCGGATCCCGACGCGACGGATCCGCCGGGGGACGGTCCTTAGCACTGCATCGACGAGTCACGCGGACCTGACCGAGTCAGGCGCCGGGGACGATCAAGCCGGGCGAGGGGCCAGCAACGCTGACACCCTCGCCCTCGGCCAGACCCTTCGAGCTTGTCGAGCCGATCGGCGATCGGCGATGCCGATGTTGCTACTCGGGTGCTTCCACTTCCTCGTCAGGGTTCGGATCGCTGGCTTCGGCTGCCGCCATGGCCTGCTGGTCCTCCGGCGTCACGGGCTGGGCCACGATGCCAGCCTGGGCCATGGCCTGGTCGAGCTCCTCGGGCTCCATCGCCTCGGGTGACTTGCCCGTCGTCTGCTGGATCTTGTCCGCGTCCTGCTGGGTCATCTTCCGCATCGCCGCGGTGGATCCCACGATCAGCATGCCGCCGATGAGCAGCCGTCGTCGCCGTCGGCGTCGCATCATGCGTCTCATCGCCCGTCGTCTCATCATCGCGTCGTTCTCCTCTATCGCGGCCGACCATGGTGGCTGGAAGCGCAGCATAGGGAGAGACCGACCTGATGTCACCTTCCGAAGCGGGGAACGCGCATCCGCGTGCCAGCTGCGCTACCCCTCGCGCCCCGACCAGCCGTGATGGCTGCCCTCGAACGCGGTGGCACAATGGCCGCGCGTACGTTGGGGGGCCATGACCGTGCGGATCCAGGAGGACCTTCCATGACGCAGACGACCGGTACGCGCCCCGTGTGGGTGGATCTCGGCAGCCAGGACGCTGCCGGCAGCCGCGCCTTCTACTCGGCGCTGTTCGGGTGGGTCGCGGAGCCCAACCCGGACCCACAGTACGGCGGCTACGCGGTCGCGACGCACGGTGGCAAGGACGTCGCCGGTATCGGCCCGGCCCAGTCGCCCGAGCAGCCCACGGCGTGGTCGCTCTACCTCGGCACGAGCGACGCGGACGCCCTGGCGGCGAGCATCGCCGCGCACGGTGGTGCCGTGATCGCGCCGCCGTTCCCCGTCGGGGAGATGGGTCGCATGGCGGTGTTCCAGGATCCGGTCGGTGCCTTCATCTCCGCCTGGGAGACGGGCGTGATGGGCGGGTTCGCGGCGACCGGCTCTGGCTCGTTCGTCTGGGCGGAGCTCAACGCCCGTGGCCTGGCCGCGGCTCTCGCGTTCTACCAGGGAGTCTTCGGGTGGGGCGCGAAGACCAGCCCGATGCCCGATGGCGGTGCGTACACCGAGCTGTTGGACGGCGAGACCAGCATCCTTGGCGCGCTGGAGATGGCGGCGATGGTGCCTGAGCAGGTGCCCAGCTACTGGCTGGTGTACTTCGCATCTGGGGACATCGCCGGGGACACGGCCCAAGCACAAGAGCTGGGCGCGACGGTCCTGTTGCCGCCCACGGACATGCCGGGTGGGCAGTTCGCTATCCTGTCCGACCCGCAGGGTGCCGCCTTCGGACTGCTCGCGATGGACAGCTGACCCTCGGCCCGCGCACTCTTGGCGCTGGGCGACCTACCTGGGTTAGCTCACCAACTGCACGCCACTCGCCTGACAGGCACGTGCCAGGTCGTCGTCCAGGGTGGCGATGGGGACGTCACGGAACCGAGCCAGGTCCAGGTACGCGGCGTCGTACACGCTCAAGCCGAGGCTCCGCGCCGCGTCGAGCACGGCCGTCGTGGCAGTCGAGAGTTCGACGGGCACGACCTCGATGTCGAGGTCGGCCAGGAGCCGTCGGACTCTCTCGGTATCCGTGGCATCGAGGCGACCTCGCCGTTCCGCCGCCCAAAGCGCGTTCGCGACCTCCAGGGGCCAGTGTGCCGGGGCCACCGCGCCGTCGGTCACGACCTGCTCGAGAACACGCTCGGCGAGCGCATCCCGCTCATCGCCCAGGCACCAGGCCAGCGTGATCGACGCGTCCACGACTATCAACGCTTCCGACCCTCATCGATGAGCTCGCGGATCTGTACGCCACCGAGGCGGTGAGCGCGACGGAACGCCAGCAGGCCTGCAGCCGCGGCGACGGCGCCCTTGCGAGACTCCCGAGCCGGCACGAGCGTGGCCACCGGACGGCCGTGCTTGGTGATCGTGATTCGCTCACCCGCCTCCACCTCATCGAGGAGGCGGGGCAGGTGGGTCTTGGCCTCGTACGCACCGATTCGCCGCATGAGAGAGCCTCCTAGACTAGTCGGCGACTAGTCTAGCAACGACGCGCCCCGAGGGCCACTGCTCCAGGGACGTAGTCCAGCCCGGCACAGCCCCAGTCCACACTAGCCAGCCAGATCAGCGCTCCGGCCGCACCTCGCACAGGTAGGCGCGGTGGGGCACCGAGCCGCTGACCGGATCGATGGCGTCATTGCCGATGAGGAGGTTGTAGTTCGCGCCGTCCTCACCGAAGGCGTCGAAGCCGGGGGCATCGAGGGCCTCACACGCCTGCCACCAGCCATGCTGGCCCGAGACGACATCCGGACGCAGCGTGCCCACGAGCCGGGCCTGGGCGCGCACGCGCGCCTCGGGAGTCTCGATGATCACCCAGGCGCCATCCTCGATCCCGCGACTCGCCGCCGTGTCCGGGTGGAGCTCCACCTCCGGTAGGAGGGCCTTGCGGCGGAGGCCGGGAAGACCGCGGTGCTGCGTCTCACAGTAGAGCGCGTGCTTGGCGCAGGTCAGCACCAGCGGGTAGCGCACCGCCAGGTCCGGCCGCGAGCGGGGACCGACCAGGGGCTCCTCGTAGCTCGGCAGCGGTGGGTAGCCGTGCTCGAGCATGGGCTCCGAGTACAGCTCGATCCGTCGGCTGGGTGTCTCGAAGCCACGCACCCCGCCGTCCACCTCCTCGGCGTACTTCCGGTGACGCGTGGGCACGGACACGCGCACGCCGCCCGGTGCCCCTCGCAGCTGGGCCACGGTCAGGCCCGATGGCGCCAACAGGTGGTCGTTGGCCGCGTCCTCGTCGCCACCCCAGAAGTGTTCGCCGAGTCCGAGCCGTTCCGCGAGATCGAAGATGATGCGGTTGTCTGAACGCGCCTCGCCCCGTGGTTCGACGACCCGTGGGCGCAGCTGGACGAGCTGCTGTGCCTCGGCGCTGATCTCGAAGCCCACGCGCAGGCCCTCGCGTTCGAACGCGCTCGCGACGGGGAGCACGATGTCCGCACACTCCGCCGTGGGGTTCATGAAGAGGTCCGCGTGGACGTAGAAGTCGAGTCTTCGCAGCGCCTCGCGGCCCCGGCGGGGATCGGCGTGGGCAAGCAAGAGGTTGGCGCCGAAGCCGATGAGGCCGCGCACCGGATACGGCTCCTGCTCGAGGATGCCGCGGTAGAGCTCGTCCGTGGTGACGTAGCCGAAGCGTGCTGGGCCCAGCGGACGTTCTTCCCGGCCGAGGGTCCGGACCGCCTGCTCCGCGGACAGCAGCTCCCGGCCCTCGACATCGTTGGTCGGCACGGAACCGAAGCGCACGTTACCGCCGGGTACGTCGAAGCTGCCGGTCAGGATGGAGAGCTGTGCGATGGCGCGTGCGATCTGGGTGGAGCCGGTCTGCATCTCCACGCCGCTCCAGGCGTAGTAGGCCACCGGTCGCGCCTGCCACAGCAGCTCCGCGGCGGCCTCCACGTCTGCCGCGGGTACACCGCAGATGTCTTCGACCACGGTGGGTGGATAGGCCCGGCAGGCCTCGACGAGCCGCTCGAAGACGGTCCGGCAGGCCACCGGCCCTCCTGGCGTGTCGACCGTGAAACGGCCCTGCAACGCCACGCTCGTGCCCCCGGTAGCCGGCCGTTCGGGGTCCAGGGCGACCGGTTCGTTCGTCGCCGTGCTCCAGGCGAGGTAGCGCGGCAGGCTGCCGGCGTCACCCAGGTCTGCTTCGGTCAGGAGTCGCCCATCGTCGTCGCTGACCAGCATCGGCGCGTTCGTCCAGTCCCGCACGAAGTCGTCGTCATACCATCCACGCTCGAGCAGGACGTGCGCGAGCCCGATGGCAAGGGCAGCATCGGTGCCCGGCCGCACCTGCAGCCAGCGGTCGGCACGGGTGGCAGGCCCGACGCGACGAGGATCGACCACGATGAGCCTGGCTCCGCGCTTGAGCGCGTCCATGGTTGCGGTCGCGTGCGACAGGCGGGCCAGGTTGGGGTTGTAGCCCCAGAAGAGGATGCAGCCGGCCGACTCCAGATCGGGCATGTACACGCCCGGGACCGAGGCTCCGAACGTGTACAGCGTCGCGAGGTAGCGACCCCAGCCGCAGAGCTCCATCGAGCCGCAGATGCTGGGGGTGCCGAAGGCATTGGCGAGCCGATGCACCCAGCTCCACGAGTCGTCCGACGCGGAGGTCGACGGGGACACCAGGCTGATCACGACGCTCTCCGGTCCTGACTCGCTGGCGATGGAGCGAAGCCGTTCGGCGGTGATGTCAAGCGCCTCGTCCCAGCTGATGCGTTGCCAGCCGGGGTCGAGATCGTCCTTGGGCCGCGTGCGCCGCATGGGGTGGAGCAGCCGGTCCTCGTGGTACACCAGCTCCGGGCCGGCTCGCCCTTTGGCACACAGCGCACGACCGGTCGGGTGCGAGGGGTCAGGCTCCAGCGCGCTGAATCGTCCGTCCTCGACGATGGCGATGGAGCCACAGCGTGAGACGCAGAGGGCGCAGTACCCGTGGATGCGCTCGGTCGACGGCGATCGCGTGGCCATCGCGCTTCCTCCCTGCGGCCGGGCGATCCGCCCCCGCTCCGGTCCCGACGCCTGCTCGAATCATGGCACGCTTGTCCAGCCACCCGCCTCCGCCTGCCGCGTGTGCCCTTGGCGGCGGCGAGGCGTACGATGCGCGGCGGGAGAGGGGAGCGGTTCCACGTATCGGGGGACCTGATCGATGGCTCGACTCGGGCACGTGACGCTGATCGGCCTGCTCCTGGACCTCTCGATGACTGGGCTCGCGGCCGTGTCTTACGCCATCGCGGGGATCGGCGGCTGTGATGGACTCTCGGGTCCCGTACGTCAGCACGCAGCCCGCCAGCGCCGTGCCCGGCACTCGCGTCCTGCGGACCAGCCTGTGGCTGGTGGGTTCGTTGGCGCTGACCGTGGCGGCGTTCCTGCCGGCCCTGGTCGTCGCGGACTCCGCCCGACCTGATTTCGGCTGGCAGGCGAACGCCGTGTTCTTCGCTGTCGGCGGCTCCAGCTGGCTGCTGCTGGCATTCGCCGGCGCGGTGCTCGTCGCGCGCCTGCTGTCGCTCGGCCCGGTCGTCGACACCAGGGCTGGCGTGACGGCGGTCGCGAGCCTGCTGGCGGGCACGCTCCTCTGCCTGGCCTACGGCGGATGGACAGGGGCGTCCTACGGTTCGTCGGACCCAGACAACCTCGGCATCGGCATCCTCATCCCTGCCGCCGCGGTCCTCTGCGCGCTCTACGCGGCGCTTAGTGCCGTCACGCTCCGACCTGCGTCGCTTGCCTCACTCGCCTTGGGTGCGCTCGCCTTCGCCATGATCGTGGTCATCGGCGTCCTGAACCTGCCGGGACTCGGGGACGGTCTGAGCTTCGCTGGCCTCCTCATGGCGGCTGCCGCCACGGGCCTGGGTGCCGTGCTGGCGTGGGCGGCGGTCGACTACCGGGTTCGGGCGTCGTGACATGCCGATGAAGCTCGCGAGGCGGAGCTGCTCGATGAGCCTTGCTCTGCCGGAGCCGGAGCAGGTGCCCGCTGGCCTGACGACACCCGGACGTTCGTGTCCCCTTCTTCACCTCGCGTTACTCGAACCAGATTGACGCGATGCTCGCAGAGGCGCAGCCTCGGTGCGGTCGACCGGTCTTCGGTCATCGTGCGGAACGAGGGACTCCCATGTTCGGACTGCTTCCGAAGCATCTCGGCATCGACGACCCGGACACGAGGCGCCCGATCGACCACGGGATGATTCGTGTCATCCTGCCCGCCGCCGTCCTGGCGCTGGCCGGGATCATCGTCGGCGTCACCCCCGTCGGGGCCCAGTCGCCGGAACCGACCGCACCCGTCGCGTCCCCGGAGGCAGCGACACCCAGTCCTGCGCCGGAGCTCGGGGTCGGGTCACCCACGATGAGCACGGAGCGCGACGGTGTGCGCCTCGAGGTCTGGCTCGACGACACCAGCCTCCCGGTCGGCGAGCGGCTGCACGCGCTCGTGCGCGTCTCCAACACGGGCACGACCGAGGTCCTGTGGCAGACGAACATCTGCGGGACCGGCCCCGCCGAGACGACCATCGCTCCGAGTCGGCCGCCCGACACCGGCGTCGAGTGGACCGGCCGGGCCGCGACCTTCAAGCGCCTGCTGCTCGACGACGAGCTCGCTCCTCGCGTGCTCTGGGACGCCACCACGATCGACCTCGAGAACGTCGGCTGCGACCTGTGGAGCGCCATCGAGCCGTTCGAGCCGGGCAGCATCGCCGAGATGACGGTGGCCTGGGACGCCGTGGACCAGCCGGGTCGTCCCATCGTGCCCGGTCCCGCCACGGTGACCTCGACCTTCGAGACCTGGACGCCGCGCGAGCGGCCGGCCCAGCCGGGCGACCCGGACCAGGAGCTCGTGGCCAGCACCACCATCGAGATCGTGGGCGAGACGGGTACGGCCGTCCCGATCGGCCGCTACGCCGACATCGCCCTCTCCGACGACACCTTCCGGACCTGGGTCGAGACCCGCACGGCCCGCCCACGCTCGTGGGACCCGTACGCCATCCTACTGGCCCAACGACGAGGGCGTCTACCCCGACGATCCGCGCTACGAGGGGGCGACCGAGGGCACCGTCGACATCGGCATGTTCGTCGGCAACGGACCGCATGGCGAGGTCACCATCGACCTGGCCACGCTCGAGGTCCTCGGGCTCGAAGCTGGACGGGAAGGTCGAGGTCGCTGAGGAGGCCGCCTCGGCGACGACCTCCGCCTTCGAGCCCCTCTGGCAGCCGCTCGACGCCGCCGCCATCCCGTTCGACTACACCTGCGCCGCCGAGGTGACCTTCACGACGACCGACCTCGCGACCGCGCCGCCCACCGCGGACGTCGCCGACGCGCTGGCGACCGAGATCGAGGAGGTCGGACCGCAGATCTCGGACGGCGAGGCGGACTGGTACGTGGTTCGGCAGACCGACGATCTCGCCCTGGCGCTCGCGCCGGGACGATCGTGGGTCGATGACCAGCTGCTCGAACGGACCGAGGAGGGCTGGCGTTTCAGGACCGGTGGCGGCGGCTGCGAGCCCCGGGCCGTGTTTGGCGACACGAGCGCCGGTCGCTGGCGCCTCGACCCCGCGTTCGCGGCACCGGGGCCCAAGACGCGGACGCTCCACGTCCTCGGCTATCTCGCCTGCAACGGGAGCGAGCGGGCCGGGAAGGCTCGCATCCAGCTGACCGACGAAGCCGCGCTGATCGCCATCCCCATGCGCACGACGCGGAGCGAGAGACGAGACCGGTGCCTCGGTCCCATGCCCATGACGGTGACCCTCCCGGAGCCGCTCGGGCAGCGGGCCCTGTACGACGCCAGCTCCCTTCCGCTCCGGGGCGCCAACGAGAAGCTGGATGTCGACCGGACCAGGCCCGGTACCGGGGGCTGACGAACGCGGCTGATGACGCCAGCGATGGGCTCGCCCATCTCGAACGAGTGGACGGAGGACCGCGGCGCGGTCAGGTCGGCTCGTCGTCCGGCTGAACCTCCAGTTCGGCCAGGAACTCCGACGGCCTGCGGACGGGCATGCGTCGCGCCAGTGACGTGAGGTGGACGTCTCCGGAAACGAGGATGGCACGTGCTGACGAGGCAAGCGCGATGAGGTAGTCGTCATCAGGGTCCTCGAGTGGATGGGCGGCAGCAGCGGGGATCCTCCACGAGCAGAGCTGCCCGCTCGAGCCAGTCCACGAATGCCGCCGCGTCCGTGGGCGTAACGAGGCGCCGAAGCTGGGTCAGCGGCCGCGTCGATCTCGGCCAGCAGCGACGGTGAGACGACCAGGTCGAACGCACCAGCCTGCCAGGCGAGGGCGACTCGGTCTCGACTACCCCGCGAGTGGACCTGCGGCCCGCGGATGTCCTCAGCGACACACGCATGTGATCGAGTTCATCGGGACCGCGCCGAGCCGGCGGGAGCAGACGGCGGAGACGTGCCGCGCGGCGAGAGGATGGCTGAGTCAGGACGTGGTGGCGTCGAGGACGGCCGCTTACCATCGACGCACCGTGGGCGAGAGGTCAGCCGCGGGTGGCGGTGCTGGGCTTCCACGGCAGGGCGAGGGCATCATCCTCGTCGAGATCGTTCATCGCCCACAGCCGATCCAGCAGGTCCAGGCCAAGGTCCCGCCGGATCGCTGCTTCGATGACGTCGCTGTCACCCTTGCCGAGACGCGCTGCGCGGACCTTGACGGCGCGAAGGACCTCGGCGTCGACCGTGAGCGTGGTGCGAACCCTCGTCATCAACGCATCATAGCATCAAGATGTATCACCCTAGACCAATGGAACGAAGTGGTGCGCCGACGAGTGGGCATCGGCTCGAAGTCGTCGGGATGGGGGCGCGGTGGCTCACCGAGGACCCCTCGTTGACAGGTTGGCGGCTGATGGGCAGCATCGCCGGATGAAGGGCACCCTGACGACTCGGGCCCGATTCGTGGTCGGTCTGTCACTGAGCCTGATGCTGGCATCGGGGTCGTCGGCCCTTGCGCAGGGACCCGACCTCAGCGCGCCGCTGAGCCCCGTGTCGCTGCCAGGAGTGCAGACCCGCGCCGGCTCGGAGGCCGGCCCCGAGTGGAGCGAGGTCGTGTCTGGCGGAGAGGGTCCGGGACAGACCTGGATCGAGCACGGCCTGGATGGCGTGGTTGCAGTGCTCCAACCCGAAGAGGGTGTCGCCGAAGCCTGGCGGTCGGTCGATGGCCTCACTTGGGACCCCCTCGCGCTGCCCGCGGATCTCGGCACCGTCAGCGACGTCGTGACATTGCGCGGCGAGCTGGCGCTCATCACCGACGAGGTCCGCTCCGCAGACGCCTGGTCGTTCGACCTGTGGACGACGGACGACGGAGCCGACTGGCGACCGGTGGGCCCGACGTCGTTCGAGCCGCACCCGGACCTGCTGGACCGGCCGCGAACCATCCTCGGGTTCCGCTCGGTCGAGGGCGGCTTCGTGGCCTTCGAGGCCTACGCAGCTACCGGGTCTGACGCCAGTACGCCGCAGGCGTCGCCGCGGCCGGAAGCCGAGTCGAGCCGCGTGTTCGTATGGCGGACCAGCGACGGGCGGGACTGGGAGCGGCATGAGGTGGAGGGACTTGGCCGCGACGTCATCGGTGCCGGATCGCGGATTCTCGAGGGTGCCCGGGAGCAGCTCTACACCGTCCAGCCCGGGTTCCCGCCGGACTTGCTCGTCTCCGCCGATGGGACCACGTGGGCGGACACCGGCGCACTCGTCCACGCCCTCCAGGACCCCGAGGGCGCCACTGACATCGAACCGGCCGGTGACGACCTCCTGATCGTCGGTCGGACGCACGACCCGGAGCCAGGGACCGAGGAGTGGGCCGTCTTCCGCGGTGCCCCCGACGGACACTGGCTCCAAGCCCTGACCATTCCCGGCGTCGAGGCCGTGGAGCTCGTTGTCGATCGCAAGGTGGGCATCATCGCGGGCACCGCATCGGCCTCGGGTGATGGGGCCGTCGCTGGTCCGACGCACTCCTTCCTCGCGTCCTCGGTCGATCGCGGCCGGACCTGGCAGGAGCAGTCGGCCATGGGCGAGCAGGACCTCTGCCTGGGACCACTCGCGAGCATCGGTGACATGGCCCTGCTTGGCGCGGGCTGTCCTCCGTCAGGCGGGATGTCGATCCTGGCGGCGCGGCTCGACGCATTCGATCCGGCGACCGAACCGCCGCCCAGCACGACCGTTCCGCGAGCACCCCGGGCCCTTGAGTGCGACTTCAAGGGTTTCGGCGCTGACAGCGGTCCAGGAGTCTACGGCGAGGGCGAACGTGGGTTCGCCGACCCCGCGGCTGCGATGAGGGCATTCAACCGGGAGGCCTGGGTCATCCCGCAGTCGGGCTACCGGGAGCTCGCCCGGGACGAGACCGCCGTCCTGTACGGCTACAAGCACAAGGGCAAGGTCAAGGTCGCCGTCCGGGTGGTGGCCGTCCGCGGAGCCGAGGACGACTGGGTGGCCGACCGGCTGACCGCGTGTCGCCTCGCCGAGTATGGCCGAAAGGCCGACATGGGCCGGGGAGTCTGGCTGTGGGCGAACCGCTGGGACCGGACCGTCCAGGAGCGTGTCGGGCCTGCCCATTGCGACTGGCAGAGCGTGCGATTCCTGTACTGGGCGCCACCGGGTACAGCCGGGACCCTGCGTGCGACGAGGCTCTACGTGCGCGACCCCAAGGGCAGGTTCCGTGACCAGTGGACGGTGCCGTACCTGCGCTCGACGACGCTGCCGTCCGACGCCCGCTACACCGGGTTCCGACGCGACGGCAAGGCCCTCTGGCTGGCCGCCGACGAGCGCGCCATGTACGTCAAGGACGGCGACCGAGTGGAGCGCTGGCCGCGGGTCCCGAGCGGCATCGGCTGCGCCTGAACCCTGGCATCAGCGAGACCACGGTCCGGCAACACCTCTCGGGGCTGTACCGTCGGACGGGCTGTGTCAACGCGGCGCAGGCGGCGTACTGGCTGGGGCTCGGGGAGGTCGACATGCGTCGACGGCGAGCTGGCATCACCGTGGAACGACCGACATCTCGGATTCTTCACCGCTCCTCGACCCAGCACGATTGACGGCCCGTGAGGTCGGCCCGATGCTAAACGCACCCCACCCGGTCGAGAGCCGCAGCCAGGGAGGAGTCCATCCATGGCCCGAGTGCTCCGCCACGCGACGGTGGTCTTGGTCCTCGCGCTCGTCATGGCCATCCCGGTGTCGGGACAGGAAGCCTCCCCGGTACCCTGGGACCCGATCACGCCTGGGTCATCACCAGCGCCCCTGCCACGGCCCATCCTCGCGGGTTCCTGGTCCGCGATCCCCGATGCGCCTTGGGGCACGATCTTCCCCGCCGCGGCCTTCACCGGGAGCGAGGTGCTCGTCGTGGACCTGCCGACCGGCCGCACGCTGACCTACGACCCCGCGACCAGGGTCTGGACGCGACATGAGCGCTCGCCGGAGCCGTTCGATCTCGTCAGCCCGTCGGTCTGGACCGGCACGGAGCTCGTCATCCTCGATCGCTACCGGGCGAACCGGGACTACGCCTATGACCCGGAGGCGCGGACGTGGCGCAAGCTCGCTCGCTCACCGCTCGATGAGCAGTGGCTGGCGGTCCTCGCCGGCGAGGACATCGTGGTCCGCGGGCGGAAACGAGACATGGCCATGTACGACCTGGCCGCCGATCGCTGGTCGATCCTGCCGGAGCCTCCGGGTGGGAGGGTGAACAGCCTCCACTGGACCGGGTCCGAGGTGCTGGCCGTCATGAGCGGTGGCGGGCCCTCGGCCGTGCGGGTCGCGGCGCTCGATCCAGGGAGCCGCACCTGGAGCGAAGCGGTCACGGTGCCGCTGCATGCCCGGTCCCCGGGCACGGTCTGGATCGACGCCCGGCCCGTGTTCCCCGACGGAGCGGCTCCGCCGGGCACGGCCGCTGCCGCGCAGGCTATCGACGACTTCGACTGCCTGGCCTCGGCAGGGCCTGCCCTGTGGACCGGGGACCTCCTCGTGGGCCGATACGCCGACGCGGCCCTCGATCCAGAGACGGGCGAGTGCTATGACCTCCCGGACATCGAGGTCTGGGACGCAGTCACCGACGACGAGAGCCGCGCCTGGGTCACGAGCCTCTGGACCGGCGGGGAGCTGTTCTGGTGGTCGGGGGCATTCGGGGACTCGAGGCTCCTCTACACCGACGGCATCGCGTTCAGACCGGCTCCGTCGGAGGGGAGTACCTCCGGTCCCGGGCAGGTGTCGGGCACGGCCATCACGTCGGCAAGGTCGCCCTTCGAGTCCCTCTGGCAGCCCTTCGAGGCGGCTGACATCCCGTTCCGCTATCGGTGCGCCACCGAGGACTCGTTCACCACGATGGACCTCGCCGACGCGACCCCCACCGATGAATCGTCGGACCCGCTCGCCGAGGCAATCGGGTACTGGGGAGGGCGGCTGGGCGGAGCCATGGACTGGCACATCGTCAGCCAGATCGACGACCGCGTCCTCGCGCTCTCGCCCGCCTCCGGTAGCGACTTCCCCGTCGAGGAGCTCGAGCTGGTCAGCACGATCTCCGACGGACCGGGCTACGAGACCTGGGACTTCGTGGGCGGCGGTAACTGTCGACCAGAGGCGGTGCTCGGGCGAGGCATCGCCGGGCAGTGGCGCCTGGACCCACGCTTCCCGGCGCCAGGTCCGAAGACGCGCACGCTGCACGTCCTCGGCTACGTCGGCTGCAACGGGACCGAGAAGACTGGCCCGGCTCGCTTCCACGCCACGGACGAGGCCATGCTCATCGCCATCCCCATGGGCTCGACCTTCAACAGCGACGCCTGCTCGGGCCTCGGTCCCACGCGGATGACCGTCGCGCTCCCGGAGCCGCTCGGGCAGCGGGACCTGTACGACGCCGGCTCCCTCCCGATTCGGCGGATCGGACCGAAGACGGGCCTCGGGATCCGGTGACGAAGTGCGGACGAACAGCCTGGGCGGCTGCTCCGTGACGACCCAAGAGCTCGAATCCCGAAGGAGCCACGATGCATAGGATCCGTTCGGCGACCATGACCATGCTGCTGGCCATGCTGGTGGCGTCACCGCTCGCGACGCAGGCCGCATCGCCTGAGCCATCCCCTGCTGCGTCACTGATCTCCGAGCCGACCGCTGGTGTGACCGTCAGCGTCCGCGCCGGCGGCGAGCCCTGCCGCTGGGAGCTCGGCTGCCTGGCCGGTATCACGCTGACACCGGTCGGGTCCGACGTGCCCGCGCTCGAGGGCACCATCGACCCGTCCGCCGACCCCAGCGCACCCGATGGCTCGCTCGAGGCGACGCTCGCTCCCGGCACGTACGTCGCGAGCGTGAAGGCACTCGGGGTCACCGAACCCGCGGCCGAGGGTGCGCCACCCGAGACTGCCACGACCTCGGTCATGGGCGGCTGCGCGCGGACCATCGAGCTCACCGCCGAACGACCGGCGGTCGAGCTGACCGCGGCCATGGCGTGGGACCAGCCCGCCTGCGGCATCGCCATCGAGCCCGCCGGTCCCGCTACGCCACGTCCGGAAGTCGCGCAGCGCATCGCGGAGCCCAAGCGGACCCCGCGCTTCACGCCCCGCGGTGCCCCGACCGTGCGCACGACGAAGGACGGCATCAAGCTCGAGCTGTGGGTCCAAGACGACACGCTCCGACCGGGCCAGTGGCTCCTCGCGCACCTGCGGGCGAGCAACGTGGGTGACCGGGTCATCCGCCACAACGGCGAGTTCGAGGGCCTCGCCTGTCCACCCGTCCGGAGCCTGGTCGACACGAGCGACCTCTTCGACCCGGGTCTGACGTGGACGGGCGTTGCCGCGACGTACAAGAAGCGCTTCTTCCGTGACGGCCTGCTCACGCGCGCGGGACTGTCGATCCCGGGGTACGCGAGCAGCGGCGGCTGCAGTGACATCGGCCAGGCGGGTCGCCTCGAGCCGGGCGACGTCGAGGACATGCCCCTCGCCGGCGTGCCCAGCTACTGGCTGCGCGACCAGCCACTGCCCCCGGGCACGATCCACCTCAGCGTCGGCTTCGATGGCTCCCGTCGGGCCGACCGCGTCTCGGTCTCGACCGACGTCGAGCTCGCCGGGGACCCGGTCGCCTATCCGTCTCCCGGGCAGCTCGTCGACGCCGCGCTCATGTCGCCGGGCTTCATCGAGACGCTGGAGCGCCAGCCCGACCCACGCGACTGGGTGAACACCAACATCGCCTGGTGGAAGAAGCGACCCTATCCGCCCCAGCAGCGCCTCCTGGGTGCCCGTGACGCCCCAGGGGGGATCCTCGAGGTCGGCCTGTTCTTCGACGACTCGGACGACTCGGCCCCCTTTGCCCTCAGTGCGGTCATCGATCCATGGACCGCCGAGTCCTACGGCGTCTCCGCGTGGCCCGGATGGGTCACACCACGGTCGGAAGCGGCGGAAGCCGGGACATCGGTCGCCCCTGCGAGCGCTGTCATCGGGACCGTGGTCGGGACCGCGGTCCCGACCACATCACCGTCTCACCTGCCGTCAGGCGAGCCGCAGGTCGACCTCGTCCGGGACGAGCGGTTCGAGCTGACGCTCTCGACGCCGCGCTCGGTCTGGACGGTCGGGGAGCCCATCCGGATCGACACGACCCTGGCCTATGTGGGATCGCAACCGGAGATCACCGTCACCGGATCGAGTTCGGGATTGGTGCGCTTCCGGATCGACCAGCTCGACGGCGACCTCTCGGCCGGTTCGTTCATGAATCTCGACCGCCAGCCGTACCAGTTCCTCGCCGGCGAGGTCCGGTCGATCCCGTTCGACAAGGGCGGCGGATACACGCCCGGTGCACCCGATGCCCCGTTCTGGCTGGCCTGGATCAACGACTACGACCTCCGTCCACCGGCCGGCAGCTATCGCATCACGGCCGAACTCCACTACAGCCACCCCTCGCTAGGGCCCGACGATGCCATGCCGACCGCCACGCTCGTGATCGACGTGCAGGATGACGCCACGGCGTCGGCCGAGCCGTCCGTCCCGGCCACCGCGAAACCGCCGGTCGAGACGTGGACGTCGGAGGGCATCAAGGCCACGTCCGACCTCAAGGCCATCGCCGAGGCCAACGGCTGGACCATCGACCAGGCCAAGGCCGACGAACGGGCGAGCCAGGCCGTCGCCGGGATCAGCGGCGCGGTCTTCGAAGAGCAGCCGGACATCTACATCGGTGGCGCGTTGTCCGAGGAGCCGGGAGGCGCACCGTCGCTCTACATCAAGGGCCCGGCCCCGCAGTGGGTGCTCGACCTCGTGGCCACCGCCGGCGGTCCCATCATCGTCGTCGACGAGCAGCCGTACTCGTTCGACGAGCTCGACGCCCGCAAGGACCGGGTCCACCAGGCGCTCGTCGACGCCGGCTACCCCAACGTCGCGACCGGGGTCAACATCACCGGCGGCGGGGTCATCCCCGTCTCACTGTTGTCGGTCGCGGGGCTGCCGAGCGACCCGGAGGCGATCCTCGCCTTCGTGCCCGAGGAACTGCGCGCGGATGTGCAACTGGACGTGACCATCGCCCCGCCTCGGCCATCGGCCCCACCTGGCACGTGGGGTCCGCTCGCGGTCGTCTACCAGCCCGCTGGCTTCGGACCCGGCGTCGGGCTCGGAGCGGTGACCCTCCGCATCGGCGAGGCCTGCGTCTGGACCGAGTCGAAGCAGGGCCGGTATCGGGCCACCCTCGTCTTCGAGGGCGACCGGGTGGACTGGCGACCGGCCGATCGCCGCATCGTGTTCACCGATCGTCGTGGCGCGACGGTCCGCCTCTCCGACGGTGACCGTATCGAGGGTGGTGGCGCAAGCCTGTGGCCACCGCGCGGGCCTGAGGGCGTGGGCCAGGTCGCGCCCACACCGGAACCCGGGCGCCGCTGGGACCCCTCGCTCGACGATGCCTGGTTGCAGGAGCCCGACGCCTCGTGCCCGGAGCGCTTGTTCTTCCTGAGCGAGGCGTCGGTGCGTGAAGACGAGTCGGTAGTCGGGCACTCAACCAGCCGAGGAAACGACCCTTCGGCGGCGCCAGTAGAGCGTGCCCAGGACGACGAAGTAGACGACAGCGGCGACGATGAGCGCGGTGAGCATCGCCGGCCTGAGCGACGGGTTGTAGATGCCCTCGCCCTCATAGGTCAGCCCGAGCAGGTTCGAGCAGACCGTCCGTCCGACACCACTGGCTGTGATGGTGCTGGTGCACCCAAGCGGTGCGACGGCCCAGTAGGCGATGTCGTACGCGATCACCGCGAGCATCGGTGGCCAGAACACCAGCGGACGATGGCGGAAGACACCGAGGAGGAGCATCGCCAGCCCGATGAGGAAGAACGGCTGTCCGATGCTGAAGGACGCGAGGTATCCAAAGGCGATAAGGAGCAGACTCAACGCCCAGTAGGCCATGTGGTCCCTCCGGTGCCGCCAGGGTGGTTGCCCTTCGTCGGCCATGGCCAACGAGTCTAGGATGTCGCTGCCGTAGGTCGCGAGACGGTCGACTCGTACCCGGCGACATTGCGACTCCCCTTATCTCATAGCCCCGCGACCGTTTGACCGTCCTGTGTCCGCACGGCTACACTCCAGCCCGGCCCACTTGCGCGCAGATCCACTCGCGCGGGGCTCCCCGTCGGTCCTGGTCCCGGCGGTCGAGTGCGGCCCGATGCTGACCAGTGGGAGGTGATTTCCTAGTTGGCTGAAGTCAGAGTCGGCGAGAACGAGTCGTTCGAGGCTGCCCTGCGTCGCTTCAACAAGAAGATCCAGCAGAGTGGCATCCTCGCCGAAGCACGACGGCGCGAGCATTTCGAGAAGCCCAGCGTCAAGCGAAAGCGCAAGGAAGCGAAGCGGAAGAAGGTGGCACGCGGCGAGTAAGCCCGCGCGCCCATCCTCGACGAGGACCGAGCCCTCCACCTGCCCAAGAGGAGGTCTGCCGTGAGCCTTACCGAACAGCTCCAGGCTGATATGAAGACCGCCATGCGCGGGGGAGACACGCAGCGACGTGACACCTTGCGCATGGTGATCGCGGCTGCCCAGAATGCGGCCAAGGAGAAGCGCCAGCCGCTCTCCGACGAGGAGGCGCTCGATGTCATCGGGCGCGAGGTCAAGAAGCGTCGCGAATCGATCGAGGCCTTCCGCTCCGCCGGCCGGGATGACCTCGCCGACAAGGAACAGGCGGAGATCGACATCCTCACCCCCTACCTCCCCGAGCAGCTGGGCGAGGATGAGGTGCGGGCACTCGTCGACGGAGGCCATCGTCGCGAGCGGCGCCAGCTCTCCGCGCGACATGGGTCGCGTCATGAGCCAGCTCATGCCCAAGGTCAAGGGTCGTGCCGACGGCAAGCTCGTCAGCGGCCTGGTGAACGAGGGGCTGGCCAAGGTCGCGCAGGGCGAGTAGCGTTCCGCCATGCTGGCGCGACGGGGAAGCCAGATCATCGCCTTCACCAAGCGTGACGCGGTCCGCCTTGGCCTGATCTCCACCCTGCTCGTCGCGGGCTTGACCTTCGTCCTCGCCTTCGAGGATCTCACCACCATCAGCGAGCCCGCCGACGTGGTGGCCGTCCTCGGCTGGCTGCTGCTCTCGGTCGTGGTGGTGACCACGCTGCTGGCGTGGCTGTGGCGGTTCCGCTCGCGGCTGTGGCACCGCAACAACGCCATCCTGCTCGTGTCGCTGGCCCTGCTGACGGCGACGACGCTGTTCGTCATCACCTCCGACCGCAGCGTGGCCCCCTTCCTGGTGCCGACCGCGGCGGTGGGGCTGCTGCTGGCCGTGCTCCTGGACTCGGGCATCGCCAGCGTCGTCACGGCCATGGTGGCGATCATGGCCGGCGTCGTGACCGGCTCGATGGACCTGGCCGCCTACACCTTCCTGGGTGGCATCGTGGGCACCATCGTCATCGGCCGCGGCGAGCGCCTCAGCCAGTTCGCGCAGGCGGGCGCCGCCATCGCGGTCACGAACGTGGCCGTGGTACTCGCCTTCACCATCATCGTCGGCACCAACGACATGCAGATCACGCTGCAGCTGCTGGCGGCCGCGGTGGTGTCGGCATTCGCCTCGTCGATCGCCGCGGCCGGCACGTTCGCCCTGCTGGGATCGGTCTTCGGCATCACCACCTCGTACCAGCTGCTGGAGCTGGCCAACCCCACCCAGCCCCTGCTGCGTCGCTTGCTGCTGGAGGCACCCGGTACCTACCACCACTCGCTGATGGTCGGCAACCTCGCCGAGCAGGCCGCCGAGGCCGTCGGCGCGGACGCGCTGGTCACCCGCGTGGCTGCGTACTACCACGATGTGGGCAAGCTCTACGACCCCATGATCTTCATCGAGAACCAGGCCGGCGGCGAGAACATCCATGATCAGCTGCCACCGGAGGAGTCGGCGGCCATGATCGTCGGTCATGTCGCGCACGGCATCGACATCGCCTACCAGTACAAGCTGCCCAAGGCGCTCATCCCGTACATCCCGCAGCACCACGGGACAGCCCTCATGGGCTTCTTCTACGGCAAGGCGCGCCAGATCGCGTCCGACGACAGCGGAGCACCCGCGGGCTCGGTCGCTGCGAGGGAGGCAGCGGACAAGGTCGACCAGCGTCGCTTCCGCCATGCCGGGCCCAAGCCACAGACCCGCGAGGCCGCCATCCTGATGCTGGCCGACAGCGTGGAAGCCTCGGTGCGATCGCTCTCCAGCCACGACGAAGCCGGCGATCCGGGCGATGGTCACGAGCATGATCAGCGACCGCCTCCTCGACGGACAGTTCGACGAGTCCGACCTGACGCTGCGGGACCTCGACCGCATCCGCGAGTCCTTCATCGAGCAGCTCCTGGCGATGTACCACCGGCGCATCGCCTATCCGACCAACAAGATCGTCGAGCTGGAGTCGCGGCGCCCGGTCGAGCGCAAAGGTGCCTGAGGCGGACCCGGCGGCCGCGCTGCAGGTGGAGCTGCTGGTTCGCCCCGGGGTGCCCGAGCTGCTGACCGACGACGAGTGCCGGCGTGTGCTGGCCACGGCGCTGGCCGCCGGCGGCGCACCGTCCGGCGCCATGGTCACGCTGACGCTCAGCAACGATGCCGAGCTGGCCGAGCTGAACGAGACGCACATGGGCAAGGCTGGGCCGACGGACGTGCTCTCGTTCCCCCTCCTGCCGCCGGCGGCCTTCCCCGAGCACGAGGGCCAGGACCCCGCCACGCGTGGGCAGGTCGATGACTTCGTGCTGCCACCGGGCGAGGCGCCGCACCTGGGCGACGTCATCATCTCCGTCGAGCGCGCCATCGAGCAGGCACAGTCGGGCGCCGGCGGCCAGACCAACGCCATCAGCTGGGCGCCGGCCGACGAGCTGCGCCTGCTCATCACGCACGGCGGGCTGCACCTGTGCGGTTGGGATCATGCCCAAGCGGTCGAGGAGGCCGCGATGCGAGCGCTCGAGCGCCGCTTGCTCGGGATCGAGCCAGGCTCGTCAGGCCTCCAGTAACGAGCCGGCAGCCATCAGCACGGTCGCCAGCACCGCCAGGCCCAACAGCAGCGGATGGCCCCAGCGGCCCAGGCTCCAGGCGGGGTCGCGCACCACGCCATCGCGGCGAGCGTGCCGATACATCGGGACCGTCACGAGGGCGATGACGATGGCGGTGAGCCCGGCCGCCAGCTGCAGCCAGTCAAGGAAGCCCATCGCGCCGAGGTAGAGCAGCAGCAGCGACGGCAGCGTCGCCAGTAGCCAGCTCGGACGGGACCGCAGGCCGGTGCGCTCGGCGATGATGTCGGCCAGCGCCAGCGAGACCGCCCAGTACGATGTCAGCAACGCCGCGAAGACGAAGACGGCGCCGACGCCGCCGGCCCACGGCCCCAGCCGATCGGCGATGCCGATGATGGCGACTTCGGTCACGGGCTGGCTGATGCCCAGGGCGATGATGGCGACGAGGGCGATGAAGAAGCCGTTGAGGGCGAGCCCCGCCGCCACCGATCGAGCCGCCGCCCGGCCATCGGGGGCAAGACCCTTCACCACCTGTGGCACCGAGAAGAAGGCGTAGTAGCCGTACATCACCATGCTGAACAGCGCCAGGGTGTCCGCCGGCGAGCCGTGCACGACGAGCGCCAGCTGGGGACGCTCCCCGAGGGCGCCCAGCAGCAGCGCCAGCACGCAGCCGAAGAGCGCCAGCACGCCAGCCGTCTCGAAGACGCCGACGGCACGCAGGCCGAAGGCCACCACGCCCGCCGACAGCAGGTACACGAGCAGCTGCGCTATGGCCGGTGGCAGGCCGGTGGCATCGCTGACGATCTCGGCCTCGGCCGCGACGTAGGCGGCCAGCACGGCTACGAAGGCGACCGCCAGCAGGATGAAGACCAGCCACAGCAAGGGGCGTCGCCCAGGGCCATCGAGGACCCATAGCCGCATCAGCTCGATGATCTGCAGCGGCTGGCCGGTGCGCAGCAGGATCTCGACGAGCATCAGGTGGATGTACGTGGCCGCGGCGTAGGCTGCCAGCAGGACCAGCAGCAGGCCGGGCACTCCGACGCGGTCGGCCAGGTACGGCACGGCCATGATGCCGGCGCCCACCCCGGCTCCCACCATCAGCGAGGTGGCACGCACCGGCGTCAGCGCCGCTGGTGGGATGGACGCGGCGGGGCTGGGCATCGTCATAGCGTGCCGAGCTCGACGTAGACCGGGCGGCCGTCGAGCATCGCCCCCGGATCGGCATCGCCGAACGAGCCCAGGAAGACGTCACTCTGGTACGTCACGTGCAGCGATCGCCCCAGCTTGTGCAGCTGCGGGTCGCGGTCGTCGAAGCCCACCATCAGGAAGGCCTGGTCCTGCTGCCACGCCCGCTCGCGCGCGGCGCGGACCAGGGCATCGAGCACGTCGGGGTCATCGTCGGCCAGGCAGCGCAGCGCTCCAAAGGCCGTCCTGACCGGCTCGCCGGGCCGGGGTAGCCGCTCGCCGCCCAGGATGGTCGCCAGCAGGTCGTAGCCGGGCCGGAGACGCCGGAGTCGCGGCGCGTACCCGGCCACGATCTCCTGTTTGAAGCCGCGCTGGTCCCATGCTCCCAGCACGCCCACGATGGCACCGTCCCGTCGGACGAGCTGGAGGTCATCCAGGCGGAGTCCGCGGTAGTGCTGCCCGTCGACCAGGTGCGCCCGCTCGACCACCGGGAAGAACTGCCGACCCGGTCCGTATCGCTGCAGGAACGCGACCAGCTCGTCGAGCACGGCTTCCTGGCACGACTCGACGGGCAGGCTGGGGCGGCGACGATGTCGCCGGTCGTGCAGCAGGTACGCCAGTGAGCGTAGCCGCGCCACGCGTTCGACACGTGGGGCACCTGGTGGGCGACGTCCGGCGATCGTGCCGCGGGCGATGGGGTTGTCCGTGGCGATGACCCCGAAGCAGGGGAGGGTAGGGTCGCGGAGCTGGCTCAGCTCCAGGACGGCGCGCTGCATCAGCCAGCGACCCCGGAAGCGCGGCGCGACGCGGATCTGGCCGATGTAGGCGACGCGAGCCGCCTCGCCGTTGATGAAGACGCGTCGCTCGGCACGCACCATGAGCGCGGCCAGGGCACCATCGGGCTGGTGGCGCGCGATGAGGACATCGCAACGGTCGCCCTGGATGGTGGTGCCCAGGAAGTAGTCCGGTTCACGCTCGAAGCGGACGCTGACGGCGCCGGGCATGGCGAGGCTGCCCACGAGCGCCCGCAGCTCCGGTTCGTCGTCGGCGCCGGCCAGGGCGAAGCGGAACTCGGACCGGGTGCTCATCGCAGGCCCAGCAGGAGGCCCTGGCGCTTGAGCAATTCGCGCCGGAACAGGGGGTTGTAGATGGCGTAGAGGATGAAGCGCGTGGGCGAGCGCATGTTCGTCGCCGGGTCGAAGGCACGGCTGACGATGGAACGTGGGCTGTTCCAGCGACGGCGACACGCCCAGGCGACCTCGGTGAGCTGGTCGGCCGTCATCCGCGCCGGCACGAAGGCAGCGCTGTTGAAGCGATAGTCGGGGTGCAGCCACCAGCGGCCGTCGTAGAGGAGCCGACCCTGTGCCTTGAGGCGCTCGTACAGCGGTGTTCCGGCGTAGGGCATGAGCACGTTCCAGGCCGCGAACGTGAAGCGCTGCTCGATGGCCCACTCGCACTGGGCCAGCATCGAGTCGGGCGTGTCATGGTCGTACCCCAGCAGGAAGGCTGCCCAGGTCTGCAGGTGCCGGTCACGCAGGGTCCGTACCGCCGCGGCGTAGCGGTCGAACCCGGCCAGGTTGGCGCGCTTGTGCATCTGCCGCAAGTTGTCCGGGTCGAGCGACTCGAAGCCGATGACATTGCCGAGGCAGCCACTCTCGACCATCAGCTCCATCAGCTCGGGGTCCCCGACCTGGTCCACG
The DNA here is from genome assembly GCA_963804575.1 of uncultured Chloroflexia bacterium. GTDB lineage: Bacteria > Chloroflexota > Limnocylindria > Limnocylindrales > CSP1-4 > JAFMJV01. The sequence goes on from CAWDQY010000002.1 coordinate 76,654, forward strand.
CTGGCCTGCGAGACCCAGCGCACGCGCAGCGGGATGAGCGCGCGGAACAGGGCCTTGGCCGCCGCGTGGTCGGCGATGAGGTTGTCGTCCACGAAGAAGAGGTCGCGCCGCGACTGGGACTCGATCTCGGCGACCACCTCGTCGATGGGCCGGGCGTGATGGCGGTGCTCGAAGTAGGCACCCACGGCGCAGTATTCGCAGCGGAACGGGCAGCCTCGTCCGAACTGCAGCAAGGACACCGGCAGGTAGCCCTTGCCCTCGTAGATGTCACGGCGAGCCCGCGTGCCGGGCTGCGGCCGACCGATGGGCGCGTCGTAGCGCGGCTTCAGCTGACCGGCGTGCGCATCGGCCACCACCTCCGCCCAGCGCGTCTCGGCGTCGCCGGTGTAGACGGCGTCGGCATGCTCGGCGACCTCGTCGGGCAGGGCCGTGGCATGGATACCACCCATGACGACGGGGATGTGGCGCGCCCGGTACTCGGCGGCGATCTCGTAGGCGCGCCGAGCGGTGAAGGCCTCGACGGTGATGGCCACGAGGTCGGTCGGCTCGTCATAGTCGATGGCATCGACGCGGTCGTCCCAGAGACGGATCTCGACACCTGGCGGCGTCAGCCCCGCGATGAGGCCAAGGTTGAGCGGCTCCATCCTCCCTTCGTCGACGAACGGTCCGTCCGGCTGTCTGCCCAGCGTTGGCTTGACGAGGGTGACGAGCAACGCGCACCTCCCACCGTGACGCTCCTACTGGTGCGCTCGGGAGGCAAGTGCCGTAAGACCCCCGGTCGACGGCCGGGTCCGCTGAGGGGCGGTCATGCCGGCCCGTTCAACGTGTCCGCGAGTGGCCCAGGAGCTTCATGCTCAGCCGGAAGGTGGCGCCTTCGCCGAGCTGACTCTCGACACCGAGATCAGCATCCTGGCGCTCAGCCAGCTGCCGCGCGATGGCCAGGCCCAGACCAGCGCCTTCACCCTGGCTTCGCGTCGTGGCGCTCCGCTCGAATGGCTCGAAGATGCGCTCCAGTTCATCGGGCCCCACACCGGGTCCGTCATCGGAGACGCTGAGGGTGGCGGTCCGCCCGTTGCGGTCCACGGCCAGCTCCACGTGCACCGTGCCGCCCGCGGGAGAGTGTCGCAGGGCATTGTCGATGAGGATGAGCAACAGCTGGTCCAGGCGATCGCGGTCCGCCATGACCGATGCTTCGGACAGCTGGCCCGCGGTGCTGGTGGCCAGCCGCAGGCCGCGTGCTTCGGCGATGGACCTCGACCGGCGCGTGATGTCCTCGAAGTAGGCGCGCAACGCCAACGGCTGCAGGTCCATGGCGATGGCACCGGTGTGGGCCGAGGCGAGCGCCATGAGGTCACCGACCAGGCGCCCCATGCGGTCGGACTCGCCCACGATGTCCTCCACCAACGGTTGTCCTCCGGGCGCGACCAGTCGCTCCCGCTCGAGGATCTCGGCCGAGGCGCGGATGATGGCGACCGGTGTGCGCAGCTCGTGCGATGCCGCCGCCACGAATCGGCGCTCGGTGTCGAACGCTTCGCGGATCGGAACCAGGGCGCGACGCGTCACGAAGAGCGTCACGAGCACCGCGCCAGCCAGGCCGACCAGGCCGATGATGCCGATGGTCAGGAGCAGCTGCTGCTCCAGCTCTTGTTGCAGCGACAGGTCCTGGCCGGCCTGCAGGAACAACGTGGTCGTCGCAGGCAGGTCCTCGCCTTCGTCGTCCTCGAGGTCAGCCGTGGCGTAGCGTGTGGTCAGCAGGCGGAGACGCGTGTCGCCATAGGTGCCGGTACGTCGGTCGTCAGCTGACGCGGCGGCCGCGATGGCTGCCACGTCGGGGACGCCGGGTATGACCGCGTTGCTGGAGCTGCCATAGACGTTGCCCTCGTCATCGACCAGCACCACGAAGGTGTCGGCCCGGCCGAGTGGGCCCCGATACGGCGACTCCGACTCGTCTTCCAGGAGCTCGTGCAGCGTCAAGGGGTCGCTCGCGGCCGCATCCAGGGCCCGGTCGACCGACTCCCGCATCAGCTCGGTGGCCACGACAGCGGAGGTGGCGCCCACGATGATCACCAGCGTCGCCACCATCAGCAGCGTGATTCGCGGACAGGCGCATCCGGGTGCGCCAGAGCAGCGCCTCGGAGGGGTCCCGCGGTGGGCGGAGCCAGCTCATGGCGCGCCGTCCACGCGCAGCGAGTAGCCCACGCCCCTGATGGTCCGCAGGGCGCCTCGACGTCCCAGCGTCTCGAGCTTGCGTCGCAGATAGTGCACGTAGAGGTCCACCACGTTGCTGTAGACGTCCGGCTCTGCACCCCAGACCGCATCGAGGATCTGCTGCCGCGTGACGACCTCGCCCTGGTGACGGACAAGGAAGGCGAGCAGGGCGAACTCACGCGCCGAGAGCTCCTCACTGCGGACGCCGACCGAGACGCGGATACGGGTGGGATCGAGTACCAGGTCGCCGGCTGCAAGGGGCTCCGCGGTCGGTCCCGGGCTGCGGCGAGACAGCGCACGGATGCGTGCCAGCAGCTCGTTGAACGCGAAGGGCTTGGCCAGGTAGTCATCGGCGCCACTGTCGAGGCCCTCGACACGGTGGTCCAGGCTTCCCAGCGCGGTCAGCATCAGCACCGGCGTGTGGACGCCTCGCGAGCGCAGAAGGTGCAGGACCTCGACGCCATCGAGGTCGGGCAGCATGCGGTCCAGCAGGATGACGTCGTAGACCTGTTCGCCCGCCAGGGCCAGGGCGGCCACGCCATCGGCCGCCAGGTCCGTGGCGTACCGCTCTGCGGTCAGCACACGTTCGATGGCTCGGGCGATCTTCTCCTCGTCCTCGACGACCAGCACTCGCACCTGTGCATCGTCGCCTGCGCAGCCGCTCGGCGCAACGGCAAGGCGACATTCTTTGGAAACTCTCACACAGGAAACATGGCCACCCAAGCGGCGGACCCGAGACTGGGAGACCTGACATCCGCATCGGAGAAACAGTGATGCCCCAGCGTCTCGCTCTCGCCGCTGCCGCCTTGGCGGCGGCCGTGGTCCTCACCGTCGGCCTGGTCGCGGCCGGTTTCGCGCCCACGTCCTCGGGCCAGCCCGTGTCCGCCAGCCTCGCCGAGACCACGGCCGAGGAGGCACTCGCCGAGCCCAGGCTCGAGCCCGAGATCGTCTACGTGAGGCCAGCCGCGACACCCCGGACGATCGTCCTCGAGAAGCAGGCGCCAGCCGCCCGGTCCGGCTCCTCTGGCACCGTCACCGCCTCGGTCAGCTCATCACGCCGTGAGCGCGACGACGATGACCGATACGAGCGCGACGAGCGCGACGACGACGAGCGCGACGAGCGCGACGACGACGAGCACGAACGCGACGACGACTGATGCCTGGACACACCCCTGGCGCCGGCTCGGAGCTGCCGCGGGCCTCGTCCCCGCGCCCCAACAGGGCTCGGCCGTCAGCGCAGCCGGTACGCTGGGCCGTGGGCGCCACGGCGTTGGCGGCACTGACCGTCATCGGCGCCGGTCTCGTCCGCTTCCCGACGGCGGCTGAGGACTCGCTTGCCGCCGGACCGTCGATCGGACTCCAGCACCGTGCGCCGGGACCGCGGCGCGACGCCGGAGCGTCGCGTCAGGTACGTGCGTCTCAAGCCTGGCCAACGGGCACCTGCGGGCGCCAAGGTCATCAGGGAGGCGGCGCCGACGCCGCGCGTGGTGGTCCGACGCGTGGCCGCGCCGCCACAGCCGACGAGCGTCCGCCGCGTGACTCGCACGAGGCAATCCGGATGAGCATGACCACGACGCCTGACGCCCCGTCGGTGCGCCGGTCGCGTAGCCTCTCCGAGCGCTCGCTGCGCTTCGCGGCCATGGGCGGGTGGGTGGCACTGCGTGTCGCCACGCCGCCCGGCACCGAGATGGCCGCCGAACGTGACCTGGCGAGGGTGGCCCGACGGATCGAGCGGTGGGCCGAGCGGATCACCCGTTTCACCGAGCGATCCGAGCTGGTCGCGCTCAACCGGGAGCGGACACAGCCGGCATCCACCGTCGGGCCGTCGCTGGGCGCGCTCCTGGCGCGGTCCCGACGACTGTCGGCAGCCACCGGAGGCCTGGTGGACGTGACGCTGCTCGATGCGCGGCTGGCGGCCGAGCAGGGTGGTCCGACACCGGTCACCAATGCCGGCTGGCGGCTCGCGCCGAGCGGGCGTCGATGGCGTGTGCTGCGGCATGGCGCGGTCGCCTTTGACCTTGACGGCGTCGGCAAGGGCTGGATCGCCGACCGTGCCATCGGGCTGCTGCGGCGCTATCCGTGTGCCATGGTCGACGCGGACGGTGATGTCGCCGTCCGCGTCGAGAGCGGGTGCGACTGGGGCATCGCCATCGCCGACCCACGGGCGGGCGATGGCGACCTGGGCGTCCTGGTACCTCCACCCGGTCGCCGCGGGACGACCTTCGGCATCGCGACCTCCGGCACCTCGGTCCACCGCTGGGTGGTAGGGACCGGCTGGGCCCACCATCTCATCGACCCCAGGAGCGGCCGGCCGTCCGACAGCGACGTGGTGCAGGCCACCGTGGTGGCCGATGGCGCCCTCGTGGCTGAGGCGTTGGCCAAGTCCGTGGTCATCGCCGGTGCCGACGCGGGCCTGCGCCTCCTCGCCGAGGCGCGAGCCGAGGCGGCCGTCGTGCTGCTGTCCAGCGGCGACATCATCGTCCCGGCCGCTGCCGAAGCGTGGCTGAGCTGATGTACGTCGGCCTCGATCCCCGCACCCGCCTCCTGCGCTGGACGCTGTTCCTGGGCATCGTCGCGATCATCGTCGCGGGCACTGGCGGCGCAGCCATCGAGACGCTGAGCGGCTGGCTGCGCGACGAGTACGAGCGGTTGCCCTGGTACGTGACTCGCATCACGGCGTTGCTGGCGTACCTGGCGCTCACCGGCTCGGTCGTCTACGGGCTGCTGCTGTCGACCAAGGTCCTCGATCGCATCGCACACCGCGCCGTCTCGTTCACGCTGCACCAGGACCTCGCGTCGATCGGGCTGGCGCTGGCACTGGTGCACGCGGCGGTGCTCATGCTCGATCGCAGTGTGCCCTACAGCCCGCTCGAGGTGGTCGTCCCATTCAGCGGCCCATATCGGCCCATCTGGGTAGGCGTCGGCCAGGTCACGCTGGGACTCACCCTGGTGGTGCTCCTCAGCTTCTACGTGCGCAAGCGCATCGGCCAGCCGAATTGGCGTCGGCTCCACTACCTCTCCTTCGTGGCGTTCTTCGGTGCCACGGCTCACGGCCTCATGGCCGGCTCCGACAGCGGCGCCGACTGGGTCTACCTGGGCTACCTGGCCATGACCGCGATCGTGGTCTTCCTCTTCGTCTACCGCGTCGTACTCGCCGTCGCGCAGCGGCGCCGATCGAGGGTCGCCGTCAGCGCCGCCCCGCCAACGCTGGGACCACCGCCAACGCTGGCTGACCGGCTCCGGGTACCATTCGCTCGCACGGCCGCGCCCGCACCGAACCGGGTGGCGGCTCGTCGGCATGCCCGCAGGGTCGCGAGAGGACAGCGTGAAGAAGATCGTGGTGGGCCTCGGGAACCCCGGCTCACGCTACGAGAAGACCCGCCATAACATCGGCTGGATGGTGCTCGACCGCCTCGCCGATCGCATCGGCGCGTCCGGTCGCGCCAAGGCCAAGGACGCCGCGGCCACGGTGCGCGGTCGGCTCGGTGACGACGAGCTCATCCTGGTCAAGCCCATGACCTTCATGAATGCCTCCGGCGAGGCCGTGCGCAAGGTGCTGGCGCGGGAGCGAGTACCGCTGCCCGATGTCCTCGTGGTGGTCGACGACATGGCGCTGCCGTTTGGTCGTCTGCGCATGAAGGCGGCTGGCAGTGCCGGCGGCCACAACGGGCTGCGCTCGATCATCGGCGAGATGGGTACCGAATCGTTCGCCCGACTGCGGGTCGGCATCGGCGCGCCTCGGACGGGAGCCGTCGAGCACGTGCTGGGGGACTTCGCGCACGCCGAGCAAGTGCACCTCGACCTCATCCTGGACGCTGCCGCCGATGCGGTGGCGCTCTGGGCGACGCAGGGCCCCGACACCGCTGCCAATCGCTGGAACGGCTGGCAGCCCGAGCTGGCCAGCGAGCCGGCAGGCCCGCAGGGCGCGCCAGCAGGCCCGCAGGGCGCACCAGCTGTGCCCGATGCCGCACCAGCTGTGCCCGATGCCAACGGCATCGTCCGTGGCAAGACCGGCTGGCGCAAGCTCCTGCCGGATATCCTGGGCGGCGGGCAGGGGGACAAGACCCAGTGACGGACGCCTTCGGGCGCAGCCGCTCGCGACGCCGGCGGGACACAGGGTCGACGACCGCGACGCCGCGCCACCACAGCCCGGACCTGTCGCCGCTGCCGGGCCTGCTGGTGCGGACGGGCGAGCTGCAGGCGCTGCTGGAGCGGTATCGACAGTCGCGTGACGGGCGGGCCGGGGGCGACCGGCGCCATGTGACGTACGCGGCCATGCCCCATGGCGCCAAGACCTACCTCGCCGCAGCCCTTGCCGAAGGCTCCGGCGAACGACTGGTGTGGATCGCCCGCGACGCCGAGATCGCCGATCGGGTGGCCGAGGAGCTGGTGGCGTGGCTCGGTGGTGCCGAGCACGTCGTGACCCTCGAGCCGCGCACGGCGCTGGCGTACGAGCGCTCGGAGCTGGTACGCGACGAGTCGGCTGCCCGAGTCGCGGCGCTGGCCGCCTGGCGGCGCGAGGGTAGCCCCGCTCGCATCCTGGTGGCCAGCCTGCAGGCGCTGTTCCAGCGAACGCTCGGGCCGGACGACATCCCGACCCAGCCGCTGACGCTGCGCGGCGGTCTCCGCTACGGCCCGGACCGCGTCGCGCGCGCGCTCGTCGAGCTTGGCTACGAGCACGTGCCGGAGGTGGGCGGTCGCGGCGAGTTCGCCCGCCGCGGCGGCATCATCGATGTCTACCCCGCCGGGCAGCCCATGCCCGTGCGTGTCGAGTGGTTCGGCGACGAGATCGAGTCGCTGCGCGCCTTCGACCCGGCCGACCAGCGCGGCCGCGGAGCGGTCGCCGAGGCGGCGCTCCTGCCGGCCTCCGAGTTCCTCCTCGGCAGCGACGCGAGCGAGGTGCTGGCGGCGCGGACCGGCCGCTCGGTGACCCGCCTGCCCGAGGGGCTGCAGGCCGACCTCGAGCGCTTCGCCAGGGGGGTCCTGGGCGATGCGGCCGAGCTCTGGGGTGGCTATCTCGCGCCCACCACCGCCATCGACCATCTTGGCCCCGCCATCTGGCTCATCGATGAGCCCGAGGAGGTAGCCGCCGAGGCCGAGTTCCTGCAGTCGCAGGCGGACGATCGCCGCGCCGAGCTGGAGCGTGCGGGAGAGCTCCCCGCTCGCTGGGCGAGCGCCTACCCGACTCCCCGGGAGTGGAAGTCGGCGCTGCGCGAGGCCTCCACGCTCGAGCTGACGTGGGCTAGCGACGCCCCTGGTGCGCCGCCCGCGGGCAACCCCTTCGGCTGGCATGAGCCGGCCCTGCCGCCAGCCGCCATCGGCGACCTGGCGACGACGATCCGCCGCTGGCGCGCCGAGGGCGCGCGCGTGCTGCTGACATCGGACCAGTCGGCGCGGCTGGCGGAGATCCTGGAGGAGGCCGGCACGGGCGCTGCGCCGCTGCACACGCTCCGCGAGCCGATCCCCGCAGGCGGCCTCGTGCTCATCGAGCGCAGTCTCAACGGCGGCTTTGCCGGAGGTCCCGATGGGCTGCTCATGGTCACCGACCGGGAGCTCTTCGGGACCGTCAGGGTGCGTCGCCCCAAGGCCATGCGCAGGGTCGTGCCGCGTGACCTGCTCGAGCGCCTGGAAGCGGGCGACATCGTCGTCCACGTCGATCACGGCGTGGCCCGCTATGCCGGCCTGGTCCGACGACCCGCGGCCGGCAAGGGCTCCGAAGAGCGGGACTTCCTGGAGCTGCACTTCGCCGAGCAGGGCCGTATCTGGGTCCCGGTGGAGCAGATCGAGCGCGTCTCGCGCTATGCCGGTGGCGAAGACCCGCAGCTGAGCAAGCTCGGTGGCAGCGAGTGGCAGCGTGCCCGTGCGCGGGTCAAGAGCGCCGTCGGGGACCTCGCCCGCGACCTGCTGCGTCTCTACGCCGTTCGTGCCAAGGCGCAGGGCCGCGCCTTCGGTGAGGACACGCCCTGGCAGTCGGAGATGGAGGCGGCCTTCCCCTACGAGGAGACGCCCGACCAGCTGCGCGCCGCCGAGGAGGTCAAGACCGATCTTGAGCGCGACACGCCCATGGACCGTCTGGTGGTGGGAGATGTGGGCTACGGCAAGACCGAGGTGGCCCTGCGAGCCGCCTTCAAGGCCATCGCTGCCGGCACCCAGGTGGCGGTGCTGGTGCCCACCACGGTGCTCGCGGCGCAGCACCTGGTCACCTTCACGCAGCGCTTCGCCGCTTACCCCGTGACGGTGCGCTCGCTCAGTCGCTTCGTCCCCCCGCGCGAGCAGCAGGACACGTTGGCGGGGCTGGCGGCAGGCACGGTCGACATCGTCATCGGCACGCACCGCCTGCTGAGCCGCGACATCCACTTCAAGGACCTCGGCCTGGTCGTGGTCGACGAGGAGCAGCGCTTCGGTGTCAGCCACAAGGAGCGCCTGAAGCAGCTGAAGACCGAGGTGCACGTGCTGACCCTGTCAGCCACGCCCATCCCGCGCACCTTGAACCTGGCGCTCGTCGGCGTGCGTGACATGAGCGTCATCGAGACGCCGCCGGAGGACCGCCTGCCCATCCAGACCCGCGTGGCGGAGGCCTCGGCCGGCCTCGTGCGTGACGCCATCCTGCGCGAGCTCGATCGTGGTGGCCAGGTGTTCTACGTGCACAACCGGGTCGAGACCATCGAGGCCCAGGCCGAGCAGCTGCGGCGCCTGCTGCCGAGCGCCCGTATCGCCGTCGGCCACGGCCAGATGCCCGAAGGTGCCCTCGAGAAGATCATGCTGGCCTTCGCCAGCGGTGAGCATGACGTCCTCGTCAGCACCACCATCATCGAGTCGGGGCTGGACATCCCCAACGCCAACACCATCGTCATCGACCGCGCCGATGCCCTCGGGCTGGCCCAGCTGTACCAGCTCCGCGGGCGCGTGGGCCGCTCGTCGCGGCGGGCCTACGCCTACCTGCTGTACCGCCGCAAGGCCGCCCTCTCCGATGTCGCACGCAAGCGCCTGGCCGCCATCTTCAATGCCTCCGAGCTGGGGGCAGGCTTCCAGATCGCGCTCTCCGACCTCGAGATCCGCGGCGCCGGCAACATCCTGGGTGCCGAACAGCACGGCCACATGGCCGCGGTCGGCTTCGACCTCTACACGCGCATGCTGGCCGAGGCGGTGGAGGAGGAGAAGGCCGTGCTGGAAGGTCGCGAAGCGCGGCACGCCCGCACGCAGGCCAAGATCGACCTGCCCATCGATGCCTACCTGCCTGACGACTACGTGCCCGAGGAGCCGCAGAAGCTGGAGCTGTACCGGCGCCTGGGGCGCGTGGTGAGCGACGACGGGCTCGACGAGATCCGCGCCGAGCTGCTCGATCGCTATGGTCCGTTGCCGGCCCCGGTGCTCAGGCTGCTGGAGGTGTCGCGCCTGCGCTTCCGGGCCGAGGAGGCCGGCCTGCTGCAGCTCTCGCGTGAGGAGGGCCAGCTGGTCCTGCGCTTCGGACCGGAGTGGTCACGCGCCGACACCATGCGGGCGCTCGCGCCGCGCGCGGTGGACGATCCGTTGCGGGCGCTGCAGGGGCAGGTCCGCTACGGCACGCAGCAGGTGCGTGTCCGCGTCCCTGGGGATGGCGAGCGTACCTGGGCGCTGGCACGGGCGATGGTGGACCGACTGGCGGACGCACGCGTGCAGGCCTGAAGCCGCCGGCAGTCGTGGGCGGCCGGTGGCAGTCGTGGGCCTACGCGCTCACCTCGAAGCGGGCGAGGTACTCGGGCCGGTAGCGGTCATAGAGCGTCACCAGCAGCGTGACCAGCAGGACGAAGAACCCGAGTCTCGGTGCATCGGCCGGCGCCCCCAGCAGGTCGAACAGGAGCAGCAGCACGGCCACGATGCCGATGTTCAGCAGGCCCGTGACGATGAACTGGCGCAGCGCCGGGCCAGGACCGAAACCGTAGCGCTGCAGCCAGGTGCTGAGAGCGGCGTTGGCCACCACCACCAGGCCGACGAAGAACGAGAGCTCGAGCGGATCGGGCCGCACGCCGAGCATCTGGCCGAAGATGATGGAGACGAGCGCGATGAGCGCGTACTTCTCCAGCAGGCTGACGTGGAACACGTGCTGGGCCAGGCGCGCGCGCACGGCCCGCAGCTGTTCGACCGGTGGCATGCGCCCCGGCTCGGCGTCGGCGTCGATGGTCAGTGCTCGGTCGGGCGGCGGCAGCTTGTGCTTCATCAGCCAGAGGACAGCGTAGACGGCGAGCGCCGCCGCGACGATCGCGATGACCACGATCCACGGCCTGGCGGCGAAGGTCTCCGCCCATGATGTCCCTGCCGGTACGCCGAAGATGCCTTCCTGGATCAGGTCGGTGGTGTCGAGCTGGGCGATGTGGATCCACCACTCCTGTGGCAGCTTGATGAAGATCCAGATGAACGCGGTCGCAGCCAGCAGGACTCGCTGGCTCATGCGCCGGGGGTCCCAGAACAGGCGCACGGCCTCGTAGAAGATGAAGAAGTACTCGAACGTGTTGGGGAAGATGAAGAGCAGCTCGCGTATCCCGGTCAGCTCGAAGAGCACCACGCCCACCAGGCGGTAGAAGATGAGGAAGCGGGCGATGGAGACAGCGAACCTGTTGGTCCAGTTGCGCAGCGTGCTGGTGTAGGCGATGACCAGGTAGTAGATGTCCAGCGCCTTGTCGTAGCTCTGGTAGCCGGCCAGGTCGGCCTCGGGCGCGATGGCCTGGAAGATGCTCTGGTCGACCGCATCGATGACCAGGCAGGCCACGATGGCCGGCAGCGGGAAGCGGATGATGAGCAGCGGCACCAGCAGCCGCGACAGGATGACCGCGAGAACGACGAACTCGGTCCAGCCCAGCTCCATCAGCGGTCCGGGCATGCGGCCGGACCGCGCCGGTCAGGGACGCACCTGGCAGCAGCGCGTTGCGATCACCGGCCTATCTTGCACGAGCCGGACGCCACCGGCTCGGCCCGTGTGTCCATCCTCGACGTGCCAGGGCCGCTGTCCGTCGCGGCCGGCTGATGCGCGCTACAGTCCGTGCATGCCCGCACCGCCAGACACCATCGATGACCTCCAGCGCGCCCTGGGTGAGCTTCACTACGTGTCCGACCGGGCACTGGCCACCTCCGTCTTCCTGGCCCTGCGCCTGGGCCGGCCACTGCTGCTGGAAGGCGAAGCCGGTGTGGGCAAGACCGAGCTGGCCAAGGTCCTCGCGGCCACGCTCGGCACGCGCCTCATCCGGCTGCAGTGCTACGAAGGGCTGGATGTCAACACCGCCGTCTACGAGTGGAACTACCCGCGACAGATGCTGGAGATCCGCCTGCTCGAGGCGCAGGGCAAGCTGGATGACGCGCGCGTGCACGACATCTTCGCCCCGCGCTTCCTGCTGAAGCGTCCGCTGCTGCAGGCGCTGGAGTCGGAGGGTGGGGCTGCGCCCGTCCTGCTCATCGACGAGATCGACCGCGCCGACGAGGAGTTCGAGGCGTTCCTGCTGGAGATCCTGTCCGACTTCCAGGTCACCATCCCCGAGATCGGCACGCTGCGAGCCGAGCAGCCGCCGCGCGTGATCCTGACCTCCAATCGCACCCGCGAGGTGCACGACGCGCTGAAGCGTCGCTGCCTCTACCACTGGATCGACTACCCCGATGCCCAGCGCGAGTACGAGATCGTCCTGGCCCGTGTGCCCGACACGCCCGAGCGGCTGGCCAGTGCCATCGTCGCGTTCGTGCAGCGGCTGCGGGCCGGACAGCTGACCAAGGTGCCCGGCGTGGCCGAGACCATCGACTGGGCCGCGGCGCTGCTGGCCCTCGGGGCTGGACGACTCACGCCCGCGCTGGTCGACGAGACCCTGGGCGTGGTGCTCAAGTACGAGGAGGACGTGCGCGCCATCCGCGGCGCCACTGCTGCGGCCTACCTGGCAGAGACGACCGCGGGCGCGGCCTAGGCATCGCGGTGGACCGCAACCAGCTGGTCAGCGGCGTCTCCGGCAGTGCCTTCTTCTGGAACGCGCTCCTCTTCACCCGCGCCCTGCGCGCGGCCGGTATCAGCACCGACATCGGGGCGGCCATCGACTACTCGCGAGCGCTCACGCTCATCGACATCGGCGAGCGTGAGCAGGTGCGCGCGGCCGGCCTGGCCGTCTACGTCCGACGGCGTGACGAGGTACCCGTCTACGACGAGGTCTTCGCGCGCTTCTGGCAGCACTACGAGCTGGCCATCGAGCCCATGGCACCCGAGCTGCAGCTGGAGGCCTCGGCTGGAGAGCACGAGCCGTCGCGGCAGGTCGGAGCCGCCGCCGCGGACGGTGCCGTCGAGGTCTCAGGGGGCACCAACGATGCCGCTGACCGGCCCGACGACCACGGAGGCGTGCCCGAGGATGAGGCCGCTGGCACGCTCTCGTGGAGCGAGCGGGAACGGCTGCTTCACCGGCCCTTCGAGCGCATGAGCCCCGACGAGCTGCGCGATGCCGAGCGCCTGGTCGACCAGGTGCGTCCGCGACTGGAGATGCGCCGCGCGCGACGACAGGAGCTGCACCGCCACGGGCGGCTGGTCGCGACACGGCAGATGTTCCGCGCCAACTTGCAGAACGGTGGCGACCTGCTGGAGTGGCTGTGGCGTCGGCCGGCGCTGCGGCCGCGCTCGATCACCGTGATCTGCGACATCAGCGGCTCCATGGAGCGCCACTCGCGACTGCTCATCCGGTTCGCCATGGCCCTGCATCGGGTCTCCGCGGTGCGCACCGAGGCCTTCGTCTTCGGCACGCACCTCACGCGCGTGACCCATGAGCTGACAGGGCGGGATCCCGATGCCGGCCTGGCGCGGGTCACGGCCGCCGTGTCCGACTGGTCGGGAGGCACCCGTATCGGCGCGTCATTGCGACAGTTCAACCGCGACTGGGCGCGACGCACGCTGCGGTCGAGCGGCGTGGTCATCATCGTGTCGGACGGCTGGGACCGCGGTGACCCCGCCCTCGTGCGCACGGAGATGGCCCGTCTGCAGCGCAGCTGCCATCGCCTGATCTGGCTGGACCCGCTGGCCGGCAGCGAGTATTACCAGCCGCTGGCGGGCGGCATGGCGGCGGCCTATCCATTCATCGACGACCTCGTGGCCGTCAACGACCTGGCCTCCCTGCAGCGCCTGGGCGACCTGCTCGCGGAGATGGCCGATCATCGCAGCCGGCGTCCCGACCGCCACGGACGGCCGCGGCTCCATCGGGCTGTCGGGACGGCCTGGCCGCCACGCGTGGGGGTCGTGGCATGAGAGAGCTGCTGCCGGTGGTCGAGGCCTGGACGGGCGAGGGCGTCGGCATCGCCCGCGCCGTGGTCATCCGGACCTACGGGTCCGCCCCGCGCCGCGAGGGTGCGGTGATGCTGCTGGCCGCTGACGGCCGCATCGAGGGCTCGGTCAGCGGGGGCTGCGTGGAAGGTGCCACGGCCACCCACATCTCCGAGGCACGCGAGGCGGGTGTCCAGCGCGTGGTGCGCTTCGGCGTCAGCGACGAGACGGCCCGCGACGTGGGACTTGCCTGCGGTGGCACCATCGACGTGCTGGTGCAGCCGAGCATCCCGCCGGCGGCTCTTGAAGCTGCCCGCGCCGTGGCCGTCCAGCGTGACGCTGCTCGCGTGGTCGTGATCGCCCTGCCCGAGGGCTCGCCCGAGCCGGCAGCGGGTGGCTCGCGGCTGGGCCCCCAGGCAGCCATGCCGGCTCCGCTCATCGTGCACCAGGATGGGCGGCTCGAGGGCACGCTCGGCGACGCCTCGGCCGATGCCGCGCTGGTGGAGGCTTGCCTGGCCCAGCTGTCGCGCGGGACATCGCGCGTGCTCGACCTGGAGGGTCGCCAGCTGTTCCTCGAAGCCTATCCTGCACGGCCGCGGCTGGTGGTGGTGGGAGCGGTGGCGGTGGCAGCCGCATTGGTGCGGCTGGCTCGCGGCCTGGGCTACGACACGGTCGTCATCGACGCGCGCGCGGCATTCGCCACGCGTGAGCGGTTCCCCGACGCCGAGCGGCTCGTCGTTGGCTGGCCGGACGAGGTCGCCGATGACATCGAGCTGGGCGCGGCTGATGCGCTGGCCGTGCTGAGCCATGACCCCAAGCTGGATGATCCGGCCATCCTCGAAGGTCTCAGGCGCGGGTGCCGCTACGTCGGTGCCATCGGCAGCCGCCGGACCCAGCGCGAGCGACGCGAACGCCTGCTGGGCGAAGGCCTGACGGAGGCCCAGCTCGATCGGCTGCACGGGCCCATCGGGCTGGACTTGGGCGGACAGGAACCGGTCGAGACGGCCTTGGCCATCATGGCCGAGATCGTGGCGGCTCGCTACGAGGGTAGCGCCCGGCCCATGCGCGACGTGGCTGCCGCGCGTGACGTCCGCCCCTGACCCGACCCGGGGCACGCTTGTCAGCGCAGGGTGGTGCGCTAGACTCAGCAGCGCACCACCAGACCAACGATGACGGGAGTCACCTGCCTTGTCCGCCGATTCGCTACGGGCCCAGATCCGCGAGGTCCCCGACTTCCCCAAGCCGGGCATCCTGTTCTACGACATCACCACCCTGCTCAACGACGCCGCTGCCTTCCACGAGGCCATCGAGCTCATGAACGAGCCCTTCGCCAACGAGCAGATCGACATCGTCGTGGGCATGGAATCCCGTGGCTTCATCTTCAGCGCCCCGATGGCGCTCCATCTCGGCGCCGGGTTCGTCCCGGTGCGCAAGCTGGGCAAGCTGCCATCGGAGACCATCAGCGTGGAGTACGAGCTCGAGTACGGCACCAACACCCTCGAGGTGCACCGCGACGCCATCCGCCCCAACCAGCGCGTGCTCATCGTGGACGACCTGCTCGCGACCGGGGGCACCGTCCTCGGCACCATCGAGCTGGTCAAGCAGCTGAAGGGCGAGGTCGTGGGCCTGTCGTTCCTCGTCGAGCTGGGCTTCCTGAAGGGCCGCGAGCGCCTCGATGGCTATCGGATCAACAGCGTCATCAGGTACTAGCGGCTCCCGACCAGACGAGGCCCGGGCGGTCGATCCCCCCGGGCTGTCGCCGCTGGCTGGACACGCTCCTGTCGTCGGACCCGAACCGGCAGCGCCTGAGCCCGGTCCGCCCGGACCCGATCGACCCGATCGGCCCGTCCCGCCGGAGCACGACACGCCCGAGCACGATACGCCCGAGCACGACCCCGCGCGTCGGGCCTTCTTCTATGCCTTCGGCCGGCAGGCCGTGACGGCCGCCAGCCAGGTGGCGGGGATGGCCGACCTCGTCGGCCGGGCATCCGGTGGCGGCATCGCCGGCCTGCTCGGGCTGGAGCCGTCATCGCCGGCAGCATCGCCGGCCGCGCGACCCGGCTTCGCACGGCCAGGTCCGCGGGCCGTCGTCAGCGCTGCCGCCCCAGCCGCGGAGGACTCCTTCCGCAGCCCCTATCGGATGGCCGGCGATGAGCTGGTGCTCCTCGACCAGCGTTTCATCCCCACCGCGCTTGACGAGGTGGTGGCGCGCCGTGGCAGCGACGTGGCCTACTACCTGCGCCTCGGCGTGGCGCGTGGCGGATCCTTGATGGCGCAGGTCGCGGCCTACGGCGTGGCGCTCACCGCCCACGAGCGAGCAGGACGACCGGCCCAGGAGCGTGACGTCGAGCTGGAACGGACGATGCAGGCACTGACGCAGGCCCGCCCCAGCTCGCGGCTGCTGGCCTGGTCGGTGGAGCGCATGCGAGCGACTGCCCGCGCTGCGGACCCCCTGGCACCTGGCCACGATCTCGCCGCCATCCTGCGCGCGGAAGCCGACGCCATCGCATCCGACCTGCGCTCGTGGAACGCAGCCGTGGGCGTCACGCTCGCCGAGCAGCTGGCAGCCCGCGGCGAGGAGCCGGTCGTGCTGCTGCACGGCGTCCACGGTGCGCTTGCCGGTGGCATCGTGGGGAGCGGGATGGCGGCGTTGCAGCGACTGCGCGACCAGGGTCGAGCTCCTCGCATCTTCGTGACCGAGGGTCGTCCCTTCATGGATGGCGCACGGCTGGCAACCTGGGAGCTGCGCCAGGCCGGGCTCGAGCACAAGGTCATCCCGGACAGCGCCGTGGCCTGGCTGCTTGCGCGCGAGCATGTCGATGCCGTCCTCATCGCGGCGGAGTGGATCGCCGCCAACGGGGATGCCGGCGCGCTCGTCGGCAGCCGCGCCGTGGCGCAGCTCGCCGCAGCCAGCGGGACGGACGTCATCGTCGCCGGGGTCAGTGCCAGCATCGATGCGTCGACGGCGGACGGTGCCGCCATCCCCGACGAGCTGCGGCCGGCGCGCGAGCTGACCGCCTATCTCGCCGAGGTGCCGCTGCGCACCTCCGATGCGCTCGTGCCGGCCGCGGATGTGGTGCCTGCCGCGACCATCAGCGCCCTCGTCACCGAGCGCGGCGTGGTGGCCCCGGGAGGGCCGGCCTGATGGCCGCCGCGACCCGCGACCGCGTAGCCGCCGCGCAGCACCTGGAGGTCCGCTCCACGCGCGACCGGGACCTGCTGCACCAGTTCCTCAATCGCGATCGCCTCTTCGCCGCCTACGCCATCGCCGACACCGACGACAGCGAGTTCGCCCGGACGCGTTGGGGCATCGCCTTCGACGACGCAGCACCGGTGGCGCTGGTGATGGAATACCGTGGCCTGTCGCCGCAGCCGCTCTTCGCCATGGGCGATCCGGCCGGCGTGAGCGCCATCCTGCGTGACGTCATCCGCACCCGCATCGCCTACCTGGCGGCCAAGCCGGAAGTCGTGCCGGCGGTGCGCGAACGGTATCGCGTGGCAGAGGCGGCGCCGATGGTACGCATGGCCGTTGACCGGGCCTCGTTCACGCCCGTGGTCGGCGATGCCGTGCGGCTCGACCAGGCTGACACGCAGCACCTCAACCGCCTCTACGAGCTCGGCCTCAACGCCTATCTGCCGCGCGAGGCGGTGGCGGCGGGCATCTACTACGGCGTCCGCCGGGGCACGCGCCTCATCGCCGCCGCCGGCACGCACGTCATCAGCCCGATGTACGGCATCGCCGCGGTCGGCAACGTCTACACCCACCGCGAGTACCGCGGCCAGGGCCTGGCCAAGGTGGTGACGAGCGCCGTCACCTCGGAGCTGCTGCAGACGGTCGAGACGGTCGTGCTCAACGTGCGAGCCGACAACCCACCCGCGTTGGCGGCCTACCGCGCCCTGGGCTACCACGAGCACAGCCACTTCGACGAGCGCCTGGTGCATCGCCGAACATCACTGTGGGATAGCATCGTCGGGCCCATGCGGGTCCACCTATCTCATCTCAGGAGGAATGGATGACCCAAGCTCCCGCGCCGCACGATCCGATGCAGACCACCTCCGGTGACGCCACGAGTGGCCAGACCGCGTCCTATCCGCCGCATGATGTCGCCGACTTCGGGCTGGTGGATGAAGGTGTTCGCCGAATCGAGTGGGCTGAGCGGGAGATGCCGGTGCTCCGGCTCATCCGTGCACGCTTCGAGCAGGAGAAGCCGCTGGCCGGCTTGCGCATCGGGGCCTGTCTCCACGTCACCACCGAGACCGCCAACCTGATGCGTACCCTCAAGGCCGGCGGCGCCGAGGTGACCCTGGTGGCGTCCAACCCGCTTTCCACCAAGGACGACGTGGCGGCGGCGCTGGTGGCCGCCTACGGCATCAGCTGCTACGCCATCCGCGGCGAGGACAACCAGACCTACTACCGGCACCTCAACGCGGCCGCGGACACGCACCCGCACATCACCATGGACGACGGCTGTGACCTCGTCGCCCTGCTGCACCAGCATCGACCCGAGCAGCTAGGTGAGGTCCTCGCCGGTACCGAGGAGACGACCACCGGCGTCATCCGCCTGAAGGCGATGGCCGCGGATGGGGCGCTGGCCTTCCCGGTGGTGGCCGTCAACGAGGCCCAGACGAAGCACCTCTTCGACAATCGCTACGGCACCGGGCAGTCGACCGTGGACGGCCTGCTGCGTGCCACCAACATCCTGCTGGCCGGTCGCCGCTGCGTGGTCGCCGGATACGGCTGGGTCGGTCGGGGCATCGCCAGCCGCCTGCATGGCATGGGTGCCCGCGTGGCCGTGGTGGAGGTCGACCCGGTGCGTGCCATCGAGGCACTGATGGACGGCCACCAGGTCATGACCGCCGGTGATTCGGCGCAGTGGGGCGAGGTCTTCATCACCGCCACCGGCAACCTCAACGTCTTCCGCGAGGAGCACTTCCGGGTCATGCGGGACGGGGCCATGCTGGCCAACAGCGGCCACTTCGACGCCGAGCTGGAGCTGGCAGCGCTGGCACGGCTGGCCGAGGGCCACATCCGCGAGGTGCGCGAGAACGTTCGCGAGTACGACCTCGGAGAGAAGAAGCTGTACCTGCTGGCGGAGGGACGCCTCGTCAACCTCGGCGCTGCCGAGGGTCACCCCGCCGCCGTGATGGACATGAGCTTCGCCGGGCAGGCGCTTTCCGTCGAGTACGTGGCCAACAACCACGCCTCCCTCGACAACACCGTGCACGTGGTACCGGCCGACATCGATGCCCACATCGCGCGACTCAAGCTGGAGGCTCGGGGCATCTTCCTGGAGGGCATGACCGAGGAGCAGATCAGGTACACGCACTCCTGGGACCAGGGCACCTGAAGGCGCTCAAGAGCACCTGAAGGCGCTCTAGAAGGGGCGCAGCAGCTGGGCCAGGCTACCGCCTGCTGCGACGAGCTTGGTGGACGCCAGCAGCTCCCCGCCGGCGGACCACTCGGTCGGGTGCTGTCGCTGCAGCCGCTTCTCCTCGGCCAGCATGATGGTCCACAGCTTGGGGTACTGGTCACGCAGGTACTCGCTGCTGCGGTAGCGATCGACGAACTCGTGGACGAACGCGGCATAGCGCGTCACCGGGTCGGTCGCGGAGGCCAGGCGCTCGAACTCGTGCTCATAGCCCGCGGCGGCACGAAACCGCCCGAAGAAGCCGCCCACGCTGAAGGCGCCCGTGTCCCAACCCTGCGAGTGACCACCACGGCGCAGCAGGGGAGCGGGCGACTCGAAGACACAGATGACCTGGCCGTCGACGCGCTCGGCGCGCAGGGTGCCGCCGAAGGTGAGGTAGCGATTAGCCACGCCCTTGCGGTCGATGACCGAGATGCGGCCCCAGCTGAACTGGCTGGCGCGAGGCAGTCGACTAGCGAAGGTGAGGGTCTCGCGCAGACCCTGACCCCGGTCGCCGTTGACCCAGTACTCCACCAGCTCGGGATCGTAGTGCCGCAGCGTGGGTTGGGCGCGGATGG
Source organism: uncultured Chloroflexia bacterium (assembly GCA_963804575.1). Lineage (GTDB taxonomy): Bacteria > Chloroflexota > Limnocylindria > Limnocylindrales > CSP1-4 > JAFMJV01. The sequence continues at coordinate 96,102 of CAWDQY010000002.1, forward strand.
CCACCAACAGGTAGGCCGGACCGGGGCGATCGGGGAGGTCGGGGTCGGCGAGGAAGCCCCAGTCAGCCAGCAACTCGGAGGCCAGCTTGGGATCGATGGAGTCGGGAAGGTGCGCCATCCTGGCGAGAGTATGCGTTGCTTGCCGCTCCCCGTGGCATGGCCATCCGTCCCGAAGTCGCCTGCCGCCGGACCCGGCCTGCTGGGTCGGATGGCCCGGTGGTCGGTGCGGTCCAGCGTCTCTGATACGCTCTCGTGGACCTCACGACAGGAGACCCTGACCGCATGACGAGCATCACCGACGCCGGGACGCACCTCTTCACCTCCGAGTCGGTCACCGAAGGCCATCCCGACAAGATGTGCGACCAGATCTCGGACGCCATCCTCGACGCCATCATCGGCGAGGACCCCGGGGCCCGCGTTGCCTGTGAGACGGCCACCACCACGGGGCTGGTGATGGTGCTGGGTGAGATCACCACCGAGACCTACGTCGACTTCCAGTCCATCGTGCGCGACACCGTCCGCGACATCGGCTATACCCGGGCCGAGTACGGCTTCGACTACCTGACCTGCGGCACGCTCGTCTCGGTCAAGGAGCAGTCACCTGACATCGCGAGGGGCGTGGACCGGGACGAGCTGGGCGCCGGTGACCAGGGCATGATGTTCGGCTTCGCCTGCCGCGAGACGCCCGAGCTGATGCCGCTGCCCATCGCCCTGGCCCACCGCATGGCGCGCCGGCTGGCCGAGGTGCGCAAGAGCGGTCAGCTGCACTACCTGCGACCCGATGGCAAGACCCAGGTCACCGTCGAGTACGAGGACGGCCTGCCGGTACGCGTCGGTACCGTCGTCGTCTCCAGCCAGCACGATCCCGATGTCCGCCCCGAGCAGCTGCGGGACGACATCATCGAGGCCGTCATCCGGCCCAGCATCGACAGCGAGCTACGGCAGCGGGACCCGGTCATGCACGTCAACCCTACTGGGCGCTTCGTGCTGGGAGGCCCCATGGGCGATGCCGGGCTCACCGGCCGCAAGATCATCGTCGACACCTACGGCGGCATGGCCCGCCATGGCGGTGGTGCGTTCTCGGGCAAGGATCCCACCAAGGTCGACCGCTCGGCCGCCTACGCCGCGCGCTGGGTGGCCAAGAACGTCGTCGCGGCTGGCCTGGCTGACCGCTTCGAGGTCGAGCTGGCCTACGGCATCGGCATCGCCGAGCCGGTGTCGATCTCGGTCGAGTCGTTCGGCACCGGCGTCATCGCCGACGCCCACATCCAGCGGCTCATCGAGCACCATTTCGACCTGCGACCCGGGGGCATCATCAGCGCCCTCGACCTGTGGCAGCCCATCTACCAGCAGACGGCCGCCTACGGGCACTTCGGTCGGGAGGACCTCGATCTGCCCTGGGAGCGCACCGACAAGGCGCAGCTGCTCGCCGACGACGCCGGCATCCGGTCAGCGGTCTAGCGCGACTCCAGCGCCTCGCGTGCAACGGCGAGGTAGCGCTCGATGGTGCGCTCGATGCTCAGCTCCTGCGCCAGCTGCAGCACGTTGGGGTCCGGGTCGCGCAGCGGTCGCGACAGCAATCCGCTGATGGCCGAACCCAGCGGCCACGGCTCGGTGGGGCCGAAGAAGTTGAGCGCGCCCGGCACACGGCGGCCGTACTCGCGGAATCCGGGCAGGTCGGAGACGAGCATGGGCTTGCCGGCCGAGATCCAGGACGACAGCGAACCCGAGGCCGAGAGGTCGGTGAACGGCAGGATGGCCAGGTGGGTGGCGGAGATCCAGGTCGCCATCTCCTCGTCGCTCAGGTAGCCGGTGATGCGGAAGCGATCTCCCAGGTCCAGCTCCTGCGCCTTCGACAGGGCCAGGTCGTAGACGTAGGAGCGCCCCGCCACCGGTCCGCCGGCGTAGACCATGACCGCGTCATCCGGCATGAACGGCACCGCCTCGACGGCATAGCGGTGGCCCTTGCGCCCGTAGACGAAGCCGAGCAGCGTCACCACCCGGCGGTCTGACAGGCCCAGCCTGGCGCGCGCCTCGTCGGGCGACAGCTCCAGCTGGCGATGCTCCACGAAGTGGGGCACCACGCGCATCTTGTCCATGGGGATGATGCCGCGCAGGCGCTCCACCTCGATCTGCGAGTGCACCACCACGCGGTCGGCGGTGCGGCCCAGCCAGCGCAGGCTCCACACGTCCGGCTGCAGGTGGCGCTGGCGCAGTCCGACGCGGTCGAAGACATCGTGGAGCGTGACCACGAGGGCGCCGCGATAGGCGCGACGGAAGCGCATCAGGCGCGCCAGCGAGCTCCCGTGCTTGCCCCAGCCGCGCCGGTTCCACTGCATCAGCACGACGTCGCTGCCGGCCAGCGCGGCTGCGACCTGGGTCAGCTGACTCGACGACTCGTCGACGCGTCCGGCCTCGGCCTCGATGATGCCGAGGTCGTCGCGAGCGCGCGCCTCAGCTGCGATGAGCTGACCGTAGCGACGCACGCCGCTCTCGGTGCGGCCCAGGTGCAGGAACCCAAGGGTCCGCAGCTCCGCTGCCATCGTCGGGCGGTCAGTCAGTCGTCGTCGTAGCCGAGCCGACGCAGCAGGCCGCCGGCCTCGGCGTCGATCTCGGCCAGCTCGGATGGGTAGAACGTGTTGCGCCACGTGCCCACGGACGAGTCGTCGGCGCGGATGGTGGCCGAGAGGAAGGTGTCGCGCGAACCCTTGCGCTCGATGCCCAGGAAGTCGAGGATGCGCTCGCCCTCGCCGACGGGATCGCGTACCAGGTCCTCGTAGCGCAGCTCGTGATAGCGCTCCGGCCCCAGCCGTCGGCCCTCCTTCAGGCCCGTCTCGGTGTAGCGGCGCCAGGCCCACGCCATGCGACGCGCATCCGAGGTGCGGGTGAACTCGTCGCGGCGCTCCGGCTCGACCCAGAACTTGGGCCAGGGGCCGTGCAGGTAGCCACCGGGTTCGCGTTCGCCCGACCAGGCGTCCTCGGCACGCAACCAGGGCTTGTGCATGTGCGAGCTGGCAGCGTCGCGACCGTCGCGGATGATGTGGATGAACTGCGAGTCGGGAAAGGCACGCGACAGGAACGGGATGAGGAAGATGTTGGTGGGCGTCTTCTCCGAGAAGCGCAGGTCGCCATCGCGCTCGACGCGCACCATCCAGGCGTAGACCAGGCGGAAGAACCAGCGCGAGCGGCGAAACCCCCACAGGTTCTCGTAGACGTAGCGCCCGGCGGCCTTGGTGGCGGGTGGCTCGTGGTGATAGGTGATCTCCGGGATGCGGCCGATGCAGTCGCCCAGGAAGGTGGTGCCGGAGCGGGCGGCACCGATGATGAAGACGGGGCGCTCCAGCTTGGGACGGATGGAGCTGACCAGGCGTCGCGAGGTCATCGGCCGGTGGCGATCGAGCTTGAGGTAGTAGCGCCGCTCGGCACGGTAGGTCTTGCGTGCGATGCGCCACATATCGGCGAGGCCGATGGGCAACGGCTCGGGATTGACATCGGGCGGGAGGCTGGGATCCAGGCCACGTGGTGGGAGCGACTCGGGCGTGCCGGTCGCCGGCTCGGTCGCCGGCTGGGTGGTCGTCGGTTCCTCGGTCACGCTGTCGGTCACGCTCGTCGTCTTCCTGCCTCTGCTGCGGGGATGCCGGCCGATGATAGCCCGGCTCATGCACAATCGTCGTCATGTACGCAGTCATCATGGCCGGTGGGGGCGGCACTCGGCTCTGGCCGCTCAGTCGCGCCCGGCGCCCCAAGCCCTTCCTGCCGCTGCTGGACGGCGGCCGCTGCCTGCTGGAGGCGACCGTCAACCGGCTCTCACCGCTCATCGACGCGCCTGACATCTATGTCGTGAGCGATGCGCGCCACGCCGACCTGGTGAGCGAGCTGCTGCCCGCTGTCCCTGCTGCCAACATCATCGGTGAGCCCATGGGCCGCAACACCGCCGCGGCGGTCGCCTTGATGGCCCACCTGGTGGAGCGCCCGGACGACGAGGTCATGGTGGTGCTCCCGGCCGACCAGGCCATCCTGGACGAGGAGGGCTTTCGCGATGCGCTCCTCGCCGCGGCCGAGCGCGCAGGGACCGGCGACATGGTCACTCTTGGCGTCCAGCCGACCGAGCCGTCCACCGGCTACGGCTACATCATCGCCAGCGGCGCGCCAGCGGTCCACGCCGGCAGCGACACCTTCCGTGTCGAACGGTTCGAGGAGAAGCCGACACCGACGCGCGCACGTGAGCTCATCGCCTCGCGGGCGGCCTACTGGAACGCGGGCATCTTCGTGTGGCGTCGCGCCACCGTCCTCGCCGGGCTGGCGCAGCACTCGCCCGACATCAGCCATGCCATCCGCGGGTGGCTGACAGACGCCGAGCGGGGCATGTCGGCGGGCTGGCCGGGCGCTGCCATGGCCGAGGTCTACGCCGGCTTGCGCGCCACCTCCATCGACTACGCGCTGCTCGAGCCGGCCTCGCTCGAGGGGCAGGTGGCGGTGGTGCCCGCAGCCATCGGCTGGAGCGACCTGGGTTCCTGGTCAGCGCTGCGCGATCATCGCGGCCGCGAGGGAACGCCGGTCATCTCGGCGCAACCGCCGGCCCGTGTCATCGATGTCGACGGTCGAAACGTGCTCGTGCACGCAGCCGGCGGCCGACTGGTGGCCATCGTCGGCCTCGACGACATCGTGGTCGTGGACACGCCCGACGCGCTTCTCGTCAGCTCGGCCGAGGCGGCGCAGGACGTCAAGAAGGTGGTGGACCGCCTGAAGGACGAGGGTCGGGACGACCTGCTGTAGGCCCTGGCGGAGCGGCCGTGCGACCTCGTCAGCTGCTGGCGGCGGCCCGATAGAGCCCGATGTAGCGATCGACGATCCTCGGCGTGGCAAGGCGCCGCGCCAGCGCCGTCACGGCCGGATCGGCCTCATCGGTGGCGATCGCCAGCGTCGAGCTGATGCGCGCTGCCAGGGCCTTGGCCTCGAAGGGCCGGAACAGGTGCAGGGCAGCCGGCTGCATCGCCTTGAGCTCGCGGAAGGGCGCCAGGTCCGAGGCCACGATGGGCCGCCCGGCCGAGATCCAGGTGGCCAGTGCGCCAGAGGCCGACATGCGCTCGAAGGGGCAAAGGGCGACGTCGGTGGCGGCCAGCACCTGCTCCAGCTGGTCATCGGGGACATAGCCCATGAAGCGGATCCGCGCCTCCACGCCCACGGTGGCGGCATGTTCCTGCAGCTGGCGGGCCACGTGATCGCGGCCCTCGATGACCGAACCGACGAAGAGCGCGATGACGTCGTCGGGCAGGTCACGCAGCGCATCGATGACCAGCCGGTGGCCACGCCGCCTGGTCAGATAGCCGAGCAGGGTGATGACCCGAAGGCCGGCGACGCCCAGGGCCTCGCGGGCGGCGGCACGGTCGGGCAGGGGAGGGCGCACCTCCACGAAGTGCGGCACGACCTCGACCTTGCGCTGCCGGGACCAGCCCCGCCAGGCGGCTGCGCTCCTCCTCGGAGTGGACCACGAGGCTGCTGGCGGCGTAGCCCAGGCGACGCAGCCCGATCGCTCCCGGCGAGAGGAGTCGCTGCCACGCCCCTTCGCGCTCGAAGACATCGTGCAGGGTGATGACGACCGGCCGCCGCAACGAACGCAGCACCAGCTCCATGCGCGGTATGCCACCCAGTCGTGGATCCCAGTCGGCCAGCTTCCACTGCAGGTGCACCACCTCGCAGTCATGCAGGCGGCGCGATGCCTGGCGCAGCTCCGACCACGAGGCGTCGCGATCGCCGGCGTCACTCTCGAGCACCTCCAGCCGTGGGCGCGTGGCAGCCTCGGCGGCGAGCATGAGGCCGTAGCGCCGCAGGCCGCTGTGCTGGCGCCCGACGTGCAGGTAGCCCACCCGGAGTCGTCTCGCGGCGATCATGCGCCGCCCTGCTCGAGGTAGCCAAGCTCGCGCAGCAGCTCCCCGTTGCGTCGCCGCAGCAGCGTCCTCAGGAGCGGGTCGAGCGAGTCGCCCCCGGCGCCCACGCGCGAGCGGTAGATGGTGGCGTCGTCCCCGCCGGCTGCGCGCCGCTGCGCCGTGAACCACTGGTAGCGGCCGGTGGCGCGGTGGTCGGCAGGATCGAACTCGAGCACGCTCGGATCCCACGGCTCGCCCAGGAAGTCGAAGAGGCGGCGACCCTGGGCCTGGGGCTGGCTGACCAGCTCCTCGTAGCGCAGCTCGAGGAAACGCTGCGCGGGCAGTCGCTCCCCCAGTGCCCGTGCCGCGCGCACGTAGCGAGCCCACTCACCGCGTGCGGCACGCGCGGCCGAGACGTAGCCCCAGCGATCGCGAAAGCTGGCCACCACGTCATGACCATCGCGCAGCAGGTGCACGAAGAGCGCGTCGGGGAAGAGCTCCTCGATGAACCCCAGGTGGAGCGTGTAGGTGGGGTCCTTCTCCGCCCAGCGACGCTTGCCCGAACGAGCCAGCACCTCCGCCTGGAAGTCGCTGTACAGCGCGCGCAGGTGGGCCAGCCACCACTGGCGATCGAGCCCGTAGGTGGCCACGAGGCCCCAGTTGCGGCCCACGATGGCCTCGAGGTCGCGCAGGAAGTGGGTCTCCTCACCACACGAGATGTGCGGATGCGCATCGAGGATGAGGCGCAGCAGCGTGGTGCCGGAGCGCGGCGAGCCGATGATGAAGATGGGCGGGGTCGCCTCGCGCGCGGGCACCACCGCTGCCGCTGTCGTGCCCTCTGGATGCCTGCCCGTCACCTGTTCCCTTCCTGACGTCCTGCGCTGTGGACAAGTCTAGCGATGGCTCGCGGTACCATTCGGGCGCGTTCCGCCACGCCCACGGGATGCCCATCAGAGGAGGCGAGAGGAGACCTATTGCCCGTGTCCCCAACACCGCCCGCGCCGCCACCCATCGTCTTCGGGACCGATGGCTGGCGCGCCAGGATCGGCGAGGACTACACCTACGACAACGTTCGGCGCTGCGCCCAGGGCGTGGCCGAATGGGTCGCCGACCAGGGGACGCGAGCCCGGGGCGTGGTCGTCGGCTACGACCGTCGCTTCGCCAGCGAGTACTTCGCGGTCGCCGCTGCCGAGGTCCTGCTGGCCCACGACATCCCGGTGCTGTTCGCGACCGAAGCCATCCCCACCCAGATGACCTCCTACGAGGTGGTCGAGCGCGGTGCTGCCTGTGCGGTGATGATCACCGCCTCGCACAATCCCTGGACCGACAACGGCTTCAAGATCAAGTCCGCCACCGGTGCGGCCGCCGATCCGGGCATCCTCGGCCGCGTCGAGGCGGTGATCGCGGCGCGGGCAGCCGAGGTGCCCCCACGCCGTGCCTTCGAGGAGGCCGAGGCACGCGGGGACGTGGAGCGCTTCGACCCATATGTCGGCTACGAGGCGTTCGTGCGCCGCACGCTGGACCTCGACCGCTTGCGGGCCGCCGACATGCGCGTGCTGGTCGATCCGCTGTACGGGTCTGGTGCGGGCTGGATCAGCCGCCTCCTGGCGGGCGGCAGGATCGTGGTGGACGAGCTGCATAGCGAGCGCAACCCCTGGTTCGGCGGCGTCAACCCGGAGCCCATCCGGCCACACATCGACGAGGCCCTCGGGCGCGTCCGCGATGGCGGCTACGACCTGGGGCTGCTGCTCGACGGCGATGCCGACCGCGCCGGTGCCGTCGACGAGCAGGGCACCTTCATCCACCAGCTGCAGTGCTACGGCCTGCTGATGTACTACCTGCTCGAGCACCGTGGCCAGCATGCTCCCGTGGTCACGACGGTCAACGAGACCTCCATGGCCTTTCGCCTCGGCGAGCGCTATGGCGTCGAGGTACACGAGACGCCCGTCGGCTTCAAGTTCGTGGGACCCAGGATGATCGAGACCGGGGCCATGATGGGCGGCGAGGAGTCGGGTGGCTACGGCTTCGGCATGCACCTGCCCGAGCGCGATGGCATCTACGCTGACCTGCTGCTGCTGGACCACTTCGTCCGTGAGCGGAAAGCCGGCCGGGCAACGGTCTCCGAGGCGGTGGCTCACCTGCATACCCTGGCGGGACCGTCGTTCTACCTGCGCACCGATGTCCACGCCGATCGTGACGCCTACCCGGCACTGAAGGCGCGCTTGCTGCTCGAGCTAGGTGAGCACGCGCCTGCCTCGCTGGGCGATCGCGCGGTGGCTCGCAGCCAGCCGCTCGACACCGGCGATGGCTTCAAGTTCTGGGTCGACGACGGCTCCTGGCTGCTGGTGCGCTTCAGCGGCACCGAGCCGCTGGTGCGGGTCTACACCGAGGCCAGCAGCGCCGCGCTGCGCGACGCCCTCTTGGCCGAGGGTGATCACATGGTCAACGGCTAGCATCAACCGATGGACCAGCGCAACGATCCCAACATCCTCGACGATGTGGCCGCGATGGCGAGGGCCGACCGTGGGGGCATGCTTGGCTACCTGGCCGAGCTCTCCACGCAGGTCGGCGACGGCTGGCGCGTCTCACGCGAGCTCATGCTGCCCGGGGCGCGCCCCAGGGCCGTGGCGCTCCTGGGCATGGGCGGCTCGGCCATCGGTGGCGACCTCGTCAAGGGCATCTGGTCCGACCGCATCAGCGCGCCCCTGGAGGTCGTGCGTGGCTACCAGCTGCCGGCCTGGGTCGATCGCGACACGCTCGTCATCGCCAGCTCCATGAGCGGTGACACCGAGGAGACGCTGAGTGCCCTGACGACGGCGCTGCAGCGCCGCTGCCCGGTGGTGGTGGTCAGCACTGGCGGCGCCCTGCGCAACGTGGCCCAGGCGGCCGGCCTGCCGCTGGCGACGTTCCCCCGGCTCGGCTCGCCCCGCTCCGCGTTGGGTTGGTCGCTGGGCATCGTGGCCGGCATCCTGCAACAGGCCCACGTGCTCGAGCTGGAGGCGGCGGAGATCGAGGCCGGCGTCGCTGCCGGCACGGCCATGGCCGCGAGATGCGCGCCCAGCGTTCCGACGCTGGACAACCCGGCCAAGCAGCTCGCCTGGTCGCTGCTCGATCGCTTCGTGCTGGTGACCGGAGCGGGTTTCATGGCGCCGGTGGCTCGGCGCTGGAAGGCGCAGCTCAACGAGAACAGCAAAGCCACGGCAGCGTTCGAGGAGCTGCCGGAGGCGACGCACAACACCGTCGCGGGCTTCGAACAGCCCGAATCGCTGCGTGACCACCTGGCGCTAGTCTTCCTCAGCAGCGGACTCGAGCACCCGCGCAACGGGCTGCGGGCGTCGCTCTTCGGCGACGTCGCCCGGGCCGCGCACATCTGGTACACCGTCGTCGAAGCCTCTGGCGAGGGCAAGTTGGGACATGCCCTCAGCACCGTCGTCCTCGGGGACTACGTCAGCGTCTACCTCGCCTTCATGTATGGCGTGGACCCGTCGCCCATCGATGTCATCGCCCATATCAAGGAGCAGCTGACGCTGGCCGATCAGGCCGGGACGGAGTAGACCTTCGGCTCCTGTCGCCTCTTGGTGGACTCGCTAGTCTAGGGAGCAGGGATCGACGACCGGTCAAGCGGGCCCCGGATGGCCTGGCGCGGCGTCGCTGAGCAGGTTCGTCGAAGCGGACGGAGGCGGGCCAGGAGGTTGGGGAGCGATGCACTCTAGCGTCATCGGCAAGATCGAGAAGGCGCACCGCTATGCACGCGAGCGTGACCGCATCACCGTCGAACGGCTGAGCGTCACCTTCGCAGGAGACAACGACGCCCATCGAGTCACCCTCGAAGCCGATGGCTGGCAGTGCAATTGCCACTACTTCGAGTCCGCCCGGACTTGCGCCCACATCGCCGCGCTGCAGGAGATCCTGGGGGTCATGCTGCCGGAGGAGCGTCAGACGTCGCTCTTCCCCGAAACAGGCGAGGAGGCCGCCGGGCCGGCTAGCGCCTAGCCACGGCGACCCCCATCGTCGCCCGCTGGGTCACGAGGCGGCAGCTACTCGACCACGAGGCGATAAAGGAACCACTGCCAGCCGCGTTCGCGGTCGAGGTCGGCGCGGACCTGCAGCAGCCACTCGCCTGTGGCGTTCGGCTCCAGGCCGACCAGGCTGACGACCGCCGCCGGCTCGGGGCGGGCCTCGGCTTCGAGCGCCTCGGCCCTGGTGCCCGAGAGCGGGGTCAGGCTGCCCGTCCAGCCGGCCAACGCCGAGCCATCGGTCAGGCGCAGCGAGAGCGTCTCGCCGAGGGAGACTGGTAGCGCCTCCAGGGAGGCGGCGGGCGGCTGGTAGCCCGACGTCCACACAGAGGTAGAGGTAGCAGCCGTTGCCCGGCTCACCAGGCAGGCTTCCGGCCCCGGAGCTGAGCATCGCTCCTGGACCGGGGATGTCGAGCAGGGCTTCCTCCCCGCCCGTGCGATCGGGCACCGCCAGCAGCCAGGCATGCTGGCTGCTGCCGTGCAGCGCGGTCGTGATGGTGGCGGTCAGGATGGACACGCCCGGAGTGTCCGGGCCGGCGAAGCGTGCCGCACCGCTCGACAGCGCTTCGGCAGCGCCACCGTCGAGCGGCGTGGAGACGACTCTCGATCGCCAGCAGGTCCTCGAACGGCACATCGACCTGCAGGGTCAAGGGTGCCTTGCGCATCCACGTGTCCAGGGGCGCGCCGTCGGGAGCTGCGCTCGCGGGCGTCGCGGGATCAGCCCCCGCGACTCGCCCGAACGCTCCGTTGAGCCACACCTGTGGCGCAGCCGTTGGCATCGTCGATGGCGCCTCCACCGGGGTCATGCCTGCGAGCGGCACGGACAGCCAGAGCAGCACGGCGGTCAGCATGGAACCAGTCACGCTCAACTCCTCACCTTCACGATGACCACCTCCGAGTGGCTGAAGCGCAGGCCCTCGTCTGCCGGGGAGGGGAAGATGGCCTTGAACTCCCAGCTGGCCTGCGGTGCGATGGTCAGCTCGTACCGACCCGACGCGTAGAGCGAGCGCATCCAGGTGGTGGTCCACTCGTCGTCGCTCGCGGCGCGGCGATACTTGATGCTCACGGAGCGGCCGTTCAGGGGGTCCCCCGCGAGCAGCCCGTAGGCGTCCTTGTCCTCGACGTGCAGCTCGGCGGTGAGCCTGACCGTTTCGCCCGGATCGACGACTGACTTGGCGGCTGTGAGCGTCAAGGTCGTGGCCACATCGTTGCAGCTGGAGATGGCGGTCTTGTTGTCCGGCGTGTCGTAGAGCTCCTGGAGGGTGGCGACGTCACAGCGGCCGAAGGCGTGCCGTGCGCTGCCGGGCTTGGGCTTGGCCGGGCTGATGGCATGCATCACCGTCTCGTTCGCACCCAGGGTGAAGCCGGCACTCGAGGGATGGTTCAGACCCGCGATGTGACCCAGCTCGTGCAGCATGATGCGCCGCAGATCGAAGCAGCCGTCGGCGCCGTTCTTCTGGCACCAGCGCAGGGTGCCCCATGCGTAGTCGGTGCCGTGAGGGCGCAGCCAGACGCCCCAGAATGAGGGCATGTTGCGCGCCGCGCAGGCGATGCCGCTGCGGCCGCAGTAGCTGGGGAACGAACCGCTGTAGCTGACGTAGTCGTCGGCAGCGGCAGCCAGGACGAATCGTGGCCCGCGAGCGTCCGCGGTCTCCGAAGCGTCGCCCGCGGCCGCGCTGAGCGCAGCCGACGCCCAGCTCGGCGGTGTCGCCGCGGGGGCCCAGCGGTACGTCAGCTTCCTGTCCTGTGGCCAGCCACCGGCGGCGAAGCTCGGAACGGGTCGAGGCAGGCCGGCGGGCTCGAACTCCGAGAGCGAGAGGTCGCCATCGTTGGCCTCGCAGTCGCTGATGCAGTCGCCGTCGATCATGCCGCCGGAGGCACCACTCTCGATGTCGAGGAGCAGGTCGCCCTGGTAGCTCGCGGGTGTCCGGCCGGTGCAGCGACAGGCGCAGCTGGCGGGGGCCGCCGTCCTCGTCGCGGGCATAGACGAGGCCATCGAGGTGGCGTGTCCAGAGACGACACACGCGCCCGATGTCGATCATGACCAGGTCGGTGCCGTCGTCGAAACGCTCGCCCACGAGCATCCGCTGCGGTCCCGCCTGCAACGCGAAGCCACGTCGCCCGGTCTGCACGATGGTGTCCACTCCACCGCGTCGCAGCGTGAGCTGGTGCTGCGCGACCACGCCCTCAGCGTCGAGTTCCACGCTCCAGGGTGCGACGATGCTGCCGTCCGTGTCCGGGACGCCGCGCAGGTCAGCGCAGCGAGGCAGGTTCGGCAACAGCTCGCTGCTGGCTGTGACGCCGCCTGGCAGGAGTGCCAGCAGCAGCCCTCCGGCCAGCGCCATCGCCGCGGTGCGACGGATCGGTGCATGCACGTGTCCCTTCATGGGAGGCCCTTCCTCCGGCGGTTCGAACCGGCGGTGGAGGCGGTCGGGGGCAGTATCGGGAGGGCCACTTATCTGTGGCTTATGGCCCCTCCTTGGGCCCGCGTCGCGGAGTAGACTGCTGTTCACAACTCAACAGCAAGACCCCGTTCGCGCGAAGCCGGTGAGAGTCCGGCACAGTCCCGCTACGGTGAGCAGCCAGCCGCTGCAAGTCCGGTCGCCGCGAACCTGGTCGTGCGCCAGCCCTTCGAGAGAAAGGGGAAGCACGTGGATACACGCACCGTCGATCCAGTCCCCGGCACGTTTCGCTGCCGGGGATCCTTGTTGGCCCTGCTCGCCTTCCTGGCGGCCTTGGCGCTCACCGTGGCGCCTGCGACCTGGACAGCCAGCGCGTTCGCCAACGAGCCCGCGTTCCCGCTGACCGTCATCGACGACGAAGGTACCGAGGTCGCCGTCGAGTCAGAGCCGCAGCGCATCGTCAGCCTGACACCGGCCAGCACCGAGATCGCCTTCGCATTGGGCGCGGGCGAGCGCCTGGTCGGTCGCACCGACTGGGACGACTTCCCGACGGAAGCTGCCGAGATCACGCCGGTCGCCAGCTTCACCGGCGTCAACATGGAGCAGCTGGTCTCGCTCGAGCCCGACCTCGTGCTGGCGGGGGGCAACTTCTTCACCCCGCCCGACGACATCGAGCGCATGCGGGACCTGGGCTACCCGGTGGTGGTGCTCTACGCTCCCGATGTACCCGCCGTCCTGGCCGACATCGAGCTCATCGGCAGCGTCGTCGGCGCTCCCGAGGAGGCGGCAGCGCTGACGTCCCAGATGACGGTCCAGTTCGAAGCCGTGCGCGAGGCCGTCGCTGCCATCGACGAGCGACCGCGCACGTTCTACCAGGTGGGATCGGAGCCCGAGATCTTCGCGCCCGCACCCGGATCATTCGTGGCCGACATGGTGGCCCTCGCCGGAGGTGATCCCATCACCACGGCCGATGCGGCGGCCTGGGCCATCCCACTCGAGGAGCTCGTCGTGGCTGACCCCGAGGTCATCATCCTCGGCGACGCCAACTACGGGGTCTGTCCAGGCGATGTCGCCACGCGCGCCGGCTGGGATGAGATGACGGCGGTGGTCAACGGGGACGTGCGGCCGGTCGACGACGTGCCCATCACGCGGCCCGGACCGCGCCTGATGCAGGGGTTGGCGTCCCTGGCACGGGCCATCCACCCCGACCTGGAGCTGGACGGCTTCCCGCTCGACCAGCCCTTGTGCGAGGACGCCGGTACATGACGACCACGGACCTGGCACGGGAGCACGCGCCGGTCCGGCAAGGCACCTTCGAGGCCCTTCGACGGCGCCCCGTCGTCCTGGGCCTCATCGGCCTGTTCACGCTGGCGATCGCGATCGTGGCGGGAATCGGGCTCGGCAGCGTCTTCATCTCGCCCGCTGATACCGTGGCCATCATCGCCCGCGAGCTGCTGGGCTGGCCCGTCGCGGAGACCTGGTCGCGGGCGCACGAGACGATCGTCATGGAGCTGCGGCTGCCGAGGGTGCTCACGGCGCTGATCGTGGGCCTCGGGCCTCTCGGTGGCGGGCGTGACCTTCCAGGGGCTGCTGCGCAACCCCCTGGCCGACCCGTACGTGCTGGGCACCGCCAGCGGCGCGGCCCTGGGCGCGGCCGTCGGCGTACTCATCCCCATCCAGATCGCCTGGCTCGGCCTGGGCCTGGTCAACATCTTCGCCTTCGTCGGGGCGCTCGCGGCCATCGCCCTCGTCTACCGCGTGGCTGGTGGTGGGGGCCGGGCGACGATGACCTCGATCTTGCTCACCGGCTATGCCGTGGGCTCGATGCTGGCCGCCGGGCTCTCGCTGGCCATGTACCTCTCGGGCTCGCAGCTGCGCCAGATCTTCTTCTACCTGCTCGGCAGCCTGTCGGGCGCCGACTGGCAGAGCCTCGCCATCGGCCTGCCGGTCATCGCCATCGGCAGCCTGCTCATCATGTTGCGGGCGCGCTCGCTCAACGGCCTGCTGCTGGGCGACGACACCGCCCTCCACCTCGGCGTCGACGTGCGACGCGAACGCGCCATCCTGCTGGGCCTGGCGTCGTTGGTGACCGCGGCGGCCGTGGCGCTGGCGGGCCTGATCGGCTTCGTGGGACTCGTCGTCCCGCACGTCATCCGCCTGCTCGTCGGCCCCAATGCGCGCGTGGTGTTGCCGCTCTCGGCCCTCTTTGGCGCCGCCTTCCTCATCTGGGCCGACCTCGGTGCCCGCATCACCGGCGAGCTGCCGGTGGGCATCATCACCGCCGTCATCGGCGCGCCCATCTTCGTGCTGCTGCTGCGCCGTTACCGCACGGGCTATCAGCTGTGAGCGAGCGTGGCCTGCGTATCGACGTCGAAGGGCTCGGGCTGCGCTACGGACGGGCGGACGTGCTGTCCGACATCGACATGCACATCGAGGCCGGCGAGCGGCTCTGCCTGGTGGGACCCAACGGTGCGGGCAAGTCCAGCCTGCTGCGCTGCCTCACTGGGCTGGCCAAGCCGACGAGCGGGAGCATCCGCCTCGACGGACAGCCGCTCGGGGAGATCGAGCGTGCTGCCATCGCTCGCATCATCTCCGTGGTGCCCGGCCAGGTCGACCTGCCCTTCTCGATGCGCGTCGAGGAGGTCGTACGCCTTGGGCGCCTCCCGCATGAGAACCCCTTCAGCGGTGCGAATGAGCAGGATCTGCTGGCCGTGGACGCGGCCATCGAGCGCGTCGGCATCCAGGAGCTGCGGGGTCGCGACGTTCAGCAGCTCTCGATGGGCGAGCGACAGCTGGTGCTGGTGGCCATGGCCGTGGCCCAGGGTGGCCGCCTCATCGTCCTCGACGAACCCACCGTGCATCTCGACCTGCGCCACCAGGTGGAGGTGTTGACGCTGCTGATGCGCCTGACCGAGGCCGGCCTGACCGTGCTGGCGGTGCTCCACGACCTGTCGCTGGCGTCGCACTTCTTCGCTCGCCTGGTGCTGCTCGACGAAGGTCGAGTGCTGGCCGATGGTGCCCCCGGACAGGTTCTCTCGGCTGAGCGCATCCGCGACGTCTACCGCGTCGATCCCCGCTTCGTGCCCTCCCTGGCCTGAGCCGCGCCGCACGCCCAGGGCAGGCGCCCTACTGGCGCCTCCGGGGGAGGTCAAGGAAGGGCAGCTCCACGACCTGGGCGCCGATGCGGCCGCGTTCACCTTCGACCGACCACTCCATCTCGAGCTCCGTGCCGATCTCGGCAGAAGCCGCCGCCACGCTGCCGATGGCCAGGTTCTTCTTGAGCAGCGGGCTCCAGGTGCCGCTGCTGGCGCGTCCGACCTGCCGGCCGAAGTCGTAGATGGGGACCTCCTCGCGCCAGGCCTGCGCTGAGAGGGCCGGCGACAGGCCATGCGCGGCGTAGACCCGCTCGAGGTCGGCCCAGTCGAGGTCGAGTCCCACCAGCCGCCGCGGCGGACCACCAGCCGCCTGCTCGCGCTGGAGCGCGGTGCGGCCCACGAAGGGAACGTCCTTGTCCAGTTGCACCAGCTTCCCGAGCCCCAGCTCATAGGGCGAGTACGCCTGCTGGCGGGTCAGCGCGTGGTGGACCGAGGTGTAGTCGACGCCAGCCATGATGAGCCCGGCTTCGATCCGCGCCACGTCGAGGGCGAGGATGCCGGCCGGCCGCAGCGCGTACGCGCTGCCCGTCTCGGTCAGGGCGTCCCAGACCGCGAGGGCAGCGGCCACGGGCATCCACAGCTCGTACCCGAGGTCACCGCTGTAGCCGGTGCGGCTGACGTCGACGGTGACGCCGCCGATGCTGAGCTCACGTCGACCGAAGTAGCGCAGCTGGGCCAGCGACGTTTGCGAGGCGGCCTCCAGCAGGTCCCGCGAGAGGGGGCCTTGCAACGCCAGGGCCGCCAGCGCGTCGGTCTGGTCCTCGATGCTGACGTCGAGGCGCCGCGCATTGAGCCGCAGCCATCGCAGCTGACCCTCGGCGGCCGTCCAGCGCCAGGCTCCGTCATCGAGGCGCATGAGGGTGCCGTCGTCGATGACCTTGCCCTCGCTGTCGCACCATGGCGTGTAGATGGCACGCCCGGGCGAGACGCTCGCTGCGGCGCGGGTGATGACCCGGTCGACCAGCCGGTCGGCGTCGGGTCCGCTGACGCGGTACTTGAAGAGGGGCGAGACGTCGATGAGTGCCACCGCGTTGCGGATGGCGTTGTACTCGATGTCGATGTGCGGCGAGTAGGCGCTGCTGGCGAAGACCCCGGCCCATTGGCGCCACTGGCGCCGCACGTTGAGCTGCAGGGCCCGCTCGTCGAAGGCCGATCCGACTGACATGCGCTGAGTCTAGGGCGCAGGGTCCGCGTCGACGCACCCGAACCGCAGCCGCTCGCCCGGGTAGCATGGCGACAGGGTCCGGCGATGGCGAGGATCGCCGAGGCTGCGCGCGGGGTCTGTCACCAGGCAGGCACAGGCGCGCCATGCGAGGACAACGTGCCACAGCGCTACGACGCGGTCGTCATCGGTGGCGGCCACAACGGCCTCATCAGCGGCGCCTACCTCGCCCGTGGCGGCCTGCGCACGCTGGTGCTCGAGCGCCGCGAGATCCTCGGCGGCGCGACGCTCACGCAGGAGGTCTTCCCCGGCTTCCGTTTCAGCGTCGTCTCCTATGTCGTCAGCCTGCTGCGACCCGAGATCATCCGCGACCTGCAGCTGCCCCGGCACGGCCTGCACATCCTGCCGCTCGATGGCACCTTCACGCCTGTCGAGGGCGATCACCTCTGGCGCACCGACGACCCAGCGCACACGATGCGGGAGCTGCGGCGCTGGTCCATCAGCGATGCCGAGGCCTACCAGGAGTACGGCCAGCTGATGGCGCAGATGGCGCGTTTCATCAAGCCCATCCTGGCCATGACCCCGACCGATCCGCGTCGGCCCGACCCGCGAGACGCCGCTGCGCTGGGGGCGCTGGTCAAGGACTTCAGCGGTCTGCCTCGTCGCCACCAGCTCACCTTCGTCCAGCTGATGACCATGAGTGCCGCCGAGTTCCTCGAGCGCTGGTTCGAGACGGCGCCGCTGAAGGCCACCATGAGTGCCTCGGGCATCATCGGGACCTACCTCGGCGTGCACTCACCGGGCACGGCGTACGTGCTGCTGCACCACTACATGGGTGAGATCGACGGTGCCTTCCGTGCCTGGGGCATCCCCAAGGGTGGGACCGGTGGCGTCGCTGCGGCCATCGCCGACGCCGCGCGCGCCCTCGGCGCGGAGATCCGCACGGAGGCCCCGGTGGCGCAGATCAGCAGTCGGGACGGCCGAGCCACCGGCGTCGTGCTCGAGAGCGGCGAGGAGATCGAGGCCGAGCATGTGCTCGCCAGCACCGACGCTCGCCGCACCTTCCTGCAGCTGCTGCCGGCCGGCGTCCTGAGCCCGGAGTTCGAGGCCCAGGTACGGCGCTTCCGCTTCCGCGGCTCCTCGGGCAAGGTCAACCTCGCGCTCGACGGCCTGCCCTCGTTCAGCTCGCTGCCCGGTCCGGGTGAGCACCTGCGGGGCGCCATGAGCTTCTCACCGTCGCTGGACTACATGGAGCTGGCCTACGACGATGCCAAGGCCGGTCGTTTCAGCCGCCGTCCCTACATCGACTCCATCATCCCCACGCTGGTCGACCCGAGCATGGCCCCGCCCGGCAAGCACGTGATGAGCTGCTTCGTGCAGTACGCGCCCTACCAGCTGGCCGAGGGCACCTGGGACGATCAGAAGGAAGCCTTCGGCGACGCCGTCATCGACGTCATCGCCGAGCGCGCCCCCAACATCCGCGACCTCATCCTGCATCGCCAGGTGGTCACGCCCCTCGACATGGAACGCGACATCGGCCTCTCGGAGGGCAACATCTTCCAGGGCGAGCTGTCGCTCGAGCAGCTCTTCTTCAACCGGCCGGTGCCCGGCTGGAGCCGCTTCGAGACGCCCCTTCGAAACCTCTGGCTGGCCGGCTCGTCGGCGCACCCCGGCGGCGGCATCATGGGTGCCAACGGGCGCCTGGCCGCGCTGAAGGTCTTGGAGCAGAAGCGCAGGGGTGGGTGCCGCATGAGCACGCGACGCTGGGATGTGATCGTCGTCGGCGGCGGCCACAACGGCCTCGTCTGCGCCGCCTATCTGGGCCGCTCCGGCTGCGCACGCTGCTGTTGGAGCGGCGCGAGCGCGTCGGTGGCGCCATCGGCAACATGGAGATCGCGCCCGCCGCCCAGGTGCCCGCGCTGGCCCATACGGTCGGGACGCCTGACCGCCTCCGTGGCCCGCGAGCTGGACCTGCCCGGCCACGGCCTGCGCCTGGTGCAGCCGGCTGCGCTGGTCACCTCGGTGGGCGGAGAGGGTGCGCCCATCACGCTGTGGTCCGATGCCGCCCGCACGGCGACCGAGCTGGTCGCTGTCTCGCTCCGCTGACGCAGCCGCCTGGGAGCCCTTCGACGCCGAGGTCCGCGCCCTTGCCTCCACGCTCTGGCGCCTGCTGCTGATGACACCGCCGGATGCCAGCAAGGCCAGCCCGGACGTGCTGCTGAGCGGGCTGCGCTTCGGTTGGCGCTACCGCCGGCTGGAGGCACGCCTCGCCCGCGAGTTCACCCGCATGCTGCCGATGTCCATCGCCGACTACCTGGAGGACAACCTCCGCTCCGATGCCCTGCGAGCGATGCTCGCGACCCGCGCTATCCGCTACACGTCCATGGGGCCGCACATGGCCGGCACCGCCGCGGTGATGCTCACCGACTCGGCCGGCAACCGCGGCGGCGCCGCCGGTGAGAGCGTGTACGCACGTGGCGGTCCCGGCGCCCTGGCCGAGGCACTCGCCGGCGCGGCCCGGGCCGCCGGCGTCGAGATCCGCTGCGGAGCGGAGGTCATCGCCATCCGCGATCGGCAGGCGGCGGTCACGGGCGTGGCGCTCGCGGATGGCGAGGAGATCGAGGCGCCGCTGGTGGTCAGCGGCCTCGACCCTCGCACCACCCTGGCGGGCCTCGTCGATCCCGAGACGCTGGGTCCCGAGCTGGGCTGGGAAGTCGACAACCTGCGCGATCGAGGCGTCACGGCCAAGGTCGACCTGGCGCTGTCGGCGCTGCCCTCGTTCGTCGGCCTCGAGGGTGACGACGGCGTGCTGCGACTGCGCGGCCGCATCGTCGTGGCGCCGTCGATGCGCTACCTCGACGAGGCGGCCGATGCGTCCAAGTACGGTCGCATCAGCCGGCTGCCGTGGCTGGAGGCGACCATCCCCAGCCTTGTCGACCCGCTGCTCGTCGATGGTGCCGCCGCCAGCGGCGTCAGGCACGTCATGAGCGTCATCGCCCAGACAGCGCCATACGCACTGCGCGAGGGCGACTGGGACACCCAGCGTGAGGGCTTCGGCGACCTCGTGGTCAGGACCCTGGAGTCGGCAGCACCGGGGATCGGCCGGCTCATCGTGGCGCGCCGGGTGCTGACGCCGCTCGACCTGGAGCGCGACCACGGTCTCTCGGGGGGCCATCCGCTGCACCTTGAGCCCGGGCTCGACCAGTGGTTCGCCTGGCGCCCCCTGCTGGGCTATGCGCGCCACCGCATGCCGCTGCGCGGGCTCTACCTCGCGGGCGCCGGTGCCCACCCCGGTGGTGGCGTGACCGGCCTGCCCGGCCGGAATGCCGCCCGGGCGGTGCTCGCCGACCAGGCCCGCACGTAGCAGGCCGGCACCCCGACCGTCGCACCGGCGAACCTCGCAGCGGAGGCTCGACCTGGTGGCTGCTGTCGCCAGCGTGCGCCGCTGGCGGACGCCGCACCAGCGGCGATCAGGTCTCCGACGGGTCCCGGTCGCGCAGCTGCCAGTCCCAGGCGTGGATGCGCTGCAGGAGCCGCTTGGCGGTGAGGTCCAGCTGGATGGGGGTGATCGCCACGTGCTTGGTGGAGACGGCGTGGAAGTCGGTGCCCGGCTCGGCCACGCCCGTGGGCGGAGGGCCGCCGAACCAGTAGTAGGGCGTGCCGCGCGGATCCAGGCGCTCGAGCAGCTTGTCCTGGTAGATGCGCTTGCCCATGCGCGTGAGCTCGATGCCCTGGTACTCCTCCAGGCCGACCGCGGGCAGGTTCACGTTGAGCAGCTCGCCCGCACCGAGGCCGTGCTCGAGGATGTTGCGGGCGACGAGGTCGGCCACGTGGCCGGCCAGCTCGAAGTCGGGCTCGCCGTCGAACTCCTGGCTCATGGCGAAGGCAGGACACCCTGACAGCACCGATTCCATGGCTGCGCCCACGGTGCCCGAGTAGGTGATGTCGTCGCCCAGGTTGTAGCCGTAGTTGATGCCGGAGGCGACGAGGTCGAAGCTGATGCCGAAGTAGCCCAGGAAGGCCAGGCTGACCGAGTCGGTCGGAGAGCCGTCCACCGACCAGCCACGCGAGCCGTCATCCAGGGTTCGCTCGCGAACCCGCAACGGCCGCATGAAGGTCATCGAGTGACCCACCGCCGACTGGTTCGTCTCGGGTGCCATGACGTAGACGTCACCGATGGGCTCGAGCGCCTGCTTGAGCGCCAGCAGCCCGCGGGACTCGATGCCGTCATCGTTGGTCACCAGGATGCGCGGCCGCGTCTCCCACTCGGCCAGCGGCTTGGCCTGCCGAGGCGTGGCGCGAGCGGTGGGGATGTAGCGCTCGCTGGCCCGCAGGTCGCTGCCGTCGGCGTAGCTGCCGGTCAGGG
Source organism: uncultured Chloroflexia bacterium (assembly GCA_963804575.1). Classification (GTDB taxonomy): domain Bacteria; phylum Chloroflexota; class Limnocylindria; order Limnocylindrales; family CSP1-4; genus JAFMJV01. Next base: position 117,070 of record CAWDQY010000002.1, read on the forward strand.
CATCGACCGGCGCACCCACGGCCGCGCGCGCCGACGGTGGGTCATGTCGCTCGCCGGCTGGCTGCTCCTGCTCGTCACTCATGCTGTCTCCTTGGGTTGTTCGGGGGCGGCGCTTTGGGGCTGGCCGCGAGCGACCACCGGGGCACCCGGCGCTGGAGCGACCGGTGGAGGGGTCGGTACACGAACCGGCCGTCCTTCGCGTTGCTCCAGGCGACGGGCAGCGCGGCTGGTCACGTCACGCGGGCCGCCCTGTGAGCGGTTCAGATAGTGGAAGAAGAAGGCCGAGATGACCGCGGCCACGGGGATGGCGAAGACGGCGCCGATGATGCCCTGCAGGCGCAAGCCGATGAGCACCGACACCAGCACGACCACCGGGTGGATGCCGACCGAGCTGGCCATCACCCGTCGGCTGCACGATGTTCATGGTGATGAACCAGCCGATGACCATGACCACGATGATGGGGATGAGCGCGTCCGGCTGCGTGAGGAGGGCGGCCACCACTGGCGGCGCCCAGGAGATGAAGGGGCCGAAGAAGGGGATGAACTGGAAGATGGCCACCAGCGCCGTGGTCAGGGGGACGTAGTCGATGTCGAGCGCCAGGCTGCCGGCTGCGGCGACGGCGCCGTAGACCGCGCCCTGGATGGCCTGGCCGCGGATGAAGCCGCCGAACGAGGCGGCCACGCTGTTCTGGAAAAGGCGCACCTCGGGTGCGTATCGCGGCGGCGTCACCTGGTTCACGAACGCCAGCAGGCGGTCCTTGTCGACCACGATGAAGAGCGACAGGAAGATCATGAACATGAGGTTGCCCAGCATGCCCAGGCTGGCGAAGGCGACCTCCTGCAGGAGGGGCACGAAGTCCCCGAACGAGGCGGCGATCTGCTGCAGGGTCTCGTCGAGCACCAGCACGAGGTCCACCTGCAGACCCAGCTCGCGGAGCTGCTCCTGCCATGGTCGGACGATCTCCGGGATACGCTCCTGTAGCGTGGGCAGCTCATCGGTGAAGGCCACGATGGAGGTGGCCAGCTGGCTGGCGATGACCAGACCCAGGACGGCCAGGACGAGGAAGAGCAGGCCGTAGACGAGGACCACCACCAGCGTGCGCGGTGCGGCTGGCAGCAGGCGCTTGATGCCGTCCACCAGCGGTGACATGACGAAGGCGAACAGCCACGCCATCACCACGATCAGGATGATGTCGCTGAAGTAGACGATGACGTCGGCGGCAAGTCCGGTGAAGACCAGCGCCACGGTCAGCGTGGCGAGGATGAGGAGCGCGCGGATCCAGCGACCCTCTTGCTCGACGAGCCGGGAGATCATGCGCGGAGTCTACTCTGGGCGCCGGCGCCGCCGGACCGCGGCCGCGCTCGAGTCAGGGTCGTCGGCGCGGCGCCAGGCCCATGCGCGCGTGGCACTCGGCCAGCGTGTCCGCCGCCAGGGGAGCCAGGCGCTCGGAGCCGACCTGGAGGATCTCGGCGACCAGCCCGGGCCTGGCCTTGAGCTCGAGGTAACGCTGGCGTGCCTCCGCGAAGTGCGCCAGCATGCGCTCCGCTAGCAGCTGCTTGGTGTCGACGCAGCCAGTGCGCGCGGTCCGCTCGCCCTCCCAGATCTGCTCGTAGTCCTGCGGGCTGAAGATGCGGTGCAGCTGGCATACGTTGCACACCTCGGGGCGACCCGGGTCGGTGCGTCGCTGCCGTTGCGTGTCGGTGACCATGCTCATGATCTGCCGGCGGATGACCGCTTCGTCAGCGAAGATCTCGATTACGTTGCCCAACGACTTGGACATCTTGTTGCTGCCGTCGGTGCCCTTGACGATGGGGGAGTCGGAGAAGACCGCCTGCGGCTCGGGGAAGAGCTCGCCGTAGCGGCCGTTGAACGAGCGCACGATCTCGCGTGCCAGCTCGAGGTGCGCAGCCTGGTCCTTGCCCACGGGCACGTACTGCGCCTTGTAGATGGCGATGTCGGCGGCCTGCAGCACGGGATAGTTGAGCAGTGCGAGGTTGACATCGTCGGGCTGCTGGCGGCGCTTCTCCTTGAAGGACGGTGTGCGCTCGACCCAGCCGGTCGGCGTGACCGATGCCAGTAGCCACATCAGCTCAAGGTGCTCGGGTCGGTCCGACTGGCGGAACAGCACTGCGCGCGCAGGGTCGAGGCCGAGCGCCAGCAGGCCCAGGGCCATCTCGTCGGTGTTGCGGCGGATGAGCTCGGCATCGTGGGTGGAGGTCAGCGCGTGGTAGTCGACGATGCAGTAGATGGCGTCGTAGCCGTCCTGCATGGCGATGTAGTTGGAGAAGGCGCCCAGGTGGTTGCCCACGTGCGGCAGGCCCGAGGGCTGTACGCCGCTGAAGACGCGGCCGCCGCTGCTGGATGGGGGGTTGGCGCTATCGGTGGTGGGCGTGTCGGTCATGGGCTCGCAGCTATGGTCTGGATGGGTGGGCTCGCGGGTGCTGTCGACACTCGACTCTAGCAGGCAGGCGCTGCGCTACGATCGGGCCATGGATCATGATGCCCAGGACATGACGACACTTCCAGCTGGGCCGACTTCGACCGGCCCGCGCATCGCCCTGCTCGGCCTGGGTACCGTCGGTACCGCCGTGGCGCAGCGACTGCTCGACCCCGCGTGGGCTGCCAGTGTCGCGCGCCCGGGGACACCGGGTCCCGCAGCTCGTGGGCATCGCCGACCTGGACCTTGAGCGGGACCGCGGGCTGGCCATCCCCTCCGAGGTGCGGCAGGTGGCCGACTACGGCGAGCTGCTCGACGACGATGTCGACATCATCATCGAGCTGATGGGCGGTGCCGGAGTCGCCGGCGATGCCGTGCTGGCCGCCTTCAAGGCCGGCAAGAGCGTCGTCACGGCCAACAAGGATCTCGTCGCGCGACGAGGTCGGGAGCTGGAGGATGCGGCGCGCGACGGCCGGCGTGGAGCTGCGCTTCGAGGCCGCCGTGATGGCCGGCGTGCCCGTGCTGGGAGCGCTGGTGGGTGAGCTCGCGGCCAGCCGGGTGGATCGCATCCGCGGCATCCTCAACGGCACCACCAACCACATCCTGAGCACCATGGCCTCGGACGCCCGGGAGTACGACGATGTCCTCGCGGAGGCCCAGCGGCGCGGGTACGCCGAGGCTGATCCGAGCAGCGACGTGGAGGGTCTCGATGCCGCCTACAAGCTGGTGCTGCTGTCACGGCTCGCCTGGGGCGGCTGGGCCGACGTCGACGCGCTGCGCCGCGGCATCCCGACCATCGGCAGCAGCCTTGTCGATGGCCGCCGTGCGGTCGATGGCATCAGCGCCATCAAGCGCAGCCACCTCGGCGCGGCGGCTCGCCTGGGCCTGAGCATCAAGCTGGTGGCCCGAGCCGAGCGGCTGTCGGGTTCCGCCGTACGTGGCGCCGTCACGCCCATGGCGGTAGCGGCAGGTTCGGCCATCGGCTCCACGCACGGGGTCACCAACATCGTCGAGCTCACGGCTGATCCAGCCGGCCGCGTGTCCATGGCCGGCCCGGGGGCTGGTGGCGCGCCGACATCATCTGCCGTCCTGGCCGACGTGCTCGCGCTCTCGGCCGGTGCCGGATCCACGTGGGGCCAGCTACCTCCGGCCGGCAGCCTCGAGATCGCCGATGATCTCGTCGGCCCGCAGGGCTGGCTGGTCCTCGTCGAGGGTCTCGGCGTGGCCGGTCTCCCGGACGCCCTCAGGCAGCTGGCCCTGGCCAGCACCGATGAGGGCTTCGTGACGCCACCGCTGGAGCTGTCCGAGCTGACCGCCAGGGTCGGGCTCATCGATCGCGCCATGGCGGCCTACCCCATCCTCGCGGAAGCCTCGTAAGGTGCGCATGAGCCAGGTCCTGCGCCAGCTGCGTGCGGAGCAATCGAGCATGGGCCGCCGTCCACGCCTGATGGAGCGCTTCGCCGCGTTGCTGCCCATCGGTGCCGACACCCCGCCACTCGGCCTCGGGGAGGGCTTCACGCCGTTGGTGCACGCCCGCACCCTTGGTCGTGCCATCGGAGTACCCCAGCTCTTCCTCAAGGTGGAAGGCCAGAACCCGACCGGCTCCTTCAAGGATCGCGGCATGGTGGTGGCCGTCGCCAAGGCCCTCGAGGAGGGTGCCCGGGCCGTCATCTGTGCTTCGACCGGCAACACCTCGGCGTCGGCAGCCGCGTACGCGGCCAGCGCCGGGATCGAGGCCGTCATCGTCCTGCCCAGGGGCAAGATCGCCGCGGGCAAGATGCTGCAGGGTTTCGCGGCGGGTGCCCGCGTCGTGGCCATCGAGGGCAACTTCGACGACGCCCTGCGCATCGTGCGCGAGATGACCGCGGAGCCCGACCCCAGGCACCCGCTGGCGCTGGTCAACTCCGTCAACCCATATCGACTCGAGGGCCAGAAGACCGCCGCCTTCGAGATCTGCGAGGACCTCGGCGGCGCGCCCGACTACCTCGCCATCCCGGTCGGCAATGCCGGCAACATCAGCGCCTATTGGCGTGGCTTCAAGGAGTACCGCGACATCGGCGTGGTCGAGACGACGCCCCGGATGATCGGCTTCCAGGCGGCCGGTGCCTCCCCGCTGGTGCAGGGCCACGAGTTCGACGATCCGCAGACCATCGCCAGCGCCATCCGCATCGGGCGACCGGCGAGCGGGCACCTGGCGCTCGCCGCGCGCGACGAGTCGGGCGGCCTGATCGATGCCGTGACCGATGACGAGATCCTGGCCGCCTATCGCGACATCGCTCGCCTGGAAGGCATCTTCTGCGAGCCTGCCAGCGCGGCGTCGGTGGCCGGCGTGCGCAAGGCGGCGGCGGACGGACGCATCGACCCCGGCGCCACCATCGTGGCCGTGCTCACCGGCCTTGGCCTCAAGGATCCCGATACGGGCATGTCCCTGGCCACAGCCCCGCTCGAGGCAGAGCCCACGGCCGGAAGCGTCCGCGCCGCGCTCGGCTGGTGAGCGTCGTTGGCTCGGCTGCCGAACTCGTCGGGCGCCGCATCAGCATCGATGTCCCGGCCACCAGCGCCAACCTCGGCGCGGGCTTCGATGCCCTGGCCATGGCGCTCGACCTGGCCTCGGTCATCAGCCTCGACGTCGTTCCCGCCTCGACGCGGCCGAAGATCCACGTCGAGGTCCATGGCGAGGGCGCCGGCTACCTGCCGACGGGCAGGCGCAACCGCTTCATCAGCGCGCTGCTGGAGGGGCTGACCGCGGTGGGTGTCGATCCGACCGGAGCGGGCTGGCACGTGTCCATGGCCAACCACATCCCGGTGGCGCGGGGGCTCGGCTCGTCGGCATCGGCCACGGTCGCCGCCCTGGCGGCTGCCAACGCGCTGACAGGTGGCGCCATCGGCCGTGAGCGCATGCTGCAGCTGGCTGCGGCCTCCGAAGGGCATGCCGACAACGCCGCGGCCGCCATCTACGGAGGCCTGTGCGTGGTGGCGGAGGTGGAGGGGGTCCCGCGCGCCCTCCGCTTCGACCCGCCGGAGGCGCTGCTGGCGGCGATGTACATCCCCGACAGGCATCTCTCCACCGCGGCCATGCGCGCCGCACTGCCCCAGAGCGTGCCCTTCGCCGATGCCGTCCACAACGTGGGCGCCGCGACGCTGGCACTGGCGGCCCTCAGCCAGGGTCGACTGGACCTGCTGGCTGCGGGCACGCTGGATCGGCTCCACCAGCCCTACCGCGCGAGCGCCTACCCCGAGCTGCCCGAGCTCATCGAGGCGGCGCTGGCAGCCGGGGCGAAGGGGGCCTGCCTGTCTGGAGCCGGGTCCACGGTCATCGCCTTCAGCGACGATGTCGCTGCCGCGGCCACCATCGCCGCGGCCATGGAGCGTCGCGCCCAGTCGCTGGGCATGACCGGACGGGCGGCGGTCCAGGCGGCGCGGGCCGATGGTGCGCGAGTCATCGAGGACGGTGACGTCCGGCCTGGCGGTTCCACCGCCCGCCTCACGTAGACTCTCCCCATGGCCCGACTGATCGTCCAGAAGTACGGCGGCTCCTCGCTGGCAGACGCGGAGCGCATCCGCCACGTCGCCGGGCGCATCGCGCGCGACCGCCGTGCCGGTGACGACCTGGTGGTGGTCGTCAGCGCCATGGGAGACACGACGGACCATCTCACCGAGCTGGCAGCGGCCATCACCGACGAGCCCGATCCGCGCGAGATGGACCTGCTGCTCGCCACCGGTGAGCACATGAGCGGCACGCTCGTGGCCATGGCCCTGCACGCCCAGGGCATCGAAGCCATCTCGCTGACCGGGCCGCAGGCGGGCATCCGCACCGATACCAGCCACGGACGCGCCCGCATCGCCAACATCGATCCGGCGCGCATGCGACGGGAGATCGAGCGTGGACGCGTGGTCATCGTGTCCGGCTTCCAGGGCTCCACCGACGGATCGTTCGCCACCGGCGAGTTCACTACCCTCGGTCGCGGCGGCTCGGACACCACCGCGGTGGCGCTGGCGGCACGCCTGCGCGCCGACGCCTGCGAGATCTACACCGACGTCGAGGGCATCTTCAGCGCCGATCCGCGGGTCGTCCCGGACGCGCAGCTCATCCCCAGGATCGGCTACGAGGAGATGCTGGAGCTGGCTCACCAGGGCGCCCAGGTCATGCAGACGCGCGCCGTCGAGCTGGGCTGGGTCAATGATGTCGTCATCCGGGTGCGCTCCACGTTCAGCGACCATCCGGGCACCAGCATCGAGGAGGTATCCGCTGTGGAGCTGCGCGACAAGGTCCGGGCGATGGCGCTCGACCGCAAGGTGGCCAAGGTCACCATCGTGGGGGTGCCCGATCGGCCGGGGATCGCCAGGGCCATCTTCGAGCCCATGTCCGACCAGGGCATCAACGTCGACATGATCGTGCAGAACGTCGGACACGACGGTGCCACCGACCTGTCCTTCACCCTCGAGCGGGTCAACCTCGGTCGTGCCCAGCGGCTGCTGGAGCTGCTCTCCAATGAGCTGGGCTTCGAATCGGTGCAGACCGACTCGGCCGTCGCCAAGGTCAGCATCGTCGGCGAGGGCATCCACAACCACCCCGGCTACGCAGCCCAGATGTTCGGCGCCCTGGCCGACGAAGGCATCAACATCAGCATGATCTCGACCTCCGAGATCCGCATCACCTGCATCATCGCCGAGGATCAGCTCGACGCGGCGGCCAAGGCCATCCACCGCACCTTCCGCTTGCAGGAGCCGGAGGTCATCGAGGCCCCCGAGGAGGCCGGCGCTGGCTGAGCCGGGGGGCGCCCTGCCCGCCTTCGTCTCGCGGCTGCAGCGCTTCGAGCGTGTCGGCTCGACGCAGGTCGTCGTGCGCGAGTGGCTCGAGGCCGGCGTGGACGAGGTCTGCGTCGCGGTCGCCGACGAGCAGACCGACGGTCGCGGTCGGCTCGAGCGAGTCTGGCAGGCCAGCGCCGGACGGGCGCTGCTGGCATCGGCCGGCTTCCGTCCCCTGGAGCTGCGGGCGGCACACGCCTGGCGGCTGGCCGCCATCAGCTCGATGGCCATGCTCGGTGCCGCGACATCGCTGCTCGGTCCGACGGCCGATCGCCTCGCGCTGAAGTGGCCCAACGACATCGTCGCTGTCCACCACGGACGGCTGCGCAAGGTAGCCGGCGTGCTCAGCGAGGGCAGCCTCCAGGGTGATCGCGTGGTGAGCGCCATCGTCGGCATCGGGGTCAACGTCGACTGGCCTGCCGCCGACTACCCCGCCGACCTGGCGGCCACGATGTGGAGCCTGTCAGAGGCCTCGGGTCGCCGCCGCATCGACCGCGACGCGCTGCTGGCGGCCTGGCTCGAGCGCCTCGGGCCGCTCTACGAAGCCCTCCGCGCCGGCCGCTTCGATGGGCTTCGCTGGGCGGATGCGCAGATCACCACCGGCGCCAGCGTCGAGGTGGAGACCGCTGCCGGCAGCATCGGCGGGACCGGGGTGGGCATCGATCGCGAGTCCGGCTCGCTGCTGGTCCGCACCGGGCCGGGCCAGCCCCTCAGGGCGATCGCGGCCGGGGACGTGGTGCGCTGTTCCGTCGGAGACGCGGCCTGACACCTGTAACGGCTAGACTTCCCCGGTGTTCTGGAAGGGGAGAGGGCGATCCGCGGCTGCGGCTGTCGTCGTTCCGTTCGATGCGGATCGGCCGGCGGTGGAGGCTGCCAAACGGGAACCTGGCGCCTTCGAGCAGCTGTATCGGAAGTACGTGGCACAGATCTATAGCCTGGCGCTCTACGAGACCCGCGACCCGCACGCTGCTGAGGACATCACCGAGACGGTGTTCCTGAGGGCGCTCTCCGCGCTGCCCCGTTTCCGCGAACAGGGTGAAGGTGATGACTCGACCTTCAGGGTCTGGCTCTATGCCATCGCCCGCAACGTCATCGCCAATGAGCGACGCCGCGGTCGGCGACACCGGGAGGATCCCATCGAGCTGGCGCTCGAGCTGCGCGCGGTCGATGATCCGGCTGCCAGCGCCGAGGTGCACCTGGAGGCGGAGCGCGCCCTGGCGGCGGTGATGGCGCTGCCACCCGAGCGCCGGCAGGCGCTGGTGCTGCGCTTCGTGAACGAGCTCAGTGCGCGTGAGATCGGCGACATCATGGGCAAGTCGGAGGGTGCCGTGCGGGTGCTCATCCACCGCGCGCTGCTCTCGGTGCGGCGGCGGCTGGAAGCATGACGGGAACCCGCCAGACCGCGGCTCAGCTCGACGAGGTCATCGACAGCCTGCTGCATGACGCGTCCGAGCCGGCCCACGCCGAAGACGCGAGAGCTGACGGCGACGGCGCGACTGCTGCGCGATGCTCTGCCCCGACTCCACCCGCGCTTCAGCTTCGAGGAGTTGCTGGCGGCTCGACTGGCTGCGGCCGGGCGCCCGCCCGGGCCAGCGACGTCCTCCACACCGACACCCATCCGGCCAGGCCCCCAGATCGTGGCGCTGGATGCCACCTCCGTCATCGAGGCTGTCGAACGCCGTCGCCGCAACCTGCTGGCTGGTGGCGCCATCGCCTCGGGCGTCTCCCTGGCGCTGCCCATCGCTGGGGCCGCGCTGGTGGTGTGGCGCCGCGTCGCGTTCCCCTGGCGGGCTCTCCTGATGCCCATCCAGTGGCCCTTCCGTCCTCGCCCCGACTCGTCCCGCTCGGACCTGTGGACCAAGTGCCCCGGCTGCAGCGAGATGGTCTACAACAAGCAGCTCGAGGAGAACCAGCGCGTCTGCCCCAAGTGCGGCCACCACTTCCGCCTGCGCGTGGATGTCCGCCTCGGCAGCCTGCTCGATCGCCGATAGCTTCAGCGAGCGCGATGCCGGCCTCGAATCGCTCGACCCGCTCGGGTTCGTGGATCTCAAGCCATACCCCGAGCGCGTCGCCGAGCAACGGGCCAAGACGGGTGTGCGGGACGCCGCCGTCTGGGGCTTCGGCGCCATCGCCGGTCATCGCGTCGCCATCTGCGCCATGGACTTCGCCTACATGGGTGGCTCCATGGGCTCGGTGGTGGGCGAGAAGGTGACGCGCGCGGCCGAGGCGGCGCTGGAGGAGCGCGTCCCCTACATCGCCATCAGCACCTCCGGCGGCGCGCGCATGCAGGAGGGCACCGTTGGCGCTGATGCAGCTGGTCAAGACCTGCGCCGCCGTGGAGCGCCTGGCGCTCGAAGGGGTGCCCTACATCAGCATCATGTCCGACCCCACCACCGGCGGGGTGTTCGCCTCGTTCGCCGCCCTGGGCGACGTCAACATCGCCGAGCCCAACGCGCTCATCGGGTTCGCCGGCGCGCGCGTGGCTGCCGGAACCACCGGCGACGAGCTGCCCGAGGGCTTCCAGCGGGCCGAGTTCGTCTTCCGCCACGGCTTCCTCGACCTCGTCGTCGCTCGCGGCGACCTGCGCGATGAGCTCGCCCGCCTGCTGCGCTACCTGCGACCCCGCCCGGAGCGGATGCCCGGCCAGAACGGCAGCGCCCGGTTCGACGGCCGTGGCGGCGCCGACGTGGAGGCCATCCGTGGCTAGCACACGCCAGCGGGCCAGTCGCGCGGCGTCAGCCGAGCCGACGATGCCGCTCCCGGCAGTGGACGACGAGGTCCTGCGCGAGGCCGTCTGGGCCCGCGTGCAGATGGCCCGCAACGTGCAACGACCACACACGCTCGAGCTGCTCTCGATCATGGCCACCGACGTGGTCGAGCTGCACGGGGATCGCTTCTTCGGCGACGATGCGGCGCTGGTCGGTGGCTTCGCCACCATCGGCGGCCATCGCGTCGTCTTCGTGGGCCACCAGAAGGGCGCCGACGTCGAGGAGAACGTCCGACGCAACTTCGGCATGCCACGCCCGGAGGGCTACCGCAAGGCCGGGCGCCTGCTGAAGCTCGCCGAGCGGCTGGGCCTGCCGGTGGTGACCTTCATCGATACGCCCGGTGCCGCTCCGGACGCGCCGTCGGAAGAGCGTGGGCAGGCCGAGGCGATCGCACGCAACATCGCGCTCATGACCTCGTTGCGCACGCCCATCGTGACCGTCATCACCGGTGAGGGCGGCTCTGGCGGTGCCTTGGCCATCGCCGTCGGGGATGTCGTGCTCGCGCTCGAGAACGCCATCTACTCGGTCATCTCGCCCGAGGGTTGCGCGAGCATCCTGTGGCGCACCAGCGACATGGCCAAGCAGGCCGCGGTGGCCATGCGCCTGACGGCACGCGAGCAGCAGGCGCTGGGCGTCATCGACACGGTCATCGGCGAGCCGGGCGAGGGAGCCCACGTGGATGCCGCCGAGACCGCACGCCGGCTGAGGGAGGCCATCGAGGCACAGCTCGAGGCGCTGGTGCACCATGACCTCGACACGCTGGTCAAGGCTCGCTACGACCGCTATCGCGGGTACGGTGCCTTCACCACCACGGAGATGCCGGTGCGGGAGCGCCGTGAGCGGCAGAACATCGTGGACCGCCTGCGCGCACTCCTCGACTCCGGACGCGTGCTCAGCGTGGGAGCAGGCGAGCGCCTGGCCCCGGATGCGGCCGATGACGCGGAGGCGGCGGGCGAGACCGAGGTCGACGGGCACGCCCACCTCGACCAGAAGGGGAGTGACGAGTGACCGACCAGGCGACCGGCACGACGCCCGCGAGCGCCGGCGATGAGCCGCGCCATGGGCTCGATGCGCTGACTGACGAGGTGCTGCCCGCGCTCATCGCTCGCCTGCGCTCCAGCCGGCTGGGCGAGCTCGAGATCCGCACCGCCGGCTGGCATGTACGCCTGCGTCGTGACGGCAGCGCCGCGACGTCATCCACCGCGACCACGGGCCAGGCTCCCTGCCGGGGGCGACGGCGTCGCCGAGCTCAACGGCGGCATCGCCCGCTCGCCCGCGGTGGGTTACTTCACGCCGGCCGCCGGTCTCGCCATGGGCCAGTCGGTCAGCGCCGGCGATCTGCTTGGCAACATCGACGTGCTGGGCATCTCGCAAGAGGTCATCGCACCCAGCAGCGGCATCGTCAGCCGCGTCCTGGCGGAAGACGGTCAGGCGGTCGAGTATGGCCAGGCGCTGGCCGAGATCGACCCGCTCGAGCTCGAGCTCGAGCTCGAAGCCAGCGCCGACGACCCCGACGCGAGCGCTCGATGATCGAGCGCGTGCTCATCGCCAACCGTGGCGAGATCGCCGTGCGCGTGCTGCGTGCCTGCCGCAGCATGGGGATCGAGGCCGTGGTCGCCCACAGCGAGGCCGATGCCCAGTCGCTCGCCGTGCGCATGGCCGACGAGTCCATCTGTATCGGCCCGGCCGAGTCGGCCCGTTCCTACCTCAATGCCGCGGCGGTCATCTCGGCCGCGCTCGTCAGCGGCTGCGACGCCATCCACCCGGGCTACGGGTTCCTGTCCGAGGACGACGGCTTCGCCGAGATGACGCGGGCCCACGACCTCATCTTCATCGGCCCTTCTGCCGAGGTGTTGGAGCGCTTCGCCTCGAAGGCCGGGACGCGCGAGCTGCTGGCCGCCCAGGGCCTGCCCATCGTGCCCGGATCACACGACATGCTGCGCGACGACGAGCATGCGCTCGCCGAGGCCGAGAGCATCGGCTATCCGCTGCTCATCAAGCCCTCCGCCGGCGGTGGCGGCAAGGGCATGCGCCTGGCGCGGACGGCACGCGAGCTCCAGCAGGCCCTGACGGTGTGCCGTTCGGAGGCACGCGCCGCCTTCGGTGATGATTCGCTCTACCTCGAGAAGTGGCTGGAGCAGACGCGTCACGTGGAAGTCCAGGTGATGATCGACAACTACGGCCACGGCGTGCACGTGGGCGAACGGGACTGCTCGGTGCAGCGGCGCCACCAGAAGCTGGTGGAAGAGGCGCCCAGCCCGGCCATCGACGACGCCACCCGCCAGCAGCTGGCGGACTCGGCCATCCAGGCGGCCATCGCCGCCGGCTACCAGAACGTGGGCACGCTCGAGTTCCTCGTCGACCGCGCCGGGCGCTACTACTTCATCGAGATCAACGCGCGCATCCAGGTCGAGCACCCGGTCACCGAGATGCTCTCCGGCATCGACATCGTGGCCGAGCAGATCCGCCTGGCCGCCGGCGAGGAGCTGGGCTACGGCCAGGAGGCGGTGCGCCTGCGTGGCCACGCCATCGAGTTCCGCATCAACGCCGAGGACGTGAGGGCCGACTTCCAGCCACAGGCCGGTGTGGTCGAGCACTACGTCTCGCCCGGTGGTGCCGGCATCCGCATGGAGACGCACCTCTACAGTGGCTACGAGGTCCCGCCGTACTACGATTCGTTGCTCGGCAAGCTCATCGTCTGGGGCCCTGACCGCGAGGCGTCGATCGCCCGATCACGCGTGGCCCTGCGCGAGCTGCTGGTCGAGGGCATCGAGACCAACATACCCTTCCATCGGGCCATCCTCGAGGACCAGACGTTCCTCCGGGGCGACTTCGATACGAACCTGCTTGACCGCAAGGGCGCGGCGGCCTTCCTGAGTGCCGTCCCACCCGACCAACGGGCCTGATCAGCCGGCCCGACACGAGAGGGAGACCATGACCGAGAGCCGGGCGCAGGGCGCCGACCAGCCAGCCGCCGTGCTGCTCACGACGGCGGAGCTGCAGCAGCACATCCCGCACCGCTGGCCGTTCCTGCTCGTCGACCGCATCATGGAGGAAGACCGCGAGCGCGGCTACATCCGCGGCTGAGAAGGCGGTCACCGCCGGCGAGTGGTTCTTCGGCGGTCACTTCCCCGGCCTGCCGGTCATGCCGGGTGTCTTCCAGGTCGAGGCCCTGGCCCAGACGATGGCCGTGTACGTGGCCCGCCAGGAGGGCTACGGTGACCGCATCGGCCTCTTCGCCGGCATCGATGAGTGCCGCTTCAAGCGCGTCGTCCAGCCGGGTGACCGGTTGACCCTGGAGGTGACCATGGAGAAGCTCGGCCGGCGCTTCGGCAAGGGTCGCGCGGTTGCCTCGGTCGATGGCGAGGTCGCCTGCGAGGCATTGCTCTCGTTCATCATCCCGCCCGCGGATGCGCTGCGATGACCTTCCGACTCGCCCTCATCTCGGACATCCATGGCAACGTCGACGCGCTCGAGGCGGCCCTCGCCGCCATCGGCGAGGCCGCGCCCGACGGCATCATGGTGCTGGGCGATCTCGTGTTCAACGGCCCGCGCCCGGTGGAAACCGTGGACCGCATCATGCAGCTGGAAGCCGCGGGCGCCCTCATCATCGCGGGCAACACGGACATCGCGGTGGCCGACGGCGACTACGCCGCAGCCTTCCCCTGGCTCGACGAGGTCCCCGCGAGTCACGTGGCGGCCGCCGAGTGGGCTCGTGACCTGCTGCGCGACGATCAGCTCGAGTACCTGCGGCGCCTGCCGGCGGAGCGCCGCGTGGCGGCCGGTGACGAGCTCATCCTGGCCTGCCATGCCTCACCCGGAAGCCAGACCAGCGGGTTGCCCGCGGACCTCGACGCCGCGGTGACCGTGCAGCGGGTGACGCGGACCGACGCCCGTGTCATCTGCTGCGGACACACCCATGTCGCGGACGTGCGCGAGCTCGGCCGCAAGCTGCTGGTCAACCCGGGTTCCTGCGGCTATGCCTTCGACGGCACACCCGACGCCTGCTGGGCACTGCTGGAGGTGGACGAGGGCAGGGACCCGCGGGCGGAGCTCGTCCGCACGGCCTACGACCCGAAGCCGGCAGCCGAGGAGGTCGCGACGCGCGGATTGCCTGGCGACGTCTATCGTGCCGCCACGATCCGCACCGGCAGGTTCGTTCGATGAGCGGCACCACCGGGCAGCGCCGCGTGGTGGTGACCGGCCTTGGCGCGGTCACGCCCCTGGGGCCGGACGTGCCGACCTACTGGCGTCGCCTGGTGGCCGGGGACTCCGGCATCGGCCCCATCACCCTCTTCGATGCCTCCGGGCTGAGCAGCCGCATCGCCGGCGAGGTGCCCGAGTTCGATCCCTCCGGCGTGCTCGACCGCAAGGAGGTCCGTCGCAACGACCGTGCCACGCAGATGGCGCTGGTGGCCACGCGTGAGGCCCTCGACGATGCCGGCCTGCCGGAGCGGCTCGAGGGCGCCCTCGCAGAGGCCACCGGCATCCTGATGTCTTCGGGCCTGGGTGGCACCAACACGCTCATCGACCAGATCGCCACGGTGCGCATGGAGGGGCCCAGTCGCGTCAGCCCCTTCTTCATCCCCATGGCCATCGCCAACATGCCCGCCGGTGTGGCCGGCATCACGTTCGGGGCGCTGGGGCCCAACTACTCGACCACCAGCGCCTGTGCCTCATCCGGTCATGCCATCGGCGAGGCCTACGAGATCATCCGTCGCGGCGACGCCGACGTCATGGTCGGCGGCGGCTGCGAGGCGCCGGTGGCGGACGCCACCGTGGTCGGCTTCGGTCGCATGAAGGCGCTCTCCACGCGCAATGACGATCCCGAGGCGGCCAGCCGGCCCTTCGACGTGGACCGCGACGGCTTCGTCATCGCGGAGGGCGCCGGAGCTCTGGTGCTGGAGGAGCTCGAGCATGCTCGCCATCGCGGCGTGCGCATCTACGCCGAGGTCTGCGGCTACGGCGCCACCGCCGACGGCTACCACATCACCACCCCCTCGCCCGGTGGGGCCGGCGCGGTGCGGGCTGCCCGTCGCGCGCTGGAGAAGGCGGGCCTCCCGGCCGCGGCCATCGACCTGGTGAGCGCCCATGCCACCGGCACCGGCGAGGGCGACCCGACCGAGTTGATGGGCATCAACACGCTGGTGGGCGCGAACGCTGCCAATGTCAGCGTCACCGCCACCAAGTCCTCCATCGGTCACACCCTGGGAGCGGCCGGGGCCGTGGCCGCGGTGGCCACGATCAAGGCGCTGGAGGGCGCGGTCGTACCGCCCACGCTGAACCTGCACCAACCGGACGAGCGTGCCGGCGACCTTGACCTGACCCCGCTGAAGGCCCGCCAACGGGAACTGCGGGTCGCGCTGGTCAACGCTTTCGGCTTCGGTGGGCAGAACGCCGCCATCGTGCTGCAGCGCTGGGACGGCTCATGACGAGTCGCGAGGAGATCAGCGGGCTGGTCAGCCTGGTCGACCGACTGGAGCGGCTGCTGGAGCGATCGGCGCTCTCCGAGATCGAGGTCGAGGCTGACGGCATCAGCGTGATCCTGCGAACGCCGGCAGCCATCTCTCCGTTGGCCACCGGCAGCACCGCCGGGGCGAGCGGCGTGGCCGAGGTGGTCGAGACGTTGCCAACGCTGGACGAGCCGGTACGCGACCGTGGCGCCCATGCCATCAGCGCGCCCCTGACGGGCGTGTTCTATCGCTCGCCGTCACCGGGCGCCGAGCCATACGTACGCGAGGGAGGCCAGGTCAATGCCGGCCAGGTCATCGGCCTCATCGAGGCCATGAAGCTGTTCAACGAGATCAAGTGCGACGTCACCGGGACGGTCAAGCACATCGCTGCCGGCGACGGCGACCTGGTCAAGGTCCGCCAGACGCTCATCGAGGTCGATCCCACGTGAGCACCGCCGGCATCGGTCGGCTGGTACCGCCGCGCAGCGTTCGCATCACGGGCTGGGGCTCGTACCTGCCCGAGCGCGTGCTGAGCAACGCCGACCTGGAGAGGATCGTCGACACCTCCGACGAGTGGATCCGGACCCGCACCGGTATCCGCGAGCGACGCGTGGCGGCGCCGCACGAGACCACGGCCACGCTCGGGGCCATCGCCGCCAAGCGCGCCATCGCCACGGCCGGCCTACAGCCCGACGATATCGATCTCATCGTGGTCGCCACGCTCACGCCCGACTACCCCATGCCGTCGACGGCGGCCCTGGTCAAGGAGGCCATCGGCAACACCACCGCGGCGGCCTTCGACATCGCCGCCGCCTGTTCCGGCTTCGTCTTCGGGTACGCCATCGCCGACCCGTACGTGCGCAGTGGTATGGCGCGCCACGTGCTCGTCATCGGCGCGGAGCTGTTGACGCGCTTTCTCGACTTCGAGGACCGCGGCACCTGCATCCTCTTCGGTGATGGTGCCGGAGCCGTGGTGCTGTCCGCCTCCGACGAGGAGGGTGGCGGCATGGCCGGACTGGAGCTGACCACCGACCCCGATGGTGCCTACATGATCTGGATGCCCTCGGGCGGCTCGCGCAGCCCCGCCAGCACCGAGACGGCCAGGCGCGGGGAGCACTTCATCCGCATGGAGGGCCGCGAGACGTATCGCTACGCCACGCGCACGCTGGCGGCTTCCGCGCTCTCGGCCATCGAGAAGGCCGGCTGGACGACCGACGAGGTCGACCTGTTCATCCCGCACCAGGCCAACGTACGCATCATCGAGGCCGTGGCCAAGGGCCTCAGGCTGCCCATGGACCGGATGGTCGTGAACATCGACAAGTACGGCAACACGTCAGCGGCCTCGGTAGGCATCGCGCTCGATGAGGCCGTTCGTGAGGGCCGCGTCAAGCCCGGCGACAAGCTCGTCTTCGTGGCCTTCGGTGCCGGTTTCACCTCTGGAGCCCTCGCCGTGACCTGGACCGCCGACCCTGCCGATTCGGCTCGCGCCGATTCCGTCGAGCCGTTCGCCAGCGTGCGAGCGCCGCTGGATTGGGCATCGGTCGACCCCATCCCGCCACGCCTGGCAGCGGCCCTGAACGATCCGCACGGGCCACCCGTCCCGCTGGACGACGTCGTGCCCGATGAGCCCGCAGCAGAGCACCACGAGGAGCAGTCATGATCGACCTCAGCGGCAAGACGGCCGTCGTCACCGGCGGCTCGCGCGGAATCGGTCGCGCCATCGCCCTGCGCCTCGCTTCCCAGGGGGCAGACGTGTGCATCAGCTACCGAGGCAACACCGCCGCCGCGGATGCCACCGTCGCGGAGATGACCGCCAAGGGTCGGCGTGCCCTGGCCGTGCAGGCCGACGTATCCGAGATGGACGCCGCCAAGGGGCTGATCGACGCGGCGCTGGCCCACCTGGAGCGGATCGACATCCTCGTCAACAATGCCGGTATCACGCGTGACGACCTCATCATGCGCATGAAGCCGGAGGACTGGAACGACGTCATCGCCACCAACCTGTCGGGCACCTTCTGGACCATCAAGGCGGCCACACGCCCGATGATGAAGGCGCGGCAGGGTCGCATCGTCAACATCACCAGCGTCTCCGGCCAAGCGGGCCAGATGGGCCAGACCAACTACTCCTCGGCCAAGGCCGGCATCATCGGGCTCACCAAGGCCACCGCCCGGGAGCTGGCCAGCCGCGGCATCACCTGCAACGCCGTCGCTCCGGGCTTCGTGCTGACCGAGCTCACGCAGGACCTGGACCCCAAGCTGCTCGACGCCATCAAGGCACAGACACCACTGGGGCGCTTCGGCGAACCCGACGAGGTCGCCCATGCCGTTGCCTTCCTCGCCTCCGACGAGGCCGCCTACATCACCGGCCAGGTGCTGGCCGTCGATGGCGGCCTGGTCATGATGTAGCCGGGAAAGCGGTAGGGTTACAGAATGAGGAATCGCGAGGGGATGATGCGTATCAGGGCGCTCCTGTTGTCGCTGCTGCTGTTGGCGGCTGCCGCACCGGTCTCGGCCGCCTCAGGCGGGCCGGCGCTGGACGAGGATGGGCTGCGCATGGCCATCGACTCGATGCGCCAGCTGGCGACGGACTCGCGCAACAACAAGTCGCTCAAGAAGACCACGCCCCCGCGAAAGGGCCTGCCCGTCAAGCTGGGCAAGGACGGGCGGCTGACGATGTTGCTCATCGGTTCCGACTGGCGTCCCGATGCCGGTGGCGAGCGGCTCGACGTGGTGATGGTGGCTACCGTCGACCCCCAGACTGGCCAGGCGGCGGTGGTCAGCATTCCCCGCGACATGGCCGGCATCCCCTTCGCCGGTGGCGGCAGCAGCGGTGCGATGCGGGTCAATGCCATCTACTACATCCGCTATCGAGACCTCTCCCTGCCGCACGCGGCCATCGATCGCCAGGGACTGAAACGCTTCAGCAAGGACATCGGCGCCTTCCTCGGTACGGAGATCGACCACTGGGCCATGACCAGGTTCGCGACCTTCGCCAACCTCGTCAACACGCTGGGCGGGGTGCGCCTGGACGTCGAGAACGAGGTCGTCGACTCGTCCTATCACCACCACAACACGCGCGGCATCTGGTTCCCGGAGCAGAAGGACTACAGGCTGCGGGGTGATCCGCACTGCAAGCCCAAGCCCAGCAAGTGCCACAGCGCGCTCGTCTACGCCCGCTCGCGCCATGGCACCCACGGCGATACGTTCAACAGCGACTGGACCAGGGCGGCGCGACAGCAGGAGATCGTGCGTGCCGCCGTCAAGAACGTGGAAGAACAGGGCGCGGGCATCCGCCTGCTGGGCACGCTGCTCAACGTGCGCGACAAGATCGACACCGACATCCCCAAGACGACCGAGGCGGCTGCCCAGCTCTTCTCGCTGCTCCACGACGTCAAGCTGCCCAAGGCCAACATGAAGGTGCTGGCGCCAGCGACCTGGGCTGGACTGGCAGCCGACGGCACCACCAGGC
Source organism: uncultured Chloroflexia bacterium (assembly GCA_963804575.1). Classification (GTDB taxonomy): domain Bacteria; phylum Chloroflexota; class Limnocylindria; order Limnocylindrales; family CSP1-4; genus JAFMJV01. The sequence goes on from CAWDQY010000002.1 coordinate 136,007, forward strand.
CCAACCTCCCACGGATCCGCAGCTGGGTGGACAAGCACTTCTACAAGGTGCGAGCCAGGAAGGCATAGCGGCGGCGGGCTCATGGCTGGCCCCACGGATAGCTCGGCGAGTGTCCGGTGCGCGCCCGGCGGACCAGTCCACGCTGGTCGTCGCCGGGACGGCGATCAGCGCTGCTGTCATCCCGCGTCGCGCGTGGCTCGGGGCTGTGCCATCCTCGGTCGGTGACCTCGCCCACCGAATCGCCCGCCACCAGAGCCGGGACCGACGACCTCGAGATCGCCTCCGGATCGGTCGCTGATGCGCAGCTGATCCGTCGCCTCGAGCTGGCTCGACGCGTCCTGCTGGCCAGCCTGGGGATGCTGGCCCTGGTGGCAGCGTGGCTGCTGTACGAGGACGGCATCGGCACTGCCGACCTGCTGCTGACGGTGAGCCTGCTGGCGTTGGTGCTGGCGCTCTACGTCCTCTATGCCACCATCGAGGCGCTGACGCGGAACCGGCTCGAGCGTGAGGCGGCCATCCGGCGCATCGTCATCGGCCTGTCGCGCTCGCTGTCGCCGGAGTCCGTGGTCGACACGGTCATCAACGACTTGCGTTCGGCCACCGATGCCGACCACGTCGTGGTGGCACGGGTGAGCCATCCCGACATGAACGTGGAGGTCACGCTAGTGGCTGCGCAGGCTGACGCGCCACCGTCGCGCACCACCCTTCGACCGGAGATCGACGCTCCTGGGGCGCTCCACACCGATGCCGACGACGAGGGTGTCGGAGAGAGCGCAGGCGACTCCTCGGACGCTGCCGCGGCCGCTGCCGAAGAGATCGCGCGCCGGGTGCGTTCGGCGTATGGCCTGGCCCACACGCTGGCCACTCCGCTCGTGGCCGACCGCAGCTTCCTGGGCGCGCTGCTGCTGGCGCGGCGCAGCCGTGAAGCCTGGAGCGAGGGCGACCGTCGCCTGCTCAGCTGGGCGGCCAACGAGGTGGCCACGGCCTTCCAGCGGGCCTATGCCCTGGAGGCCGCCGAGCGCGGTGCCAAGATCGACGTGCTTACGGGGCTGCCCAATCGACGCTACTTCGACGAGGTGTTGAGCATCGAGCGGCCGCGCCGCCGCAGCAACGACAGCCTGGGCATCCTGATGATCGACATCGACCACTTCAAGATCCTCAACGACCGCTTCGGCCACGCCACCGGCGACCGCGTGCTGCGCGCCGTGGCCGGCGCCATCACGCAGGGCGTGCGCGCCGAGGATACGCCGGCCCGCTACGGCGGGGAGGAGTTCGCGGTGCTGCTGCGGCGCGCCTCGGCCGAGCAGGCCATCGAGGTCGGTGAACGCATCCGTCGCCTGGTGGTGCGGCTGCACCCGGCAAGCCTGGGCATCGACGAACCGGTGACGGTCTCGGTCGGGGTGGCTGTGGCCGGCCCCGACCAGGTCGCCATCCCCGGCCTCGTGGAGCGCGCCGACCAGGCACTCTACCGAGCCAAGCGGTTGGGGCGCGACCGCGTGGTGGCGGCCTGAGCAGGCGTGTCGCCCCGCGAGATCCGACCTCCGCTGCCGGCCACCGCGCCGTTGACCAACGCGCGCATCGCGGCCGTGCTGGCCGAGATCGCCGACCTGCTCGAGATCAAGGCAGCCTCGCGCTTCAAGGTGGCCGCGTACCGGCGCGCTGCGGACTCGGTCGCGCGCAGCAGCGTGGATGTGGCAGCGGCCTACCGCGCCGGCGATGCGCCCGCCCTCCTCGGCGTCGGCGACGCCATCTCCGAGCGCCTCGCCGAGCTTGCCGGGAGCGGTCGGCTGCGCTACCACGAGGAGCTTCGTGAAGAGGTCCCACCGACGCTGCTGGAGCTGCTGGCCATCCCCGGCGTGGGCCCGCACACGGCAGGGGAGGTATGGCGCGGCCTGGGCATCGCCACCCTCGAGGAGCTCGAGGCGGCCGCACGTTCGGGGCAGCTACGGCAGCTCAGGGGCATCAGTGCCACCACGGAGGCTCGCCTCATCGAGGGGCTCGCAGGATTGCGGCAGCGTCCACCGCGGCGCATGCTGATGGCTGAGGCGCAAGCACACGCGGCAGGCGTGCTCGACCTCATCGAGCCGCTGCCAGGTGTCATCAGCGTCACCCTCACCGGCTCGGTCCGGCGCTGGCGTGAGACGGCCGGTGACCTGGACGTCGTCGTCGAGACGGCGCAGCCGGCGGCGCTGCTGGCGGCGTTGGCTGGGTCCCCGGACGTGGAGTCCGCCGCGCCGGACACCCATGTGGGACCCGATCGCGCCAGCCTGCAGTTACGTGACGGCCCACGCCTCGATGTGCTGACGGCACCACCGGGCGCGGCTGGCAGCTACCTCGTCCATCTCACCGGCTCGGCCGATCACAACGTGCAACTGCGCCAGCGCGCTCGCCTGCTGGGCTGGTCCCTCTCGGAGCACGGGCTGGTCCCACTCGCCGACGAAGACGGCGCCGCCGAGGTCCGCGCCGCCGTAGACGGCGCTGCGCTGAGCTTCGCCACTGAGGCCGACCTGTATGCCTTCCTCGGCCTGGCGGAGATCCCGCCAGAGCTGCGTGAGGCCCGCGGCGAGATCGAGGCTGCCGAGCGCGGAGCACTGCCCGCGCTGGTGCGTCGGGCCGACCTGCGTGGTGACTGCCACAGCCACAGTGACTGGTCGGATGGCCGAGAACCCCTGGAGGTGATGGCCGAGTCGGCCCGTCGTGACGGCCGCGAGTACCAGGTGTTGAGCGACCACTCCCACAGCCTCACCATCGCCCGCGGTCTTTCGCCCGCACGGGTCGAGGCCCAACGCCGCGTGATCGGCGAGCTCAACGAGCGGTTCGCCCGTGAGCTGGCGGCCGGCGAGCTGCCCGAGGGTGCCAGCGCCAACGGGTTCCAGCTGCTGCACGGGACCGAGCTGGAGATCACCATCGATGGTCGACTGGACTACGACGACGACCTGCTGGCCCGCTTCGACGTGGTGGTGGCGTCCCTGCATGTCGGCCGCCGCCAGCCTCGCGCACAGCTCATGGCCCGATACGAGCTGGCCATGCGCAGCCCGCACGTCGACATCATCAGCCACCCATCGGGGCGCAAGATCGGGCGACGTCCCGAGCTCGATCTCGACTGGCAGGCCTTCTATCGGTTGGCAGCCGAGACGGGCACGCTCCTGGAGATCAACGGCAGCGAGGCTCGGCTCGACCTCGACGAGCACCACATCCGCGCGGCCATGGACGCGGGCTGCCGCTTCACCATCGACTCCGATGCCCACGAGCGGGCCGAGTGGCAGGGCCTCGGCTGGGGCTGCGCCATCGCGCGCCGTGGCTGGCTGGGACCCGAACGAGTGGCCAACACGCTGCCCCGCGAGGCATTCCTCGCGCTGATGCAGGAGAAGCCCCACCAGTTCTAGGCTGAAGACGGGAGCGATGGTACGATTCGGAGTCGCCAGTCGGTGGTGTCTGCGCCTGTCCGGCACACCTCGACTCGTCGCCTACCGGCGGCTCACCACCCAATGCCCGAGGAACGAATGAGCTTCGACCCCCTGACACCGAACGAACCAGCCGCCGTTTCAAGCGCCATCACCGCCAGCCGCCAGAAGCGACAGCTCGTCGACCAGGCCATCGACGCGGCCCGCCGGGCCGACTGGACCGCCGCCGCCGAGATCAACCAGAAGATCCTCGAGATGGGTCCTGACAGCGCCGCCGAGAACCGTGCCGCCAAGGCCTGCTGGGAGCAGGGCGAGCTGGGCCTGGCGCGCGAGCACTACCAGTCCGCGCTGGCCATCGATCCCACCAACCGCATCGCCGAGCGCAACATCGGCCGGCTGCGCATGCTCATGGTCGACGCTGGCTCCAAGACCGTTCCCGGCGACGCCCGGCAGCAAGGCCCCCGTCAGCATCTTCGTGGAAGAGACCGGCAAGACCGGTTTCGCTCACCTCGTCGACCTCGCCAAGCCCATGGACCTCGCGCAGGTGAACCCGGGTGATGTCGTGGAGCTGGCGCCCTCGGGGCCGCGCGTGGTGGCCAAGTCGAACGGTGTCCGGGTCGGCGTCGTCGAGCCCCGTGTCGCGGCGCGCCTGCTGCGCCTGATGGCGGATGGCAACAAGTACGCCGCCGGCGTCACCAGCCTGGGCGACGAGGACGTCCGCATCATCATCCGCGAGACGTACCAGGATCCCTCCAACTACGGCAAGGTCTCCTTCCCCACCGCCGCCAAGGTCTCGGACCTGCGGCCGTACACCAAGGGCACGCTGGTCCGCGAGGAGGCCGACATCGAGGACGACCTCGAATTCGATGACGAGCCCGATTCGTTCGACGACATCGGCTCGATCCTGCCGGTCGAGACACACGCCGAGGAAGGTTTCCAGATCGAGGGCGAGGGAGAGCCTGACGACGACGAGGATGACGAGGACCTCGCCGGCGGTGATGACGAGGACGAGGAGGAGTTCGAGGAGTCCTGAACCAGCGTCGCCATCCCCGGCTAGACTCTGGCTGACACGATGGCGGACCCGCGACAGCCTCCCCTGAACCCGACTCGCGGGCCCCGGTTGCCCGCGTTCGAACGGTTGGCCGCGATCCCCGACCTGGCCGCGCTGCGAACGCATATCGAATCACGGACCAAGGCGGGTGATGTCGTGCTCGAGCTGCACGGGCGGGGCGGCTGGGTCACGCGCGCCGCGATCGACACCCTGCGTCGCTCGTTCGTGATCGAGTCCACTGCCGTCACGCGCCTGCTGGCGGAGGTCGTGCTGCGCCCCCCCGACCTGCGACACCTCGATGCCGCGGTCTCGGCCATCGCCGTGGACGCGCGAGGGATGGAGGGCGGGCTGCGCTCCGCGATCGAGGCCAGCTATGCCTCCCGCTGTCCCGGTTGCGGCAACACCGTGACCGTCAGCGAGTACATCTGGGACGCCGAGGCCGCGGACCCATCGCGCAAGAGCTTCAAGTGCACGCGCTGCCGGGACAGTCGTGCCGACAAGCACCCCATCGATGTCGACGCTGACGACCTCTACCGCGCCCGTTCGGTTGACGCCAGCAGCGCTCGCGAGCTGCTGCGCCTGCGCTTCCCGGCGCCGACCCCCGACCACATCCTGTCGGCCGAGCTGGTCGACCTCTATCCCCCGCGTGCGCAGGTGGCCCTGGCGGCCATCCTCGAGCGCATCGAGACGGAGCTGCGGGCGCCCTCGGTGCAGGCGGCGCTACGGCTCGCCATCGTCCACATGGTGTTGCCGGTCAGCCGACTCAACGGCTACCCGGGCCGTATCGCGCAGGTGCGCATCAGCGGCGGCCATGTGCGCTACCCGGCTTCGCGGCAGTGGCGCGAGCGCAACGCCTGGAGTGCCTTCGAGGAGGGCACGCGCGCGGTGCGTGACTTCGTCGCCGCCATCAGCGCCGGGGGCACCCGCACGCCGGCCCGTGTCGGTCCTGACCTGCGCGCACTCCAGGACGGCTCCGCCAACGTGGCCCTGCGCTTCGGGCTGCCGCACGGCCGTGAGACGTTCGGGCCGCCGCCACGCCAGGGCACGACCCCGGGTGCTCGACCGCGGGTGCGTCCGGGCGTCAGGCTGGTGCTCAGCCAGCTGCCCATCCACTGGTCGCCCGAGAACCTCAGCTTCGCCTACCTGGCCTCGTCGCTGGCCATCGGTCCGGAAGGCGCCGCCTCGCTGCCGCTGGCGAACCTCTTCGGCGCGCCTCCCCGGGCCGAGTGGGCTCGCGACGTCTCGACACTGCAGCGAGCGCTGAGCGCGGTGCAGCCAGTGCTGCTCCCCGACGCGCAGGCGGTCATCCTGCTCGAGTCCGCCAGTCCCGAGGCGCTGGTCACCGCGGTGATCGGGGGCGTCGGGGCCGGCCTGCGCGTCGATGACGCCGTGCTCGGCGAGGGTGCCGCGGGCATCGACGGCCATGTCCAGTTCGGATCGCCGCAGTCGGCGGCCGTGGAACGGGACGTGGCCATCCACTCGGCTTCCGACCCTTCGGGGCCGTTCCAGATCTCGGCGGTGGAAGCCGCCATCGCCGACATCGCGGTCGCGGTCATGCAGCTGCGAGGTGAGCCCACACGCTTCGCGCGCATCCTCAGCGAGGTGCTGCTGGGCCTCGATCACCTCGGGCACCTGCGGCGCCTCGTGGGCACGCCGCGCCCCGTCGATGCCGCGGGCGAAGAGCAGGAGCGTCAGCCCGGCCTGTTCGGCGTGGTCAGCGACGCGCCGGCAGGGCGTGCCGCGGGGATGGCCGCCAGCGGCGAGGCTGCGCTCGACTGGCCGGTCGAAGGGGACGATGACGGACTTCAGCAGGCTGCCATCGACTGGAGTGACCGTGGGCCTGCCTCCGACCCGGTACGGCTGACACTCGACATCATCCGCCGCGAGCTGCGCAAGCCCGAGCACGCACGCGTGCGTGAGCTCGAAGAGGACCTCTGGTGGCTGAGCGACCCACGCGACCTGGCGGCCACCAGGCAGCCGCTGTCCGAGCGCGTCGAGTGGGGCATCTTCAGCCTGCTGACCACCAGCGGTGGACTCAGCCGAGGCGCCTTCGACGAGCGCGTGGCGCGCCTGTTCCGAGGACCCGAGACCGCCGACGCGGAGCTGGTGGAGGCCTGTCTCGAGAGCTACCGTGCGGCCCGACCATCGCCAGACGGTCTCATCCATTGCGACGAGTCGCTGCAGCGTCGCTTCGCCGAACACGGCGAGATGGTGGGCCAGCTGACCGACTTCGCCCATCGCGCCGGCATGCGTGTCTGGATCACCAAGCGTGAGCAGCGTCGCCGATACGGCGGGGGCGTGCTGGCTGACCTGCTCAGCGATCCCGAGCAGCGCGTCTACCTGCCCTTGGTCGCGCCCGGCCCGCAGGAGCTGCTGGAGCAGGTCGACTGCATCTGGTACGTGCGCGGCAAGGGTGCCTTCCTCTTCGAGGTGGAGTGGCAGGCAGCGCTCGATGAGCCAGTCATGAAGCGCGGTCCCCGGATCGAGACCAACGACAACATCGTCCGCTTCCTGGTCGTGCCCGATGAGCGCACGCCGCTGCTTCGATGGCGACTGGCGCGCTCGCCCATCCTGCGACAACGGCTCGAGCTCGACAACTGGCACATCCTCAAGTGGAGCAATGTGCGCCGCCTCCATGCCAGCGAGCGAGCCAGCCTCGCGGTCCTTGGTCCACTGCTGGGGCTCGATCCTGCCGTCGATCGCGGCGAGGACCAGATCGCGATGTTCACCTCGTGACCGACCACGGCCCATGAGACCTGACCGAGGAGGAGATCGAACCCTTGGCTGACGCCGCACCGACCCCAGTGCATGCCTTTGCCGAGCACGCCTGGGAGCAGTACCTCGAGCTGAACCCGCTGTGGGCGACGTCCCAGGGTGACGAACGCTGGGACGACCAGCTCGGCGACCCCGGTCCCGACGGTCGCCTGGCGATGCTCGCGCTGGCGGATGCGTGGGAGGCCCAGATCGAGGGCTTCGCGGTCTTGCCGCTCTCGGTCGAGGACACCATCACGCTCGACCTCATCAGCATCGTCATCGAGCGTACTCGCGAGGCGCATGCCCTGCGCCTGTGGCAGCTGGAGGCGATGGACCAGTACGGCGGCCCGCAGACGCTGGTGGGTGACCTGGCACGCATCCAGCGTGCCGACACGCCAGCCCGCCTCGAGCGGCTGCTGGCACGGCTGGCTGCCTACCCTGGATGGATGGCGGCCCATCGCGCCAACCTCGATGCCGGTGTGGCCGCAGGCAGGACGGCAGCCGCTGCGGTGGTCGAGCGGTGCCTCACCCAGACGCGCCGCATCGTGGAGACACCGGCCGCCCAGTCGCCCATCGCCGTCGCCGCGGCCGACCTCGATGATGCCACCCGCGCCGCCATCGAGTCAGCCGTGGAGCGCCACGTCATCCCGGCGCAGCGCGAGTGGCTGCGCATGCTCGAGGACTACGCCGGGCACGCCCGAGCCGGTGACGGCATCTGCCACCTGCCCGATGGCGAGGCGTTGTACCGCCACCACATCCTCGCCTGGACCACCATCTCCGAGGACCCGCTGGCCATCCACGCCTACGGCCTCGCCCGGCTGGAACAGATCGACGAGCAGGAGCGTGCCATCGCCGACGAACTCGGTTTCGACGGCGTGGCGGCCCTGCGGGCGCACCTGGACAGCGCCGCCGACAACCACGTGGTCCGTGCGGCCGACCTGGTGGGCGTGGCCGAGGAGCTCATCGCACGTGCCGAGGCGGAGGCGCCGGCGTGGTTCGGCCGGCTGCCCAGGGACAGCTGCGAGGTGCGCGCGGTGGAGCCGCACATGGAGCAGGAGGCACCGCCGGCGTTCTACATGCCGCCTACCGAGGATGGCTCACGCCGAGGTCTCTACTTCATCAACACCTACGATCCGGCCTCGCGACCGCTGCACCGGATCCCGGCGGCGACCTTCCACGAGGCGGTCCCGGGACACCACTTCCAGATCGCCATCGAGCAGGAGCTCAGCCAGCTGCCCGCCTTCCGTCGTTTCGGCTCCCGCCTCGCCGGCGGTGCGTTCGTGGAGGGCTGGGCCCTCTATGCCGAACAGCTGGCCGCAGAGATGGGGCTCTATCGAACACCCACCGAGCGCTTCGGCGCACTGGAGACCGAGGCCTGGCGCGCTGCCCGGCTCGTCGTCGACACCGGCATCCATGCGCTCGGCTGGGAGCGCGACCGGTCCATCGACCTGCTCATCGATCGCGCCGGCCTGTCGAGGCTGGAAGCCGAGACCGAGACGGACCGCTACATCAGCTGGCCGGGACAGGCCCTCTGCTACATGATCGGCCAGCGCGAGATCCTCGCTGCCCGAGCCCAGCTGGAAGCCCGCGACGGTGATCGTTTCGACCATCGGTCGTTCCACGACCAGGTCATCGGGCACGGCTCGCTGCCGCTCTCGACGCTGCGCTCGATGCTGCCCGACTGGGTCGGACCCAGGGCCGGCTGACCAAGACACCACGCGACACGACACGAGGCCACTGCCATGACCACCACGACCGTCCACCAGTTCGCCGACCGCGCCTGGGACGAGTTCCTGCGACAACAGCCGCTGTGGGCCACCGTCCAGGGCGATGATCGCTGGGACGATCGCCTCGATGACCCTTCCGCCGGTGGTCGCGATGCCTTCATGGCCACGCTCGACGGATGGGCCGCCGAGATCGAGCAGCTTGGCCAGGCCGAGCTGTCGGTGGAGGATGCGGTCACGCTGGGGCTCATGCGCGCCATCGTGCGTCGCTTCCGCGGCGCGGATGCGCTGCGCCTCTGGCAGATGGACGCGCTCGACCAGCTGGATGGTCCACAGACGCTGGTGGGCGAGCTGGCTCGCTTCCAGCGCACGGACACGCCGGAGCGCTTCGAGAAGCTGCTGGCGCGGCTGGCCGCCTATCCGGGCTGGATGGCGGCCCATCGTGCCAACGTGGCCGAGGGCGTGGCCGCTGCGCGCACCGCGCCGGCGGAAGTGGTACGTCGATGCATCGATCAGACCCGTCGCATGCTGGAGGCACCGGCTGATCAGTCGCCCATCGATGCTGGCCAACGCCACGCTCCCGGACGGCCAGCGGACAGCACTCCTGGCGGCCGTCGAGCGGGATGTCCGGCCGGCGCTGGCGGACTGGCTGGAGATGCTCGAGGCCTATGCCGGTCAGGTGCGGCCCGGCCCCGGCGTGTGTCATCTACCAGACGGCGACGCCGTCTACCGCCACCACATCACGGCCTACACCAACCTCTCCGAGGACCCGCCGGGACCTCCACGAGTACGGCCTCGCGAAGCTTGACGAGATCGAGGCCGCAGAGGCGCCGCTGGCAGCCGAGCTGGGCCACCCCAGCGTGGCAGCGCTGCGCGTGTTCCTCGACGTGGATCCGGCCAATCATGTCGAGGATCCCGCCGACCTCCTCAGGGCGGCCGAGCGCTGGATCCTGCGTGCGGAGGCCGCGGCGCCGGCGTGGTTCGGCAACCCGCCGCCCGAGCATTGCGTGGTGCGAGCCGTGGAGCCGCACATGGAGCGTGATGCGCCGGCTGCCTTCTACTACCCGCCGGCGGAGGATGGCAGCCGCCCCGGCACGTACTTCTTCAACACCTACGACCCTCCCTCGCGGCCGCTGCACCAGGCGGTACCCATGACCTACCACGAAGCGGTTCCCGGTCACCACTTCCAGCTGACCGCTGAACGGCACCTCACCGACCTGCCCGCGTTCCGGCGCCACGGCGCCTTGCTCGCCTGCGGCGCCTACGTCGAGGGCTGGGCGCTCTACGCCGAGCGCCTCGCGGCCGAGATGGGGCTCTACCACGGCCCGCTCGAGCGTTTCGGGGCGTGGGAGTCGGAGGCACACCGTGCCGCCCGCCTGGTGGTCGACACCGGCCTGCATGCGTTCGGCTGGACGCGGCAGCAGTCGATCGATGTGCTCGTCGAGCGCGCCGGCCTCGCCCGGCTCGACGCGGAGATCGAGACCGATCGCTACATCGCCTGGCCCGGCCAGGCGCTCAGCTACATGATCGGCCAGCGCGAGATCCTGGGCCTACGGGCGCAGCTGGAGGCTCGCGACGGTGATCGCTTCGACCTGCAGGCATTCCACGACGAGGTCATCGGCCACGGCTCGCTGCCGCTCGACGTGATGCGCGAGCAACTGCCCGGATGGGTGAAGCCCAGGCGGGCAGGGGGCTAGCTTCCTGCCAACTCGTCCAGGGCGCTGCCGAGCCGCTCGATCTCCTCGCTCGTGTTGTAGTGGGCGAGGCTGATGCGAACGCTGCCGCCGCTCTCGTCGAGACCGAGGGCCTTGTGGATCTCCCAGGCGTAGTGGTGACCGTCGCGGACGTAGATGCCGCGCCCAGCCAGGAAGCGCGAGATCTCCCGGGGGTGGTGGCCATCGAGCGTGAAGGCCACGGTGGGGCAACGCTGTGAGACCTGCGCCGGGTCGCTGATGCCGTAGATGCGCGCTCCCGGGACGGCGCTGATCCGTTCCAGCAGCTCGCGGGAGAGATCGGCTTCACGCCTGCGGATGGCGCTCAGCGCTGCCAACAAGCGTGGACGCCGGAACCGGTCGCCCTGGCCGGGCAGTCCGGGGGCACCGCCCTGGGTGATGCCGACCTTCTCGAGGTAGCGGATGGTGCCGCCCAGCCCGGCGATCAGCTCGTGCGGCTGGGTGCCCGTCTCGAACCGGCCCGGGATGGCGTCCCCGGCTGGTCGCGGGTGATAGTGGGGCAGGGCTTCGAGCAGCTCACGACGGCCCCACAGCACCCCCAGGTGGGGGCCGAAGAACTTGTAGGGCGAGCAGACCAGGAAGTCGGCACCGAGGGCCACCACGTCGATCGAGAGGTGGGGCACGGCGTGCACGGCATCCACGAACAGCTGCGCTCCGGCACGGTGCGCCAGCTTCGCGATCTGCGGGACCGGGTTGATGGTGCCCAGGGCGTTGGCGGCGAGCCCCACCGCGACCAAGCGCGTGCGCGGTCCGAGCAGGCGCGCCATCTCGTCGAGGTCCAGGGTCGCATCATGCGCGTGGGTGCCCACCCAGCGGATGACCAGGTCGTGCTCCTCGGCGGTGGCCAGCCAGGGTGCGACGTTGGCGTCGTGGTCGAGTCGGGTCACCACGATCTCGTCGCCGGCCGAGAGGGAGGCCCCGATGGCGCGGCTGACCGCGTAGGTGATGGTGGTCATGTTGGCGCCAAAGCTGACCTCGTCAGCATCGGTCGCGCCCAACAGGTCGGCCATGGCCAGGCGCGTGTCATGCAGCATCTCGTCGGTCTCGAGGCTGGCGGCGAACGGGGCGCCCCGATTGGCGTTGCGGTCGAGCAGGTAGTCGTTGATGGCGCGCAGGCAGGTGTCCACGACCTGTGTGCCCGCGGCATTGTCAAGCCAGGCGACAGGCTGCTCGTCGGGGCCGAGGCGGCGCAGCGATGGAAAGCGATAGCGGATGGAGTCGATGTCCCAGTCGGTCATGGCGTCGAGTCTAGCCGGGGCCGGTGTCGATGACGCCGGCCCGGTGACAGCGCACGGACGGCCGCGGGTGCTCCATCCGAGCACCCAGGCGACGACGCCCCGAACAGGTCCTAGCCACTCGCCCAACGGCAGGCCCGGGACTGCCTCGCAGGCACGGACGCACAAGGGACCGCGCGTTCACCTATCCTGCCCGCTCTGGACGGCGCCGCCACATCCCCGGCCTGCCGTGACCACGAGAGGAGGACGGCAGACGTGACCGACGAGCAGCGTGCGGCGGCCGGCGGACCCGAGATCGAGAACCTCATGGCCGAAGGGCGGGTGTTTCCGCCTGACCCCGCGTTCAGCGCCCAGGCCAATGCCGGAGCCGAGCTGTACGCCACGGCCGAGGACGACTATGAGCGTTTCTGGGGCGACCTGGCCGAGCAGAAGCTGCGCTGGAGCGAGCCGTTCAGGCAGACGCTGACGTGGGAGCCACCCTTCGCCCGCTGGTTCGAGGGCGGCAAGCTCAACGTCTCGGACAACTGCCTCGACCGCCACATCGATGCCGGCGCCGGCGAGAAGGTGGCCTACCACTGGATCGGCGAGCCCGGCGATACGCGCACCCTCACCTTCGCCGACCTGCACCGCGAGGTGCAGAAGGCCGCCAACGCCCTGCTGGAGCTGGGCATCGGCAGCGGCGACCGCGTCGCCATCTACATGCCCATGATCCCCGAGCTGCCCATCGCCATGCTCGCCTGCACCCGTATCGGCGCGGCACACACGGTCGTGTTCGGCGGCTTCAGCGCCGATGCGCTGGCGAGCCGCATCGATGACGCCGGGGCCAGGCTGCTCATCACCGCCGACGGCGGTTGGCGGCGCGGCAAGCCGGTGGACCTGAAGGCCGCCGCTGACAGCGCCGTCGAGCAGACCAGCAGCATCGAGCATGTACTGGTCGTCAGGCGCCTCGGAGATGCTGCAGCGGCCTCGATGGTGGAGGGACGCGACGTCTGGTGGCACGACATCGTGGAGCGACAGGAGCCGGACTGCCCACCGCTGGCGGTCGACTCGGAACACATGCTCTACCTGCTCTACACCTCCGGCACCACGGCCAAGCCCAAGGGCATCGTGCACACCACCGCCGGCTACCTGCTTGGCGCTGCCTACACCCACGAGATGGTCTTCGACATCAAGGACGACGACGTCTACTGGTGTGCGGCCGACATCGGCTGGGTGACCGGCCACTCCTACATCGTCTATGGGCCGCTGGCCAACGGCACCACCAGCGTGCTCTACGAGGGTTCGCCCGATACACCCACCTGGGAGCGCTGGTGGCAGATCGTCGAGGAGTACAAGGTCACCAAGCTGTACACGGCGCCGACGGCCATCCGTGCCTTCATGAAGCAGGGCGAAGCGCTGCCCGCCAGGCACGACCTGTCATCCCTGCGACTGCTCGGCAGCGTGGGCGAGCCCATCAACCCCGAAGCATGGCTCTGGTATCACGAGCACATCGGCGGTGGCAACGCACCCATCGTGGACACCTGGTGGCAGACCGAGACGGGTCACATCCTCATCACGCCGCTGCCCGGCGTGACGCCCACCAAGCCGGGTAGCGCCACCCATCCCTTCCCCGGTATCGAGGCCGACATCGTCGATGCCAGCGGCCGCTCGGTGCCCCTCGGCGAGGGGGGCTACCTGGTGCTGAAGCGTCCGTGGCCGGGCATGTTGCGCGGGATCTACGGCGACCCCGAGCGCTACAAGGCCACCTACTGGAGCCGATTCCGCGGCATGTACTTCGCGGGCGACGGCGCCAAGCGCGACGAGGAGGGCTACTACTGGCTGCTGGGACGCGTGGACGACGTGATGAACGTGTCCGGTCATCGCATCAGCACCATCGAGGTCGAGTCGGCGCTGGTCGACCATCCGGCCGTGGCGGAGGCAGCCGTGGTCGGCAAGCACGACCCCCTGACGGGTGAGGCCATCTTCGCCTTCGTCACCACGCGAGCCGATGTGACCTCCAGCGACGAGCTGGCTGCCGAGTTGCGCTCCCACGTCGGCCGCGTCATCGGGGCCATCGCCCGGCCCAAGTACCTGCTGTTCACGCCCGATCTGCCCAAGACACGCTCGGGCAAGATCATGCGCCGGCTGCTGCGTGACGTGGCCGAGGGGCGCGTGCTGGGTGACACCACCACCCTGGCCGACGCCTCCGTGTTCGACTCCATCCGCGCAGGTGCAGGCTCGGCCGAAGAGGGCTAGGCTCGCAGCCTGCGCCACGCCGTGGGAGCAGTCTCGAGCAGCACAGGAGAGGAGGCCGGATGGGTTCGTTGGGGCTGGAGCGCACCTTCGCCATGGTGGTCGGTACCGTCCTCATCGTGCTCGGACTCGCGGGTTCGCTGGCCAATCCCCTCGTGGGCAGGCCCGACACCACCGGCCTGCTGGTGACCGGCTTCGGTCACGACCTGGTCCATCTCGTGTGCGGGGCACTCTTCCTGCACGTGGGGCTCGCGCTCAATGGCCGCTACCGCGGCTACGGGCTCATCGGCCTGGGCAGCTTCTTCCTCGCCTCCGGGCTGCTGAGCCTGCTCAGCAGCGACCTCTTCGGCATCTACGACGCGCCCACCTCGGGCCTCGACCAGCTGGGCCACCTGCTGCTGGGTGTCGCGGCCATCGTCATCGGCTGGCTCGGCCGCGGCGTCGAGAAGCGCGAGTTCGGCCGATCCGTCTCGCGGCCCATCCGCGGCTGATGGAAGCCAGCGCCACCACCAGCGACCGGCTGGGACGACCGCTGCGCGACCTGCGCATCTCGGTCACCGACCGCTGCAACTTCCGTTGCACCTACTGCATGCCGCGCGAGATCTACGGATCCGCCTTCCGCTTCCTGCCCCAGACGGAGCTGCTGACCTTCGAGGAGATCACCCGCCTGGCGCGGGTCGCCGTCTCGCTGGGTGTCTCGAAGATCCGCCTGACCGGCGGGGAGCCGCTGCTGCGCCGCGATGTGGAGCAGCTGGTGGGCATGCTGGCGGGCCTGGATGGACTGCGCGACCTCACCCTGACCACGAACGGTTCGCTGCTGGCGGCCAAGGCGGCCGGCCTGGCGGCCGCCGGCCTGAAACGCGTGACGGTCAGCCTGGACTCGCTCGACGATGACGTGTTCGCGCGGCTCAACGACGTCAGCTTCCCCGTGGCCCGCGTGATCGAGGGCATCGAGGCGGCGGTGCGTGCGGGGTTGCAGCCGATCAAGGTGAACATGGTGGTGCGACGGGGTCTCAACGAGGCCAGCGTGCTGCCCATGGCACGTTTCGCGCGCGAGGGCGGCTACACCCTTCGCTTCATCGAGTACATGGACGTGGGCCACACCAATGGCTGGGCGCTCGAAGAGGTCGTGCCATCGGCTGAGATCGTGTCCATGATCGATGCCGAGCTGCCCCTGGAGCCACTCCCGGCCCAGTACCCCGGTGAGGTCGCGACACGCTGGCGCTATCGCGACGGCGGCGGCGAGATCGGGGTCATCAGCTCGGTCACGCAACCGTTCTGCGGTGCCTGCTCGCGCGCCAGGCTCACCGCGGAGGGCGTTCTCTACACCTGCCTGTTCGGGACCCGCGGCAGCGACCTGCGCACACCGCTGCGCGCCGGCATCGACGACGAAGCCCTGCGCGCGCAGCTGGCCTCGCTGTGGTGGCAGCGCGCCGACCGCTACTCGGAGCTCCGTTCCGAGGCGACCGCTGCCCTGCCCAGGGTCGAGATGTCGCGCATCGGCGGCTGAAGGAGCGCCTCCGGCTGGAGCCCGCCGGGTATCCTGACGGCTGAACGCGCCGTGCCTCGCGATCGGATGTGGCTGGCTGCGTGGCTAGAGGAGGCCAGCGATGACAGCGTCCGGAGCGCCCCCGGGCGACGAGGCCGAGCTCGAGCAGGAGAGCATGTGGGAGGAGCCCAGTGCGCGGCCCGCTCAGCACCCAGCGGTCGGCAGCCCTTCGCGTCTGACGCAGGGGATCACCTCCACGGCGCGGGTCCAGGGCCCGGCCGGACTGGTGCTCGCGGACGTGCCCAATCGCATCATGGCGCTGGTCATCGACATCATCGTGCTGTCCGTCGCGGGCTTCCTGCTGGCCTGGTTGTTCGGCGGGCTGGTCAGCCAGCCGGGCGCACTTGATGCGCCAGGCGGCGAGCTGGATGTGGCAGCCTTCCTCGTGGTGCTCGTCGCTGCAACTGCTCATCAGCCTCGCCTACTTCGGCGGCTTCTGGACGCTGCTCTCGGCCACTCCGGGGATGCGCCTGCTTGGCCTGCGCGTGGGTGACGTGTCCGCTGGACAGCCGCTGGCCAGGCGGCAGACGGTCGTTCGCTGGCTCGTCGTCGGCGTGCCCTCGCTGCTGGTCTCGCTGGTGCTCTACGTGCCCAGCACGGTCGCGGTCGTGGTCGCCGGGTTCGGCCTGGCCTGGCTGCTGCTGCTGCTCTACACCATGGCCCAGAGCCCCCTGAAGCAGGGGCTGCACGATCGCTCTGCCCACTCCATCGTCGTGCGCAGAGCGCCGCCGAGCCAGCTGAGCGGTTGTCCACACTCGTTCCACATGCGGGCGGGATGTGTGGATGACGCGCTCGCACGTGGCGGCACTTGGTGGATAAGTGCCTTGCCCCGTGGTGACCCGCCGGGCATAGTAGGAACTGCCCGGAGGGGCCAGACACGAGCCAGGAGCGCTGCGATCACATCAAAGCGAACCGGCACCTCGGATCGCTGCGATCGCATCAAAGCGGACCGGGAGCGTGGAGGTCGCTCCGGGCACTTCTTCATGTCTGGCGCGGGTTACGCTTCTCCTCCAGCCAGAGGAGCAGACCACGATGACTGACCCGATCGTCCCCTTCGGCCAGCGACTCGACGCGCTCGAGGCGTACGTGCGCGCCAGGTCCGACCTCCGGCCGCGCCTGGGCATGGTGCTCGGCTCCGGGCTGGGTGGGCTCGCTGACGAGATCAGGGACGCCGTCGAGATCCCTTTCGAGGATCTGCCGGGTTGGCCCGCGGCATCCGTGCCCGGCCACAGCGGACGGCTGCTGCTGGGCACGCTTCGAGGCGTGCCCGTCGCTTGCCTGCGTGGACGGCTGCACCTGTACGAGGGGCTCTCCGAGCGCCTGGTGGTCGAGCCTGCGCTCCTGCTGGGCCGCCTGGGTGCGCGGATCCTGCTGCTGACCAATGCCTCTGGCGGCGTCGATCCGGCCTTTGGGGCAGGCACCCTGATGGTGATCCGCGACCACATCAACCTCACGGCCCGCAATCCCTTGCTGGGGCCGAACGACGACAGCATGGGCCCACGCTTCCCCGATATGACCGAGGTCTGGGACCGGGAGCTGCGCGCGCGCCTGCATGCCGCCGCTCGAGCCGTGGATGTGCCGCTCGCCGAGGGCGTGTACCTCGGCCTGACGGGCCCGACGTACGAGACTCCCGCCGAGGTCCGCATGCTGCGCACGCTGGGGGCGGACGCGGTGGGCATGTCCACGGTGCTCGAGGCGGTGGCGGCCAGCTGGGCTGGCCTACGGGTCTGCGGCGTGTCCCTGGTCACCAATGCTGGTGCCGGCCTCTCGCCCACCCCGCTCAGCCATGCCGAGGTCGTGGCCGCAGCCGACGAGGCCGGCCCTCGGCTCGCCCGTGTCATCGGGCGCCTCGTCGAGGACCTGTTCGCCTAGCCGCGACCCGCTGGGGCCAGGGACACCTACAGCGTGGGCAGGTCCCTGCCGGAGGCCTTGGCCGCGGCCTTCTTCTCGGCCCACGCGTTGAGCACGTTGTCCTTGTGTGGTCGGATGGGACAGTGCTCGTCACGGTTGCGATCCTCGTCGCAGTAGCCCATGGGCACGCACTTGGGCGCCAGGAAGGATCCCAGGAAGGGGCTCACGGCGAAGACTTCGTGGCGCACCAGCTGGAACAGGCGGCGGATCTCCCATTGGGCCATCACGCACAGGCGCAGTCCGGCCATGTGGATGAGGGCGCGCAGGTTGGTCGTCATCACCAGGTTGGTGCGCGTCGCGTTGGGCATCACGAAGCGTGCATCCTCTCCGGGGATACCCGCTTCGAGCAGGTCCTCGTAGACCTCGAGCGACCCCGCCAGCTGCTGCTCGAAGCGCTGCCGCACCTCGTCATCGGCATCGACGATCGAGCCCGGCAGCATGTAGCTGGGCTCCTTGTACTTCACGTAGCGCTGCGACTGCTGGTCGAAGGCGAGCCCGGCCCGGTGGCGCACCAGTTGGTGTGACAGCGTGCGTGTGACGCCGCTGATGGCGAAGGTGAAGACGATGTGCTCGATGGTGGAACCATGACCGGAGTCGATGACGCGGCGAACGAGCTCCTGCTGCTTCTCCGCGGCCACGCGACCAGTGGTGGCGCGTTCGAAGATGTCCTCGGGCGCGAGCTCGCTGTAGCAGGTCCGGCAGGCGGTGTAGATGAGCGGCACGTAGTACTGCTCGACGATCTCGCGGTTGGGGAACAGCAGCGTGGCACGCATCCCCAGGTCGCGGGCGGCGGGGCTGCGCGGCGTGGCGCCTGGACGCCTGGCCTCAGCGGTGCCGCCGCCGGGGGTAGGGGAGTCGGTCACCGCAGGAGTGTAGTCGGCCGCGACAACCACCGCAGGGCTGTCCGTGCTAGCGTCCGGCGGTAGCCACGCCCGGCCGAACACGCACCCAGAGGTAGCAGCACATGGTCCTTCGAGGCCTCTTTGGCGGCCATCACGAGCCGTCGCAGCCCGAGCTCGACACGCCGCCCAGCGCCGGCAGCGAGACCGAGTCCATTCGTCGCATCGCCGCCGAGATCGAGGCGCTGCCCATCGAGCAGCGCCGCTTCATCGCCGGCTTCGCCTACGTCCTGGCTCGCGCCGCCCACGCCGACCTGGATTTCAGCCCGGCTGAGCTCAGCTTCATGGAACAGGCGGTGGTCGACGTCGGGCACCTCAGCGAGGCGCAGGCCGTGCTGGTGGTGGAGATGGCGCGCCACATGGCCGAGCTGTACGGCGCGACCGAGGACTTCGTCGTCACGCGTGCGTTCGCTGGCGCCTCGACGCGAGAGCAGCGCGAGGACCTGCTGCGAACGGCCTTCGCCGTTGGTGCCGCCGACGACAGCATCACCGCCGCCGAGAGCGCCGAGCTCAACGAGATCGGCAAGGAGCTGGGCTTCCGCGCCGACGAGGTCGACGACATCCGCAACGAGTTCCGCGATCAGCTGGCCGCCATCCAGGCCATGCGCGCGGCGCGAGGCGCCTGACTCGGCGCTCGTCGTGACACCCGGAAGCGTCGAGCAGGGGCCGGATGGTCCCGCTCGCCGTGGCATGATAGGCGGGATGCAGAGCGAGCCCAGCAGGCGACGCCGTCGCCCCCGTAGCGTCCGCGTGTTCCGCCGAGCCCGTCGCCTGGCGCGCTTTCGCGAATTGCTCGTCGAGCTGGGGCCCAAGTCGCGCCAGGTGACCCTGTCGGATGGCCGGGCGCTCGGCTTCGACGACTTCGGCGATCCCGACGGCACCCCGGTGCTGTTCTTCCACGGCTTCGGCTCCTCGCGGGTGGTGCGTCATCCCGATGACGAGATCGCGACCGAGCTGGGTGCCCGCATCATCGCCGTCGACCGCCCCGGTATCGGCATCTCGACGCGCCAGCCCAACCGTCGCGTCACCGACTTCCCGCGCGATATCGCCGAGCTGCTCGACATCCTCGACATCGACCGCTGCGCCGTGGTGGCCTGGTCGGGTGGCGGGCCGTACGCGCTCGCGTGTGCCTGGCAGATGCCCGAGCGCATCTCGGTGGTGGGGCTGATCAGCGCCCCCGCACCGCTGTCGGGAGCCCCCGGCTCGGGTGGCTACACCTGGCCCCGACACCGCGCCATGTCACGGACGGCCGACCACGCGCCATGGGTCATCGCCCTCGCCATGTGGCAGTGGTCCAGGCAGCAGAAGGCGGACCCGAACAAGCAGCTCGACGAAGCCATCAGCGGCATGATCGAGGCCGACCGGGAGATCCTGGGCGATCCGGCGCTGCGGGCGGTGATGATCGCCAACGCGGCCGAGATGTACCGCCAGGGCACCGGTGGTGTGTACGACGAGGCGCTCTGCCTGGCGCGGCCCTTCGGCTTCCCGCTCGGCGGGGTCTCGGTGCCGGTGCGCATCTGGCATGGCGCCCGCGACAAGGTCGTGCCCGTCGGCATGGGCAAGTACCTCGAGCTGAACATCCCCACCGCGGTGGCCACGTACTACCCGCGGGAGGGTCACCATTTCGTGTACGAGCGTTGGCGCGAGATCCTGGGCGTCCTGCTCGTCGAGGCCAGGAGTCCGTGTACGCGAGCCCGCGCCGGACGAGCTGCCGCTGGCCGCGGGCACCACGGCCGTGGGCTGGGCAGGCTAGCTGCACGCGCCGGTGGCGGCGCCCGGCGCTAGATGCGCCGTTCGATGGTGCCGCCGCGACCCTTGGGCACGATGCGGTAGTAGGTCTTGTTGAAGACGATCTTGCCGACGTGCCAGAGGCGGCTCGGCTTGGGGGGCTTGGGTGGGTTCTCGTAGTCGAAGCGCAGCAGCGTGCCCTTGCCGTCCCCGACCTCGAAGAAGCACATCACCTTGCCGGTGTAGATCGACTCCCTGGCATGGGGTCTTCGCTGCTGCACCGCCGCTGCGATCCGTTCAGCCACCACCGGCGCCTCGAAGTGGGCGGTCGAACCAGCCTTTGACAGCGGCAGGTTGGTGGCGTCACCGAGGGCCCAGACGTTGGCGCGGTCGCCCACGTTGAGCGTCTTGGGGTCGGTCGGCAACCAGCCACCGGGGGCCGGGGCGATGCCGCTGTCGATCAGCACCTGGGCACCCTTGTGCGGCGGCACCAGCACCAGCAGGTCGTAGGCCAGCTCCTCACCTTCGAGGCTCAGCACCGTCTTGCGTGCGGGGTCGATGGCTTCCACGTTGAAGAACGTGTGCAGCTCGATGGCCTTCTTCTCCAGCTCGGGGGTGACCATCTCGCTCACCGACTCGATGGTGAAGGCGCGCGCGATGGGTGAGCAGAAGTGGATCTCGCTCTTGTCGCGCAGACCGCGCTCGCGCAGCTCGGCCTCGATGAGCAGGGCGACCTCGAGCGGCGCGGGCGGGCACTTGTAGGGCATTCCGGCGATGCCGACCACGACCTTGCCGCCACTGAAGGCGTCGAGCGCGTGGCGCAGCCTGAGGGCGGCCTCCTCGCTGTAGAAGTGGTGCGCTTCCTGCTCGAAGTGTTCGATGGCCTCGGGCAGGATGCGCGAGCCGGTGGCGAGGATCAGGTAGTCGTAGTCAAGCGTCCTGTCGCCGGCGAGCGAGACCTTCCTGGCCTCCTCGTCGATGTGGACCACCTCGGCAACGACCAGCTCGACGCGATCGTCGAGCAGGCGTCGCTCCGGCTTGCGCAGCGACTTGGGATCCTGGTTGCCCATGGCGATGTACATGAAGCCGGGCTGGTAGACGTGCTCGCCCGTCGCGTCGACCACGGTGACCCGGGCGTCACCGGCATCGATCTGCTTCTTGATCTTGCGGCTGATGAGGTTGGCGACGAGCGTGCCGCCGACCCCTCCGCCAAGGACGAGGACGTTCTGCATGTGGCTGACTCCTGGCTGCCCCTGGCTCGCTACTTCAGCTTCTCCACCACGATCTCGTCGTAGCCCTCGTGCGGGAAGACGCCGACGAGCTTGTGGCCGGCCTTGTTGACCCAGGCGGGGATGTCGGTCTTGGATCCGTTGTCACTGGAGATGACGGCCAGCACGTCACCGACCTGGCCTTCGCGGATGCCACGGATGAGCTCCATCAGCGGACCGGGACAGAAGCTGCCACGGGCATCGATGGTCGTGGTGGGGGTGGTCTCGAGTTCAAGGGTCGTCATCGTGGGTGCTCTCCTGGTCGGGGTGTGGGCGGGCTAGATGAAGAGGGAGGCCGTTCGCTCCTCGGTCATGAGCTCGAGCACGGTGGCTGCGCCAACGGGCTCGCCGAGGCCATCGATCATGTCCTCGCGCTTGAGGCCGAACATGTCCATGGTCATCTGGCAGGGCAGGAACTCCACGCCCATCAGCTGGCAGGCCTCCAGCAGCTCCTTGGGCGATGCGACGTTGTACTGCTGGCTCAGCTTGCCGATCATCCAGGGGCCCATGCCGAGGAAGTTCATCTTCGACATCTTGAGGTGGCTGATGCCCGGCCGCTGCATGGTCGACAGCATCTTCTGCATCCAGTTCTCACCGGTGATGCGCTTCTCATCCTTCACGAACGGGAGCAGGCCCCAGAACGTGAGGAAGACCTGGGCCTTGTAGCCGCTGGCAGCGGCGACACTGGCCATGATGAGCGTCGGCATGACCTTGTCGTACTCGCCGCTCCAGTTGATGATCACCAGCTGGCGCTGGGCCGCCGGTGTGCTCGCGTCGGCCTGGGTGGCGGCGGCGATGGCCTCGGTCAGCTTCGTCTCGGCGTCAGCATCGATGGTGGCCGCGGGTGCGGCGGTCTCGGTAGCCATGTGCATCCCCTTCTGTGGTACTGCGCTCGCCTAGGCGCGCTTGATGACGAAGCGATAGACGCCGCCGTCCTCGCTCTGCTCGACGATGGCGTTGCCCGTGGAGCGAGTCCATGCGGCAAAGTCCTTGACGGACCCGGGATCGGTGGCGAGGACCTCGATCAGCTCTCCGGCAGGCACGTTCTTGGCAGCCTGGGCGGTCTTGACGATGGGCATCGGGCATGACAGGCCCTTGGCATCGACGGTGGTGTGGATAGCTTCACTCATGGTGTGCTCCTGTCGTGGTGCGCTGGTATTCCTGGGGGCTAGATGAACAGGATCTGACCGTCGCCGGCGGCAAGGTAGAAGGCGGTCACGCCCTCGGCGCCATCGACCAGCGGCGCGAGGTCCGCCTCGCTGATGCGGAGCAGGTCCATCGACAGCGAGCAGGCCTGGATCTCGACACCACCAAGCTCCTTGGCCATGGCCAGCGTCTCGTACCAGGGGGCCTGGCCAGCAGCGCGGAGTGCGTCGACTGCCGCCCTGCCCTCGACGCCCGCCTCGGCGGCGAGGCCGTGGTCGTGCTCGATGCGATCGGCGCGAAAGGCATCAAGGCCCCAGTACTGCAGGAAGATGTGCACCGGCCGCCCGAGGGCGGCGGCCCCGGCGGCCATCACCGCGGCAGCGTTGAGCTTGTCGTCGGTGCCGCTGAAGAGCACGATGGCGAGAGGCTTGTCATCCATGTGGCGGGTTCCTTATCTGGTCGGGACTGAACCGTTGCCGGTACGTCCGATGGCGGCGGAGAGATCGGCCAGCCGTGCCAGCCGACGGCGCATGACTTGCGCCATCAGGTCGCAGGCGCCGATGACGCCCGGGTCGGTCAACCGGTAGACGGTCCCGCGACCATCGCGCTCTGCCTCGACGAGGCCGGCTGCGCGCATCACCGCGAGGTGCTTGGACGCGTTGGGCTGGCTGATGCCGACGGCCAGCGCCAGGCGGCCGACCTCGCGGGGCTCTTCAGCCAGGAGGTGGAGGATGGCGATACGTGCCGGGTGGCTGAGCGTTCGGCAGATCTCTGCCTGGAGCTCGTGGATCGGGTCCATGCACTGAGTATCGACATATGCCCATGTGCGCATGAGGGCTGAACGTCACATCGGATCAGGCCGGTCGGACGTTTGAGCCCAGGGTCGGGACGCCCATCGGCGCCGTACCGGTCGGATGTTCTACGCGGAGCTGCCTCCGGAGGGGACGGAGCTGGCCAGCCGGCGTGGTCTCCGGCTGTGGGCTCTCCGCAGGCGCCGCCGACTCGCTCGGCGTCGCGCTGGAGGATGGCCCCGGGGAGGGGGTCGGATCCGGCGGCACGTACTCGCCCGGCTCGATGCGCATCGAACCGACCAGCTCCATCGCGGCGTCCAGCAAGCCTCCGAAAGGCACACCCGGAAACGACTCGATGGCGATGATGATGACGTCACCCTCCACGTCCAGCAGGATGAAGCGCGATTGCTGGTCGGCCACCTGCACGAACTCCCCGCCGCTGCCGATGGGGATCGCCCAGATGAGCAGGAAGGGCAGCTGGCACTCGGAGTAGGCCGGCACGCCGATGTCGAGCTGCAGGCCTCCGTGCCCGTCCACCTCGATGGGGGAGGGTGTGCCAGGGTTCAGGTAGGGATTGCCGGCGATGATCTCGGCCAGCCGTCCAACGCTGGGCTCCACGATGGTCATCGAGCTGGCGTCGCAGGAGTCGAGGAAGGCCTCGCCGTCGAAGCGGGTGACCGACACCACCGCGCCCGGCGGATCGGTCCGCTCGAGCGTGAAGATGGGGCCGTCGCCCGACGGGCCCGCGAGCCAGCCTTCGCCCACGCGGAAGTCGATGGCCGGCCCGACCGCGTCACTCGCGTAGCGGCCGGGTTCGAGCGGTGTGCCTGGCTCGGGTAGCGGCTCGGGTGCCGTATCCTGGCTGAGCGTGGTTGCGGGCAGCAGCAGCAGCATGGCAGCGGCGACGAAGGCCAGGCCGCCGCGCTGAAGGCTCGCGCTCATGGGGAGGTCAGCCGCCGTCGGCCGCGGCCTCGGCAGCGGCGCGGATGATGGCGTCGAGGTCGTCCCACTGGGGCACGCCACGGACGGCCTCGCCGTTGACGAAGATGGTGGGCGTGCTGTTGACGGAGAGCGACTCGCCCGCGCTCGTTGTCTGCCTCCACGGCCTCGCGATAGGCAGGATCTTCGAGCCGCTCGAGGAACTCCTCGCGGTCCAGCCCGACCAGCACGGCGATGTCGGCCAGGCGCTCGCGCGTGAAGGCGCCGGCATTCTCGCCGTCCTGGTTGTGGAAGACCGCCTGCTGGTAGTCCCAGAACTTGCCGTCCATGTCTTCGGCCACGCGCATGGCGATGGCCGCGTCCCATGACTCATCACCCAGGAAGACGAAGTCGTTGTAGGTGAAGCTGGCCGTGCCCTGCTCGACGTGCTCGGCGATGATCAGTGGTTCGATGCGCTCGGTGAAAAGGCCGCAGGCGGGGCACTGCGGATCCTCGAAGGCCTCGATGGTGACCGGCGGCGTCACGCCCGGCTGGACGAGGGTGCGGCCCTGGCGCAGCTCCTGCGCGGGCGGCGGAACGTCCGGTCGGGTGACCGCAGACGCCTCGGTGTCGTTGCCGAACCCGCCGCTGACGATGACCAGGGCCGCCACCGCCACGAGTCCGATCAGGACCGCACCCAGGCTGACCAGGAACATGGAGGGACCCGAGCCAGGGGAGGAGCCGCGGGTGCTGCTGGGGGTCGGACCGCCCCCTTTGCGCGATGCTCGCTCAGCCGCGCGACGCTGCTTGCGCGTCATGGCGTCGTTCGCGGGGCCGTTGGGATCGTTCGTACTCATGCGTGACCACCAGCTGGGGGAGGTTTGGGTCGTTGAAGGGAAAGGATACCGGCTGACACATAGATGGCGCAGGCGAGGCCCAGCGCGACACGCCGGCGGCGCCGCAGATGCCATCGGCGTTGCCGCCGCCGACCCGCGAGTGAGGATCAGCGCGAGCCCCTGGGCTCCTTGGTGATGACCTGCTGCCCGGCGAGCGACGACCACGTCGGCCTTGGCGTTGGCGGCCACGTGCGCCGTGACACTGTCCATCCAGGGTTGGCCGTTACGAGCCGGTCGATTGCCACCCAGCACGATGGTGTCGTAGCCACGCTCATCGGCCAGTCGCTCGATCGTCGCCGCCGGGTCACCGGCCGGCTCGATGAGTCCCGCCTCGAGCCCGTGCCGCCGCAGGATCCCGCGCGCCTCCACCAGCTCGCGCGCATGCTCGACCGCCGGCTCCTGCGCCTGCCCTGCCACGTTGCCGAAGCCCTCGGGTACCACGCTCACGACATCGACCCGACCATCGAAGGCGATGGCCAGGCGGGCGGCCATCTCCAGGGCACGCCGCCCCGCCTCCTGTCCGTCGTAGGCGACGAGGATCTTCTTCATCCGGCCGTCCCTCCAGGTGATCGAGCCGGTTCCGTGGGTCGGTGTCCGGGGCCACATCGTCGGACCGGCAGGGCCGGATGCACAGGTCCGATCCGTCACGTGGCTGGGGCCGAATGTCCCGAAGCGACAGGCGGTCGGCCACGGCGCTCGACATCGAACGGCCACGGCGCAAGACATCGAATCGCGGCGTCCCGGTCGCACCGAGACGCCGCGTTGGGCAGCAGGAGAGTCGGCGCTCGCCCGCTCCCCCCGATGGGTTGCCCCATCGCGGGCGAGCACCTTTCGATCGCGGACGGCCGGTCAAGGAGCCCTCCGCGAGCGAACGGCACGATCGTCCTCATTCGAGCGGGTGGCCTGACGATGGCCGGATGGCACCCATCCATCGGGCCGATCGGCCCCATGGCTGGATGTGGTCGCCGCGTCGAGAATCGGTGCAACGGTCATGCCGTGGGCGTGACGTTCGGACCGAGAGCGATGGCGTCGAACGTGCGAAACTAGGAGTCGTGAGGTTGGAATTGACGCACCGCGGCTCCTACGCCATCCGGGCGGTCCTGGCTCTGGCACGCGCTGCTGATGACGAGGTGGTGCCGGCTCGCCGCATCGCCCGGGAGATGGATATCCCGGTCCGCTTCCTGCCCCAGGTGCTGGGCGACCTGAACCGCGCCGGCATCGTCGAGGCGCGCCTCGGTCGGGCGGGTGGCTATCGTCTCTCGCGTCCGCCGTCGCAGATCAGCCTGCTCGACATCCTCGAGGCGGCCGAGGGGGACGCCCGGCGTCAGACCTGTGTGCTTTCGGGCCGGCCCTGCGGACAGGGCATCGATCCGTGCGAGGTGCACGAGATGTTCTACGATGCCCAGCAGGCCATCCTGGATCGACTGGCCGAGACGTCGGTTGACGAGGTCGTGGCCGGCACCAAGGCCTCGCCCGTCAGCTAGCGCGAGCAGCCACCGGGATGCGTCGCTGCGGAGGAGCTCCGCTGCAGGCGGCAAGGCCCCGGAAGCTGAAGACGGCCAAGCCCTAGAAGCTGGATCCCGGCTTGTGCTTGGCCACGTACGCTGCCGCCTGGGCGCGACGCTGGAGGTTGAGCTTGGAGAGGATCGAGCTCACGTAGTTCTTGACCGTCTTGTCCGACAGGTAGACCTCCGCCGCGATCTCCTTGTTGGTCTTGCCCTCAGCCACCAGCAGCAGGATCTTCTGCTCCTGCGCGGTGAGCTGGGCGAACTCGTCGGTGTAGGCGCTGGTGGCGATGCGGCGCACCCGCTCGAGCACCTTCTCGGTCACGGCCGGGTCAAGCAGCGACTCGCCACGGCCCACGGCCTCCAGGGCGCTCACCAGGTCACGCGCACGAACCTGCTTGAGCAGGTAGCCGCTGGCACCGGCGACGATGGCTGACAACACCGCCTCTTCGTCCGGGTAGCTGGTGAGCATCACCACTCGCACCTCGGGGTGCTCGGAGCGAATGTCACGGCAGGCTTCGATGCCCGAGCCATCGGGCAGCCGCACGTCCATGATGACCAGGTCGGGTGCGAAGCGCTCGACGGCGACGAGCGCTTCCTCGACGGTGCCAGCCTCGGCCACGACCTGGAAGGCGTCACGGCGATTGAGCAGGGCGGCCAGCCCTTGCCGCACCACTTCGTGATCGTCCACCACGAGCAGGCGCAGCTTCTTGCCCGTGGTCTTCTCGGCTGCCGTCGGGCTCTTGCCGATGCCTCGGGGCTCCGTCGGGTCCGTCATGTGGCTGGCTCCTTGACTCCGCCGCGTTCCCCTCGCGGCATCTCGAAGACGACCCGGGTGCCGTCGTCGTTGCTCTCGATGGTGAGCGAGCCACCCAGCGACTCCGCTCGCGCATGCATGTTGGTCAGGCCGTGGTGGCCAGGCCGCTGTCCCTCGCTGGTGTCGAACCCCCTGCCGTCATCGATGATAGACAGCCTGAGCCATTCACGACGGTCCTCCACGTTGACGATGACCTTGGAGGCGCCAGCGTGCCGTGCCACGTTGCTCATGGCCTCGCGCGTGAGCTGGATCAGCTGCAGCGTCTCGTCCGGGTCCAGGGGTACATCGGGATCGCTGGAAAGCTCGACCTCGATGAGCGTGCTCCGTTCGAACTCCACGGTCAGGGCGGTCAAACCGGCCAGCAGATCGACCGCGGTGCGGGCATCGGGGTCCAGGCCCATGATGAAGTCCCGGATCTCCTGGATGGTGCCGTGGATGGCTTCGATGGCATGGTCGATGCGCTGCGTGGCGCCGGCCGGGTCGATGGCCATCAGCTCCTCGGTGTCCTCAAGGGCGAGGCTGACCGCGTAGAGCGACTGGATGGAGCCATCGTGGAGGTCCTGGGCGATCCGCTCCCGCTCCTGCAGCACCGCCAGCTGGCGCAGCTCCTCGTGCATGCGCGCGTTGTGGATGGCCAGGCCGGCATGGCGCGCGAACGACTCCACCAGCCGCTGGTCGTCGTCGTCGAACGGTTCGCCATCGATCCTGTCGGTGAGGTAGAGGTTGCCGATGGTGCGACCCTCCACCTTGACCGGCACGGAGAGGAAGGTGCGCATCTCGGGATGACCGGGCGGGAAACCCGTGGCCCGTGGATCCGTGGCGATGTCGTCGACCCTCACCGCTTCGCCCAGGCGCAGGCTCAGGCCGATCAGGCCGGCGCCCTGCGGCAGGTGGCCCAGTGCCTCGCGCCGGCGATCGCTCATCCCGCTGGTGATGAAGCGAGCCATGGAACCGTGGTCATCCGGGATGCCAAGAGCGGTGTAGCGAGCCCCCACGAGCGGGCGCACGCTGTCGACGATGATCTGCAGGACGCGCTCGAGCGAGAGTTCCTGGGAGATCGCCACGGTCGCAGCGTCGAGGGCCTCGAGCCGGCGCCGGGCATCCTGGGCCGCCACCGCCCAGGCCTCGGCTTCACGGATGGCGACCGTGAAGTCCTCGCTACCGGACATCTCGTCGATGGCCTCGGGCGAGGCGGTGGGTTGTTCCATCAGGTGCAATCTACCAGTCCTGACGTGACCAATGGCCCGCTGGACGTGTCCTGTCGGCCCTGAAGACTCCCTGCGACATGGGTAGTCTTCGCGGATGCATGCGAAGGAAGCCCCCCCGACATCTCACCATGCTCCCCATATCGACGACGCCGACGAGGTGATCGCCACGACGGCGGCGGTGCCCGCGCCGGCGCAGGCGGCCGGGGACGACGCGCCGGCCGAGCGCGACGTGCCGGTCGACCCCGACCGGATGGTGCCGGTGGCGCTGGGTGCCACCACTCGACGCGGGTTCCTCCGGGGCGCCCTGGTGGTCGCCGGCGGCACCGCCGCCGCGGCGGCCATCGCGGCCTGCGCCCCGGCCGCTGGCAGCGCCTGGTCGTACGCCCCGCTGCGCACCCTGACCGCAGCAGCGGCGACGCCTCTGCCGTCGCCGCACGAAGCCACCGCCGTCGAGACCACGGAGCCCATCACCGCGGATCATGCTGCCGCCGAGCCGCTCCCGCCGGGCTGGACCGAGCACGACATGGCCGCGCGCGAGAAGGTGCGTCGATTCGTCGGCAACCTGGCCCCGGTCCTGGGTATGAGCGAATTCCTCGGTGAGCCGACACAGGACCCTGAGTACCAGCTGGTGACGCACGGCAACCAGCCACTCGAACCCACCATCGATGGTGACTGGAAGGTCTTCGCCTTGACGGTCGACCAGATGGACTGGCAGATCGACGCCTTGAAGGAGCCGGTGAAGGCGCTGGGCTACAACAAGATGTGGCCCGGGCCGGTGCTGCGCGTGACCGAGGGTGACAAGGTTCGCATCGACGTCACCAACAACCTCGGGGAGACGACCGGCGTGCACATGCATGGCATCGAGTTCGACGACTGGCGCATGGACGGCATCCCGTTCGTGACGCAGCTGCCCATCATCCCCGGCGGGAGCTTCAGCTACGAGTTCGTGGCTACGCCGCACGGCTCACACATGTACCACTCGCACCATAACGCCACCGACCAGGTCGGCCGCGGCCTGCTGGGCGCGCTCATCGTGGACCCGGCGGACCCCGCCGAGCGCTATGCCAGCAAATACGGCGTGACGCAGGAGTACGTCTTCATCCACAACGACTCGCTGGGCGGCTTCACCATCAATGGCAAGGGCTTCCCCGCGACCGTTCCCATCATCGCCAAGAAGGGCGAGCGCGTGCTCATCCGCTACCAGAACGAGGGCGTGATGATGCACCCGTGGCACACGCACGGCTTCCGCCAGCACGTGGTGGCCCGCGACGGGGCTCCCCTCGGTACCGCCGCCTTCTACTGCGACACGCTGGGCGTGAATCCCGGCGAGCGGTTCGACGCCATCGTCGAGTGCGATCGCGTGGGCGTGTGGGCGTTCCACTGCCACATCCTCCCCCATGTCGAGGGCCTCGACGGCATGTTCGGCATGGTCACGGCGCTGGTTGTCCTGCCGGAGTAGGCAAGAGTGACCCCAGAAAGGGTCCATGCGCCCCTACGTGCAAGGGGCCCTCAGCGCTGAGGCTGGAGCGACCGTGCCACCCATCCGAACGATCCTGCTCGCTACCGACCTCACCGCGGCTTCGCGCGAGGCGACCGATCGTGCCGTCGAGCTCGCCAGCCGCCTCGAGGCGCGGCTGCTCATCGTCAACGTCCTGGAGAAGCGTCGACTGACTGGTGGCGGCTCACACGAGCGTGTCGACCAGGCGCGCAGCGAGCGCGAGACGATGCTGGTGGCGGTGGTGCGCAGCGCGCGGGAGGCGGGTGCCACGGCCGAGTTCCTGGTCTGGGAGGGAGACCCCGGCGACTCCATCGCGGCAGCCGCCGAGGCCGAGCATGCCGACATCGTGGTGGTGGGGACGCGTGGTCGCAGCGGCGCCGAACGGATGCTGCTGGGCTCGGTCTCGGATCACGTCGTGCGCCATGCCGACTGCCCCGTCCTCGTGGTGCGACCCTCCAAGCGTCATGAAGACGGCGCGTAGCGGGCGCCGCGCGGGGGAGACGAGGCTCGACATCGATCGCTGGGCAGGCCCGCGCCCGAGCCTGGCGCGTGCCTTGCTGCTGCTCCTGTCGGTGCTGCTGTGCCTGCCGGTGGTGGTGGCAGCCGACGCCCAGCCACGCCTCGACGTGGTGCTGGACTCGACGCAGCACTGGCCGGGTACGAACGATGTGCTGATGAGCGTCTACGACGCCTCCGGCCGCGCGCTCGCCGACGAGGGCATCCCGTTGCTGCTCGAGTTCGTCGGACCGGACGGGAGCCGGGTCCGCTCGCAGCCCGCGGCGGAGCGCTTCGCGACCTACGGCCGGCGGTTGTATCGGGCGCGGGTGCCGCTCACCGAGGTCGGTGGCTGGGACATCGAGGTCCGCGCCGTCGATCGATGGCGTCGCCCACGCCGGTGAGGCCGGCCTGGAGGTTTCGCCGGACCAGGGAACCCCGGCCCTGGGCTCGGTCGTGCCCGGTGGCGACACCCCGACCATCCGTGACGCCCACAGCCTGTTGCACCACATCAGCTCCGACCCCGAGCCCCTGACGGCCTTCTACACCTGGTCGCTCGACGATGCGCTCGCGCAGCACCAGCCGACCGTCTTCGTGCTGGACTCGTATGCCTTTCGGCCCAACGCCGCCTGTGGCGGTGCGTTGGGCATCCTCCACGAGGTCTTCATCGATTACCCCGGGCTCACCGTCATCCATGCCGAGCCCTGGCACATGCTGCCGGGAAGCGAGGGTGGCATGCTCGAGCTTGACCCACCTGGAGGACCAGCCGAGCTGACCGACTACGCCCGGGCATGGGGCATCAGCCAGCCGCCCTGGGTGTTCGTCATCGATCGCGAGGGGAGACTGCAGGCCAAGTTCAACGGCGTCATCGGCAGCGACGAGCTGCGGGCGGCGATCGCGTCGGTGGCCCAGTGGCAGCCGGTCGGCGGCTGACACGCGGCACCACGTGGCAGCTCCAGCCCGGGCGAGCAGCGGGCTCGGCTACCCTGCGTCCATGCACGTCCTCGTGGCGCACGGCGCTTCCGGCAGTGCTGCGTCAATGCGGCAACATGTCGACGGTCTGCGTGCGCGTGGTGTGTCGGCCAGCGCCATCGACCTCCCACTGCGTCGGGCGGAGCTGGCGGTGCCGGCGTACCGGGAGCACCTCAGCGCGTGCGCTGAGCCGCCCAGCCAGCTGATGGTCAGTGGCCAGTCCTACGGCGGCCGGGTCGCCAGCCTGCTGGTGGCCGACGAGCCCGACGCCTGTGGAGGGCTCATCTGCTTCAGCTATCCGCTGCATCGTCCCGGGATGCCGGAGTGGCAGGCCCGCAGCGCCCACTGGCCCGCCATCAGCGTGCCCGTGCTGTTCCTGTCGGGCGAGTCAGACCCGTTCGCCCGGCTGGACCTGCTGGAGCGCGCCATCGAGGAACGCCTGCCGTCGGCGCGCCTGGTGACCTATCCGCGCGTCGGGCACGGTCTGCGATCGGTGCTCGAGGACGCGCTCGACCGGGCCGCCGACTTCATCCGGTCGGTCAGCCGACAGCGCTGCCTGAACCTAGTCGGAGATCGTCGGGCTGGTCCGCTGATGGGCCGGCGGCACCAGCAGCGACGCTCCGTCGGGCAGGACACGCACGCGTGTGTCGGGCGACAGGCGGCGCACCAGCTGGGCGAACTGGTGAGGTGGATCGATGCGTGTCGACGGTCGCATCCAGCGCAGGCCCAGCGGGTGCAGCGTGCCCCAGTGGATGGGGATGGCGATGCGGGGCCGGATGACGGCTGCGGCCCGGGCGGCACTCATCGGATCGAGGTGATCGTCGGGCTTGGCAGTGGGACCCCAGCCCCACACCGGCAGGAGCGCGACGTCGAGGCCGATGTCGAAGTCGGCCATGCCCTCGAAGTAGGAGGTGTCACCCGCGAAGTAGTGGCGCTGTGACCCGTGGACGATGAAGCCGAGTGAGAGCTCGGTGCCGCCGATGGGTGGTCCGAAGCCCCGATGCTCGGCATGCACGGTCTCGATGCTGAGCGCCCCCACCTCGATGCGGTCACCCTCGCTCGTCTCGGTGACGTGGCTGAAGCCGCGACGTCGGACCTCCGCCCCCTGGCCGATGGGCACCACGATGTGGACGTCGGTGCCGAGCATCCGCAGCGAGCCGTAGTCGAGGTGGTCCCAGTGGGAGTGCGAGATCAGCACCACGTCTGGATCAGCCCAATGCTCGGGACTGGGTGGTCCGGAGGCGCGGGCCAGGGGACCCACGCGACCCCGCAGGAGGGGGTCGGTGAGCACCCGGACCCCGTCCATCTCGATCCGGACGGTGGAGTGGCCCAGGAGCGTCACTCGGGGACGGTCGCGGTCGCTCACGACGGGAAGTATCGTCGAACGAGGCGCCCACCATCAGCGGTACCATCGCCACATGGTCACCAAGGAGACGATCCGCAGCGCTCCCAAGGTCCTGCTGCATGACCACCTCGACGGCGGGCTTCGCCCCGCGACCGTCATCGAGCTGGCACGGGCGATCGGCTACACGGGGCTCCCCACCGAGGACCCGGTCGAGCTCGGGCGGTGGTTTCGCGTGGCGCCGACCGCGGCTCGCTCGAGCTGTACCTGGAGGGCTTCAGCCATACCGTCGGCGTGATGCAGACCCCCGAGGCCATCGAGCGGGTCGCTGCCGAGTGCGCCGAGGATCTGGCAGCTGACGGCGTCGTCTACGCGGAGGTCCGCTACGCCCCCGAGCTGTCGACGCAGCGCGGCCTGACGCTTGATGAGGTGATGGCTGCATGGTTGGCCGGCTTCGAGCGCGGCAGCCGGGCGGCCGCGGCAGCCGGTAGACCCATCGTCATCCGGGCCATCGTTACGGCCATGCGCCAGTTCGCCCGTTCGGTCGAGATCGCCGAGGTGTGCCGTGCGCTTCCGTGACCAGGGCACGGTCGGCTTCGACATCGCCGGCCCGGAGGATGGCTTTCCCCCGAGCCGGCACCTCGATGCGTTCCAGCTCATCCACCGTGAGAACTTCCACATCACCATCCACGCGGGCGAAGCCTTCGGCCTGCCCTCCATCTGGGAGGCCCTGCAGTGGTGTGGCGCGGAGCGGCTGGGGCACGGCGTCCGCATCGTGGATGACATCGAGGTGACGCCCGCTGGTGATGTGCGCATCGGCCGACTGGCGCAGTTCGTGCGCGACAACCGCGTGCCCCTGGAGATGTGCCCGACATCCAACGTGCATACCGGCGCGGTGGCATCGATCGAGCAGCACCCCCTCGACCTGCTGCGCAGGTTGCGCTACCGCGTCACGGTCAACACCGACAACCGCCTCATGAGCGGTGTCACGTTGAGCGATGAGTTCGAGACGCTGATGACGACCTTCGACATCAACCTCGACGAGATGCAGTGGCTCTCGACGAATGCGATGAAGTCGTCCTTCCTCGCCTTCGACGAACGGCTGCGCCTGATCAACGGCGTGATCAAGCCGGGCTACGAGCGGCTCAAGGCGGAAGTCCAGGCACAGTCGCCGCGACTCGTCTAGAGGCCCGGTCCTCGTCCCATGCAGGAGCCTCGTCCCATGCAAGAGCCCGGCGGAGTCCTCGTTACGGATCCCAAGTGACTGGCGGACCAGCCTCTCCGGTTCTTTCTCGACGACCCCTCCGGGCTGATATCTACGATAGGCACCCGCCTGCCAGCGGGCAAGTGACTTATCCACGGATCTGACGGATCCGTCCCTGGCTCATCCACCATCGATCAACAGGTGCCGTCCACGATCGGTCAACGCAGGTCGTCGCCGCCGCCCCGGATCACCGCCCCGCGCCTGCACGTCGGGGTCATCTGGCCGATGATGCGCGCAACATGGACCGCTCGACCGTGCTGAGACTGCTCGTGGTGCTCCTGACCGTCGTCGCCCTGGGCCTGCCTGCCATCGCCGTCTCGGCGGCCGAGCGGGATGAGCCGGTCGTGCTCGACGAGGCCCTCATCGCCGAGGTCATCGACCTGCTCGAGGACAGCTACGTCGACGACGACGTCATC
Organism: uncultured Chloroflexia bacterium; assembly: GCA_963804575.1. Taxonomy (GTDB): domain Bacteria; phylum Chloroflexota; class Limnocylindria; order Limnocylindrales; family CSP1-4; genus JAFMJV01. Next base: position 170,763 of record CAWDQY010000002.1, read on the forward strand.
ACCGACGAGAACCTCACCGTCGGGGCCATCCGTGGCCTGGTCGATGCGCTGAACGACGACGGCCACACCGAGTACCTCACCGAGGAGGAGTACAAGATCGAGCAGGAGGTGCTCAAGGGTCGGGTGGTGGGTATCGGCATCGTGCTCGACCAGCGTTCCAGTGCGCCGCTGGTCATCTCGGTGGTGGATGGCTCTCCGGCCGCACGTGCGGGGCTGCGAGCCGGCGACATCATCGCCAGCGTCGAGGGCATCGAGACGGCACGGCTGCCGCTCGGCGACCTGGCCGACCTCGTGCGCGGGGCGCCGGACACGCACGTCCGCCTCGGCATCGAGCGCGCGGGCAGCGAGGATCGCACCGAGGTGAGCGTCCTGCGCGAGGTCGTCGAGGTGGACCCGGTCAGCTGGGCCATGGCACCGGGTTCCGACGTGGCGGTCATCAGGGTGGTGCAGTTCTCCGTGGGCGCGGGCCACCAGGTGCGCCAGGCGGTCGAGGAGGCGGTCGCCATGGGCGCGCTCGGCATCGTGCTCGACCTGCGCGGCAACCCCGGTGGCCTGGTGAACGAGACCATCAACGCGGCCGGTGCCTTCCTCGACGAGGGCGTGGTCTTCCTCGAGCGGGCACGTGACGAGGAGCCGGTGGCGGTCTCGGTGGACCCCGGCCGTGCCATCGACGCTGACATCCCGGTGGTGGTGCTGGTCGACTACGGCACCGCCAGCAGCGGCGAGATCCTGGCCGCGGCCCTGGGCGACAACGGTCGTGCCACCATCGTGGGCGAGCAGACGTTCGGCACCGGCACCATCCTCAACACGCTGCGCCTTTCGGACGGTTCGGCGCTCCGCTTGGGCGTGCGCGAGTGGCTCACCCCCTCCGGGGAGCGGGTCTTCCGGACGGGTGTCGCCCCCCACGAGGTCGTGACCCTGCCAGTCGGCGCCGTGCGCCTTGGCCCGGGCGATCTGCTGACGCTGAGCGCGACCGACTTCGAGGCCGCCGATGACATCCAGCTGCGCCGGGCCGTGCGCATCGTGGAGGCCGCTGGCACGACCTGATGTCGTGGACCGGACCCCACCGGACCACCCTCGACCCCGACCATCGTCACATTGCCGCACCCGCGGACGAGGCACGCTCCCGACGAGACCAATCGCCGTGGCCGATGGAGGGAAGCGTTGCCGCAGTCCGCAACCGCGCTCGGGCATCCACGTGGCGTCCGGCGCTGGCTGCCGCTGCTGTTCGCGGCGCTGCTGTTGGCGACGACGGTGGGCCTGGCATCCACCCGGCCGATGGAGGCCGGGGCGCCCGGACACCGTGACCAGCTGCGTTTCATGTGGGCCATGGCTGGCCAGGAGTCGGGCTGGGACTACTACGCGCGCAACGAGGCCTCGGGAGCCTTCGGCAAGTACCAGATCATGCCGTTCAACTGGCCCGTGTGGGCCGAGGAATACCTGGGCGACCGCCACGCCGATCAGACCCCCTTCAACCAGGAGAAGGTCGCCTACGGCAAGCTCCACGACCTGTATCGCTGGCTCGGGTCGTGGAAGCGCGTGGCCTACTGGTGGCTGACCGGCAGCACCACCAGGAACGAGCGCCGCTGGTCCAGCTACGCCAGGGGCTACGTCGACAACATCATGCGCCTGCGCGGGCGAGCACCCCGCGAGGGCTCGGCGATGCCGCCTCGGACGAGTTCGCGCTCGAGCAAGGGCGACTGGCGGCGCGCCGCCGACTCCCACGCGCTGCGGCTGTCGGTCGGTGGGCGGGCGTGGCCCTCAGGCGGGCGTCTCCGTGACGGGCAGGTCCTGCGCGTGAACGCCGCCAAGACCACCGCGCGGGGCGAGCGCTGGCTCGAGCTCGTCACGGCCGATGGGCGCCTGGGCTGGATCAAGCAGCAGCACACCGTGCCGGCGCGCAAGCCGGGCTCACCCGGGCGCTGGCGTGACGTCAAGGACGACGGGGCCAGCAAACGCGACCGCGACCGCAAGGTGGTTCGGCCGCGCCCGCGCTGACGGGACCGCGAACTACTTGACCTCGACGATCCGGTAGTGGATCTGGGCTCCGGGCGTGGTGACGACGACCTCGTCGCCGGCGCGGTGACCCAGCAGGGCCTTTCCCACGGGCGACACGGCACTGATCCTGCCGGCACTGGGATCGGACTCGGTCGAGCCCACGATGCTCAGCTGCTCGCGCGTGCCGTCGACCTCGTACACCACCAGCGAACCCATGGAGATGGCACCTCCGGTGCCGGTCTGGATGACCGCGGCGGTACGCACACGGTGCTCCAAGCTCGAGGATGCGGCCTTCGAGGAAGGACTGCTCGTTGCGCGCGGCCTCGTAGTCAGCGTTCTCGCGCAGGTCGCCGAGCTCGCGCGCCTGCTTGACCCGCTCGACGACCTGGGGACGCTCGATGGTCTTCAGTCGCTCCAACTCCGACCGCATCGAGCTGAGCCCGTCGGCGGTCAGGTGCGTGGGTGCGTCGCGCGGTGGTCCTGCCGCCGCGTTGCCGGGCTTGGCCTTGGTCGCCGTTCGGCGCGGACTCTTCGCCGCCGCGGTCGTGCCCATGCGCTTGCGGCCGGCGCCATCGGAGCGCTGGATGCTGGAGGCGGCGCGGACCGTCGTCGCCTCGACGCTCAGCAGCGGGCGCGTCAGCCCGGTCTCGCGCCCCGGCCCGGTGGGCGACTCGAGGTTGGCCCACGGCAGCAGCGGTGCGCCCGCGGGCAGTCGCTCACGGACATCGTCCGACACCGTGGCGGCGAAGGCCTCGAGGACCTCGTCCTCGTACTCCTCGGCGGCGTCGGTCTCGGCCCACCACAGTCGAAGCTTCGACGGCTCCCGCAGGGTCTTCAGCCAGTAGCCGCCGGGGTGGGGCTGGGCATGGCCCAGCTCGGTGGCATACAGCGAGGCCACGCGGCTGCTCAGGCTCTTGTTGGTGCGGCCGAGGTAGAGCATCGTCTGGTCCGGCAGCCAGAAGCTGGCGAGACGAGCCGCCAGCGCCGTCTGCGTGGGGCGTTCACCATCCAGGCGCAGCTGGGGAACACGCTCCAGCCATCGGCGTACCTCGTCGATGTCGATGGGGGCCGAATGGGATGGGGCGGCGATCTCGACGGCGAAGATGCCGGCGGCACGACTGGGCGGCTTGCTGCCCCAGCGCGCGGGGCCGTCGACATCGAGACCGACAGAGCGCAACAGGTCGGCGGCGGAGGGTGCAGGGGGCATGGCTACAGAGTGACACAAAGCGATGCGGAGCCGCGGAGACGCTCGTTCGTGCACACATAAGTCGCGCATAAGGCGGCCCACGCTAGACTGCTGTCTCATCGCCTGTCGCCATGAGGACGCTCACACAAGCATGAGATCGGACGGCGGCCACGGACGCGATGTCCTCTATCGCCAGGAAGCGCTCGAGCGGGCGGCACGCGTCCATGACGTCAGCTACGAGCTCGTGCTCGAGCTGGCCGAGGCCCGCGAGACATATGCAGGTCACGCCGTCATCGAGTTCCGGCTCGATCCGGCTGCTGCGCCGCTCTTCCTGGACTTCACCGGCACACTGCGCTCGCTGCGCGTGAACGGGATCGATCACGAGGCCGACCATCGCGGGCATCGCATCTGGCTGGCGCCTGAGCATCTCCGGATGCATAACCGCATCGTCGTCGACTACCACAACAGCTATGACGCCACGGGCGACGGCTTCCATGCCTTCCGGGACCCCGAGGATGGCGCGACCTACCTGTACAGCAACCTCGAGCCCTACTCGGCGCACCGTCTCTTCCCCTCCTTCGACCAGCCGGACATCAAGGCCACCTATCGACTGCAGGTGACGGCACCCGAGAGCTGGCAGGTCATCAGCGCCGAAGCTGCCATGCAGAGCACCTACCTGTCCGCGCCGGCGCCGGATGCACGAGTTCCCGCGCTCGGCGTCGTTCTCGACCTACCTGTTCTCGCTCATCGCCGGCCCCTACGTTCGTTTGGAAGCGGTCCACGACGGCGTTCCACTGGGCCTGTATGGACGCGCCAGCATGCGTGCCGAGCTGGAACGAAGCGCTGACGAGATCTTCGAGGTCACCAGTCAAGGCCTCGACTACTACGCCGATCTCTTCGGACGGCGCTATCCCTTCGGCAAGTACGACCAGCTCTTCGTCCCGGAGTTCAATGCCGGCGCCATGGAGAACGTGGGGGCCGTGACCTTCCATGACAGCTTCCTCTTCCGCGATCCGCCCACCTACGGGCAGCGGCTGATCCGCGGGGAGGTCATCCTCCACGAGCTGGCGCACATGTGGTTCGGCAACCTGGTGACGATGCGCTGGTGGGACGATCTGTGGCTGAACGAGACCTTCGCCACGTACCTGTCCTACCGCTGCCTGGCCGATGCCACCCGCTTCCGTGACGCCTGGCAGGTCTTCAACGGCCAGATGCGGCCGGCGGCCTATGCGCAGGATCAACGCAGCACGACGCACCCGGTGGCCACGCGCGTCGAGCACACCAACCAGGCCGTGGGCAACTTCGATGCCATCACCTACGAGAAGGGCGCGGCCGTCATCAAGCAGCTCGTGGCGACCCTGGGGGACGAGGCCTTCCGTGGCGGCCTGCAGGCGTACATCGAACGTCACGCCTGGGGCAACGCCACCTTGGCGGACTTCCTCGGTGCGCTGGGAGAGGCTGGCGCTCGGTCACTCGACGACTGGGCACGCGACTGGCTGCAGACGTCGTCGCTCAACACCATCGCGGCGCACTGGAGCGCTTCCGACGGCCGCATCGAATCGTTCGAGCTGCGCCAGTCGGCGCCGCCAGACCACCCGGTCCTGCGTCCGCATGCCACCACCGTCGCGCTGGTGTCGGCCGCAGCGGATGGCGCGGGGCTGCGGGTCGAGGCCGTCCCCGCCCGGATCGATGGCGCCCGCGTCAACGTGCCAGGGGCGATCGGGAGAGCCGCTCCACTGTTCGTGTATCCCAACCACGGTGACGAGGACTACGCGCTGGCCAAGCTCGACCCGGTGTCGCTCGGGTTCGCGCTGGAGCGGCTGGCCGAGCTGCCAGAGGCGCTGCTGCGACAGCAGGCGTGGTCCACGCTGTGGGAGCTTGTCCGCGGTGCCGAGTTGTCCTCGACCGACTACCTCGAGGCGGTGCGTCGCTTCGCGCCGCACGAGGCTGACCGCTCACTGCTGCAGTCGATCGTCGACCGCGCCATCGTGGTGCAGCGCCGGTACGTGCCGGATGACCCAGCGCGCAGCCAGCGCCACGGCCCTCGTTCGGGCGGCCGTCGAAGCGCTGCGACGAGCCGAGGACAGCGACCTGCGCCTGGTGTGGGCGCGAGCTGCCGCGTCGATGGCGGGCAGCAGCGAGGATGTCGGACAGCTGCTCGAGCTCGTCGATGGGCGTTGGTCGGTCGATGGTTTCACACCGGACCAGGAACTGCGCTGGACGCTGGCCATCAAGGCGGTGGCGCACGGCCTCGATGATGCCAACGCTCGCCTGGACGACGAGCGGGCACGCGACCCCTCCGACCGTGGACAGCGGGCGCTCATCCGGGCCGGGGCGAGCGAGCCGGACGCGGCCGCCAAGCAGGCGGCGTGGCAGCGCATCAACGGCGAAGGGTATGGCTCCGACTACCTCACCCGGGCCGCGATCTCCGGGTTCCAGTGGGCCCATCAGCGCGAACTGCTGCTGCCCTTCCGCGATCCCTTTTACGAGCGAGTCGCCAAGGTCTATGCCACCCGCGACCATGCCTTCGCGGAGAGCTACCTGCGGTCCCTGGTCCCCGATCGCTGGGCGGAGGCATCCGAGCTGGAGCGCATCCGGTCCCAAGCCGATGGGCTCGGGGAGGACCAGGGGCTGCTGCGGCGCCACCTGCTGGAAGTGGCCGACGATCTCGAGCGGGACATCCGCGTGCAGGCCTTCGCCAGCGGCGCGGAGGCGCTGGTCAGCTAGCGGAACCCGGCCCAGCAGCACTGCGGCGCCCGCCGCTGCTCCTCCGACCAGGGGCGTGCCCTGGGACCCGGCCGTTGCGGCCGCTGGAGCGCACCGGACGGGACGCCGGATCGACCTCGAAACCACGGACCTGGCGGACCGGCAGGTCGCGCTTGAGGAGGCGGTTGATGCCCTTGAGCTGCTCCTCCTCGTCGAACGAGACCAGCGAGATGGCGAGGCCTTCCATGCCCGCGCGCCCGGTCCGACCGATGCGGTGGACGTAGTCCTCCGGGTCGTAGGGGATCTCGTAGTTGACGACCACCGGCAGCGCTTCGATGTCGAGGCCACGGGCGGCCACATCGGTCGCCACCAGGACCCGCACCTCGCCACTCTTGAACTGCTCCAGGGCGCGCTCGCGCTCGGGCTGGGTACGGTCGCCGTGGATGGCCGTGGCCTCCACGCCACCGCGATCGAGCTGGGTCGCCAGCCGCCGGGTCATCTGCTTGGTCCGCGTGAACACCAGCACCTGGCGCAGGTCGCGTGAGCGGACCAGGAAGGAGAGCAGCTCGCGCTTGCGGTCCGGGTCGACAAGGTAGGCCACCTGCTCCACCGACTCGGCGGCCCGGATGGTGGGTGCCACGTCGACGGACTCCGGCTGGTTCAGGAAGGTGCTGGCCAGCGAGCGGACCTCGGCGTCGAGGGTGGCGGAGAAGAGCAGGTTCTGGCGCTTGGGCGGCAGCAGCGCGAGGATACGGCGGATGTCGTCGATGAAACCCATGTCCAGCATGCGGTCCCCTTCGTCGAGGACGAGCACCTCCACCTGGCCCAGGTTCAGGGTCCGGCTCCCGGCATGGTCGAGGAGCCGGCCGGGCGTGGCCACGACGATCTCGACGCCGCCCAGCAGGTCCTTCTCCTGCGGACCCATGGGCACGCCCCCGTACACGATGGTGGAGCGCAGCCCGACGTGGCGGCCATAGGACTTGAAGCTCGCGTGAACCTGGATCGCCAGCTCGCGCGTGGGCGTCACGACCAGCACGCGGATCGGGTGGCGTGCCGGCGAGAATGACTTGTTGGCGTGGACCTTCATGCGCTCGAGGATGGGTAGCGCGAAGGCAGCGGTCTTGCCGGTGCCGGTCTGCGCGCGGGCCATCAGGTCGCCCCCCCGCAGCACGATCGGGATGGCTTTCTCCTGGATGGGCGTGGGTTCGGTGTACCCCTCTTCCTCCACTGCCCGGAGGAGCTCCGGGCTGAGGCCCAGATGGTCGAATGGCATACAGGTCCTTCGGGTCGTGATGGCGCCCACCCCGTAGGGCCAGGTCCAGGGCTGCCATGTTCGTATGGCGCGTGCTGCGCGTGGTGCCGACCCGGAGGCACCGCCAGTGTGCTCAACGAGAGCCTATGCGGATGCTGGCGCCAGTGTAGTCGCTGCTCGGGCTAAGGGTGTGCCGCGCGCTCGGCGAGGCGTCATGGGCACGAGGCGGAAGGCAGGTCCCGCGCCGAGCTGCTCCGACGGCGTGCCGTACTTGAGGATGAGCGCCGTGATGGCAGCGTTGCGCTCGTCGCCGCTCAGTGGGGTCGCCAGGTAGCAGCTTCGCAGGCCATCGCGCTCCACCCGGCAGCGCGGTTCAGCCAGTAGGTTCCTGGCCCAGTGAACGGCATCGTCGGCAGCGGCCACGAGCAGACCGACGCCGGGCTCCTCGACAAAGCCGATGGTCACCCGACGCGGCCGCCCGCTGCGGCGCCCGCGTGTCTCCAGCGTGATGACCTTGCCCCACGTCGTGAGGTCGTCGGCCATCGAGGACGGCACGGCCCTTTCCTGCTCCACGTGGGCTTCTCCAGCCGGCTCGCCGCGGCCTAGTGGCGAAGCGGCGTGATGCGGGCGGCGGGATCGGCGCGCAGCCGGCGCTTCAGACCGCAGACTGGGCAGACCGCGTGGTCACCATCCTCGTTGGGGACGAGGTAGGTGGTGCAGCCGTTGGTGGTGCAGAAGAGCCGGCTGGAGGCCGTTCGCCGCAGGCGGCGCTGGGCGTGACTGCGCCGGCTGATGGCAGCCGGTGCGTGGGGGGTGCGTGACAACATGTGAGTCCTTTCGGCCGGCGGCGCGACGTCGCAGTGCGCTCGAGCCAGCCATCTCGTTGGTACCGCTCGACACATCCGGGTGGGGAGCGGTGATCGTGTGGAGACGCTCACCTTCGGGAGCACGCCGGGTATCCGGTGCTCGACCGTGGTGGGTCTGGGATGCCTACGCAGTGTAGCGCATCACCCACGGATGTGCCCCGGACCATGGTCCGGGTACCAACGACACGGCGCAGGGGTTCCGATTCGGGCTTCCAATCCGGGACGGGCGGGAGTACAGTCGACTTCGGAGGTACTCGGATCGAATGGTCGAGGTCCGCAGCCGGCTGGTCCGGAAGAGTCAGAGCCCCAGGGCCTCCATGAGGTCCTGGTCGCTGCTGCAGACAGCGGACGACTGCCACGGGATGAGCAACCTTCAGACCGTGCCCCGCGCGGGCAACATCTCCTCTGACACTCGCGCCGGCTGATCCGCGCGGTCGGGGACGTGTGCGCAGGCGCATGGCCCAGGACCGTCGCAAGCGCCCACGTCGGACCCACGCCCTGAGCGTGGGTCTCGTGATTCGGTGAGCCGCCCGCGGCGTCAGGCAGCGACAGCGCGCCGCAGCGCCGCCTGCAAGCCCAGGGCCGCCTCGCCCGGCCGGCCGTTCCCCAGCGCAGCATCATCGAGCGCGACGATGGGCATCAGCTCGCGCACCGACGAGGAGCTGAAGGCCTCGTCAGCCGCAGCCATCTCGGCCAGCGGGAACCAGCCCTCGGCCACGCGGTAGCCGGCCTCGTGGGCGAGGCGGAGGACGTGGGCTCGTGTCACCCCGGCCAGGATGCCCAGGTCCAGGGAGGGCGTGTACAGCGTCTCGGCGCGACGCCACCACACGTTGGTGACTGGCCCCTCCAGCACCGATCCCTCGGCAGCGATGAAGACCGCATCTTCGGCGCCGCGGCGCCTGGCCTCATCGAAGGCGGCCATGTTGACGGCGTACGAGGTCGACTTGACCCCGTCGAGGAGCCAGGGGGCATCCAGGCGCAGGCGCGGGTCGGTGCCCAGCTGCAGCGAGACCGCGCGGATGCCGCGGGCGCGGATGGCCTCCAGCTCTGGCGGCAGGGCATGACGACGACGAAGGAGACGGGGTCCGAGCCCGGGCGTCCACCGGTCACGGTGAAGCGGAGCGAGCAATCGGCGACGTCGGCGGCCGCGAGCGTCTCCTGGGCGAGGTCTTCGAGCGCGGCCGGATCAGGGGCTGGCAGCCGCATCCGTTCGGCCGAGTGGCACAGCCGCTGCAGGTGCTCGGCCATGGCGAACGGGCGTCCCGCATAGACGCGCAGCGTCTCGAAGGCAGCCAGGCCGCGAAGCAGGCCGGCATCGTCGGCGTGGATGATGGGCAGCGAGGGATCGACCACGCCACGGCCCAGCACACCCACCGCCAGCGGAGCTCGCGAACGACATCATGCCGCCACCACCTTCCTCGAGGCCTGCGCGATGGCCGCCAGCAGCGGCCGCGCCTTGACCCACGATTCCTCGACTTCGGCGCTGGGCTGCGAGTCCCATACCACGCCTCCACCGACCCACAGGTGGATGAGGCCATCGACGATGGCGAAGGTGCGGATGGTCAGCGCCAGCTCGAAGTCGCCGTTGGGCCAGACCGTGCCCAGCGCCCCCATCGATGCCCCGCGGCCGACGGGCTCCAGGGCGTGGATGTGGTCGATCGCCGCGATCTTGGGAGCGCCCGTCACCGAGCCGCCCGGGAACAGCGCCATCATCGTCTCGGCCCAGCTGACATCCGCTCGGATGGTGCCCTGCACGCGCGAGACCAGGTGCTCCACTCCGGCCATCGGCCTGGCCCGCATCAGCTCGGGCCACGTCACGCTGCCGGGCTCGCAGATCCGACCCAGGTCGTTGCGCTCCAGGTCCACGATCATGACGTGCTCGGCGGCGTCCTTGGCCGAGCTGCGCAGGGCCGCGGCGTCACCACGCGGCCGGGTTCCCTTGATGGGCATGGTCCAGACGCGCCGTCCCCGGCGGGCCAGGAAGAGCTCCGGCGAGGCCGATACGATGGCCCAGCCCTGGCCCTCCAGGGCGCGACCGTGCAGCGGCGCCAGGCCGGTCAAGGCCGCCGCCACAGCAGCCGGCTCGCCCTCGAAGGGGGCACTGAGGTGCTGTACCAGGTTGACCTGGTACACCTCGCCAGCGGCGATGGCATCTCGCGCCGCAGCGACCGCGCGGGCGTATTCGGAGTCCCGCCAGGTGCGCTGCCAGTCACCAACCCAGAAGGCACCCGGGTCGGCCGAAGGCTCACGCTCCCAGCGGACGCGACAGGCCGCCAGCGGCAGGAGCGCCGGCTCCGGACGAGCCTGCCCCAGCGCTGCGTCGAATGCGGCTCGGAGAGCCCATACCCCAGGTAGACGTCGGCGCATCGACCGGGAGCCGTCGCCCCGCCGAAGAAGCCGGCCGCGCGCAGGTGGTCTTCGATGCGTTCGAAGGCGCCGACGGCGTCATGGAGCTCGAGGGTCTCGTCGATCACGCGCTCACCAAGGGTCGGGATTGGGCTCGCCGCGCGGCGGGTGGAAGGTGACGATGACCCGCCCCGGAGCCGAGACCGGCTCGTCGGTGACCAGGTCGAACTCGCCCGGGTAGCGCGACCGCAGCGCGGTGCGCAGGTCCGGCAGTGTTCGTTCCAGCAGGGCCACGTCCGCGACGCCCTTGGCGAAGCCGTGCAGCTCGTGGGCCGGTCGAAAGCGTGCCCGCACGAAGATGGCCTCGTAGCCATCTGCCTGCCAGGCGATGTGGATGGAGCCGTCCTGCTGCAGCATGCGACCCATGGTAGGGGACATCGACCGAGGGGCACAGGTGTCGGCCTGCCGCATGCCGGACGCGGCAGCCTGCTGGCGACGACGGCTGGCGAGCCATCTATCCTGTGGCCATGTTCGATGAACGCCCCGACATCCAGGAGCGCCTGGGCGGCGAGCTCGTTGCCTGGATGACCACGGTCGATGCCGCCGGACAACCCCAGACCTCGCCGGTGTGGTTCCTGCTCGACGACGATGTCATCGTCGTCTACTCGCTGGAGCGGACACCACGGACGCGCAACATCAGGTCCAACGCCAAGGTCTGCCTCAATCTCAACAGCACGCCCTCGGGCGGCGAGGTCGTGATCCTCGAGGGCCGCGCTGAGATCGTGACGGACGGCCCGCCCGCCCACGAGGACGAGCGCTACGTGGCCAAGTACGAGGTCCCCATGTCCGACCTGGGCATGACCCCCGAGTCATTCGCGGCCGACTACCCCATCCGCATCCACATCCATCCCACGCGGCTGCGCGCCTCATGACCGAGCGGCTGTCGCGCCCGCTGGTCGATGGCGAGCTGGAGGCCTACGCCGCCCGGCACACGACCCCGACCTCGGCGGAGCTGCGGGCGGTGGCCGCGTCCACCATCGCCTGGAGCGAGCACCCGGGCTACATGATCGACGCCACCGAAGCGCAGCTGCTTCGTCTGCTGGTCGCCATCAGTGGCGCCCGTCGCATCCTCGAGATCGGTACCTTCAGCGGCTTCTCTGCCCTGGCCATGGCCGAGGCGCTGCCGGCCGACGGCCATATCGACACGCTCGAGCTGGACAAGCGGCATGCCGCCAAGGCAGCCGAACACATCGAGCAGGCCAACGAGAGCGGGCGCATCACCATCCATCAGGGTGTCGCGCTCGACTCGCTGGCGCGCCTGGCGGGGCCCTACGACATGGCCTTCATCGACGCCGACAAGTCCGCCTACCCCGAGTACTACGAAGGCCGTGCTGCCGTTGATGCGACGGGGTGGCCTCATCGTGGCTGACAACGTCTTGCGGCACGGGCGCGTGCTGGAGACCCAGAGCCGGGATCCCAGCGTCGAGGGGATGCGCCGGTTCAACGACCGCGTCGTCTCCGACCCGCGCGTGGAGACGGTGATGCTCACGGTCCGTGATGGGGTGTCGCTCATCCGCGTCCGTGGCTAGCAGGAACCGGCGTGGCGACCGCCTGACCGTGCTGTACGACGCCGACTGCCGCGTCTGTACGCGCATCGCCGCCCGCCTCGCCGGCGCCGACCGCAGTCACCGGCTGCGCCTTCGGCCGCTGCAGGGCGCCGCCAGCGACAGCTGGCCCAGCGTCCGCCAGCTGGCCAGCGAGCGTGACCTGCGGCAGGCGCTGCACGTCATCGACGAGGCCGGCGCGTGGACCGCGGGTGGCGAGGCCGTGCTGCAGGCTCTGGAACGCCTGGCGCCATCGTCGCGCCTGCTGCAGCTTGCACGTAGCCCCCTGCTGGCATGGGCCATCGAACCCTGCTATCACTGGTTCGCTCGCCATCGGGCTCGCTTCAGCTGGCTGGCGCCCGCTGCTGGTGGGTCGCGGACAGCGCAGCAGGTGCGCCTCAGTCGCCTCCAGCGTCGCGTTCGCGCAGGAAGCGCTCGATCTCACCGATGAGCTCATCGCCCGAGGGCAGCCGGGCTTCATCCGACATCGCCTCGAGGCGGTCCACGTACGACTGCGTGGCATCGTCGGCGGAGGCGGCGATTTCCAGCTTGGCGGCCATCGAACGGGCCTGCAGTTCCAGGACCGCGGTCGTGATGCCCTCACCGATGTGGCGCTCGGCGGCCCGGATCAGGGCCACCGCCGCGGCGGGGTACTCGCCGCTGATGTAGTGCGGCACCTGTGCGAAGTAGCCGAAGGTGGGGATGCCCGCCTCGGCGACGGCCAGGTCGATGACCGAGACCGCGGCGGCAGGCACCTGCATCGAACCGATAGGTCCGGCCTCGATGCCGCCCTTGAGCAGTCCGTCCGCGGAGGTGATGCCGAGGATGCTGACCGGTCGCGTGTGGGGGACCGCGGCCGGGATGGAGCCCAGCGTCATCCACTCACTGACACCGAGGTCCTGGGCGAGCATGACCAGCTCCCGTGACAGCTCCTGCCAGCGATAGTCTGGCTCGGGCCCGGTCAGCAGCAGCACATCGCGCCGCGTGAAGCGTCGGTGCAGCACCTCCAGGCGTGGCCAGTCGAGCGAACGCATGCGCCCGTCGTCGATGTGCAGCGTGGGACGCCGGGCGCGATAGTCATAGAGTCCATCGGTCTCGAGGCCGGCAACAGGCAGCGCTCCCTCGGCCAGCAGCGTGACGGCGGCGGTGGCAGCTGAGCCGGCGTCCACCCAGGCATCGAACGCCACGATCATGAGGACATCGTCCAGCTCAGGGTGGTCCAGCAGGTGGTAGAGCGTCACGCGCCAAGGATATGGTCTGCGCCGCCATGACGCTGGCGTAGACTCCGGCGCGTGCGGCTCGATCGCGCCCTCCGCGCCGACCTTGGCCTGGCCTTGCGCTCGACGCCGCTCCGCCTCTACCTGCTGCTGCAGCTGGCGGCGGGCGCGCTGTTCCTCTGGCGCCGCGGCAGCGACACCGTCGCCACGGTCGTGCTCATCTGGCTGGCCCTGTTGCTGCTGGCCTTCTTCGCCTGGTGGGCCGGTCGCCATCCGCGGGCGCATCCGGAGCCTGATGCGGTGCCTGCAGCCAGGGCTCGCACGCTGTTCGCCCTGCTGGCGGTGGCCGGCATGAGCGCGTGGGGCGCCGGCTGGAGTGTGCCGCTGGGCCCGCTGCTCTTCGTGTGCGGCCTCGGGGGTTGGCTGTGGTCGGCCTGGCGCAGCGGCGGCGGTCACGGACTAAGGGCACGGCTGACTCGTGACCCCCGGCCGTTCCTGCCACTGCTGCTGCTCATCGGGGTCCCCCGCCTGCTGGCCGGCGGCCCGGCCTACCTGGTTGGCGTGACGCTGGCGCTACCCAGCGGCATCGGCCAGCAGCTGCTCTACCTGGTGGGCCTGTACGCCCCGCTGGAGGCGGCCACGCAACGTGCCGCGGCAGCAGCGGTAGGGTCGGCGCTGCTGTTCGCGCTCGTCCACGTGCCCCTGCTGCTGGAGCCCAACGGAGGAGACGTGATGGCCGCGCTGGCCAACGCGACGCTCTTCCAATCGGGCGTCGGCCTCATCGCCTGCCTCGCCTTCCAGCGCCATCGCGCCGTCGTGCCCATCGGCGTCGCACACGCACTGGCCATCGGCTGAGGGCCCGTCCGGGCGTGGGATCGCCTTCCTATACTGACTGCAGCCGCCGCACGGCGGCACGGCGCAGGCAGACCACAAGGAGAACCGATGGGCACCACGCGCGCGCGCATCCTGGTCATGGGAGCATCGCTCTCGCTACTGGCCAGCGCGGCCGGCTTCGCGGCGGTGGCGGCACAGTCGACCGCGGCGACAGAGACGGCGGTCATCGATCCCGTCGGATGGCTACGACATCAGCGGCACGCTGGCACTGCCGGCCGACACTGAGGGCGCCCTCCCGGCGGTGCTGCTGCTGCACGGCTACGGTAGCGACAAGCACGAGGTCGGCCTGATGTACACCCGGCTGGCTGAGGCGCTCGCGGCCCAGGGCATCGCTTCGCTGCGCATCGATTTCGCGGGCATGGGCGAGAGCCAGGCTTCCATGCTGGAGTACACCTACGAGTCGCAGATCGGCGATGCCGCGGTCGCCCTCGACTGGCTCATGGCGCAGGATTCGGTCGACCCCGATCGGGTCGGCATCCATGGCTTCAGCATGGGCTCGCTCATCGGTGCGCACGTGGCGGGCACCGATCCCCGCGTGGCCGCGTTCGGCTCGTGGTCAGGTGCGATCTACGACGGCGAGCAGTTCTTCTACGACGAGACGATGCTGTCGGACTGCGAGGCCGCCGGCGGGCAGGTCGAGCTCGACCTCGGCTGGCGCACCATCGAGCACAGCTGCGAGTTCTTCTCCTCGATGATGGCATCGACCGCTCTCACCGACCTGGCCGCATACGCCAACCCGATGCTGCTGGTCGCTGGTGCCGAGGACACCACGGTCGACCCGGCCGTGTCCCAGCTCGCGGCCGAGAGCACGGCCAGCGAGGACGTCACGCTCCAGATCATCGAGGGTGCCGATCACATCTACAACGTCCTGACCGAGGACCAGTCGCTGGCAGAGCAGGCCATCAGCATCACCGCCGACTGGTTCGCCCAGAAGCTGTAGCGAATGTGGGGCTACGCGGTCCTGCTCCGCTGCCGCACCCGCGAGAGAGCCTCCTCCCAGCCTGCCTCGATGGCCACACCCGGCTCGTCGAGATCGACCAGCACGGGAGCGTGATCGGACGGCGTTGGTGGGCCCTTGCGTGCCTCCCGGTCGATCTCAGCCCAGATGACGCGGTCAGCCAGCGGACGCGTGCCGTACAACAGGTCGATGCGCATGCCCATGTTCTTGTGGAACATGCCGGCGCGGTAGTCGTACCAGCTGAAGCGATCGCTGGCCGGCTGTCGAAGCCGATAGAGGTCGAGCAGGCCCCACTCGCGCAGCCGGGCGAGGGCGGCGCGTTCCGGCTCGGAGACATGCGTGGCGCCGTGCACGGCGGCGGCATCCCAGACGTCATCGTCGGTGGGGGTGACGTTGAGGTCGCCGCCCAGGAGCAGGGCCTCGGAGGGGTCCGCTGCCTGTTCCAGCCACTGGGCCAGGCGCTCGAACCAGCGCAGCTTGCCGGCATACCAGGAGGAATCGAGTAGCCGACCGTTGGGTGCATAGAGGCTGACGACGCGGACACCTCCGCACACGGCACTGACCATGCGCGCCTCGGACAGCGGATCGAAGTCATCCGCGCTGGGAGCGTCCTTGGCGGAGCGGCTCAGGCGCACCGGCCCGTCGCCGAAGTTGCTGACCACGGGGTCAGCCATCCCGACGCGGCTGGCGATGGCGACGCCGTTCCAGCGGCCCTCTCCGTGGTGCAGCAGCTCGTAGCCGGCCATGCGGAAGAGCATCTCGGGAACGTCATCGTCGGCCAGCTTGGTCTCCTGCAGCAGCAGGACGTCCGGCTCGGCTCGCTCCAACCATCGCTCGACGGCTTCGAGCCGGGCCTTCAGCGAGTTGACGTTCCAGGTCGCGATACGCATCGAGGGCAGGGTAGACCGTCAGCCGCCCGGCGTGGGCAGCATCGCGCGCCCGCCGTCGCTCAGCTGCAGCCGCTGGTGGCGCCGCAGTTGAGGCACTTGTAGCAGCTGCCGCTGCGGACCATGATGCTGCCGCAGTCCATGCACGACGGCGAGTCGGCACTGACCGAGAAGGCGATGCGCTGACCGGCTCCCAGCGAGGCCGTCGCGGGGGCCTTGCCATTGGCGCTACCGTTGGCCTTCGGCTCCGGGTGCGCGGCGGTATCGAGGGCCTGGCGTGTCGGCCGCCCGCTGTCCACTTCCTCGGACACCGGTCGAACCGGCGAGTGCAGCCGCTGCCGGTGCTGGTGTCGGTCACACCATCGAGCCGATCGAATGCCCCCAGCTGCGGGGACAGGCCCGAGGGCGCCTGGTTGGCGAGCGCGCCGCCGATGATGCCGAGCGCGTCGCGATCGTCCTTGCTGAGGAAGCGTGACCCCATCCAGCGGAAGATGTAGTCGACGATCGACTTGGCGATGGGGACCTCGGGGTTACCGGTGAAGCCCGATGGCTCGAACCGCACGTGCGTGAACTTGGACACCAGGTCGCGCAGCGGGACGCCGTACTGGAGGGCGATGGAGGTCATCGTGGCCAGCGTGTCCATGAGCCCGCTGACGGTGGAACCCTCCTTGGCCATCTTCAGGAAGATCTCCCCGGGCTGGCCATCGGGGTAGAGGCCCACGGTGACATAGCCCTCGTGGCCGGCGACCTGATACTTGTGCGTGATGGCGCGGCGTTCGTCCGGCAGGCGGCGCCGGTAGGGCTTGGGCTCCCCAGTGAGCTCAAGTGCCGGCGCCGCTCCTGCCGCGGGGGTGTTCGACTCGGCGGCTGCATCCTTCTTCTTGCCCGTGGAAAGGGGCTGGCTGCGCTTGGAGCCATCGCGGTAGATGGCGATGGCCTTGAGGCCCAGCTTCCATCCCTGTAGGTAGACATCCTCGATGTCGGCCGCGGTGGCTGCTTCGGGCATGTTGACGGTCTTGCTGATGGCACCCGACAGGAAGGGCTGGGTGGCGCTCATCATGCGCAGGTGGCCCATGTGCCCGATGGAGCGCTCGCCGTTGACTGGCTTGAAGGCGCAGTCGAAGACGGACAGGTGCTCGGGATCGAGGTCCGTCGCTCCCTCGATGGTCTCGAACTGGTCGATGTACTCGACGATGGCCTCGACCTGCTCGGGCGTGTAGCCCAGCCGCTGCAGCGCCAGCGGCACGGTGCCGTTGACGATCTTGAGGAAGCCCTCACCGACGAGCTTCTTGTACTTGATGAGGGCGATGTCAGGCTCGATGCCGGTCGTGTCGCAGTCCATCATGAAGGCGATGGTGCCGGTGGGCGCGAGGACCGTCACCTGGGCGTTGCGATACCCGTGCTCGCGGCCCAGCTCGAGCGCCTCGTCCCAGCTGGCCCGGGCCTGCGCTACCAGCGACCCGGGCACGTCAGCCTCGGTGAGCCCGTAGGCGGCGTCGCGGTGCTTGCTGATGACGCGCAGGAAGGGACCCTCGTTGATGGCGTAGTCGTTGAAGGCACCACCGTGGTCACGGGCGACGATGGCGGACTGCCGGTAGGCCTCGCCGGTCATGATGGCCGTGATGGCTCCCGCATAGGCACGCCCGGCATCCGAATCGTAGGCCAGGCCCCGGCTCATGAGCAGGGCGCCGAGGTTGGCATACCCGAGACCGAGGGGCCGGTAGCGATGCGAGTTCTGCTCGATCTGCGCCGTTGGGTAGGAGGCGTTGTCGACGAGGATCTCCTGTGCCGTGATGGTGATCCGCGCCGCGTAGCGGAAGGCCTCGGCATCGAACTCACCCTCGGCATCGACGAACTTCATCAGGTTCAGCGAAGCCAGGTTGCAGGAGGTGTCGTTGAGGAAGGAGAACTCCGAGCAGGGGTTGGTGGCGTACTGGCGGTCGGAGTTGGCGACCGGGTTCCAGTCGTTGATGGTGGTGTCGTACTGGATGCCGGGATCACCGCAGATCCAGGCGGCCTCTGCCATGCGGCGGATGATCGTGCGGGCCTTGTGT
This sequence comes from uncultured Chloroflexia bacterium, assembly GCA_963804575.1. Taxonomy (GTDB): domain Bacteria; phylum Chloroflexota; class Limnocylindria; order Limnocylindrales; family CSP1-4; genus JAFMJV01. Next base: position 188,731 of record CAWDQY010000002.1, read on the forward strand.
GTCTCGGCCGGCTCGCCGCGTGGTGACCTCGTAGGTGGTCCAGTCGGCATCGTCCTCGACCGCGCGCATGAACGCGTCCGAGACACGCACGCTGTGATTGGCGTTCTGGAAGAACACCGAGCCGTAGGCCTCGCCGGTGAAGGATGGGTCATAGCCCGCTTCGATGAGGGCCCAGGCCTTGCGTTCCTCGCTGGCCTTGGAGTCGATGAAGTCGAGGATATCGGGATGACTCGCGTCCAGGATGACCATCTTGGCTGCGCGCCGGGTCTTGCCGCCCGACTTGACCACCCCGGCGAAGGCGTCGAAACCCTTCATGAAGCTGACCGGCCCGGAGGCGACGCCGCCGCCCGACATCTTCTCCCGCGACCCCCGGATGGGGGAGAGGTTGACGCCGGCACCGGAGCCGTACTTGAAGAGCATGGCCTCGGTCTTGGCGAGGTCCATGATGGAGGACATGGAGTCCTGCACGGAGTTGATGAAGCAGGCTGAGCACTGCGGCCTGGGCTCCACGCCGACGTTGAACCAGACCGGGCTGTTGAAGGCCATCTTCTGGTGCAGCAACAGGTGCGTCAGCTCCGCCTTGAAGGTGGCCAGATCCTCGTCGGTGGCGAAGTAGCGCTGGGTGGCTGCCCAGCTGGTGATGGTGTTGACCACGCGGTCGATGAGCTGCTTGACGCTGCGCTCACGACTGGGGCTGCCGACGTGGCCGCGGAAGTACTTGCTGACCACCACGTTGGTGGCCAGCTGGCTCCAGAACACCGGGACCTCGACGGCCTTCTGCTCGAAGACGGAGTTGCCCGCTTCGTTGGAGATGCCGGCGTCGCGCAGCTCCCAGGCCACCTCGTCGTAGGGGTGGACACCGGGCGTCGTCCAACGGCGCTCGAAGGTGAGACCTGCCGAGTTGGCACCGCTGAAGCGGTACTGGTCGTCCATGGCGGCTCGCGCTGGCACACCCTTGCCGCGGCCGTTGCGTGCGCCTGACTTGGCTGTCGCCTCCTTGCCAGGGGTGGCGTTGTGGACCTTGGCGACAGCCTGAGCCATGACCTCTCCTCTCGTGCTTGACGCGCCGGCGACGACACCGGACCACTCGATGCTGGTGGCGGTCGCCAGCGCGGACCGCTGCGGCTCCGCAGGCTGGCCGGCGCCGTCTGGGCTTGCGGCCGCGCCACCCGTTGGGACTGCGCTCGGGAGGACATGCCTGCCCTCCCGATGGTCGGCCGATTGTGGACCTACGCCAGGGTGCTGTCAAGCCCTCACCACTACATATAGCGGTCGCAGGGCGTGCGGCTATACCACATGTTGCGGTCCGTCGTTCGATGCGGCCGACGCTGTGGACGGCCTGTGCATGGCTGCGGTGGATGGACTGCGGACAGGTGGAGAGGATAGAACAGATGTTCGCAACCGTCCAGTGCCAGCCTGGGATCGGGCCGGTCAGCGCCCGGGCGGGGGTCCCGATGAACCGCGAACCAGCAGCGAGACCGGCAGCTCGACGCGGCGGGGCGAGGCTTGGCCGTCGCGGATGCGCTCGAAGAGCAGTTCCACCGCCGTCGTCGCCACGTCGTTGGTCGACTGAGCGACGGTGGTCAGGGGTGGCGTCACGTCGGCGCCGAAGGCGATGCCGTCGAAGCCCACCACCGAGACCTCATCCGGCACCGCGATGTCGGCTGCGTGGGCGGCACTGAGCGCGCCCACCGCCATGAGGTCGTTCTCGGCGAAGACCGCCGTCGGTGCTGACCTGCTGCGCAGCCAGCCCTCCATGGCGGCGCGTCCGCTGGCGGCCCGGAAGTCACCGCGGAAGATGCGCTTCTGGCTGATCCGCAGGCCGGCCTCCTCGATGGCGTGGCGGAAGCCCTCCAGGCGGCGGGCACTGGTGCCGGTCGCGCTGGGGCCGGCGATGACCGCGATGTCACGATGACCGAGCTCGAGCAGGTGCCGGCCGGCGAGGTAGCCTCCGTGGTGGTTGTCCACCAGCACCTGCGACACGGGCAGGTCGCCCAGCTCACGGTCGACGACCACCGTGGGCGGGCCGGTCTCGACCAGCTGGCGCAGGTGCTCCGAGGGCTGGCTGGCGGCGACCAGCAGCAGCCCGTCGACCTTCTTGGACAGGAGCACGTCGAGGTAGGCCGACTCCTTGCCCCCGTCGCCGTCGGAGTTGCAGATGATGGCGCTGTAGCCGGCCTCGTACATGTGGTCCTCGAGGCTGCGGGCGAGATCGCCGAAGAAGGGGTTGGAGATGTCGGGCAGGACGATGCCGACGGTATGGGTGCGGCCCCGGCGCATCGAGCGTGCCAGCGCGTTGGGCCGGTAGCCCAGCTCGTCGATGGCCGCCTCGACACGCGCTGCCGTGCCGGCATCGACTCGGCGGGTGCCGTTGACGACGTGGGAGACGGTGGTGGTGGAGACGCCGGCGTGAGCGGCGACATCGCGGATGGTGGTCATGGCTAGCGTTGGATGGTAGGCGGCCGGCGCATCGTTGACATGGCCATCCGGCGCAGGATACGCTTGCGCAATCGGTTGCGCAATCGGTTTCTCCAGATCCCGAGCCGACCCAGGAGTGTGTCACGCTGATGGCCATGACCGACAGCAACGCCACCGTCGTGGTCGCCGGCTCCATCAACGTCGACCTCATCGTGGGCGTACCACGCCTGCCGGCCGCCGGCGAGACCGTGCTGGGCGACCGCTTCGTGCAGCAGAACGGGGGCAAGAGCGCCAATCAGGCGGTCGCTGCCAGCAGGGTCGGTGCGGCCGTGACCATGCTCGGGGCTGTCGGCGACGATGACCTGGGACGCAGCGCCCTCGCCGGCCTGCAGGAGGCCGGCGTGGACACCTCCGCCTGCCGCATCATCGATGGCGAGCACACCGGCATCGCCCTGATCATCGTGGACGCCGCCGCCGAGAACCAGATCGCCGTCGCACCAGGTGCCAATGGGCGGGTCGATGCCGCCATGATCGAGGCCGAAGTCGCCGACCTCGAGCCGGCCGCAGGGGCAGTCTGCCTGCTCGGGTTCGAGGTCGGCGACGACGCGGTGCTGGCGGCGGCGCGCTGGGCGTCCCGGCGGGGCCTGCGCATCATCCTCAACCCGGCGCCCGCCCGGCCCGTGCTGGCTGAGCTGTACGCGCTGCGCCCCATCGTCACCCCCAATGAGACCGAGGCCGAGATGTTGACCGGCGAGGCCGACCCCGAGGCTGCCGCGCGGGTGCTCGCGCGGCGCAGCGGCGCGCCGGTGATCGTGACCCTCGGCGCGGAGGGTGCGCTGCTGTGGGCCGATGGGCATGCCGAGCGCCTGCCGGCCATGCGCGTGCAGCCGGTCGACACCACCGGATCGGGCGACGCGCTCAACGGCATCCTCGCGGCGGAGCTGGCCGCGGGTGCCGACCTGCGCCAGGCTCTGCGTTGGGCCATCGTCGGCGCTGCGCTCAAGACCACCATGGCTGGTGCCCAGGCGGGGCTGCCCACGCCGCGAGGCCATCGCCCGCCAGCTATCCTGACGGCCGCGCCGCATCCGCCCACAGGGGAGGCTACACGTGCCGGTGATCGAAGAGAGCGAACGCGATCCCGCTGATATCCTGGTCAAGCTGTATGACCTGTCTCCGCTGGATCTGTCGCCATCCGAGGCGAACGGCGTGAGCATCCGTCGTCCCATCGCGCCGGAGAAGCACCTCGTCACCGCCTGGATCGGCGAGCACTTCGAGCAGGCCTGGGTGAGCGAGACGGAGCGCTGCTTCGCCAATCAGCCCATCAGCTGCTTCATCGCCGCACGAGGCCAGGAGCTGCTGGGCTTCGCCTGCTGGGATGCCACGGCCCTGGGCGTGTGGGGTCCCACGGGCGTGGCCGAAGCCGAGCGTGGCCAGGGAGTGGGCGCGGCGCTACTCCTGGCGAGCCTCCACGCCATGCGCGCACAGGGCTACGCGTATGCCGTCATCGGCGGCGCCGGACCCATCGAGTTCTACCAGCGCTTCGTTGGCGGCATCGTCATCCCGGGTTCGTGGCCGGGCTGTATCGCGGCATGCTTGGCCGGCCGGCGGAGTCCGTCGAGTAGGCGTCACGGCTGCCACGGCAACCATCGTTCATCCAGCCACGCGGCCCGAGGGCATCGGTCGGCCAGCGCGCACGAGCATGAGGGCTGACCCGGCCTCGGCGCCTTAACCCACGGGGACTAGACGAGCCACCGGGTCTCGGGCGCACGTCGGCTGCTGGCCATCTCATGCCCCCTGGGACTGGAACCGACCGCTCGGTGTCGCCCTGAGTCTGCACTGACTCGGATGGCGTCCAGCGAGCCCACTGCGGCATCGATGACGGGTACACGGGGACCCGGGAGGCCGTCCGACGGCCCATCTAGTCTCCATGGGATAGCGCGACCCCGCCCGGATGGCCACCGGCACAGGGCCGAGACTGCCGGGATACGACGAGTTGACCGAGATGGCCAAGTGGCACAGGGCCGGGCCAGGGGAGGGGCCGCAGGACACGGATGCGGCACTGGGGAGCGCTACCCAACCGCACTGGGGATGCGCTAGCCCACTGCACCAGGGGATCCGCTGCCCGACTGCACCGCGGATGCGCTACCCAACCGCACTGGGGATGCGCCAGCCAACTGCACCGCGGATGCGCACCCAACCACACTGGGGATGCGCTGCCCAACCGCACGGGGGATGCGCTAGCCCACTGCACCAGGGGATCCGCTGCCCGACTGCACCGCGGATGCACTACCCGACTGCACTGGGGCCGTCGGGCGATCGAGCCAGGCCACCCCACTGATATCTGCGGCGAGACGATGGCACGCCCGAGCCGACACGCAGTGAGCAACTCGGAGAGGGTATCACGATGGCGCACACGGCGTTGCGACACCGGGCGGTGTGGCCAACTCAGCGACGACCGACTGCACTGGGTCCGCCGGTCGATGAGCCAGGCAGGCCCAAGTGATTTCGACGGGCGCAGACGTTGACTTGCCCGTCAGACCGCAGTAAACTCGCGGCGTAAACGGTTGCGCAAACGGTTGCGCCCGTGCTGGTGTCGGCCAACTCAGCCCGACACGACCGAATCGATGGCCCTGGAGGGGGCCGACAAGGAGGGATCCACCACATGGTTGGAGTCACCAAGAGCCGCTGGCTCACCGCTGGCCTTACCACCATCATGGCGGCCGGTTTGGTCGTCGGCTCGAGCGCGGCCGCCTTCGCGCAGGACGAGAGTCTGCTGCCGAGGAGTGCCCGCCCGCCGAGGTCACCGGCGTCATCCCCGATCTGACCGAGCAGCTGGGCCACACGCCCAAGGTCGGCCTGGTCATGAAGTCGCTGGCCAACGAGTTCTTCCAGCAGATGGACGCGGGCGCCAAGGCCTTCGCGGCCGAGAACGAGGCCCTCTTCGAGTTCCAGACCGTGGGCATGAAGGACGAGCGCGACTTCGCTGCACAGGTCGAGGCCGTCGAGTCCTACATCACCCAGCAGTTCGACGTCATCGTCATCGCCCCGGCCGACTCCAAGGCCATGGTCGAGCCCATCAAGAAGGCGCTCGACGCGGGCATCAAGGTGGTCAATATCGACGTCGCGCTCGATGCCGATGCCATGGCCGATGCCGGCATCGAACTCGCCTTCTTCGGTCCCGACAACCGCGCCGGTGCGAAGCTGGCCGGCGACGCGCTCGGCCAGGCCCTCGGCGAGGGTGGCAAGGTCGTCATCCTCGAGGGCAACCCCGAGGCTGACAACGCCAACCAGCGCAAGGCCGGTTTCGACGATTCCGTTGCCGAGTACGGTCTCGATCTGCTCGACTCGCGAACAGCGCACTGGGAGACCGAAGAGGCTAACCAGCTCATGACCAACTTCCTGACCCAGTACCCCGACATCCAGGGCGTCATGGCTGCCAACGACAGCATGGCCCTGGGCGTCGCCAAGGCCCTCGACGCCGCCGGCAAGACCGGTGAGATCCAGTTCGTCGGCTTCGACAACATCCCCGGCGTGCGTCCGCTCATCGCGGACGGCACGATGCTGGCCACCGTCGAGCAGTTCGGCTCGAACATGGCGGTGTTCGGTATCGAGTTCGGGCTGCGCGAGCTGGCCGGTGAGAGCTTCTGCGGATGGCAGAAGACCCCCATCGACCTCGTCACGGCGGAGAACGTCGTCGTCGAGTAGCACGTCGCCGTAAGCTCAAGGGCCAGCCGCTGGCTTCCTCCAGCGGCTGGCCTTCTCCGTAGACTTCGAGCCACCCAGCACGGAGCCAATGCTGATGACCACACCCGCCGGGACTCCCATCCTCGATGTCCGCGAGGTCAGCAAGGAGTTTCCAGGGGTGCTGGCCCTCGACAGGGTCAGCCTGAGCGTCATGCCTGGCGAGGTCCACGCCCTGGTGGGCGAGAACGGTGCCGGCAAGTCGACGCTGGTGAAGGTGCTGGCCGGTGTGCAGCTGCCCGACGGCGGTGAGGTCCTGCTCAACGGCGAGCCCTACCTGGCGCACGATCCGCAGCAAGCGCTGCAGGCCGGCATCCGGGTGGTCTACCAGGAGCTGAACCTGCTCACCTTCCTGACCATCGAGGAGAACCTCTCGTTCGAGGCGCTGCCGGCCAGGCGAGGCCTGGTCGATCGCAAGACCCTGCGCCAGCGTGCTGAGCGCCTGATGGCCGAAGTGGGGCTGGATATGCCGCCCGACACGGCGGTCGAGGACCTTGGCATCGCCCAGATGCAGCTGGTCGAGATCGCGCGGGCGCTGTTGACCGACGCCAAGCTGCTCATCCTCGACGAGCCCACCGCGACGCTCACGCCGCGCGAGACCGACCAGCTCTTCGGCATCATCCGCAAGCTTGCCGGGCGCGGTATCGGCGTGCTTTTCATCTCGCATCATCTCGACGAGGTCAAGGAGATCGGCGACCGCGTGACGGTGCTGCGCAATGGCCAGTGGGTGGCCACCGAGGCTGTCGCTGACGTCAGCGTAGCCCGCATCATCGAGCTCATGGTCGGCCGCACCATGACCGAGGGCTACCCATTCAGGGCCTCGCACAGCGTCGGGGAAGAGCTGCTCTCGGTCGAAGGGCTTCGCTACCGCGGCAACACGGAACCGGTGACGCTGCGACTGTGCGCGGGTGAGATCGTGGGCATCGCGGGCCTCGTCGGCTCAGGACGCACGGAGGCGATGCGTGCCATCTTCGGGGCCGACAAGGCCGCTGCCGGCACCATCCGCGTCAACGGCGAGCTGGTCCATATCGACTCGCCCAGCCAGGCCGTCGAGGCCGGCATCTGTCTGCTCACCGAGGACCGCAAGTCGCAAGGCCTGATGCTGGACATGAGCGTGGCCGAGAACACCACCATCACCAAGCTGGAGGCGATCACCAAGCGAGGACTCCTGCAGCGTGGCGCGGAGCGCGTTGCCACCCAGGAGCTCATCGACGCGCTCAGCATCAAGGCGCAATCACCAGCTCAGCTGGCCCGCTACCTGTCCGGGGGCAACCAGCAGAAGGTGGTCGTGGCCAAGTGGCTGTTCGCCGAGTCGCGCATCCTCATCTTCGATGAGCCCACCCGCGGTATCGACGTGGGTGCCAAGTTCGAGATCTACAACCTCATCTGGGATCTGGTCGAACGCGGCAAGGGTGCCATCGTGGTGTCGTCGGACTTGCCCGAGCTGTTGGGTATCTGCCACCGCATCATCGTCTTCAGCAAAGGCGCCATCGTGGGCGAGGTGCCGCGGGAGCGCTTCAGTGAGAAGGCGGTGCTGGAGCTCGCCTACAAGAACTACCTGGATCCGGCCACGGCCGCCGCTCGAGCCGGCAGGCCCATGACAGGGGAGGACGCATGAGCGCCGCACCGACACCATCCACGCCGCGAGGCGAGGGTCAGCTGCCGCTCGCCAGTCGCGCCATCGTCATCTCGTTGCGGGAGGCCGGCGTCGGCCTGGCGCTGGTGGTCCTGGTCATCCTGTTCATGCTCTTTGCGCCGTACTTCGCCACGGGTGACAACTTCACGCGCATGTTCGGCCAGGTGGCCATCAACACCGTGCTGGCGGTGGGCATGACCTTCGTCATCCTCATCGGGGGCATCGATCTCTCGGTGGGCTCGGTGCTGGCGCTGGCGACGGTGGTGGGCGCCACCATCATGGTTCCCGACTTCCTGGCGCGGTGGGTGCCCTTCGAGCTCGATCCGCTGGTCTCGATCCCACTGGCCATCGTGCTGGTGCTGCTGGTCGGCGCGCTCTGCGGCTTCATCAACGGGTTCGTGTCAGAGCGCTGGAAGGTGCCGTCCTTCATCGTGACGCTGGGCATGATGTCGATGGCTCGTGGCGCTTCACAGGTCGTCAGCGACAACGCCACCATCAACGGCTTGCCGCGCCCGTTCATCGACTTCGGCAACATCCTCATCGACCTCGGCATCGTGCAGATCCCGGTGTACTTCATCGTCGCCATCGTCACGGTCGCGGTCGCCTGGTTCGTGCTGCGCTTCAGCATCTTCGGCCGCTTCATCTACGCCATCGGCAACAACGAGGAGGCCGTGCGCCTGTCGGGCCACGACCCGGCGCCCTACAAGATCAGTGCCTTCGTCATCTGCGGCCTGCTGGCCGGCCTGGCCGGCCTGGTGTGGCTGCTTCGTCTCAACGTCGGCAGCCCTATCGCGGCGGTGGGCTACGAGCTCACCGCCATCGCCGCCGTCATCATCGGCGGCACCAGCTTCAGCGGCGGCAAAGGCTCGGTCATCGGCACGTTCTTCGGGGTCTGCCTGCTGCAGGTGCTGAGCACGGGGCTGATCCTGCTGGGCGTCACGGACAACTGGCGCGTCATCGTCACCGGCATGGTCGTCGTGCTGGCGGCCGTGTTCGATACCTACCGCTCACGCATCATCGCCGGGCTGCGGGCTCGCTGAGGGCAGCGGGATCGCTGAGAGCGGCAGCGGCCCGCGACGCCAGCGACCTGCGACACTGCCGGCCGGAGGCGGCGCTACAGGCCGGAGTAGGAGTGCAGCCCGCTGAAGAAGAGGTTGCCGAAGTAGGTGAAGAGGACGGCGCCGAAGCCGATGACGAGGATGAGCGCGGAGGGCCGGCCGGCCCAGTCCTTGCGGCTGCGGGCGTGGAGGTAGAGCGCGTAGATCAGCCACGTCACCAGTGCCGAGGTCTCCTTGGGGTCCCAGCCCCAGTAGCGGCCCCAGGCGATGGAGGCCCAGTAGGACCCCAGGATGAGCATGGTGGCGAAGACCGGGAAGCCGATGACGACCGACCGATAGGCCACCTCGTCGAGGATCCTGTGGCCGGGTAGCCAGTCGAAGCGATCGGCCTCGCCCTGCAGCAGGTAGCCGACGGCGGCGGCGAAGGAGATGGCGAGCACGCCGTAGGCGATCATGGCCATGGCCACGTGCACCGTCAGCAGCGCTGGGTTGTCCAGTGCTGGCACCAGCGGCTCGATGGCCGCCGGCAGGGTCGACGCGTAGCCCACCAGGAAGAGCGCCACGCCCAGCGGCAGGAACGCGATGGTGCGGATGGGGTAGCGGCGCTGCAGGAACAGGTAGCCGCCCATGATGCCCACCGCAAAGGCGATCGAGAACTCGTACATGTTGCCCCACGGCCCGCGCTCGACGACGGTGGCACGCGCCAGCAGGCTGCCGGCCAGCAGCAGGAAGCTGGCCCACGTCAGGCCGTGGCTGATGGCCGACGTGGTGGCGACACCGCTGGCGGCTGGGGTACCGGAGAGGCTCACCGCGGCGTCAGCGTAGGCAGCGCTGGCCAGTGCCGGCCCGGGCCGGCCCACCGACGCCACGCTGCGACGTCCGGCCGCCAGCAGCGCCGTATGCGCCACGCCCAGGACGAAGGCGAAGAGCAGCAACAACGCGCCCGTCACGAAGAGGTACTGGGAGAGGGTCGCCATGCTCGACTCCTGCGCTCGGCTAGCCCGGTGGACGCCCGGCTAGGCGATCGCCGCCCCACCCTCCGGCGGGCCATCGGACAGCTGTACCACGGCCGAGGCGGAACCGGCACCGAGCGTGAACCTCGTGCCGCAGCCAGCGCAGGTGTCGATCTCGGCGTTGCGGAGGGTGCCATCGACCGGGCAGCTGACGCTCAGCGGATCGCCGTCCAGCGCACACCGTCGGGCTCGCGGCGGGTACACCAGCGCGTGCCGCTGGCAATGGGGAACATTGGGCGGAAAGACCGGCATGCCCGCGGCATCGAGCGTTGCGGCGACCGGCTGCGGCTCGGCACGCCGGACACGCCCGCGCCGGCGCGTCACGAGGTGCCACAGCCACATCGCGACGATGAGGGTCAGCAACGGCCCCACGAGGCCGCCCAGCAGGACCACCGGCAACAGGCCGATGAGCTCGCCCCAGGCGGGGACCAGCACGGTGGTCAGCCAGTCGAGGAAGGCGGTCCAGGGATCGGACGACATGTCGAGATATTAGCGCTGACGTGAGCCTTTGGGGCTTCGCTTGGGGTTGCCCTTCTTGGTGGTCGCACCCCGGCCCGGTCGCCACGACTCGCGCTCGTCGACGGCGGGCGAGGCTGGCTCCGAGGCCGGCCGTGGCGGCGGTTTGCCCTGCCCGATGGTCACCGGCTTGTCCCGGCCCGGCCCGCCCTTGGCCGGCGTGCCGGCAACCTCGCGCATCAGCCAGTCGATCGATCGGGTCACGCCGCCGGCGCGCGCGGCGCGCGCCTGCAAGCCGCGGTCAGCCGTCACCACTGCGCAACGGCTGCGTGTCGAGTAGGGCTGGTCCAGCAACAGCTCGACGAGCATGTCATCGGCGCTTCGCGAGCGCGAGTGGTGGAACTCGATGCCGCGCGTGACGCGCGTGCGGCTGCCCTCGCCGGGCGGCGGATGCCCGTCAAGGCCCACCACGATGCGCAAGTGCTCGGGTCGCCAGCCCGACAGCCGCGGCAGCAGCCAGGCGACGCCACCTTCGTCGCGGCTGCCGCGGACCCCGTGCAGCAGGTTGTCGCCGTCGATGAGCAGCAGGTCCAGCTCGTCCACGCCGCCCTGACGGCTCATCGGCTGGTGGGGACTGCGGCTACCATCGGTTGATGCTCCTTCTCGTCGATCTTGACGGCGTCGTCTACCGGGGGACCGAGGCCATCCCCGGCATGCCCGAGCTGCTCACGCAGCGTGAGGCTGCTGGCGACATCATCGTCTATGTCACCAACAACTCGCGCTGGCACCGCAGCGAGTATCAGCAGCGACTGGCCGGCATGGGCGCTCCCGCCGACCCCGGGCGCATCCTGACCTCGGCGCGCGGCACGGCCCTGGCCATCGCCGGTCTGCCACGCCCGCCGCGGCTCACCATGGTCTTCGGCGGTCCTGGCCTGCAGCGCGAGCTCGCCGACGTCGGCCTTGCCACCATCGCCTGCTCGTACGATGGCCTGGCGCATGGGCCTGATGCGGTCGCGGTGGGCGTGGACTTCGACCTCACCTTCGAGCGGCTCTCCGCCGCCGCGGCGGCGGTGCGCGGGGGTGCCTTGTTCGCGGTCACCAACCGGGACCCCATCTTTCCCATGCCTGATGGGTTGAAGGCCGGAGCCGGCGCGATGGTGGCGGCCCTGGTCACCGCGTCGGGCCGCGAGCCTGACATGGTCATCGGCAAGCCGGAGCCCGGCCTGCTGCGTGAGGCCGCCGACGTCGCGGGCGTGCCGGTCGAGCGAGCGGTCGTCATCGGTGATGGGCTGCTGACCGACATCGCGGCGGCCAGGGCGGTGGGCGCCCGCAGCGTCCTCATGCTCACCGGCGTCAGCACCGCCGAGCAGGCGGCGGCCTTGCCAGCCGACCTGCAGCCCACCGCCATCGCGCAGGGTCCGGCAGACCTTGGCGACCTGCTCGACCGGCTCGCCCAGGCCTGAGCGGGCACCTTCGCAGCCGGGGACGGGTGCGTCAGGCGGGGACGGGCGCGTCCTCCAGCCAGGCCTCGAAGCGGGCCAGCAGCGTTGCCCGCAGCGCCTCGTCATGCTGCAGGAACGCGGCCCTGTAGGCCTGCCGCATCGTGCTCGCCACCTCGGCCGGCGCCAGACCGAGATCGGACACGGCTGCGTGCAGCTCGCGGACCAGCGTCAGGTCGCTGACGGTGCGATCGTCGGTGCTGATGGTGACGGGCACGCCGGCGCGCAGCAGCCGGGGCAGGGGAGCATCGGGACCGCGGCTGCCGATGCCCGCCTGCAGGTTGCTGCTGGGACACACGTCGAGGGTCACGCCGCGTTGCGCCAGCACGGCCATGAGCGCGGGATCGTCCGCCGCGACCGCACCGTGGGCGATGCGATGGGGGTCGATCTGGAGGGCACGCCAGACCTGTGCCGCGCCGCCCCACTCGCCGGCATGGCAGGTGATGCCCAGCCCGCCCCTGCGCGCGATGCCGATGGCCTCGTCGAAGACGCGCGGGTCGGGTGCATCTCGCTCGACCCCGGCGATGTCGAAGCCGGTGAGGCCCTCGTCGAGGAACTCGAGCGCCACGCGCGCCATGGCCGCGGCCGTCTCCGGGCTGTGTGTCCGCAGCGCCACGGCGATGACCCGGGCATCGATGCCGGCAGCACTCGCCGCCAGGCGGGTCCCGCGGACCACCGCGGCGATGCCCGCGCGCAGCGGCAGCCCGCGCTCGAGATGGAGCGACGGTGCCCAGCGGATCTCGGCGTAGACCGTGCCTTCGGCGGCCACGTCCTGCACCAGCTCGCGGGCGCAGCGTTCGAGGGCTTCGGCATCCTGCAGCAGCGCGATGGGCAGGTCGAATGCCCGCAGCAGCTCGGCCTGGTCCTGGCAGCGAGCGGGTGCCACCAGCCGCTCGCGCATCCCTGCCAGGTCCGTCGGCATGGCGGGGTTGTCACGCTGCCAAGACTGCGCCAGCTCGAGCGCCGTGGCCGGCCGCAGCGAGCCGTCGAGGTGCAGGTGGAGCTCCGCCTTGGGCATGGCCGTGAGCCAGCGGGTGAGGGCTTCAGGTCGGTCGCGCATCGGGACACATGCTAGCCAGCTGGCCGCCGCTGGACCGGTGCAGCGCGATAGACTGGCATCGCCCCCGCGTCCAGCCGTCCCTGCGCCTGCCCGGCAGTCGCTGAACCCACGAAAGAGACCGTAGACCGCATGCGCCTGAACATCGTCGACCGCCTGCCCTGGGACGTCGCCGCTGACGTCCTTGCCGTCAGCGTGCCCGCCACCGCGGAGATGCCCGAGTACCTTGCCGAGATCGACCGCCGCCTCGACGGCGCGCTGGCGGCGCTGCGCCAGGTCGGCGCCATCACCGGCTCGCTGTGGGAGGCGCGTCTCATCCCGGCCCGGGACATGGGGGTCCGCTTCGTCCTCGCCATCGGCGTGGGCGACAGCGTTGGCGTCGACCACCTGCGAGCCCGTCGCCTTGGCTCGCTCGTCATGCGCAGCCTGGCCGGCTGCGAGGTGCGCTCACTGGCACTCCACCTGCCGGTCGAGCTGACCGGCTCCGGCGAGCAGCAAGCGGAGGCCGTCGAGCTCATCACCCGCGGCATCGTGGAGGGCGTGGCTGACCCGTCGAGCATCTACCGGGAGGCAAGCGACAAGCGGCCGCCCGTGCTCGACAGCTGCACCCTGGTCCTCGAGACGGGTGACCCTGCGACCCTGGCCGCGCGCGCCGAGCGCGGACGCATCATCGGTGAAGGCGGCGTCCGCACGCGTCAGCTGGCGCAGCGCGCCGGCAACGACGTCAGCCCGGAAGTCCTGGCCGACGAGGCCAGCGACATCGCCCGCGCGCACGACCTGGAGCTGACCATCTTCGGGCCGGAGCAGGCCGCCGAGATGGGCATGGGCATGTTCATGGCCGTGGCCAAGGGCTCGGCCAACCCTCCTCGCTTCATCGTGCTACGCAACCGACCGGGGGTCGAGCGCGACGAGCGTGGCCGCCTGCTGGCGATGGTGGGCAAGGGCGTCACCTTCGACACCGGTGGCATCAGCCTCAAGCCGCCTCCCAACATGGGCGAGATGAAGACCGACAAGACCGGAGCCTGCACGGTCATCAACGCCATCGCCACGGCCGTGCAGCTCTCGCCGGAGCGACCGCTGCTGGCCGTTGCGCCGTCGGTGGAGAACATGCCCGGACCGAACGCCTCGCGTCCGGGAGACGTCGTCCGCGCGCTCAACGGCAAGACCGTCGAGATCACCAACACCGACGCCGAGGGCCGGCTCATCCTGGGCGACGCGCTGACCTGGGCCGAGCGCCAGGGTGCCACTCACATCGTCGACGTCGCCACGCTTACCGGTGCCATGTCGCGCGCGCTGGGTCGCTACATCACCGGCGGCTTCGGTGACACCGACGCGTGGTGGGACGAGGTCGCCGCCGCCGCCGCTCGACAGGGCGAGCCACTGTGGCGGATGCCGCTGGTCGACGAGCTGCGCAAGGACATCGACTCGCCCTTCGCCGACATCGCCAACACCGGCCCGGCCGAAGGTGGCGCCATCACCGCGGCGCTCTTCCTGCGCGAGTTCGTGAGCGTGCCCTGGGTCCACCTCGACATCGCCGGCACGGCCTTCCTCGAGAAGGTCGATGCCTTCTCGACCAAGGGAGCGACCGGTGTCATGCACGCCACGCTGGTGGAGCTGGCGCTGGCCTGAGCCGGGCTCGCCTGGTCGAGCCGGCTGGCTTGGTCCCGCTCAGGCGCCGAGCGTCGCGGCCAGCACGCCGGCGCCGATGAGTGCCGGGCCGAAGGGGATGGCGGTCTTCAACGTGACGCGCCGCGTCACCACCAGCACGAGCACCACGGCGGCGAAGGCGACGGTCGCGGCCAGGAAGCCGGCGAACAGCTGTGACGAGGCCGAACATCAGCCCCAGGCTGACCGCCAGCTTGAGGTCGCCCATGCCCAGGGCGCCGCGGAAGATGCGGTCGCTGAGCGCCAGCAAGCCCGGCGCCAGCAGCGCCGCCAGGATGGCGCTGAGGTCACCGTCCGCCACCAGCACCTGGGTCTTGCCCGCCAGGACCGGGTTGAGCCCCAGCAGGGTGACCGCGGCGGCGTAGACGATGAGCGGCAGGGTGATGAGGTCGGGCAGCAATCGCTGGTCGAGGTCGGTCGCCAGCAGCAGCATGAGCGCCCCGATGTACAGGCCCAGCACGAGCAGGTCAGCGGGCTCGCTCCAGCGCCAGGCGAGCAGGCCGAACGCGGCCGCGCTGGCAAGGGTGACCGAGATCGTGCGCCAGTCGGGACGGCGCACGGAGCCGTCCTCGTGGACCGGCCAGCGCGCTGCGAGGCGATCGACACCGAAGCCGAAGCCGGCGCCAAGGAGAGCGGCCAGGATGGCGACGGTGGTCACGGCCGACGCCGGCAGGGAGCGTGAGGTGGGTGTCGTGGCGGCAGACTGTGCATGGCCCAGAGGGTGCCTCGGCTGGTGCCCCGACGCACCGGCTCGAACGTACTAGGCGTCACCGACGCTGGCAGCATGGTTTGCGACACTTGCGGAGGGGGAGTAGGATGCGCCGCAAGACCGAGTGCCGTGTTCGGTCATCCCCCGTGCCCGGGGTGCTGCGTACGGCAGCAAGTGGGGAGTTGCATAAGATGTATCGTGCCTAGCGTGATTCGCGCGAGCGCATGGGATCGCCGTGTCCTGGTCCCGCCTGCTCGTGCTCCTGATCGTCGTTGCCCTGGCCATCCCCGCCATCGCGCCCGCTTCGGTCGGGGCTGCCAGCCTCAAGGACCAGATCGCCGCCGCCAAGGAGCGGCAGGCAGCGCTTTCGGAGTCGATCGCCAAGTCCGAGCGCCTCGTCGCCCAGCTGAAGTCCGAGGAAGCGCAGACCGAGCGCGACCTGCAGCAGACCGAGGAGGACCTCAAGGACATCCGCGCCGACCAGGTGGCGGTGAAGGCGCGCATCACGGAGGTGCAGGAACGACTCGACCGCATCGAGGCGCGCCACGCCGAGCTGGTCGATGAGCAGCGCCAGACCGACTTCACGCTGGGCCTCCTGGAGCAGGAGCTGGCCAACGGCGAGACCGACCTGGCAGCGCGCCGGCAGGCGCTCGGCCTGCGCCTGGCCGAGGCCTATCGCTCCGAGAACACGCCGCTCCTGCAGCAGCTGTTCACGGCGGACTCCTTCTCCGACGTCCTCACCGACACATCCGCCTACCTCTCCTACGGCGAGCAGGACAAGCAGCTGGCGCTGCAGATCGCACAGGACCAGCAGGCGCTGGATTCGCTGCGCTTGCTGACCACGTCGACCCGCCTGCGCACCGACCAGCTCCGCCGCGAGACCCTCGATACGCAGGCCAAGGTCGTGGAGCTGCGCGAGCAGCTACGCGAGGCCAAGCAGCGCCTGGCCCAGCTGGAGGCGCGAACGGAGAAGGCGCGCGAACGCCAGAAGGCAGCCATCGCCCGCATCGCCGTCAACAAGAAGCAGGCCATGGCCATGGTCCAGAAGCAGCAGGCCGCGCGCAACCAGCTCATGCGCAGCATCCAGAACAAGGTCGCGGCCATGCAGGCCAGGGCCAGCGCGCAGTTCGGCGGTGTCGCCCCGACCGGCGCCGCTGGACGCTTCGACTGGCCCACCCGCGGCTCCATCATCGCAGGGCTACGGCTGCACCGGCTACTACATCAACCCGCCGCGTGGCTCCTGTTCCCACTTCCACGACGGCATCGACATCGCCAACGGCACTGGCACGCCCATCTACTCGGCTGCCAATGGCGTGGTCGCCTTCATCGGCTGGAACCCGTACGAGTACAACCCGGCCTTCATCGTGGTCATCGCCCACGGCGGCGGCATCTCCACGCTCTACGCGCACATGCTGGCGACCTACCCGGTGGGCGTGGGCCAGTCGGTCCGCAAGGGCCAGCGCATCGGGAGCATGGGCAACACCGGCGGCAGCTTCGGCACGCACCTGCACTTCGAGGTCTGGGCCGGCGGCGACTGGTCTCCGGTCAACCCCTACGCCTACCTGCCCTAGCGGTCCTTCAGCACCCAGACGTTGCCGCCGTAGCCGGCGACCCACAGCGTGTTCGAGGCGTCGTCATGCGTGACGCCGATGGGGTGGTAGCCCAGGTAGACCGTCTGCAACAGCTTCAGGTCGCGGGCGCGCAGCTTCACCAGCGTGCCGGGGTAGTAGTCGACGACATACAGGGAGCGGCCGTCCTCGGCTGAGACGGTCGTGCGGGGCTCGGTCAGCGGCTTGCTCCGGGCCACCACCTTGCGCTTGCGGGTGTCGTAGCGGAGGACCTGGCCGTCGAGCTTGCGCTTGCTGTCGACGCCCTCCGAGGTGATGTACAGGTAGCGGCCGTTGGGGCTCATGACCAGGTGACGCGGCCGGACACCGACGGCGCCGATGTCACGTCGCACGCGGAAGCTGCGCAGGTCGATGACCAGCAGGCGATCCTCGCCCACCAGCGTCACGTAGGCCGTCCTGCTGTCCGGCGAGAAGGCGATGCCGCGAGGAGCCACACCGGCGTCGATGCGTCGAACCTCCTGGCCGCTTCGCAGATCGACCACGCTGACGTCCCAGGAGCACCAGTTGCCCACGAGCAGGTAGCGGCCATCGGGTGTCACCGCGAGGTACTTGGGGACACGGCCCACCTTGAACACGTCCACCTTGCGCAAGGTCCGGGTGTTGATGGCGTAGACGAAGCCCGGGTCGATGGGGTCCGAGTCCGTGCAGAGGTCGAAGCCGGGCTGCTTGAAGCCGGGCCCATACATCGAGTAGTTGGAGACGTACATGCGCTTTCGCTTGAGGTCGAGCGCGGCTTCCACCGGCGCACCTCGGACCTTGCGGTCGTACTGCCCATAGCCGAACTTCGAGAGGTCGACCGAGTCGTCGATGACCTTGATGCGCTTGTAGCGGCGGTTGAAGACGGTGACGCTGTGGCCGTACATCATGTTCATGGCGAAGACCTTGCCGTTCTGGGCCGACACGATGGACTTGGGCGTGATGCCGCCGGTGATGTTCTGCAGCAGGGTGAGTCGCCGCCGATCGGACGGCTTGGCGTCGAGCCGCCGCTGCCGGCGCTCCTTGCGGCTCAGCTCGTCGTCGCGCTCGGGCGTGCCATCGGTCGCCGCCGCGAGGCCGTCGAGGGATCGCAGTGCGGCCGCGAGCACAGCCGCCACGTGGTCGCCGACGCGCTCGGCGGTCGCCGCCAGGCCCAGGGCGGCGCGGCCATCGCCGGCTGCGGCTGCTGGTTCGTTCGCGACAGCCGCGATCCCCGCCGTCGGCGCGGCTTCGCTACCAGCGGCGGACGGCGCGCCGGCTGCACCGACGACGATCAGTGTGCTCAGAGCGGAGGCGAGCAGGCGGTGGCTTCGGGGCACAGGTTGGTTGGCCTCAGGCGGATACCTGTGACTAGGCTAGCGACTCGGGCGCGTCAGCGTCCGGCCCGCAGGGGATCGAGCGAGCGGAGGCCGCGGCGCACCTCCCAGTGGACATGCGGCCCGCTGCTGCGCCCGGTGATGCCGATGCGGCCGATGACATCGCCGCGTTCGACCCGTGCGCCAGCGGCGACCATGCGCCTCGGCTGCAGGTGGGCGTAGACCGACTCGAAGCCCCCGGCGTGGGCGATGAGCACGACGAACGCGCGCGAGCCGGCATCCCAGGGGTTCCGCCCCACGTAGTAGACGTAGCCGTCGGCCGAGGCGCGCACGACGGTGCCGCGCCTGGCCGCGATGTCGACGCCGTCGTGGAAGTGCCGGCAGCTGCCTCGCCGCGGGTTGGCGCCGTAGCCGGTGCAGCCGTAGCGCTGGCTGATGCTGCCCCTGGCCGGCCTGTGGAAGTCCTTGACGCTGGCGAGGTTCAGGCGGTCACTGGCCCGTTCGCGGGACACGGCCATCATCTGGCTGATGGCCGCCGCGAGCTTGTCCTCGGCCCGCTCCCGCGCGTGCCTGCGGGACTCGATGCGAGCCCTGCTCACCTTCTGTCGAGCCTGCTTGGCCTTGCGTGCCCGGTCGACCGCGCGCTCGAGCTGGCGTGTCTGCTGCCTGAGCTGCCTGGCCTGTCGCTCCACCTGGCGGATGTGCTTGCGGGCGGCCGGTCGGTCGACGATCTGGGTGCCCATGGGGTTGGGACGCACCCGGACCGTGCGTGCGAGGGCCTTCTCGGCACGCTCAAGCTGGGCGGCTCGACGCGCCAGCTGCTGACGTCGGCCATCGCGGCGGCTGATGGCCCGGTCCAGCTGCCGCTTGGCGGCCGCGAGGTGCCGGCCATGCTGGCGGCGCGAGTTCTGCAGCCGCCGGATCTGCTTGTCGGCTCGCAGCATGGTGGCCTCGGCCTGCAGCTGGCGCTGGCGGATGGCAGCGCCGGGCCGGCCGGGGACGTCGGCCTGGACGACCGCCGGTGAAGCAGCCTCGACGGACAGCGCCAGCAGCAGCGCCAGCAGGATCGCCAGCGTGCGCTGGGCAACCTCCACCGGGGTGCGCGCTCGGTGTGCTCGGAGCATGCCCTCGATGCTCGTAGGCGAGCGGTGCTGACTTGCACCACCTGAGGGTGGGACCCCCCGTGGTACCAATGGCGCCGGCGCGCCGGGCGTCAGAGAAACGCCAGCGGGTTGAGCGTGGTCCGATCCGCGCCGCAGCTCGAAGTGCAGGTGCACGCCGGTGCTGCGACCGGTGCTGCCCATGGAGCCGATGACCTCACCGCGGTGGACGATCTGTCCCACCCGCACCTGGCGCGTGGGCAGCACGTGCCCGTAGAGCGTCTCGTATCCGCCCGGGTGCGCGACCACGACCATGAACGCCCGACCACTCTGGTCCCACGGGTTCCAGCCGATGTAGCTGACCACCCCCACCGCAGCGGCACGGATGGCGGTGCCCTGGTAGCCGGCGATATCAAGGCCGTCGTGGAAGTGGCGGCAGGATCCGCGCGGTGGGTTGAGGTAGAAGCCGGTGCAGCCGTACGTCTGGCTGATACGGCCGCGGGTCGGCCAGGTGAAGCCGCTGTTCACGCCGGGACGGACGTTGGTCTTCTTGGCCACGCGGCGCTGGGCCAGGTCCGACATGGCCAGGATGCGGCCGGCAAGGGCAGCCTCGGCCCCCTCCCGCCGTGCCGTGGCAGATCGTTGCCGAACGGTCATGGCGGCGAGGCTGTTGCGCTTGGCGCGGACGATGCGCCAGACACGCAAGGCCCGCTGCCTCGCCTGCTGGAACGTCCGCTGCTGCTTCGCCACCTGCCGCTCGAGGGCGACGACGTCACTGACGCTGACGTCGGCCTGCAGCGCCGGCGGATGGCCGCTGCCGGGAGCGCTGAGCAGGCCCAGGTTCGGCTCGTGCGGCCTGCGCGACGATCGGGATGGACGCGATCCCGTCGATGTCACCCGCTCCCGTCAGGCTCAGCACGGCAGTGGCCGCATCGGGTGGCGGCGGCGTCTCGAAGGCTGCCGCAGCCAGGGACAGGCGGCTGAGCCGCGCGCGGGCCCGTGTCAGCTGCAGGTCTCGCTTGGCCTGGCCACGGCGGTGGGCGGCCGCCTCGAGCCTGCGCTGGGCCACCTTGAGTGAGCGTCGGGTCTGCGTGCGCGCGTGCTTGAGCGAGCGGACCTCGCTGTCCGCCGCCCGCATCAGGCTTTCGTAGTAGAGCTGGCTGGCGCGCGTGGCGGAGATCTCTCGCATCCAGTTGCGCGCCTCGGCACGGGGAGGGGCAGCCGCTCCCAGGGAGCCCAGCAGCACCACGACCATGGCGCCGAGCAGCAGGCGGGTACGCAGTCCAAGGGGCTCGTTGGCTCGCATCGCGGTGACAGGCATCGGTCGTCTCCCGGACGTCTCAGCGCGGCGCTCGACAGGTCCCGCGTCGCCAGTGGGCACTGGCGCGGAGAGCGACCGCAGCACGATGCTAGGAACGGCCAGCCGGTGCTCGATGTGGCGCATGCGTCTCGGGGTCGGGGTGACCATCGGGTAGCCCGGGAGGTGCCGCGGGTCGATGCCAACGATTGCACGATGCGCTCGCGGGGTACCGCGGTGGCGGTGTAGCATCGAGCGCGTGAGCCGAACACTGGCGGTCATCCTTGCCGGCGGCGAGGGCGAACGTCTATCACTCCTCTCAGGCGTTCGTGCCAAGCCCGCGGTGCCCTTCGCGGGCAAGTTCCGCATCATCGACTTCACCCTCTCGAACTGCGTCAACTCCGGGCTGACCAACGTCATCGTGCTGACCCAGTACGCGCCGCTCTCGCTGAACGACCACATCGGCGCCGGCCGCCCGTGGGACCTGGACCGCAACAGCGGGGGCATCCGCGTCTTCCAGCCCTTCGTGGCGCGCGGGCGTCCGCGCGAGTGGTACCGCGGCACGGCGGATGCGGTGGCAGCCAACCGCGACGCCATCCGCCAGTCGGGAGCCGACATCGTGCTGGTGCTTGCCGGCGACCACATCTACAAGATGGACTACGGACCGTTCATCCAGCAGCATCGTCGCAAGCACGCTGACGTGACCATCGCGGTCAAGCCGGTGCCGATCGAGGAGGCACATCGCTTCGGCGTCCTCACGCTCGACGACAGCGACGCGGTGACGGAGTGGCAGGAGAAGCCGCGCCACCCGCGCAGCGACCTGGCCAGCCTGGGCATCTACGTGTTCAGCCGCAGGGCACTCGACAAGTGGCTCGGCGACGACCGCGACGACTTCGGCAAGAACATCATCCCGGCCATGCTGGAGGCCGGTGCACGCGTCTACGGGTACCGTTTCGAGGGCTACTGGCAGGACGTGGGCACGGTGCACAGCTACTGGCAAGCCCAGATGGAGCTGCTCGACGATCATCCTCCGCTCGACCTGTACGACCGCGACTGGGTCGTGCACACGCGGTCGGAGGAACGCGCCCCAGCGCGCATCGGCTCCACCGCCAACGTGCATCGCAGCCTCATCAGCCACGGCTGCATCATCTCCGGCACCGTCGAGCACTCGGTCCTCTCACCGGGCGTGCGGGTGGACCCGGGTGCCATCGTGCGTGACAGCGTGATCATGTTCGATACCCACATCCGCGCCGGCGCGGTGGTCGACCGGGCCATCATCGACAAGGAGGTCAACGTCGGACCCAATGCCATCATCGGCACCGGCGACGACTTCGACACGCCCAACGCGGTCGAGCCAGAGCGCCTCAACACCGGCATCACCATCATCGGCAAGCGCGCGGTCATCCCGGCTTCGGCGCGCATCGGGCGCAACGTGCGCATCGCCGGGGACGTGCGTCCGGCTGACTTCCGGTCCCGGCGTGTCAAGAGCGGTGGCAGCGTCGAAGCCAAGGCGCGCAAGGTGCGGGCCAGGAAGACCTGACCGCAGTCGAGCGCATGCCCACCGTCGATGCTGCCAGCGTGGACGCGTGGCTGAGCGAGCTTGACCTCGATGCCCATCGCTCGCGACGAGCGCGATGGCATCAGCAGCTGGGACCTGAGCCTCGACGGACGCCGGCGAGCCGACATCCGCCTCACCATCATCCTCGATCCTCGCAGCGCGATGCTGCTGTGGGTCCACTTCGCCCCGCCGCTCAGCGACTCCTTCCGGGTCTCCTACCGGCAGTTCCTTCGCTGGAACGACGAGCTGCCCTTCGTCAAGTTCGCGCTGTCGGCCGACGACCGGCCGGTGCTGACCTCGGAGCTGCCCGTGGCCAGCCTGGGGCGAGATCCGCTGGGCGTGGCCATCGGGCGGCTGTTGGCGGTCTGCGACCTGACCTTCGATCGCTCGCTGGTGTGGCTTCATCCTGGCGCCCGGGCAGCGCCCGCGATGGCGCGACCCTCTCGCCAGGCGGACCTGTTCGAGCGCTACGCGAGCGAGCTCAGCGAGCTGCTCGGCGCGGATGGAGCTGGCGCCGCGGTGGTCCTGAGCGACGATCGCGATTGAGCGAGCGCCTGCCCGCAGCCGGCGCGCCGCTCGCCACGCAGTCGCTACACTTGCGCTCCTGATGGAAAGCGTGACCAGGGAACGGCGTCGACCTTCGAGTGACGTCCTCAGCGGAGACTCCGCGGACGTCTACTTCCGGCGCGCCGAGGAGATCCTCGAGGGCGAGGGCATGGACCCCGTGGTGGTCATGGAGGTCTTCTCGCGCGCCGAGGGCATCCTCTGCGGCATCGACGAGGCCAAGGTGCTGTTGGCATCGGTGCTCGTCGAGAGCGGTGAGGCGCACGTGGTGGAGTCGCTCTCCGATGGCGACACCTTCTCCCCCAAGGAGATCGTGATGCGCATCAGGGCACGCTACCGCGCGTTCGGCCTGTATGAGACCGCCATCCTGGGCATGCTGGCGCAGTCCAGCGGCTGGACCAATGCGGCGCGCGAGTGCGTCGCTGCGGCCGCACCTCAGCCGGTCATCTCGTTCGGTGCCCGGCATGTCCACCCGCACGTCACCGATGCGCTCGACTACGCCGCCATCGTGGGGGGCTGCGTGGGCGCCTCCACGCCGGCGGGTGCGCGCCTGGCCGGGCTGGCGCCCACGGGCACGATGCCCCACTCCCTGGTGCTGGTGATCGGCGACACCGTGCGGGCCGCCGAGGCCTTCGACCGGCACGTGGCCGCGGACGTGCCGCGCATCGTGCTCGTCGACACCTTCAAGGACGAGGCCGAGGAAGCGCTGCGCGTGGCCCATGCCCTGGGTGACCGGCTCTATGGTGTCCGCCTCGACACGCCGTCGGAGCGCGGCCGGGTCACCGCCGACCTGGTGATGGAGGTTCGCGCCCGGCTCGATCTCGACGGCTTCGAGCACGTCAAGATCATCGTCTCGGGAGGTCTCACGCCCGACCGCATCTGGTACTTCAAGGATGCCGGCGCGCCGGTGGACTACTTCGCCGTGGGCAGCTACATCAGCGGTGCCTCGCCCATCGACTTCACCGGCGACCTCAAGGAGATCGACGGCAGGCCCATCGCCAAGCGCGGTCGCATCCCTGGTCTGACCCCCAGCCCGCGCCTCGGCGCGGTCGACCTGCAGGAGTGGCTACCGGGCTAGCTCCCCGGCATCGGCCAGGCGCGCCAGCCGCAACAGCCCTACCAGCGACTTGGCGTCGTGGATGTCGCCCGCCTCGGCCATGGCCAGCGCTTCCCGCCAGGGCAGGCTCACCAGGTCGAGGTACTCGTCGACATCGGGACCGCGGTACCCGGCCAGCGGCTCCAGGTCAGTGGCGAGGTACAGGTGCATCAGCTCGTCGCTGAAGCCGGGGGCGGTCCAGAAGCGGCCCAGGGGGCGCCAGCTGGCGGCTCGGTGCCCGGTCTCCTCGGCCAGCTCGCGGGGGGCCGCATCGGCAGGATCCTCGACGGTGCCATCTGGGAGTCGATCGAGGGTGCCGGCGGGCAGCTCCAGCACCACCTGTGCCACCGGCGTCCGGAACTGCCGCACCATCAGGACGTCCTCGCCGCGAACAGGGACGATGCAGACGGCGCCCGGATGCTCCACCACCTCACGCGTGTGCTGCTTGCCGCCGGCATCCTCGATGGTGTCGATGCGAAAGGTCATGAAGCGGCCGCGATGCAGCACGCGCCGCTCCACGGTCGTCTCGGTGAGGTGCTGGTCAGTCATGCGACCAGCATAGGCCCCACGCCGACGCAGGTGCGCCACGGTCGACGGACCACCGTCGAGGCCGCCCATCGACACCCGGGAGGTAGTCGGCTGGTGCGTGCTGTCACACCCCGTCCTAGTACCACTGCGCCATGGAGGGTGCCCCGCGTGGCAGCGAGTATCGGACGCGTCAGGGATGAACCCTCGACCGAGCCCCGAGCTCTCGAAGCCACCCCCGGGCCCAGGCCCGAATCCATGTGGAGACTCAAGGTATGAGCCGGTTCAAGGATCTGGCGCTCCGCCTCGCGGTGGTCGCTTCGTTCGTGCTCGTGCTGGCGGCACCGTTCCGCTGGTAGGGCTGACCATCACAGTCTGATCCCGGGGCCGACGACGACCCGCGCGCGGTTCGTCGGCCCGCACCCCTTCCAAGCGCGACTAGCAGTCGATCGAACCGCCGGCGCCCTCCGCGCCGGCGTCGTCGATGCCGGAGGCCGTGAAGCCACGTGTTGCTGCTCTACTCCATCGCCGCGGGCCTGCTCCTCGGTCGGCTGGCGGGTGGACGTATGCGCAACCTCGAGCATGTGCGCTTCGCCTGGTGGCCGCTGGCGCTGGCGGGGCTGGCCGTGCAGCTGCTCCTCTTCGCCGACCCCATCCAGACACGGGTGGGCGCGGAAGGGCCCGCCATCTACGTGCTTTCGACCGTGGCGGTCCTGCTCGCCCTGCTCCGCAACCTGCGCTTGCCAGGTCTGTCGATCCTCGCCATCGGGGCCGGCCTCAACCTGCTGGTGGTGGTGGCGAACGGTGGCTATATGCCCTCGTCGCCCGAGGCCTGGCTGGAGCTCACCGGCGTGGCGTCCCTCCCGGTGGCCCACTATTCCAACGTCGTCCTCATCGGCCCTGACACGCTGCTGCCCTTCCTGGCTGACATCTTCGTCTTCCCGCGGCCGTTGCCGATGGCGACGGCCTTCTCGCTCGGCGACGCCATCATCGCCCTGGGCGCGGTGGTCTTCCTGGTGACCGCGATGCGCCTGCCGGCCGACGCGTCTCCCCGGCTGCCGGGGCCGGCGGCGCGCCTCGCCCATCGCCCATGACCGTGTTCGACCGGGAGGCTTCAGCCGCGCTGGGCAAGCTGGCCGCAGCGGTGGATGCCGACCGGGGCGCGCACCTCTACTTCGACCGTGGCGACGGCGTGCTGGAGCTGGTCGCGTCCGTCCAGGGCGGCGCGACCGAGCCGCCGGCGCCGAACGTCGCTGTCGCGCCCGACGAGGGGGACCGCTTCCGCCGCTGGCTATCAAGCCGGCGCAGGGACGCGGCGGCCGGGGCCGTGGCTCGCCTGGCCCTGCCCGATGAGCGTGGGGGTCTGCTGGTCCTCGAACGCCGGCGCGACGAACCATTCAATGACGACGACCTCGCGCTGGCGCGTGTCCAGGCCAGGCAGCTCGTTCGCAACGTGGCCACCCGCCTGGGTCCCCGCCCCATGGCGTGGTCGGCGCAGTTCGAGGCGGTACAGTCGGTGGCCGCACAGCTGACGCGCCTGACCAGCGTGGAAGAGGTCAGCGCGGCCCTCTGCTCGCAGACCCAGCGCGTCGTGGCCTTCGACAATGCTCGCGTCTACGTGCTGTCCGAAGACGGACAGACCCTGGAGCCGGTGGCATTCCGGCCGCATGCTCCGGAGTACCAGGGCGAATCGGCGGCCGATCTGCGCGTCACCGTCGGAGAAGGCATCACCGGTTGGGTCGCTGCCAACGGGCAGCAGCTGATCGTGCACGATGCCGACCGGGACCCGCGGGCGGTACAGGTGCCCGGCTCGGCCGAGCTGGCCGAGGAATCGATGCTGCTGGCGCCACTGCGCTCCGAGGGCCGCGTCATCGGCGTGGTCGTGCTGTCCCGCCTGGGCCTCAGCCGCTTCTGCGATGACGAGCTGCGCCTCCTCGGCGTGCTCGCGGACCAGGCCGCCATCGCCATCGAGAACGCGCGCCTGCTGGCCGAGCGCGACCGCCACGTGGCCGAGCTGGCCGCGCTGCTCGACATCAGCCAGGCGGGCGGCGGTGCCTCGGACGAGCGCGACCTGGCCGACGTGCTGGCGGGCAAGCTGCGGCTGGCGGCAGGCATGAGCGCCTGCCTCCTCTCGCGCTGGGACGAGGAGACCGGCAGGCTCGTCCCCATCGGTGCCGACGGGCGGCCGCTCATCGGACCTTCGCGTGACCTGACGGCCCAGCGCACCCTGCGGCGCGTGCTGCTGCATGACGAACCCTCGTGGCTCGACCCGAGCGTGGACAGCATGGAGCCGGTCGAGCTCGAACGGCTGCGCGCACTCGGTGGAACGGCCATGCTGCTCCTGCCGCTGTCGGCCGGCGGTCGCGTCGTAGGCCTGGTCGAGTTCATCTCCGACGTCGAGAGCCGCCGGTTCCGCGAGGGCGAGACGGCCCTGCTGCGCACCATGGCGAACCAGGTCGCGGCGGCGCTGGAGAACGCGCGCCTGGTGCGGCAGCTGCGCGACGCGGCCGAGACCGACCTCGTCACGGGCGTCTACAGCCACCGTCACCTGCAGGACCGCGTGCGCCAGGAGACCGCTCGGGCAGCTCGAGCGCATGCGCCGCTGAGCGTGCTGATGATCGACCTCGATGACTTCAAGCGGGTCAACGACGAGCACGGCCACCAGGCGGGTGACCGGGTGCTGCGAGCGATCGCCGGGGCGCTGCGGGCAGCCGTGCGCACCAGCGACGTGGTCGCTCGCTACGGTGGTGACGAGTTCGTCGTGCTCATGCCCGACACCGATGGCGTCGAGGCGGCCCACGTCGCGCAGCGGGCCGCGGCCGCGGTGGCCGAGCTGACCCATCCCATGGCCGACGGCTCGGTCGTGCGGGTGAGCTGCAGCGTGGGCCTCGCGCTGCACCCGCGCGACGGGCGCACCGGGAGGGCCCTGCTCCAGGCTGCGGACGCGGCCATGTACACCGACAAGCGCTCGCGCTCGGGTGTTGGGCGCAGGTCCGGGCGCGTGGACGCCGGGGACGCGGAATCGGACAACCCGGCCGCACCACCTCCCGACGAGGCAAGCGGCCCGCTCCCGGCTGCGTCGGCGTCCGGCTCCGTGGGGGTCGCCACCACTTTGTAAACAGACTTGACAAAGGGCGTACGCTTACTTCGTCCAGTCCGCTGACAAAGTGAGGTCCGTGCCCGCCACCACGCTAGCCAAGGTGACCCAGCGACAGACCCGGCGATCCAACGTCGGGCTTGTCCTGCGGACCATCTACGAGCTTGGCCCGCTGAGCCGTGCCGATGTCGCGAGGAGCACGGGCCTGACTCGCACGACCGTCTCCGACCTGGTGGAGGGGCTCATCCGCGAGGGCCTGGTGGTCGAGGCGGGAACCGGACCTTCCACCGGCGGCAAGGCGCCCATCCTGCTGCGGGTCCCGGCTGACGCCCGCCAACTCGTGGGCGTCGATGTCGACCGCGATCGCCTGCGCGGCGCCGTGATCGACCTCAACGGCGAGGTCTGTGCCCGTGCCTCCCGTGAGCTGCACGGTCGCGATGGTGAAGCAGCCCTGCACGAGCTGGAGTCGCTGGTGCTGGCGCTCACGGCTGCCGCCGACCGGCCACTGGTCGGTGTCGGCATCGGCACGCCGGGACTCATCGACCAACCCGCCGGCACGGTGCGCTGGGCGGTCGGCCTCGCCTGGCATGACATCCCGGTAGGAGAGCGACTGGCGGCGCTGACCGGCCTGCCGACCGTCGTGGTCAACGACTCGCAGGCATCGGCCATGGCCGAATGGGCCTTCGGCCACCACGACAGCTCCTCGGCCATGGTGGTGGTGAAGGTGGGCATCGGCATCGGCGCCGGCATCGTCATCGGTGGCCGGGTGTATGCCGGCGACGACTCGGGCGCCGGCGAGATCGGGCACACGCGGGTGACCGACGACGAGGTCAGCTGTCGCTGCGGCGGCACCGGCTGCCTGGAGACGGTGGCCAGCCTGCGGGCGGTGCTGGAGCGGGCGGCGCAGCTGGCGGATGGCTCGTCCGGTTCGCTCCTGGACGGGGCGCCAGTCACCCCGGCGGCGCTGCTGGCGGCCTTCCGCGCCGACGACCGACTGGCGCGGCAGGTCGTGCTGGAGGCGGCGCCGCCACTGGGCCGCGTGCTGGCGGCCATGATCGGGACCCTGGGAGCACGCGATGTCGTGCTCATCGGGCCGATGACGGAGTTCGGACAGCCGTGGCTCGACGCAGTCCGGGTGGAAGCGCAGCGCTCGGCGCTGCCGCTGCTCATCGAGCGCAGCCACATCCACTTCGGACGTACCAGCGACGACGCTGTCACGCTCGGAGCGGCGGCCATGCTGATGACCTCCGAGCTTGGGCTGGCGCTCGCCGTATGAGACGCGCGATGGCTCCCAAACTCGTAGCTATCCGGTCTAGCATTCCCTGTACAGGGGGACGATCGCGTCCTTCCACAGGGAGGCGCACAGGGAGGAGGGCAGCCGAAGCCTGATCGACCGGCCCGGCGCAGCTAGCGCTGCGGGCCATCCCAGGACCCTTCTCGTCCGACCGTCGGACGGGATCAAGGAGGAGGTGCAATGCACCGCAGCAGCAAGACGGTCATCGCCGGCACCATGCTGGCAACGATGGCTCTCACCCTCAGCAGTATCGGCGTCGTGGCCCAGACAGACGGCGTGCCTGCCGTCCCGTCGGGCTATACCGAGCTCGACCAGGCGCTGGGCGCGGACCAGCCGTTCGCTGGCACCAAGGTCACCATGCAGACGCAGTGGGTCGCCGGCGAGGGCGACAGCCTCGAGGCGTCCTTGGCGCCATTCGAGGAAGCTACCGGCATCGACATCTCGATCGCGGAAGTTCCATCCGGCCAGCATGAGACGCTGGTCAACGTGTGCTCTGAACGGTGGCGCCGCGGCCGACATCCTCCAGCTGGCGCAGCCGGCGACCATCAAGGGTTACGGCGAAGCGGGGCAGATCCTCGACGTCGCCACCATCATGGACATCGAGAAGCTAAGCGCAGATCTGCCCGTGTCCGCCTATCAGACGGGCGACAGCATCTGGGCGATCCCGTACAAGATCGGTCTCAAGTCGGTCGTCTGGTATCCCATCAAGGCCTTCGCGACACGCGGCTACGAAGTCCCCACCACGTGGGATGAGCTGGTCGCACTGTCCGACCGGATCATCGCTGACGGTGAAGGCTCAGCCCTGGTGCATCGGTATCGACTCGGGCTCCTCAACGGGCTGGGTCATCACGGACTGGATCGAGGACATCATGATCCGGACGGCCGGTCTGGACGCCACGAACGCCTGGGCCAACGGCGATCTGCCGTTCTCCTCGCCCGAGGTCAAGAACGCCTTCGACCTGGCCGGCCAGATGTTCTTCACCCCGGACTACGTCCTCGGTGGCAACACGGGCATCCTGGCGACGCCGGTCGTGGACGCCATGGACCCGATGTTCACTGACGATCTCCAGAACCCCAGCTGCTGGATGCACAAGCAGTCGGACTGGTACGGCCCGGACTTCTTCCCGGATGCGAAGGCGACCGGTCGTCGCAGCTCGTGGTCGGTGAGGACGTCGGCCTGTTCTACTTCCCCGTCATCGATGAGTCCATCGGCACCCCGGTGCTCTTCGCCGGCGACGCGTTCATGGTCACGCAGGATCGACCCGAGGTCCGTGCCGTCGCCCAGTTCCTCGCGACACCGCAGTCGATCGAGTCCTGGGTGAAGGCCGGCAGCGCCATCTCTCCCGAACAACACGACTCCGGTCGAGTGGTCCGAGGGCAACTACAAGCTGGAGACTGCCGCGAACCTGATCTCTGGCAGCACCCTTCCTCGTCTTCGACAGCGGTGATGTGATGCCGTCGGTCGTCGGCTCGGGTACGTTCTGGACTGGCCCGTGAACTGGATCGAGCCAACGGTGAGAACACCGACGAAGTGCTCCGACGATCGACGCTCGCTGGCCAGCCGAGTAGCCGTTCAGCCGAACTGGACTTCGATGGCGCGTGCAGAAGCGGCGCGCCATCGATGTTTGGCGGAGTAGGCTCGAATGCGGTTCACGCTGTCGGGCCATGAACGAGGGAGGGTGCGGGTGACCTTCGCGACCAACGAGCTCGACGAGCGGACAGGCTGGCGCGGCTTCCTCGTGCCCTCGGGGTGATCCTCGGGCTCGCAGGGCTGATCATCGGGCATCTGGTTCCTGCTCGACGACCAGGCCTCGGCCAACGTCGCGGCGCTGTTCTATCAACTCCTCGGTGACACAGCTCAGGCGCCGACGCGCTGCGCGCTGGCAGCGGGAATCGGACCGCCGCCAAGCTCGTTCTGGCTGCGGTCGCCCTGGCGGTCGGCGTCGGCGGCATCTGGCTCTTCTTCGCCGGGACTCAACGCGGTCGTGATGCGCCTGTCCGCGCGCTGGCGCGGCAGGTTGCTGCCGTGGGTCTTCGTCGGGCCCGCTCTGCTGCTGCTGACGGTCTACCTGGCGTGGCCCGTCGTGTCCACGATCATCAAGTCGTTGACCGAGGGTGCCGGCCTCGCCAACTGGGAATGGGCACTGACCACGCCGGCGAACCATCAGATGTACGTCAACAACATCCTCTGGCTGCTCGTCGGGGTGACGGGTTCGGTGGGCTTCGGCCTGCCTGATCGCGGGCCTGATGGATCGCGTGAAGTACGAGTCCTTCGCCAAGATCTTCGTCTTCCTGCCGCTGGCGATCTCACTGGTGGGCGCCTCGGTGATCTGGCGTTTCGTGTACGCCTGGCGTCCGCCCGGACAGCCACAGTACGGGTTGCTCAATGCCATCACGGAGGGTCTTGGCCTCGAGCCGATGCCGTGGGTACCAGACGCCGGACTACCGGATCAGCACGTTCGCGCTCATCGTCATCCTCATCTGGCTGCAGACCGGCTTTGCCATGGTCGTGCTCTCGGCAGCCATCAAGGGCGTGCCCACCGAGATCATCGAGGCGGCTGGCCTGGATGGCGCGACTGAGCGACAGAAGTTCACCAAGATCGTCGTGCCCATGATCCGGGGCTCGCTGATCATGGTGACGATCACCACGTCTATCGTGGTGCTTGAAGGTGTTCGACATCGTCTACGTCATGACCGGTGGCAAGCTTCAACACCGACGTGGTCGCGAACCAGATGTACGTGCAGGCGTTCCAGTTCTTCGACTACGGTCGGGCCTCCGTCCTGGCGGTCGTCCTCTTCCTGGCGGTGCTGCCGCTGGCGCTGATCAATGTCCGTAACATCCGGAAGCAAGGGATGGCGGCATGACCGCTCCGGAGCGAAGCACCAGCAAGATGAAGGACACAGCGCAGCGTGTTCGTGCGACGTGCTGCCGCTTCGGGTCGCGGTCATCGCCATCGCGCTCATCTGGTCAATCCCCACGCTGGGCATCTTCATCAGTTCACTGCGCGATGCCCGCGATATCCAGGCTTCGGGCTGGTGGGATGCGCTCTTCGCACCTTTCCAGACGCAATGGACGCTCATGAACTACGAGGCCGTTCTCGGCGGCGAGAACATGGCCAATGCCTTCATCAACAGCCTGATCGTGTCCATTCCGGCCACCATCATCCCCATCACCATCGCGGCGTTCGCTGCCTATGCCTTCGCCTGGATGCGCTTCCCGTTCCGGGGCACGCTCTTCATGGTCGTGGTGGCGCTGCTGGTGGTGCCGTTGCAGATGGCGCTGATCCCCGTGCAGGAGGTCTACCAGGCGCTGGGCATCAACCAGACCTTCCTGGGGGTCTGGCTGGCGCACGCGGCGTTCGGGTTGCCGCTGGCCATCTTCCTGCTCTACAACTTCATCAGCCAGCTGCCCGGCGACCTTTTCGAGACGGCCAGCATCGACGGCGCCACGCACTTCCAGATGTTCACCAAGGTGGTGCTGCCACTGTCGGTGCCGGCACTGGCGGCGTTCGCCATCTTCCAGTTCCTGTGGGTCTGGAACGACCTGCTCGTGGCGCTGGTCTTCCTCGGCGGCGACCGATGAGCGCTCGGTCATGACGCTGGAGCTGATGCGGCTCGTCGGTGGTCGCGGACAGCAGTGGCACCTGCTCACCGCGGGTGCCTTCGTCACGATGATCCTGCCGGTGCTGGTGTTCCTGGCACTGCAGCGCTACTTCGTGCGCGGCATCCTGTCGGGCTCGGTCAAGGGCTGAGCCAGGCGCCGGATGCGGTGGGGAGCGCCGAGCCATGTCGTCTGAGCGCAGGCCACGCGGGGCAGGCTGACGCCAGCGGCCGAGGCCGTGCTGGGCCAGCTGCTGCCGGCGTTCGTGGGCACGCAGGCGCCGCCCTGGCTGCTCGAGCGCATCTCGGCGGGCCATGCCCACGGCGTCACCGTCTTCCTGCGCGCCAACGCCGCTGGGGCGCGATGCCCTCGCCGCCCTGACCCGACGCTTCACGCCGCGGCCCCCGGCCATCTGCCGCTGCTCATCGGCGCCGACCAGGAGGGCGGCCAGCTGGTGGGCCTTGGTCCGGACAGCACGCGCTTCCCGGGCGCGATGGCGCTCGGCGCCGCCGATGACCCGAGCCTGACCGAGGCGACGGGCCGTGCGACCGCCGCGGAGCTGCGAGCTCTCGGGCATCACGGTGGACTACGCGCCCGTGTGTGACCTGGCCGTCGAGCCCGCCAACGTCAGCCTGGGCACGCGTGCCTTCGGGTCCGACCCCGCCGCCGTCGCGCGCCACGCCGCGGCGTTGGTACGCGGGCTGCAGGATGGGGGCGTGGTCGCGACGCCCAAGCACTTCCCGGGCTTCGGCGCGGTCGACATCGATCCGCACCATGCCCTGGCCGCCATCGAGCGCGACCGCGACGCACTCGAGGCGCGCGAGCTGGTGCCCTTCCGGGCGGCCTTCGAGGCGGGCGCCGGCATGGTGATGTCCGGCCACGTGGCGCTGCCGCTGCTGACGGGTGATCGTGCCCTGCCCGCGACCGTCTCGCGGCTCGTGATGCACGATCTGTTGCGGACGCAGCTCGGGTTCAGGGGCGTCTCGCTCACCGATGCCATGGACATGAAGGCCGTGGCCCAGGGTGTCGGCGGCGTCATCGACAGCATCGTGGCCCTGCGCGCCGGTGTGGACTTGCTGCTGCTGACGCCCGACCGAGGGGCCCAGCGACGACTGGAGGAGGGCTTGCGACAGGCAGCCCTGCGCGGGCTTGTTCCGGCGGCACGGATGCGGTCGTCGGCGCGACGCGTCCTGGCCCTCAGGCGCTGGCTCGGAGGCTTCGGGTGGCCGCCCCGCGAGGTCGTTCGGTGCGAGGCGCATCGGGCCCTGGCCCGCGGTGCGGCGCGAGCAGCGCTCACGCTGGTGCGGGACGATGCCGGCCTGCTGCCGCTGCGCTCCGACGAGCCTGGGTCGTGTCGTGGTCATCACGCCGCAGCCCCGGGAGCTGACGCCGGCCAATTCGTCGGCCGACGAGCCGCTGGCGCTGGACGTGGCGGTGCGCCGCTACCACGCCGACGTGGTGGGCCTGCGCGTGGCCTCGGAACCGACCGATGAGGACATCCGGGCGGCGCGGGAGGCGGCGGCGGGCGCGGCCTGCGTCATCGTTGCCACCATGGCCACGCGCGTCCAGCCCACGCAGGCCCGCCTGGTGGAAGCCGGTGCTGGGGACCGGCACGCCCGCCGTGACGGTGGCCATGCGCACGCCCTACGACCTCGCTGACTACCCGACATCGGCGACACACCTGTGCTCCTACTCGATCGTCCCGGCCAGCGTGGGAGCGGTCGCGGATGCCCTCTTCGGCCAAGCGCCCATCGGTGGCCGGCTGCCCGTGGACATCCCCGGGCTGTACCCTCGTGGGCATGGCATGGAGGTGGTGCGATGGCCCTGATCGATGAGATCCGCGAGCAGCCCGAGGTAGCGGCGCGCCTGTTGCGCGAGGCAGGACCGGAGGTGGCGGAGCTGTGCCGGGCTATCCGGGCGGCCGATCCAAGCCACATCGTCATCGCCGCGCGAGGCACCTCCGACCACGCGGCCATCTACGCGCAGTACGCTCTGGGTGTCCTGGCCGGCATCAACGTCGGCCTCGCGGCTCCCAGCATCCACTCGCTCTACGGCGCCACCCCCGACTACGGCCGTGCGCTCGTCATCGGCATCAGCCAGTCGGGCGCCTCACCCGACGTGGTGGGGGTCATCCGCTCGGCACGCTCGCAAGGAGCGCTGACCCTCGCCATCACCAACACGCCCGGCTCGGACATGGCTGAGACGGCAGAGCATCACCTGGCCCTGCGCGCGGGACCCGAGCTGGCCGTGGCGGCCACCAAGACCTATACCGCGACCCTGCTGGTGCTGGCCATGCTGGCAGCGGGCCTTGCCCGGACGAGCGCGGAGGAGGACCTCGCCGCCATGCCCGACGCGCTGGCGGCCGCGCTCCAGCTGGAAGGAGAGGCGGAGCGTATCGCCCGCGACCAGGCCGGCCTGGACCGCTGCGTGGTGCTGGGTCGCGGCTACCACTACGCGACCGCGCGCGAGTGGGCGTTGAAGCTCAAGGAGCTGGCCTACATCCTGGCCGACCCGTACTCGTCCGCCGATTTCATCCACGGGCCGCTGGCGCTCATCGAGGCCGGCTTCCCCACCTTCTGCATCGCGCCCAGCGGTGCCACCGAAGACGACATGGCCGAGGTCATCGAACGGCTCGGTGGCGAGCTGGGTGCACACCTGCTCATCGTCAGCGACGACGAAGCCCTCTGCGCGAAGGGCACCTGGTCGATGGCGCTGCCGCACCTGCCCGAGTGGCTCATGCCCATCGTCTCCATCGTGCCGGGCCAGCTCCACGCGATGCACAGCACGATGGCGCAGGGCCGCGATCCCGAGAAGCCCCGCTCGATCCGCAAGGTGACGCTGACGAACTGACGGCGTGCAGCGGGACGCGCTGCTGTGCTTGACAGGAGGTTGGGGGGAGACAGGCATATACAAACCCAGTACACAGACTGGACGGACACGTGTACAATCACGCTCTACCCAGACATCGTCACCACGCAAGATCGGGAGGATCGTACCCATGTCCGCTGCCACCGCGGCAGTCGCCGAGCTATCGGCCGCGCCCATCGCCGAGGACCGCGCGCACAGCCTGTTCCGCTGGAACGCGGTGCTGGCCGCACTCCACGCCATCCAGGGCGTGGTCATCCTGGCGCTGTCCTTCGCCAAGGACCCCATCGTCAGCAGCCCGGTCGTCACCAGCTATCTGACGTTCGATACCGCCACCGAGACGCTCGTGTCCGACACAGAGCGCCGCTCTTCGAGCTGCCCATCGGGCCGGCGGTGGCGACCTTCTTCTTCATGAGCGCCATCGCCCATGGCGTTGCTGGCATGGCCACTGCGGGCCTGGTACGAGCGGCGCCTGGCCAACGGCATCCAGCCCGTGCGCTGGATCGAGTACGCGCTCAGCTCCAGCGTCATGATCGTGGTCATCGCCACGCTCGCCGGGATCCAGGAGATCGGCACGCTGGTGGCCATCTTCGGCATCAATGCCGCCATGAACCTGTTCGGCTGGTCGATGGAATCGGCCAACCAGGGCCGTACCAAGACCCAGTGGAACCACTACGTCTTCGGCGTCATCGCCGGCATCGTGCCCTGGATCGTCATCGGCATCGCGCTGTGGTCGGCGGCGACCGAGCCGGGCGCTGAGCCCATCCCCGGCTTCGTCATCGCCATCTTCGTCTCGCTCTTCCTGGCCTTCAACGTGTTCGCCATCACCATGATCCTGCAGTACGGCAAGATCGGCCGTTGGCGCGACTACCTCGTGGGCGAGAAGACCTACATGTTCCTGAGCCTCTTCGCCAAGACCCTCCTGGCGTGGCAGGTGTTCGCGGGCACCCTCGCCCCGTAGCAGCTGCTAGAGGCCGGCCGAGACGTTCCAGAGGTCGACACCGGCGCCTGGCGTCGCGAATCGGTCGATCTCGGCCAGCTCGTCCTGGCTGAAGGGCGCGCCGTCCAGGGCACCGACGCTGTCCTGCAGCTGCTCGGGCGAGCTGGCACCGATGAGCGCCGAGGTCACCCGCGGGTCGCGCAGCGTCCACAGGATGGCCATCTGCGCGAGCGACTGGCCACGCCGCTGGGCGATGTCGTTCAAGCCCCGGATGCGCGCGAGGTTGTCGTCGCCGAGCATGCGGCTCGAGAGCGACTTGCCCTGGCTGGCTCGGCTGCCGGCGGGGACGCCCTCGAGGTACTTGCTGGTGAGCAGACCCTGGGCGAGGGGAGAGAAGGGGATGCAGCCGGCGCCCTCGGCTGCCAGCACGTCGAGCAGCTCGGCCTCGATCCAGCGGTTGAGCATCGAGTAGTTGGGCTGGTGGATCAGCAGCGGTGTGCCCAGGTCGCGCAGGATGGCCGCCGCCCTGCGCGTGCGGGCCGGTGAGTACGAGCTGATGCCGACGTAGCGGGCCTTGCCCTGCTGCACCGCCGTCGCCAGCGCTCCCATCGTCTCCTCCAGCGGGGTGTCGAGATCGATGCGGTGCGAGTAGAAGATGTCGACGTGGTCGAGACCCATGCGCCGCAGGCTCTGCTCCAGGCTGGCCAGGACATGCTTGCGTGAGCCTGACCAGCCATAGGGGCCGGGCCACATGTCCCAGCCGGCCTTGGTGGTGACGATGAGCTCGTCGCGGTAGGACGCCAGGTCCTTGGCGAAGATGCGCCCGAAGTTCTCCTCGGCCGAGCCGAAGGGCGGGCCGTAGTTGTTGGCCAGGTCGAACTGGGTGATGCCCAGGTCGAAGGCCCGACGGATGATGGCGCGCTGTCGGGCGAAGGGGACGTCGTCACCGAAGTTGTGCCACAGGCCCAGCGAGATGGCCGGCAGCGGCAGGCCGCTGTTGCCGCTGAAGCGGAACTGCATGTGGTCGTAGCGGGCGGGCTCGGGCCGGTAGTGCGGCTGCGCGACCTCGGGCGGGACCTGGGGCTTCCGGCGCGCGTCGGATTCGGCGTCGGAATGGGATACGCGGTCGATCATCAGTGTCCTCCCCGGGGTGGCCGTCACAGGCGCGGCAGGTGTCACCCCAGATGGTACGGGAGCGGCGCGACCAGGTTTCGTATCGGTTGCAGGCATGACCGGACGCCTCTGCGCTCCCGGGTGGTAGTCGTTGGCCACGCGGCGCTCGGCTATCATCCGGCCGTGCCCCGCACCATCCTCGTCGACGAGCTGCCCGACATCGCGCGTGGCTGTTCGGTGCTCGGGGCGGGCGGCGGTGGCGAGGCCTATACCGCCACCCTGATGGCGATCCAGGCCATCGGCGACTACGGACCCGTCGAACTGGTCGGGTTCGACGACCTGCCGGACGACGGCATCATCATGTCCTGCGGCTTCCTGGGTGCACCGACGGTGACCATCGAGAAGCTCTCCTCGGGCGACGAGGGTTCCTACCTTCGCGAGGAGGTCGAACGGCTGCGAGGCGCGCCGGTGGCGGCGTTGATGTGTGCCGAGATCGGTGGCTCCAACGGCATGGTGCCGCTGACCTGGGCAGCTCGCATGGGCCTGCCGGTGCTCGATGCCGATGGCATGGGACGCGCCTTTCCCGAGGTCCAGCAGGTCACCATGCACCTGGCAGGCATCCCCGCGGCACCCGCGGTGGTCGTGGATGAGCGTGGTCACCGTGCCGTCATCCACCAGGCCGAAGGCGTCTGGGCCGAGCGACTGGAGCGTGCCATCGCCATCGCCTGTGGCGGTATCGCGGCCAGCGCCGAGTACACCATGACCGTGGCGCAGGCCCGCGTGGCCACGGTGCCTGGCACCGTCAGCCTGGCCGGGGAGATCGGGCGAGCCATCAGCGGCGCGGCGACCGACCCCGTGGCGGCCGTCATCGCTGCCACCGGCGCCGCGCGGCTGCTGGATGGCAAGGTCGTCGACATCGAGCGACGCTTCGAGGGCGGCTTCATCCGTGGCACCGCCACCATCGAGGGCACGCGCGCCGACGCCGGCCGCCGCCTCGACATCGAGATCCAGAACGAGTTCCTGGTGGCGCGCGTGGACGGCGCGGTTCGCGCCACCGCACCCGACATCATCTCGCTGCTCGACGAGCAGACCGGCGAGGCCATCCACACCGAACGGCTGCGCTACGGCCAGCGACTGGTCGCGGTGGCCATCCCGTGCCCGCCCATCTGGCGCACGCCCATCGGTCTCGAGACTGCCGGACCAGCGGCCTTCGGGTTCGACCTGCCCTACGTGCCGGTCGAGGAGCTCAACCCGGGCACCGGTGCATGGCCCGGCCGGGACGCCGGCTTCCGCCGGTGAGCGAGGACCCGGCCATCCCGCCCCCCGTGCGCCGCGTGCTGGACCTGCGCCTCGGCATCGACGTCGGCGGCACGAACACCGACGCCGTCGTGCTCGATCGGGCTGACACGCTCGTGGCCAAGGCCAAGACGCCGACCTCGGCCGATGTGAGCGCCGGCATCGAGGCGGCCGTTGACGCGGTCCTCGCGGCCGGCGACATCGATCGGGCCCGCATCAGCCACGTGATGCTGGGCACGACCCACGCCACCAACGCCATCCTCGAACGCCGCCAGCTCCACCGCGTGGCGGTCCTGCGCATCGGTGCCCCCGCCACGCTGTCGGTCCGCCCGCTGCTGACGTGGCCGCAGGACCTCAAGGCCGTGGTCTCCGGTGGCGAGGCCATCGTCCGCGGCGGCATCGAGCTCGATGGCCGGGAGATCGTCCCCTTCGACGGAGACGCGGTGCGTCGCTTCCTGGAGCCGCTTCGCGGCAGGGTCGATGCCGTCGCCATCACCAGCGTGTTCGCTCCGGTCTCGCCGCGCCACGAGCTGGCCGCTGGCGACATCGCGCGCGAGGTCATGGGCGACGACGTGCACCTGTCGCTGAGCCACGAGCTGGGCTCCCTCGGCATCCTGGAGCGGGAGAACTCCGCGGTCCTCAACGGTGCGCTGCTGGGCGTGGCCCGCGATGTCGCCGGCACGCTCGCGGCAGCCCTGGAGCGCCGTGGCATCAGGGCTGCGCTCTACTTCGCCCAGAACGACGGTACGCTCATGGCGCTCGAGCACGCGGTCCGCTTCCCGGTCCTCACCATCGGCTCGGGCCCCGCCAACTCGCTGCGCGGCGCGGCCTACCTGACCGGCCGTGATGACGGCATCGTGGTCGACGTGGGCGGCACCTCCACCGACGTCGGCGTGCTCGTGGGCGGCTTTCCCCGCGAGTCGTCCCAGGCCGTGGAGATCGGCGGCGTGCGCACCAACTTCCGCATGCCCGACATCGTGTCCATCGCCATCGGCGGCGGCACCGTCGTGCGGGCTGGCGCGGTCGGGCCGGACTCGGTCGCCTGGCGCATCAGCCGCGAGGCCCTCGCGTTCGGCGGCTCGACGCCCACCCTGACCGACGCCGCCTTGCTGCTGGGACGGGCATCCGGTATCGGCAGTGCCATGCCGGCGTCCAGCCACGCTGAGCTGCTGAGGCAGGGACTGTCGTTGGCCGATGTGGCGCTGGCGGAGGCGATCGACCGAGTGAAGACCTCGCGCAGCGACGCCACCATCATCGCCGTCGGCGGTGGCAGCATCCTGCTCGACGACCATGTCCCCGGCGCCAGCGAGGTCCTGCGTCCGCCCCACCACGACGTGGCCAACGCCATCGGGGCCGCCATCGCCAAGGTCAGCGGCAGCGCCGAGGAGGTGGTGACCTTCCAGGCGCGCGGCCACGCCGAGGCGGTGCAGGCGATCGCTGCGCGGGCCGGGGCGGCGGCGGTGGCGGCAGGCGCCGACCCCGAACGGGTCGAGGTGGTGGACGTGGAGGAGACGCCGCTGACGTACCTGATGGAGCCCGCGGCCCGCATCCGGGTCAAGGCGGCTGGACCACTCATCCTGGGGTGATCGCTGTGGCGGATGCCGTAGCCCCCAACGACCGAAAAGGAGAGCAGGAGATGACAGGGAACCACGGGAGCCGCTCGCGAGCCTGGCTCGGCGCGGGGCTGACCGCTGCAGCGTTGCTGCTGGCGATGCCGATGGCGGCCGGCGCGCAGGACGAGGGCGAGACGTTCACCTACGCCTCCCACCTGGCGGTGGTGACGGACCTCGACCCGGCGTCCTCGTACTCCAACGAGGTCATCGCCATGCACAACATCTACGAGTCGCTGACGCGCTACGACTCCGCCAGCGGAACGGTGATGCCGGCGCTGGCGACCGCGTGGTCGGCCAGTGATGACGGCTTGACCTGGACCTTCACCCTGCGCGACGACGTGGTCTTCCACACCGGCCGGCCCATGGACGCCGCGGCCGCCAAGGCCGCCATCGAGCGCACCCAGGGCCTGGGCATGGGCGCCGGCTACATCTGGGGCGGGGTCGAGTCGATCGAGGCCCCGGACGCCACCACGCTGGTGCTGAACCTCGCCTGGCCTGCCCCCATGGACCTCATCGCTGCCGCCAACTACGCGGCCTACATCTACGACACCCAGGCCGCCGGCGAGGGCGCGTCCGAGGAAGAGCTGGTGGCGTTCTTCGCTGACGGCGGCGACGCCGGGACCGGCCCATACACCATCTCCCAGTGGGACCCGGGCCAGGAGTTCGAGCTGACCCTCGATGCCTTCCCCGAGTACTGGGGCGGCTGGGATGGCGCCCACTATGACGAGGTCGTGTTCCGGGTCGTGCCCGAGGCGACCACGGCGCTGCAGCTGGTGAAGGCCGGCGAGGTGTCCTTCGTCGAACGGCTCACGCCGCAGCTCATCGACAGCCTGCGCACCGATGAGAACGTCCAGATCGTCGAGACGCCCTCCCTGCAGAACCTGATGATCCTGCTCAACACGGCGTCCGGGCCGCTCGCCGATCCGGCGCTGCGGAGCGCCGTCGCCAAGGCCGTCGACACCGATGGCATCGCCGCGGCCCTGACCGGCGCCGTCGTGCCCACCAAGGGGGTCATCCCACCCGGCCTGCTGGGCTACTCGGACGATCTCAGCGGCAGCGGGCTTGATCTCGAAGGTGCGAGCGAGCTGCTGGCCGAGGCCGGAGTCGACGTCGGCGAACTGCCGGCGCTGACATTGACGATGGCGGTCGGCGACACCGACCAGACGCTGGTCGCGACCAGCCTCAAGTCCAACCTCGCCGAGCTGGGTATCGAGCTCGATATCCAGGCCACCGAGTGGCAGGCGCAGTGGGATCGCGCCATCTCGGACAACATCGAGGATCGCCAGGACATCTTCGTGATGTACTGGTGGCCGGACTACCCCGATCCGTTCAGCTGGTTCATCTCCCTGTTCCACAGCGAGGAGGAGCCGACCTTCAACCTGTCCTACTACGCTGACCCGGACATGGATGCTGCCATCGATGGCATCCAATCGCTGACGGTCACCGATCGTGAGGCTGCCGAGCAGCAGTACATCGAGATGCAGCAGAAGCTCATCGACGAGGCTGTCGCGGTGGTCTCCCTACGTGCAGAACTACCAGCGCGCGCTCGATGCCAGCGTGGGCGGCTACGTGGATGACCCGGCCTACGCCCAGGTCACCTTCGTCTACGACCTCACGCCACTGGGCGACTAGGGACGCTGTCGGTCTGCGGGCCCAGCGGCGGCCCGCACCCGCAGACCAACGTCCGCGCCGCGCCCGATGACGATGCGACGACTGCTCCTGCGGCGAGTCCCGCAGACGCTCCTCGTCGCACTCGGCGTCGGGCTGGTGGCGTTCGGCATCACCCGGCTCCTGCCGGGCGATGCCGCCTCCACCTGGGCCGGTCCTCGCGCCTCCCGCGAGGAGCTGGCGCTCGTGCGCGAGCAGCTGGGCCTCGACCTGCCCCTGCCGGAGCAGGTGGTGCGCTACCTGCTGGGCCTCGTCCAGGGCGACTGGGGCCTCTCCATCCATACGCGCCAGCCGGTCATCGACGATGTCCTGGGCCGGCTGGTGGCATCGCTGGAGCTGGTCGGCATCGCCATGCTCATCGCGGTCGTGGCCGGGCTGCTGCTGGGCATGATCGGGGCGCGCTGGAAGGGTGGCTGGCCGGACTGGCTCAGCAGCGCCGTGACCGCGGTGCTGGTCTCAGCACCCATCTTCTGGCTGGGCCTGCTGCTGCAGCTGACGGTGGCGACGGAGCTGGACCTGCTGCCGGTGGCGGGCCGCTACGACCGCGCCTTCCGCGATGCGGTCGAGGCCGACTCGGTGAGCGGGATCCTCATGCTCGACGCGCTGCTGAAGCTCAATGGGCCACTCTTCCTCTCGGCGCTCTCGCACGTGCTGCTGCCGGCGATGGTGGTGGCGGCCTATCCGACCGGCCTCATCGGGCGCCTGTCACGCGCCAGCCTGATCGAGACCCTCGGGGAGGAGCACATCCGCATGGCTCGCGCCATCGGCTATGCCGAGCGCACCATCCTGCTGCGCTTCGCCCTGCGGCCATCGATGGGACCGGTGCTGGCGGCGCTCGCGCTGGTCTTCGGCTACGCACTCGCCAACACGTTCCTGGTGGAGAACCTGTTCAACTGGCCCGGCCTGGGCTCCTACGTGGCCGATTCGATCAGCACGCTCGACGCGCCCTCCATCGCCGGGGCGACGGTGGTGGTGGCGCTGGCCTACCTGCTGGCCAACCTCGTGGTGGACCTCGTCCGACCGATGGTGGATCCGAGGCTCCGGTGATGGCTGCCGTGGCCCGCTATGCCCGCCGGCATCCCGGGCTGATCGTCAGCGGCATCATCATCCTGTTGCTGCTCGGGTCGGCGCTGCTGGCGCCGTGGATCTCGCCCTTCCCCGAGGATGCCGGGACGGCCACGAACCTGCTGGCCACGCTGCAGCCGCCCGGCGGTGAGCACCCGCTGGGGACCGACCTGGTCGGCCGCGACGTGCTCTCGCGCGTGCTCTTCGGCTCCTGGTCCTCGGTGGGCACGTCGCTGCTGGTCATCGCCGCGGCCCTCGCCATCGGCGTACCGGTCGGGCTCTTCAGTGGCGCCATGGGGGGCTGGGTCGACGAGGTGCTGATGCGGGTGGTCGACATCTTCCTGGCCTTTCCCTCGCTGCTGCTGGCGCTGGCCATCGGGGCGGCGCTGGGGCCGTCCCTGGAACACGCCGCCATCGCCATCGTCGTCGCCTGGTGGCCATGGTATGCACGCCTGATGCGAGGAGAGGCGGCAGCCATCCGGGGCCGCGCCTACATCGAATCGGGGCGTCTTCTCGGCCTGGGCCGGGTTCGCCTGGCGACCCGGCACATCCTGCCCAACGCGGCCGGTCCCGTCATCGTGCAAGCCTCCCTGGACCTGGGTGGTGTCATCCTCACGCTGGCCGGCCTGAGCTTCCTCGGGCTCGGCGCGCGCGACCCCACCCCCGAATGGGGCCTGATGGTCGAGCAGGGCCGATCGCTGTTCCAGACACACCCCTGGGTCTCCATCGTGCCGGGCGCCGCCATCATGCTGGCCGCACTGGCCTTCACGCTCCTGGGGGAGGGCCTGCGGGAGCGTCTCGATCCCAAGGGTGCGACCCGACGATGACGGGCGTGGCGAGCCCGCTCCTGGCCATCCGCGACCTGCTGGTCGAGATCGACGGGACCCCGCTGCTCGACATCGACCTCCTCGAGGTCGAGCGCGCCGAGATGGTCGGGCTGGTGGGCGAGAGCGGTGCTGGCAAGAGCCTCTTGCAGGCGGCGATCCT
Organism: uncultured Chloroflexia bacterium; assembly: GCA_963804575.1. GTDB lineage: Bacteria > Chloroflexota > Limnocylindria > Limnocylindrales > CSP1-4 > JAFMJV01. The sequence continues at coordinate 232,582 of CAWDQY010000002.1, forward strand.
GGGCTTGCTGCCGGCGTCCGCCCGCGTGTCGGGCAGCATCCGCTTCGACGGCATGGAGATCGTCGGCGCGGGCCAGCGTGCCATGCGCGACGTCCGCGGTCGGCGCATCGCGGTGGTGTTGCAGGCTGCTCGGGCCGCCCTGACGCCAACGTTGCGCAGCGACGATTGGATCGACCGGGCGCTGGCCCTGCACGATGTGCCCAAGGCCGAGCGCGCGGTCCGCCTGGCACACGCGCTCGAGGCCGTGCGCCTCGATCCGGCCCTGCTGCGCCGTTATCCGCACCAGCTCTCGGGTGGCGAGGCCCAGCGTGTCTCGATCGCCCTGGCGGTGGCGCTGCGGGCAGAGCTCATCCTGGCCGACGAGGCCACCAGCGCGCTCGATGTCACGGTCCAGGCCGAGGTGGCCGAGCTCTTCCGCGAGCTGCGCGCGAGCGAAGGCACCGCCTTCCTGCTCGTCTCGCACGACCTGGCACTGGTGGCTGGGCTGGCCCACCGCATCAGCATCATCGAGCGCGGCCGCATCGTGGAGCGCGGCGGTCCGGAGATCCTGGAGCATCCGACCGACCCGGTGACGCAGGCCCTGGTCTCGGCACGGTCAGCCCTGCCCCGCTGGGAGCGGAGCGCGCCATGACCACCACCGCGACCGACGCGGTCCGTCTCGAGGCCACGGACCTGGAGGTGCGCTACCACGGCAGCGACCCGCGCGCGCACCCGGCGCTGGCCATCGAACGACTGGTCCTTGAGCCCGGGCGCTCGCTGGCGCTCGTGGGCGAGAGCGGCTCGGGCAAGACGACGGCGTTGCGGGCATTGCTGGGCCTCGTTCCGGCCACGCGTGGCTCGGTGACCTGGGCCGGCCGGCCGGTGGCCGACTTGCGGGGTCCCGAGCTGCGGGCCTTCCGCACCGCGGTGCAGCTCATCCCGCAAGACGTCGACGGCGCTCTCGACCCCCGCCAGACCATCGGCTCGGCGATCGCCGAAGGCTGGCGGGCAGGGGGACGCAAGGGTCGACAGCCCGGTGAGGAGCAGGCGGGTGTCGTGCAGCGGCTGCTCGACGAGGTCGGACTGGCCGCCACGGCCGCTCGACGGCATCCGCACCAGCTCTCCGGTGGTCAGCGCCAGCGCGCCATCATCGCCCGCGCGCTGGCCGTCGGTCCGCGGATCCTGCTGCTGGACGAGCCCACCAGCGGCCTCGACGCCACGGTCGCCGTGCGCATCCTCGACCTCATCGAGCGACTGCGCCACGAGCGTGGCCTGGGCACGCTGCTCATCAGCCATGACCTGGCCGTCGTCGCCCGGCTCTGCCCCACGACGCTGGTGCTGTATCGCGGCGAGGTCGTGGAGAGCGGCCAGACGGAGCAGCTGCTGCGACAGCCACGGCACCCCTACACCGCAGCGCTGCGACGATCGGTCCCCGAGCTCGGGGTCCCGTTCCGGGTGCCGTTGCTGCCAGGTCCGGCTGCGGGAGCCATCGACCCGATGACCGGATGCCGCTACGGTCCGCGCTGTGCCTATGCCGTGGCGGGCTCGTGCTCGGTGCGGCAGGAACTCGAGCAGCTGCCTGATGACGGCACGGTCCGCTGTATCCGTGCCAGCGAGATCGGGCTCATCGACCCGCTCGCCGACCCACTGCCTGACGCCACTCAGCCGGCGCGGGAGTCGTAGTTGACCATCCAGTTGATGCCGAAGCGGTCGCGGCACATGCCGTAGTCGGCGCCCCAGAACTGGTGCTCGTAGGGCATCAGCACCATTCCGCCGTCCGCCAGGGCCTCGAAGATGCGTCGGCCATCCTCGGCGCTGTCGGGACTGATGCTGATCGCCACCGAGTCACCGAACGTCGTGGTGCCCATGCCCGGTGGTCGGTCGGAGCCCATCAGCGCCTGGCCATCACCAAGGCCCAACGAGACGTGCATGATCTGGTCGCCAGCGCTGGCGTCGACGGGCGTGTCGGGCGGCATCTCGGAGTAGCGGCTGATGGCGAGCTCGCCGCCGAAGATCGAGCGGTAGCGCTCGAAGGCCTCCTCGCAGTTGCCGTCGAAGGAGAGATACGGATTGGCGGTCAGCATGGGGGGTCTCCTCAGATGGAAGGCTGGACGCTGGCGGCATCGTATCAGCCCCTGCCAGTCCTCCCGACAGGCACGTCTCTGGCTCTCCCGGCGACAGGCGCATCAGCGGCGTTCGCCATCAGCGACCGTCGGCGACGCGAGCCGTGCTACCTCGGCGTGCCCCTGACCCAGCCCAGGATCATCTCGAGCAGCGAGCGGGGCGGACGCGACGTCTTGGCGCCGCGGCGCTCGATCTCCAGCTCGCTGGGCTCCTGTGGCACCTCGTCGCTCAGCGTGTGCATGGCGGCCGGAAACGTGCCATTGGGCCCCAGGAACGCGCCCGCGTTATGTGTCGCCCTCCGACGCTGCGGCGACTCCTCGTCGTCCATGGGGCGCAGGCTCATCCAACGTCCGACACGCGTCAAGTGCCGTGGGTCCTGACTCGACCGCATCACCGCTGCAGGGTCGGCGCCGTGACCGTGGAGCCCGCGCCGAGCCCCTGGAGCCCGCGCCGGGCTCACGCCACCGCTGGCGCTCCCGGCCCCCGCTGCGCGAGGAGCGCGGCGCAGACACGTACGGCGGTGTCGAGTTCTTCACCTCTCGCCGATCGGATCGGAGTTGACGACCGGCGATCGCGAGAGCACGGTTGCGTGGATGCTGGCCCATCTCGGGCCGCATCAGCGGACTGCAGGGGTCGGGCGTCTCGACGCGCCGCTACCGCCGCTACCAGCCGCAACCGCCGCAAGGGACGCTGGGGGACACTGTGAAGCCGCGAGTACCCACCATGACTCCGGGCCTGTCGATCCTCGCGAGCGGACTGCTCGCCCTGCTGCTGGCAGCCCCGGTGTTCGCGCAGTCGGAGACCTCGGCGGCACCTTCCACCCGGCCCGTGGCCGACGGCGTGCCCGGAGACATGGGCTCGCCACGTCCCGGCGCGTCGACCGACCCGGGTGCGGACGTGGCTCCGGGCCTCGCCTGGCGACGGGCGGTGGACTCGGCGGGGGATCCGATGCTCGCCGACGCCGGCACACGGCCGCTGGCCATCGCCGCGGGACCCAGGGCCCTCGTGCTCGTGACCAGCGACGCCACGGGTGCGCCTGGGCTGTGGCACTCGGAGGACGGGCACAGCTGGGCGCCGGTGGCGGACCTGCCCGGCATCGAGGCAGGCACCGCGCGTGATCGGGGTGACGGCATACGCCAAGGGCTGGCTGGCCCACGGCACCGATGCGGATGGTGATGTCGTCATCTGGAACTCGACCGACGGCCGCGAGTGGGCACGGGTCGCCGATGCCAAGCTCGAGCCCTTCGAGGGTGCCAGCATCGACGGCATCGTCGCCGCCGGCGACGGACTCTTCGTCTTCGGGCGAGCAGCGGGCGACGCGGCCGCCGATCGCATCTGGAGCTCGCCCAACGGTCGCCGCTGGCGAGAGCGCGTCGAGTTCGCCCAGTGCGCACGAGGGGGCCACGCTCACGGCCGCCGGACCGATGGGCAACAAGTTCGTCACCTTCGGTCGTGCCGGCACGGACAAGCCGGCCGTATGGGTGGGTTCGAACCTCAGGATCAACTACATCACCCGCCAGTGGCGGGGCTCCGAGCCCGACCGACCGGCTCCGCCATCGGCCTTCTACGTCGGTCGTGATGGCGCCATCGCCATCGTCGACGACACGCCCGACGGTGATCCGAGGCTGTGGCGCAGCATCAACGCCGGGGACTGGCGACAGGTGGACGGTGAGGCACCGTCGGCTCCGGGTGACCCGCCGGTCTATGCCACCGATGGCGAGCTCATCATCGCCGACCGGGTGTCCGCTGACGGTCGCCACGAGATCAGCGTCAGCACCGCTGGCGAGACGTGGCAGGCGGTGCCGTCGACCGGCGAGGTCCCCACGACCACCGAGCCGGTGCTGCTCGCCGCTCGGCCGAGCGAGATCGTGGTCGCCGGCAGCGACGGCATCTGGGTGGGCTCCTGGACCGACCGCTCAGCGGCCCTGCCGCCCCGTCCGACCTACCCACCGCCCGCCATCGGAGCGATCGGCGCCGATCCGCCGCTGCGGGCGCCGGTGACGCGACCCGAGGGTGAGCGGCGCGTGCTCGACACGTCTGCTCCACCGTCCGCCCGCAGTGAGCGCGGTGGGGTGCGCCTCGAGCTGTGGCTGCCCGAGGGCCGTCAGCGCACTCGCGACTGGCTGCCGGCCCACGTGCGAATCACCAACGGTGGCACCCGCACCATCACCTTCGGCTGTGGAGGTGGATGGACACGGGCCGAGACCGATGGACTCTTCCCGGCGGGGAAGCGCTGGAGCGGCAACGCCGCCGAGTTCAAGCGCCGGGTGCTGTCTCAATGGCCCGGGAGACTGGGTTTCGACGCCGACAGGGTGATGGCGACGACTGCCCGGGAAGCGTCGGGCTCGATATCGACCTGGGACCGGGCGAGGTCTACGAGTACGACGTCTGGACCATCCTGCGCTACCCCGTCCGGGATCAGCCGCTCCCGAGCGGTCGCCTGCCGGTGGCCACGACCTTCGGCTTCAGGGTGGCCGGGGATGAAACGCCGCGGCTTCTGACCGCGCGCGACGACGTGCGCCTGGTCGGCCCGCGCTGGCCCTGGGCGACGCCGCAGGAGCTCATCGACACGATGCTCGCTGACCCGCGGTTCAAGGACTGGCTCGACCGTCGGGACCGACCGAACCAGTGGTCCAACACGACGTTCCACGTGGTCGACAAGCGCAGCTTCTACTGGACCGAGCTCGGGTTCGACGGTCCGGCGCCCGATGGCACCGTGCACATCGGCCTGTTCGCCGGCTCGTGGGGGCCGTTCGGCGGCGGTTACGGGCGGATGCTGCTCGATCCGTGGACCGGCCAGGTCCTGGGGTTCGCCACGTGAGCCCGGTCGGGGAGGGCAAGGTGCCGGTGCCAGGCAGCTCGGGGGAGTGACGATGCGTTCCACTCGGATGTCGGTCCTGGCCATGTGCGCGCTGCTGCTCATGCCGTCAGCCGTGTCGGCACAGGAGCCGGCTTCCAGTCCCGCACCCGGCGACGGCCCGGCTCCCAACGCCGCGCGACCGCTGACGCACGATGAGCTCCTCGCAGTGCGAGGCGAGCAGACGCAGTGGGGCGAGACCCTGGGGATGCTGGTGGCGGACGCCGTCATCGTCCGGAGCCCTCGACAGGACCAGCCCGATCGCCTGGCCGGTGGCCAGAGCTTCGGGGTCCTGCCACGCGAGGGATACCCGGGCGATCCCGTCGTGCGGGCCGACGATGTCGTGGCCGACCGGTATGCGGCCGACGCGCGCATCGAGGGCCTGCTGGCCATCGAGCACCTCTTCAACGATGCCCTCAAGTTCCGCGGCGAGGTCGCCACGCCGGGTGGTACGTACCTGACGCCCATCGAGCCGCAGGCGATGGCGGCAGCCGATGCGCTGCCCGTCGGAGCGCTCATCGTGACGCGGGGCTGGTTCTCCCGCCTGGCGAGCCCGCAGCCCTGCCCCGAGGTGCCGGAGGCGCTCGACCCGAACGACGCCGGCGGCCGCTACTCGCCCTTCGTACGCTGTCCCGGTGGCTGGCTCACCACGGACCCGGTGACTGAGGTCGATCCCGATGACCCCACCGCCCCGCTCGGCTTCGGCATCCCCGTCCAGTACGGCGCACTGGAGCGATTCGGGCGCGACCTGGCCGTGACCCTCGCGCGTGAGCCGGCCACGTACCTGCTGCGCCACGTCGCCAATCCCATCGAGGGCGCCGAGCCGGCGCTGGGGTGGGCGGTCATCGGGCACCTGGCTCCGCAGGCCATCCCCGAGCCGGTCACGCCGGCCGACGCCGACGACATCGTCCGGCCAAGCGGGCTCGACTGGCAGCCCGGGCTGGAGCGACAGCCACCGGCCGATGTGCGCGGCATGCACTCGACCGCCTGGAGCGGCGGCTTCGCCTCGATCCACGGCGGCGCCAACGGGGTGCTCTCGTCCTGGGTCTCGGCTGATGGGCTCGACTGGCAGGGAGCCTCGTTGCCGCGTGGCATCCGCTGGGTGAGTGCGCTGCTGCGCCTCGACGACGGCCTCGTGCTCATCGCCAACGACGCCCCCTTCGACCGGGTGTGGCGCTACGACGTGTGGTCCTCGCGCGACGGCCTCGCCTGGCGGCGGGTGGCCCAACAGCGCATCCCCACGCCCGACCAGTTCGACGACTACCGGCGCATCGTCCACGGCTACTGGACGCTGGGCGACCGGATCGTCGCGCTCGAGACGTTCACGCAGCAGCCTTGCTGCGGAAGCTCGTCGGGATGGACGCTCGTCGCAAACCGGACGTACGCGCCCGACGAGACGTTCGCCTGGACGAGCGGCGATGGGGAGGCCTGGGTCCGTCAGCGGGCGCAGGGGTTCCAGGCGTCAGGCGAGCACCGCGGGCACCAGGTCAGCCAGGGCCGCGACGAGCTGCTGGCCCTTTGGGGTCACCCGAGCTATGCCCTCGCTCGCACCACCGACGGCATCCACTGGCGGACCGTCGGTCACTACCCGGAGCGGCTCGACCTCGACTCCTTGCCGATGCTCCTCGCTCGCGCGGGCGACGGCTTCGTGCTCGGCGGTACGGCCTGGGGCGCTGGCGATGATCCGGAGGAGGCCTTCGGGCTCTGGCGCAGCACCGACGGCGAGGACTGGCTGCGGACCTACGCGCGGCCAGACGGCCGACCGGCGTCCATGGTCGCGAGCGGGCGCACCGTCATCGTTGCCGGCAACGACCAGGACGCCAGCTACCCCGACGGCGACCCGCCCCCGGATCTGCCGTGGCTCATGGTCTCGCAGGACGGCGGCCGAACCTGGGACGAGTCGCTCGCCTGGGTCGGCGACACCGACTGGTGCCTGCGCTCGCTCACCGCCAATAGCGGCAGCGTGTCGCTCGACGCGGCCTGCGCCCCGCCGGACGCGGCATCGACGTATGTCGTCACGCTCGAGCGGGAGGGCGGACGGTGAGCGCCCGATGACGCGCAGCACGAGGAACCGGACCTCGAGTTCGTTGCGCGTCCTGGTCGCCGTGGCAGCGGTGGTCACGCTCCTGCCCGCGGGAGCGACGATCGCGGCCGAGCCGTCGCCACGACCGATGACGACAGCCTCGACACCGGCTGTCGAAGCACGGTTGTGCCCGACCGATCATGTCGTCCCGACCATGCGGAACGCGCCACTTGCGACGCCGGCCCCTGACGCGTCCGCTCCGGCCGTGCTGAAGGGCCCGCCACCTTCCGACGACGCCGCGAAGCCGTCCTGGCTGGAGCCCCCGCCCAGCGACATGTCGCTTGGCGGCACCTGGTCCAGGCTGCCGCGCTCGCCCTTCGCGGCACTGAGCCCGGTCGCGCTCTGGGCCGGCGACCAGATGGTCGCCATCGACCCGTCGAGCGGCCGCACCGCCACCTACGACCCGTCGATTCATCGCTGGGAGGAGCACCAGCCCATCCCGGGTGCATCGGACGTGCCGAACGGGCTCTTCAGTGGTATCCCCACCACTGTCTGGACGGGGCACGAGGTCATCCTGGCCGGTCACCGCGCAGAGCCCGGCGATCGCTCGTCCGACGTGCATCTCGCCTTCGACCCGGCGACGGGGCGCTGGCGCACGCTGGCGGACTCGCCGCTCGACGACACCGGCGTTCTCGCCT
>CAWDQY010000003.1:0-70190 GCA_963804575.1 uncultured Chloroflexia bacterium
GCGTGGGACCCGAACGGAACCCGCTCCGTCGAGGCACGGATCACCGTTGGTCATGAGCCGGTCGCCCGAACGTCCTACTGGCCGTGCACGACCGGACACCCGATGATGCAGCGGGACCGGTCTCTTGCCCGGCCCGAGCTCATCACTCGCAACGTAGCCTGCCCATCGGGCACGGGATCGGAGACAACGATCGTGGCCGACACCATCATCGCGACGCCAGCTGCGGCGCCGGTCGGAAAGACCGCGGCCGCGCTCGACCTGGGCAGTGCCCGGGTCCTGGTCGCCGATCGGGACGTGATGAGCCGACGCGTGATCGCCTCGATGCTGGAGCAGGCCGGCTACGACACGGTGATCGAGTCGGACGGCCCCGCCGTGCTGGCCGCGCTCGAGGCCCATGCCGTCGACGTGGTCCTGCTCGACATCGGTATCGCCGGCGTGGACGGTGGCGACCTGATGCAGCGCATCCACCGGGACCGCCGCTACGTCGATCTGCCCATCGTGGTCCTCAGCAGCCCCAGCCACCACGATGCCGCCATGGCCTCGCTGGGCAGGGGCGCCGACGACGTCATCGCCAAGCCCATCGACCCGCACTTCCTGCTGGCGCGCATCAAGGCCGCGCTGCGGACGCGGCGGGCCCTCCTGGGCATGGAAGCGGCACACCAGGTCATCGCCACGCTGGCGAACGAGATGAACGCTCGCGACACCGACATCCAGCGGCACACCGAGCGCATCGGCAAGTACGCCTCCGAGCTGGGCCACCGCGTGGGCCTGTCGGCCGCCGACCTGCATGCCGTGGCCTACAGCATCCTGCTCCACGACCTGGGTCGCATCGGCATCTCCGAGTCGATCCTGCTCAAGCAGGGACCCTTGACCAACGATGAGCGCGAAGCCGTCCGACGGCACACCGAGATCGGGGAACGCATCGCGGCGCCACTCCACGGCGCCGAGCGCTTCGGCCCCATCATCCGCCATCACCACGAGCGCTGGGACGGCATGGGCTACCCGGACGGGCTTTCGGGTGAGGAGATCCCGACCGGGGCTCGCATCATCGCCATCGTCGATGCCTTCGATGCCATGACCCAGTACCGGCCCTACCGCGAGGCGCGCTCCATCAGGGAGGCCATCGAGGAGCTGCGCCGCGAACGTGGCCGCCAGTTCGACTCACGTCTCGTGGACGAGTTCGTGCATGTCATCGAGTGGGACGGCATCGCCTGACCGTCACTGAGCGGCGTCAGCACTCCGGGACTCCACGACCGCACTCCGGGACTCCCGACCGCACTCCGGGACTCGACAGCACTCGGACCGCGCTGGACGCCCTGACGGCCCGGGACGCCCAACCGGGACGTGCTACACTCCCATCTGGCGCACCCTGCGCCGATAGCAACGCGCGGCAGCACTGGCACTCCCTCTCATCGGCCACGGCGAGATAGTTTCGCTAGGTCGCTCGAGAAGGAGTTTTTTCGATGGATACCACGACCGACAAGGTGCTCAGCTGCGCCGACTGCAACAACGAGTTCACGTTCACGGCGAGCGAGCAGGAGTTCTACGCGGACCGGCAGTTCAGCGAGCCACGCCGCTGCCCCTCCTGCCGAGCCTCGCGCAAGCTGGCACGTGGCGGCTCCGGTGACCCCGATCGGGCAGGCGGCTACTCCGGTGGCGGCTACTCCGGTGGCGGCTCGCGCGAGATGTTCAGCACGACCTGCTCGAGCTGTGGCCGCGAGGCACGCGTTCCCTTCCAGCCGACCGGGTCCAAGCCGGTCTACTGCAGCGACTGCTTCAGCTCCCAGCGCCAAAGCTACCGATAGGCGGCGGCCGGCCATGTTCTCGCTCACCGCGAACGCCACGACCGAGCTCAAGGCCGCACGCGTCGCGTCGGGCATCCCCGACACCTGGGGCATCCGCTTCTTCGCGCCCGTGCAGGGCCAGGCGGATGTCACCTTCAGGTTCGTCGACTCGCCCGAGCCCGGGGACATCGTCGGTGGCTCCGACCAGTTGTATACGTACGTGGCGCTGGAGGTCAATGAGCGCATCGGCGACGCGACGGTCGACTTCAAGACCGTCGACGGCCGCTCCAACGTCACCATCCGGCCGTACCTCGCCGGCCGCGCCCGCAAGTAGTCGGGTCGAACCGGGGGCGCTAGACTCGCGAGGTTCATCGTCTGCAGGGGGACGGGCGCTCACCACAGTGAGGATCCGATGCCCCGACCGATGCTCGTGTTGCTGCTTGCAGCCTCGGCACTGGCGGCACTGCCCGTCGTCGCGACGGCGGCGACCTCTGGCGCGGACACACGACCGGAGACCCAACGTGTCGTGGTCGTGGAACTCGGGATCAGCGCCTCCTTCCCAGCCGATTGGACCGTGTTCACGCCGCTGGTGCGTCGAACCTCGTGGTTCGGCCGAGGCGCGGATGAGGGCCCGCCGGTGTATGCCTGGTCCACGGTCTTCGCCACCGCCGGCGACGGACGCTGGTGTGACATCGACCGCTACGAGGACTTCCCTTGGGGTTTCGACGAGCACGCCACCTTCCTCGAGCGCTGGCACGTCAGCGGCAGCCTCTTTGGCCGTAGCGGGGGATACGCCATCGTCGACCTGCCTGCCGGCCGGCGTACCGGATCGAACTGGATGATCTGCTCAAGGGCCGCTCATCTGTCCGGTACTTGTTCGAGTACGTTACCGATCGGATCTTGCTCACCTGCACCGACGTGCTCGGCTCGACCGAGGACTGGCTCTCGATCGCCGAATCGGTGGAGCTCGGGCCCCGGGCGGTTAACCTACTGGAAGGGAGTGCGCAAGGAGCGCAGGATGTCGACGATGGAGGAATGAACGATGCGACGATCGGTCCCGACGCTGACCGCTGCGCTGCCTGATCCTGGGCGCGGCACCGGCCTTGGCCGCCGATGCCGTCGAGCCGACGGCGGAGGCATCGCACGGCGGTACGCACAGGCATCCGTCGACGCGCCGAGGTGGCACGCTCGAGCGGGTCGAGGCACTCGAAGCCGGCATCGCCATGTCGTTCCCGGCCGACTGGAATGTGCGTACCCCGATGGCGAGCCGTGTCTCGGAGATCCAGGGAGGTCCCGACGGCGAGCCCGTCTACGTGATGACGGTCTTCATGGCCAACGCCGGTGACGGACGCTGGTGCGATGTCGATGTCTACCTGGACATGCCGGCCTCGCTGGAGGAGCACGCCTACGCCTACGCGAGCTACCTGCAGACCGTGAACGGGCCGGAGCGCGCCATGCTGCTGACCGAGACCGAGCTGCCCGCCGGACCGACCTTCCGCATCGACAGCTTCGACCAGGCCCTGGGGCGGGTGTGGGCGATGTACCTTCTCGACGGTCCCGCCGACGAGAGCGGCGCCGTCGATCGCTACCTGCTCACCTGTGCCGCCGATCCGGACGCCGAGCCCTTCTGGGAGGCGGTCGCCGAATCGGTCGAGCTCATGCCGGCGGTCGTCGCAGAACCAGCCGCCTGACCGCAGCGCAGGGACACGGCCGCCCGACCGGTCGGTTGTGGCATGGTGTCGTCATGGACGAGCTGCTGACCCTGCCCCTTCGACTGCCCCCTAACCGCGTCTACCGCTTCTATCGCGGCGGTGCCCTGATGGACCGCTTCCGTGGCGCCGCGGAGCCACTGGACACCGACCTTCCCCGAGGACTGGGTCGGCTCGGTCACCGCCGCCATCAACCCGCCCGAGCACAGCTACCCGGGCGAGGGACTCAGCTCCGTGGAGATCGACGGACGTCCGGTCCGCATCGCCGACCTGCTCAGGGAGCGGCCACAGGATGTCGCCGGCCGCCACATCGTGGAGCGCTATGGGCCGACGACGGCGCTGCTGGTGAAGTTGCTCGATGCCGGCTCGCGCCTGCCGCTGCATGTCCATCCCACGCGCGATCTGGCGCGCCAGCTCTTCGACTCGCAGTTCGGCAAGGCCGAGGCCTGGGCCATCCTGGCCACCCGCCAGGTGGAGGGCCAGCTCTCTCCGCGCATCTGGCTCGGGTTCCGCGAGGACGTCTCGCGCGAGCAGCTGATGGCGTGGATCGAGCAGCAGGACACGGACGCCATCCGTGCTGCCATGAACGAGATCGAGGTGGCGCCCGGTGATGCCGTGTTCGTCCGGCCCGGCCTGCTGCACGCCACCGGCGCGGGTGTCTTCCTGGTGGAGGCCCAGGAGCCGACCGACTTCTCCATCGTGGCCGAGCACAAGGGCTATCCCATCACGCCTGACGAGGCCCACATGTCCAAGGGCTGGGACAGGATGATCGACGTCATCGACCGAGGCGTCGTCCGAGCGGATGAGCTGCGGGCGCTCGTCCCCGGCCCGCGACGGGTCGCCGGCAATGACGCCGAAGGCTGGCACGAGGACGACGTCTGGGGCGAGCAGAGCGATCCCTACTTCAAGGCCTTCAGGCTGGTGGTGGGTGGATCGGTCGCATGGCCGCATGCCGGGGTGTACTCGGTGGTCATCGTGACCGAGGGCTCCGGCGTGGCCGAGACGGCGCACGGACGCCTGGAGCTGGCGGCCGGCGACACCTTCGCGATGCTGGCCGCCACGGCGCCCACCACCCTCAGCGGCGACCTGCAGATGCTGGTGACAACGCCCTCGTTCGACTGACGTTGGCGAGCGACCCCCGGGGGCGGCGGTGTCGAAGGTACCGCTGCGGTGCGGTGGCTCCATGACCAAAGGATTAGTACGGTGGGCGCGTTGGTCCCGCTACAGTCACCGCATGGCCGAGCGGACGCTGTACGAGGTGCTGATGCTGCATCCGACCGCAACGATCGAGGTGATCAACGCGGTCTATCGCGCGCTGGCCAAGCGGTACCACCCTGACCATGCCGGACCAGAGGGCGCCGGCAAGATGGCCCAGATCAACGAGGCCTACGCCATCCTCAGCAACGAGGAGAAGCGCGCCCGCTACGACGAGATCCTGGGCAAGGCCAAGGATGGACAGGTGGTGGGTCACGCCCGCCCATCGATGCCGGGCGCCACGAACCTCAAGTACGAGGGCGGCACCTGGGCCGTTCGTTCGCAGGCCGAGCCGACCCCCGCGTCGGCCGCCTACGGCGAAGCCGGGCCGCCACCGCCATACCCGCCGGCCACGGGCAGGGTGCTGTCGTTCGGTCGCTATCGCGGCTGGGCGCTGACGCAGGTGGCCGCCTATGACCGCAACTACGTCGAGTGGCTGAGTCGAACCATGGCCGGGCGCACCTACTCGGAGGAGCTCCAGCGGGTCCTGAGCCATGCCGGCAGCTACCAGGCCACGGCGACGGCCTCGGCCGGACGCTAGGCAGGCCCGCGGGCGGCTCGGTCGCTAGCGGTCGCGGAAGGCGCCGGCGAGGGTCTCGCGCGGGAAGAAGGCGTCGGCATCCTTGCCCGTCGCGTAGCGGTACAGCGCGATGTTGAAGATGCCCGAGAGGGTCGATCCGATGAGCCCCAGGATGATGAGCCCGACGACCAGGATCACCGCGCCGATGATGCCCAGCACCTCCGAGAGGCCGAAGAGCGCGAAGACGACGATGCCGCCCAGGACGAGCGCCGCGACGAACGCCAGGCCGGTGACCAGCCCGATGCTGAAGTTACCCACGATCTGCTCGCCCCACGTCTTGCGCAGCAGGCCGGCCGAGCGCTTGATGGCCTCGATGGGGCCGACGCCCTCGACCACCAGGACGGGCACGACCAGGAACGTGACCAGCGCCCAGGCCATGTTGCCCAGCAGCGAGATGACGGCCCCGATGGCACCGCCGCGCTCGCGCAAGGCGGACAGGAGCAGGCCGACGGTGGCGGCGATGGCGGCCCAGCCCAGGATGGCCGGCAGGTGCGAGATGGCGACACGGAAGCCGTCGGCGAGCGTGGGGTCGCCGCCATCAAGACGGATGTTGGCAGCGGCGATGAGTGCGGCGTTGAAGAACACGCCCACCGTGCTGATGATGAAGTAGAGCAGGTACAGAAGCACCAGATCGAGCACGCCCAGGCCATCGCCGTCGAGGCGGCCGAATCCGCCCGAGCCGAGCCATACCAGGAACAGCACGCCGAGCGCGACAGACATGACGATGCCCGATGCGACCGGGAAGAGCAGCAGCTCCTTGTCCGAGCGAAGCACGCCCCAGCTCGACTTGACCAGCTGCCAGCTACGCCGTAGTCGTTCCATCGTTCCTCCCGGCACCCTCGTTGCCTGCAGCCTGGTGGACACACTCGACCGGATTATGCACAAGCGAGGTTGACGTGGCGCCAGCGCCGGGCCGCTGTGCGCGGCGCCCGCCCGTTAGCCTGCCGGCCGGAAGACCAGGCGCAGCACGAACAGCGCGAACCAGGCGGCGAGTCCCCAGAAGAGCATCGCCACCAGCACGACCGGCTCGAACTCCTCGGGACCACTGATGCTGCTGCCGCCCGCCTCCGCGAGGTCCCCGGCGAGGCCGGTGATCTCGAAGCGACCGGCGACGGCCTCGACCGGCAGCAGCCACACGTCGGTGATGTCGAGCAGCGGCGGGATGTACTCGACGAGGCCGGCCGGCACATCCACGAACGGAAGCGCCAATCGCAGCACCAGCGTGATCTGCACGAACGCGAAGAAGAGCCCGGCCAGGCGGATGAAGATCACAATGCCAAGTCTACGGGCACGTCGCTCCCCGGGGCGCGGGGCAGCTGGGCTGGCCGAGCTTGTGTGTCTGCCTAGGCCGACCGCCGCGATGACCTACAGTCCGGGGATGCCAGCCGCGACACCAGCCACCATCGTGCTCATCGGCATGATGGGCAGTGGCAAGTCCACGGTGGGACGGGCGCTCGCCGAGCGCACCGGGCGGCGCTACCTGGACAACGACGAGCTGGTCCGCACCGTGGCGGGGAGGCCGGCCGAGGAGATCGACGCTACCGAGGGGGAGGACGCGCTGCACCGGGCCGAGGTGGCTGCCCTGCGACACGCACTGGCGATGCCGCCGCCACTCATCGTGAGCGCGGCGGCCTGGGTGGTGGCCGACCCGGATTCCCTGGCGCTGCTGCGATCGGCGCCGGCCGTGGTGTACCTGCGGGCACGGCCGGAGACGTTGCGGACCCGCATCGGGGCCGGGGTCGGCCGGCGCGCGGACGCCACCGACCTCGATTGGCTACGTGACCGGCACGCTGAGCGCGATGCCTCCTACCAGGAGATCGCGACGGTGACGGTCGACACCGACGACCTCGCCCCCGGCGCCATCGCGCAGCGCATCCTCGACGTCCTCGAGCCTGGCCTGGAGGCTACCTTGGAGCCGACAGCTGGATCTTGACACCGCTCGCGCCATCGGCCAGGAAGCCGGCCATCCGCTCGAGCGCGCGCCGGAGGTTCGCCTCCGAGGTGGTGTACGACACTCGCAGGTGGCTGCTCGCGACCCGACCGAAGGCCGTGCCCGCGAGCAGGCAGACTCCGGCCTCGGTGAGCAGGCGGTCGGCCAGCAGGGCGCCGGACATGCCCGTGCCGCTGACATCCGGGAAAGCGTAGAACGCACCTTGCGGCTGGAGGACGCGCACACCCGGCAGGGCCCCGAGCCCGGTGACGATGAGCGCTCGGCGCGCCTCGAACTCGGCAGCCATCGCCTCGACCGCCGCTTGCGTTCCCAGCAGCGCCTCGGTGCCGGCCACCTGCGCAAAGGTGGCGGTGCAGGAGACGGTGTTGATCAGGAGGCGCTCGAAGGCCGGCACCAGGGACGGCGGCAGGATGCCCCAGCCCAGGCGCCAGCCGGTCATGGCGTACGTCTTGGACAGGCCGTCCGCCACGATGGTGCGCTCAGCCATGCCCTCGACGGCCAGGATGGAGTGGTGCTCCCCTTCGTAGACGAGGCGGGCGTAGATCTCGTCGGCCAGCACCACCAGGTCGTGGGCCATGGCGATGGCAGCGATGCCCTCCAGGTCGTGCTGCGACAGCATCGAGCCGGTGGGGTTGTGCGGGCTGTTAAGGATGAGCACGCGCGTGTTGGGAGACACCAGTGCGCGCAGCTCGTCGAGGTCCAGCCTGAACTCGTTCTCCATGCGCAGCGGGATGGGCACAGGCGTGGCGCCCATGAAGCGCGTCATCGACTCGTAGATGGGGAAGCCCGGGTCGGGCAGGATAACCTCGTCACCGGCGCCTGCCAGGGCCATCAGCGCGAAGGAGATGATGGGCTTCACGCCGGGCGTCACGACGACACGGTCGGGGCTCACCTCGACCCCGCGGCGGCGGCTGAAGTCGGCGGCGATGGCGTCGCGGAAGGACGGCAGCCCCAGTGGAGGCGCGTAGTGCGTATGGCCCTCGGCCAGCGCACGGTTGGCAGCCTCGATGATGTTGGCCGGCGTCTCGAAGTCGGGTTCGCCGATGTGGAGACCGATGATGTCGCGCCCTGCGTCGGCCAGGGCCCGCGCCCTGGCGCCGGCCTCGAAGGCCGACTCGGTGCCGAGCTGGTCGATGCGCCCGGCCATCCTCATGCGGCGACTGTAGCGTCCGCAACCGGCGTCGTCGCGATGCATGCGAGAATCGCTGGCATGCCCGGCTATTACGACCTTGGAGCGGCCAACGAGCGCGTGCGCGAGCTGCGCCCGCTGCTGTCCGGGCTGCGCGAGGACCGCGCGGCTATCGTCGCCATCCAGCAGCGCCACGAGCAGTCGCGCGTCGGGGCAGGCGCGGACGACGTAGCTGGCCGGCGCGCCTCGCAGAGGAGCGCGAGCAGCTGACCGATATCGTGCGACGCATGGAGCGGACGGTTCGCCAGATCGACGCCTGGGGTGTCACCCTGCGTGACATCGGCACCGGCCTGGTCGACGTTCCCGCCCTCGCCAACGGCCGGCCGATCTGGCTGTGCTGGAAGCTGGGCGAGGACGAGATCGCGTTCTGGCATGAACTTGACGCCGGCATCGCCGGACGAAAACCCCTCATCGAGTTGGAGTAGCCATGTCGTTCTTTCGCAGTCTGACGGGCGGCGGCGTGCCCGCCGTCAACGTGCAGCAAGCCGCCGAGATGCAGGGTTCCGATGACGTCGGCGCGCTCATCGTCGATGTGCGCGAGCCCAACGAGTACACGCAGCTGCGCGCCCGGGGTGCGGTGCTGCTGCCGCTGGGTCGGCTCAACGGACGTGCCAAGGACCTGCCACGCGACCGCGAGCTGCTGCTGATGTGCCGTACCGGCGGCCGCAGCCAGAACGCCACCCAGTTCCTGCAGGCGCAGGGCTTCTCCAACGTCACCAACGTCAGCGGCGGCATCGTGGCCTGGCATGCAGCAGGCCTGCCGACCACATCGGGCGAGCCGGAACCGGGCGAGGGCGAGTTCTAGTTCCCGAGCGCCCATCGCTTGGCCTGGCTCTCGGAGGTATCGCCCCACCCATGACCGCTCGCTGCCTGTTGCTGGCCGGTTCATGGGGTCCCGAGCGCGTCCCTGCCAGTCGAGACGGGGACCACGCCGATTGGTACCTGCCGCTCCATGTCCGCGATGCGGCGGCGGCACGGGAGCGCATCGCCGCACAGATCGCTGCTGGCGCCGATGTCGTCGTCGCGCCGACCTGGCTGACGCACCGGCGGGCGCTGCTGCCGCTGGGCGAGACCCGCCGCGCGGCAGCCTGGACCACGGCCGCGGTGCGGGTCGCTCGCGACGGCATCGAGATCGGCCAGGAGCGTCGGGAGGCATCGCTGGCCGAGGCGCCCTCCGACGACCAGCCACGGGAGCGAACGAGCCGCCCAGGACGACCGAGGCCGCTGGTCGCCGCCGTCCTGCCGGCGCTGGACGACCAGCCCGACACAGGCGGCGGCCGCTTGCTGCCGCACGATGCTGCGGGCGTGCGCGACTATCGCGACCAGGCCGGCCTGCTGGCCGACGCGGAACCGGATCTGCTGCTGGTGGAGGGTGGACCCGCCGTGGAGGGTGGACCCGCCGAGGCCGAAGCACGGATCGCCGCAGCCGAAGCTGCCGCGACCGGGCTACCAGCGTGGCTGGCGCTGCGTCGATCTGGCCGCCTCGACATCACCGGAGGCCTGGCTCGACTGGGGCCAGGACATCGGCCTGGCCCGGCTCCTGCTCCCGTCACCGGCGCATGCGGCTGCGGCTGCCGACGCCGACCTGCCATGGGGAGGGCTCCTGCGCGAGCCGGTGGAGGTACCCACGTGGCTGGACGCCGGTGCCACGGCCCTGGCGCGCCTGGATGGTGCATCCGTGGCTGCCCTTACGCCGCTCCGCGCGGCCATCGACGAGATCGAGCGTGGGGCCATCGACGCCGAGCAGGCGGCCGAGCGCCGCTGGCGTGAGCATCTCGAGCGTGCCGCCGCGATGGCGCCGGGTGGTGCCGCCCTTTGGCTCGGCGACCGAACCGAGATGCCGCTTCCGAACGGCTTCGAATGGCTGGTCATCGACCCTGCCGAGGCCCACCGCCTGCCTGCTGGCCGCTTCCGCCTGATCGTCGCCCGTCGATCGTTCGAGCGCGCTGGCGAGTTGCTCGACGACGACGGCGTGCTGGCCCTGGGAGAACCACTCACGCGCGACACCGGCAGCGGCCTGCGCACAGTGGTGGTCGACGATTCAGCGGTGCCGCCGCTCGCCATCTACCGTCGCGAGGCCTGAGGGCGCACGTCGCCGCAGGTCGCCCTGTGTTCTGCGGCCGGGCGCTCTCGGTCACCGCCCGGGCGCTCTCGGTCAGCGCCCGGGCGCTCTCGGTCACCGCCATGGCGCTCTCGGTCAGCGGCCGGGCGCTCTCGGTCACCGCAGGTCGCACGTGATGGACTAGCGTCGCCCACAACGACGGTAGTCCGACCGGTAGTCACCGTTCCTGGCCTGTCCGAGGTTCCTGTGACCACCGTCGCCCCGATCCCACGCTCGGATACGGGATCCTGGGAAGGCCGATCGGCTCGAGGACGGACGAACCAACGGCCGAAGTGCGACTACCGTCGCCCGCAGCGACGGATGACCATCAGGATCGCCACGATGGGACGATATCGTCGTCCGCAGCGACGCCTGACCACGACCGAGATGGTGGCTCCGGCTAGCGACCAGCGACGCCTGACCACGACCGAGGTGGTGGCGACCAGCGACGCCTGCCAGATGCAGCGACGCCTGCCAGATGGTAGCGGCCGCCTAGGAGCGGTAGGGCTCCTCCGGTGGCATCGGCAGTCGGCCGCGCGAGAGTTTCGAGAGCACGCGCTTGCTCGCCTCCGGTCGCGAGAGGGCAACGCCAAGGATGATCAGGATGACGAAGTTGGTCATGCCTACGCCCATGGCGTTGAGATACCCGAGCTGCTGTCCCACCTCGCCCTTGATCGCGAGCGCCGGGATGGTGGCGCCGGCGATGCCGAGCTGGAAGAACGGTGGTCGTGGCGAGATGGCCGACCGCAGGGAGGCGTCGGTCGTCCCCTCCGGGGTCTCACCGCCGAAGATGAAGGCATGTGATCCGACACCCGCGATGGGCGCCGCCGCGACCGCCACCGGCAAGTCGGTCTGCTCCAGCCGTTGCCAGCCCTCGTACGTCCCGGTGGAGGTGTCGGGCACGGCCCACAGCACCGAGTCCTGGGGCACGCCGTCGGCATCGAGACCACCGATGACGTAGATGGCGCCGTTGGCGTTGAAGGTCGTGGCGCCGCTGCGTGCCTCCGGCAATGCCTGGCCCTCGGGCGCGACGGCCCAGCCGAGCAGTGCCCCGGCCTCATTGGTGGCGGGTACGCCGTTGACCAGCTCGAGCCGGAAGACGCTGTCGGTCGCCCCATCCGGACCCTCGCCCCCGATGACATAGGTGAAGTCGGCGATGGACGTGGCCACCACATCGGCACGCGGCTCGGGCAATGCCAGGCCCTCCAGTGGCGCCCACGGCTGCATCGTGTCTCCATCGGGCTCGAGCCATGCGAGATAGGTCCCGTCGGTGGGCTGGCCGTTGGCATCGCGGCCGCCGACGAGCACGAATCCGCCGGTGCCCATGACCACGCCGGCACCGCTGAGCGGCTGTGGCAGCGTCAGCGCCTCGGTACGATTCTCGCCGTCAGCCAGCTCCCAGCCGGTGAGCACGCCTTCCTCGACGATGCCCTTGTAGACGGTGTCGGTCGCTGTGCCCGATGCGTCGAGGCCGCCGATGAGGTAGGGGACGCCGGCGAACAAGCCGAGCGCGGCGTTGGTGCGTGGCTCTGGCAGGGCCGGGCCGCTGCTCCAGCCGCTCAGGTTGCCCGCGTCCGAGGCCTCGGTGAAGAGCACCTCGTCGCTGGCACTGCCGTCGACCGCGCCGCCGACCAGGTAGATGGTCGAGCCGGACTGGTAGACCGACGAACCCGCTCGCGCCGCCGGCAGAGCCAGCTCGGCCGGTGAGGCCTGCCACGGGAGCACCGCCCCGGCTGGCGCAGGGCAGGGCAGGTCCTGGTTGTCGGCCGGGCAGAGGTTGACGATGGAGGCGAAGTTGTAGCCAACCGAGATGGTGGTGCTGGTGGTGAAGTAGTAGGCCCAGTTGGGAATCACGCCGAGCATGAAGATGATGAACAGGAACCAGAACGTCGCCTTCAGCCCGGCCCACGTCCAGCCATCGGCGTCGAACAGGCCGAAGGCGGCGCGACGGCGCATGGCGCCCGGCGGAAGTGCTCGCTGTGCCACGTCGCTCTCCTTGCCCTAGCCCTGGATCACGATGTCGGCGTGCATCGTGGTGTAGTGGCCCGGCACGGTGCAGGCGAACTGCAGCGCGCCTCCGTCCTCCGGGACCGTCCACGTGACGGTCTGCTCACCGCTCTGCCAGGTGGGGATGCCGACATCGGTCTCGGCGTTGGGCACACTCAGCACGTCGGGCGTGCCGATCCAGAAGTTGTGATCGAAGCCGGCGCTGTTGTTGACGACGAACTCGATGGTCTCGCCAGGTACGACCGCGATCTGCGAGACGACCGCTCCGCTCTCGTCTGTGAATTGGAGCGACGAGGTGGCCTCGAGGCGCACGACGCGCGGGGCGTCGCTCGAACCGCCGGCGACCGGCGCGGTCGTAGCCGTCGCATCGACCGGAGCGGGCGAGGCCACCGGCGCGCCACCACCGACGACACCGCTGGGGTTCTTCCAGCAAGCTGGCGGTGGCGTGTCCTCCGGTCCGGGCTGCCAGTTCGGATCGCGCCAGCCGGCGATGACCTCGGGCTCGACGGCCTCCCCTTCGCCGTGGGACGCGGGCTCGTGCTCGAAGATGACCTCGCTGCTGGCCGTCAGCCAGGCGATGAGCTCCTCCACCTGGCGGTAGTTGAGCGGACCATTGGGCTCGAGCCAGGCGGCCATCAGGCTGTTGGGGTCGCCACACACGTAGCGACCGCCGACGGTCAGCACGTTGTCGATGTAGTTGGGATTGAGATGGCCGCTGCCGGGTTCACCGGCCGGCGTCAGCGCGTTGTACAGCTTGGCCTGGTCGTTGAGACGGGGGCCGATGCCGCCCTGGCCCTCGGCACCGTGGCACTCGGCGCAGTTGGCGATGTAGAGCTCGTAGCCCCGCGACACGTCGGTCACGTACTGGACGTCGGCTTCCGCGGCCAGGCGGCCCTCACCACCGATGGCCGGTATGCCGCTCTCGTAGAACCAGTAGACAGGGATGAAGAGCGCGATCACCAGGATGGCCAGGAAGACCACGCTGCGGGCGTTGGCACTCTGGCGCACGATCTGTGCCGAGCGCTCCTCTGTGAGCTGGACGCTGCGGGCCTGTGGCCCGGCGGAGAAGCGCTCGACGTCGCGGCTGTCGCCCTCGACGGGGACGAGCGGCGAGCTCGTCTCCCCGGTCTCGCCGGGCTCTCGTGGTGTCAGCTGGCTCCCGCCGTCCTCCTGGCTCATATGCAGCCCGTGGGGGACTTGGCCGGGATGAGGCCGGGCTGGCCGAGCGCCACCGGCAGCGGTCCCAGCACGACCTTGCTGGTATCGACGATGAGGTCGCCATCCTGAACGCGATGGGGGAAGCGGTCCAAGCCGCGAGGCGCCGGACCGAGCTCCTTCACCTTGACCCCGAGGCGGTCATAGCGCGAGCCGTGGCAGGGGCACTCGAACCAGTAGTTGGACTCGCAGAAGTTGGGCTTGCAGCCCAGGTGCGGGCACTTCTGGAACATGGTGGTCACGTTGGTGACCGTACCCTCACCGTCGGGCGACTCCCCTTCCTGGAAGGCGAGGTTGGGATCGTTCAGGATGACGAAGGTGCGCGCGCTGGGGAAGTACGAGGGTGCCCCGTCCCGCAGCGTCAGGCCGGCCAGCTCCGGGCTGTTCGAGACGGTCTCGAAGTCACCCAGGTTGATCTGGCCACCAAAGCCGCGCGCGAGGTTCGGCCAAAGGAATCCGAGCGTGCCGGCGCCGACCTCCAGCAGCCACAGCGCCACCGCCGCGCCGATCGAGCGACGGATGAGCTGACGGCGGGTCAGGCCGCCGGTCGAACCCGAGCGCATCTCGCGCAGCACCGGCCGGGTCAGCGCCTGGGGCTCTTGCGAACGTGTCAGCTTCCAGTTGCCCATCGTGTCCCTACAGTGCGAAGAAGAAGCCTTCCCACGGCATCGTCCAGGCATAGCCGGGGCCGCGGAAAAAGGCGCCGAGGAAGGTGATGGTGAGACCGGCACCCATGAACAGCGTGAACAGCATCACGCCCACCTTGCGGTCGGACGGTCGGGGCGAGCCACCGTCGCCCTTGGGGCCGCGATCGATGAAGGGGATGAGCGCCGCACCCACGAGGATGACGGTCGGTGCCAGCACGCCGGCCACGGTGGGGTGGAAGTAGGCCAGCAGCTCCTGCAGGCCAACGAAGTACCAGGGTGCCTTGGCCACCGCAGGGGTGACGTTGCCGTTGGCGAGCTCCTCCAGCGGGGCGTTGATGAAGACGCCCATGAGGATGAGGAAGATGCTCATCATGGCGGCCGCGAAGAACTCGATCGACAGCAGGTGCGGCCAGGTCATGACCGTGTCGTCGGGCTCCTTCTGCACGCGGACCACGGCATCCTGCTTGACCAGCGCCAGCAGTCGGTAGGGCTTGGCCGCCATGGGCACGCGCTGCTTGTCGATCTCGGTCGTGCGCCGCTCGGGCGGGGCCGCGGGCAGCGTGCTCCGGCGCTCCGGCGGGGGGACCGGGTCGGAGGCGGGGACCTGGGGGCTGCTGGTCTCGTCGCTCATGGGGTCTGCGTCGGTCTACAGGGGACCGCTGATACCTCCGTCCTTGCGGATGCGCCAGAAGTGCACGGCCAGGAACAGCGCCGCCACCAACGGCATCAGGATCACGTGCAGGACGTAGAAGCGCAGGAGGGTGTTCTGACCGACCTCGATGCCACCCAGCAGCAGCAGCTGGCTGGGCGTGTTGAAGAGCGGCGCGAAGGTGGCCATGTTGGTGCCGATGGTGATGGCCCAGAAGGCGATCTGGTCCCATGGCAGCAGGTAGCCGGTGAAGGAGAGGAACACGGTCAGGAACAGCAACACCACGCCGACCACCCAGTTGAACTCGCGCGGCGGCTTGTAGGCGCCGTGGTAGAAGACGCGCATCATGTGCAGGAAGACGAAGAACACCATCAGGTGCGCTGCCCAGCGGTGGATATTGCGGGCGAGCAACCCGAAGGGCACCTCGGCCTGGATGCGCAGGATGTCGGAGTACGCCTGGGTGGCGGAGGGCACGTAGAAGAACATCAGGTACACGCCCGTCACGGTCAGCACCAGGAAGAAGAAGAAGGAGAGCCCGCCGAGGCAGAAGGTGTAGGCGAACTTGACGGCGTGCTGGCGCACCCGCACCGGATGGAGGTGCAGGAACACGTTGTTCATCACCGCCATGGCGCGCGAGCGCTCGTCGTTGGGATAGGGCTGTCGGAAGATGGAGCGGAACGCCGCGCTGCGGCGGATGCCCTGGTCGATCCGTTCGAGGAAGCTCAACGCCGTGCCACCGTCATCGACGATCGTCCCCCTGCCTCTGCCTGATTACCGACACCCGCCAGGCCCAGCTGGGTGTCCCGGTACGACTCCTTGTAGAGCCTACCGTCCTCACTGATCTCCTGCAGCTCGAAGCGCTCCATGGTGATGGCATCGTAGGGACAGCGTTTCACGCACAGGGCGCAACGGATGCAGCGTTCCTCGTCCAGCACCATGGCCGCGCCCTGGGTCCAGCCATAGCCGTCCACCAGCTCGGGCAAGGCGCCCTCTGACTTCATCTGGTTGACGTCGATCATGTGGATGACACCCTCGGGGCAGACATCCGCACAGGCACCGCAGAGGACGCAGCGGAAGCCGTCGAACCAGATGTTGTAGTTGCACATCAGGCAGCGCGTCGACTCGGTGACGGCCTGGTCGGTGGTGTAGCCCAGCTCCGAGATGGTGCTGAAGTTGACCCGCGGGTCGTCCGAGGGCCGGCGCGCCTCGGCCGGCAACACGGGGATGTGCTGCCGAGGCAGCACGTCGTACATCTCGGGCATCTCGTGTCGCCAGGAGCTGATGATGCGGACGTTGGCATCCACCTCGACGCTCGCGCGGCCCGACAGGTAGCGGTCGATGGCGTAGGCGCACTTCTTGCCATGGCCTGCCGATTCGATGAGCGTGGTGGGGCCGGTGACGAAGTCGCCACAGGCGAAGACACCGCGCACGTTGGTGGCATAGGTACCCGGGTCGACGCGCATGCGCCCGCGGTTGATCTGGAAGCTGGATTCCACCGGCAGGAAGGTGTTGTCGGCGGCCTGGCTGACGGCCGGGATGACGGTCTGCGCCGGCACCACGTACTCGGAGCCCTCGATCGGCACCGGACGGCGGCGGCCGCTGGCATCGGGCTCTCCCAGCTTGTTGCGCACGAATCTGACGCCGCTGACCCTGCCGTCCTCATCGCCGAGGATCTCGACCGGGCTGACCAGGAACTCCATGGTCACGCCCTCGCGCTCGGTCTCGCCCAGCTCTTCCTCGTCGACGACGAGCTCGGAGCGGGTACGCCGGTAGGCGATGGTGACGTTGCGGGCGCCGTGGCGCAGGGACGTGCGCGAGCAGTCCATGGCGGTGTAGCCGCCTCCGATGATGACCACGTCGGTCCCGACCACGACCTCCTCGCCGAGGTTGGCCCGCTTCATGAAGTCGACACCGTACTGGATACCCTCGAGGTCATTGCCCGGGACGTCGAGCGGCACCGCGTTCATGGCACCGGCACAGATGGCCACCGCGTCGAACTGCTCGTGCAGCTGCTCGAAGCTGATGTCACGTCCCACGCGCGTATCGAAGCGGAACGCGACGCCCAGCCGTTCGACCAGCCGGAAGTCCATCTCGATGGCTTCGCGGGGCAGCCGGAACGCCGGCACCCCGACCAGCAGCGTGCCCCCCGCCATGGGCAGCTCGTCGAAGACGGTGACCTGGTGGCCGGCCACGGCCAGCTCGCGCGCCACCGACAGGCCCGCCGGACCCGCGCCCACGACCGCGACCCTGGTATCACGCGGGGTGATGAGCGGCATCTCGTCGGGGATACCTGATTGGGCGTGCCACTCCACCAGGAAGCGCTTCATGGCGCGGATGGCCAGGGGACGGTCGATGTCACCGCGACGACAGGCCCGCTCACATGGTGCGGAGCAGACGTAGGCGCACATCGCCGCCACCGGGTTCGGCTCACGCGAGAGGATGTAACCCTCTTCGAAGCGACCCTCGGCCGCGAGGTTCAGGTACCCGCGGCAGTTCGTGCCCACCGGGCACGCTTCCTGGCATTCGATGTTGCACTGCAGCCAGGAGGCGTCCACGGGCTGGACGAGGAACTCCTGGCTGGTATCGATAGCCACGCGATTCGGACCCCCTCAACGCGGGTGTTAGAGCAGACGGATCGGCCTGGCGGCGCGAGTGCCACCGAATTTACCATCGGACCGCCGCGCCGTGCCGGATCGCTTAGCGCCAGCATCACCTTTTTGCCGATGCTGCGTCTGCCTCACCCGATGCTGCGACCGCCCCACGTCGCAGCGCATCCCACCACTCGGGAGACACTCCTCGACGCCGGGACCTTCTTACCGTTGACCACGAGGACCTTGGCTCGTATGTTGCGCCCATGAGCACACCTCCGTCGGTGCCCGCGGGACCCTCAGCCGATGGCTGCCTCGAGCTGAGAACCACCGTGGGCGAGCGCTGTCGCGAAGCCCACGAGGCCAAGTCCGTCCGCGAGGCGGCCAGTATGCGCATCCGAGAGCTGCGACGGGACCTGGTGGCTGCCCAGCACCGACGCACCGAGGCGGTAGAGGCAGCCGACCCGGGGCTTCGTCGCGCCCAGAAGGCGGCCGCGCGGGATGCCTACCAGCTGGCACGGCGAAGCGCGCAGAGCGAGGACGAGATGCGCGAGGCGACGGCGGCGTGGGCAGGGGCCGTCGACCACATCAACCGCACCAGCCGCCAGAGCCGTCGCGCGATCGATCAGGCCAACGGGGCGGTGGCCTCGATCGAGGCCGCATTGCAGGTGGCAGAACGGGCCGAGGGGGCCGCGAGGTACCGGGCGGACCAGGCCGAGGCCGCCTGCCTCGAGGCGCGGGTCCGCCTGGCAGGCTGCGAAGAGGCGGCCGCGGCACCGGCCGGCCACGACGCGGCGACGTCTTCAACTGCGGGCGTCGTTGCCGCTGGCGGGACGCCCGGCACGAGGAACCCGGAGCGCGCCTCGCCGCTGACCATCGAGTCGATGGTGAGCGGCGATCGCCGGGCGCTCGAGCTGGCAGCCATGGAGGTTGCCGCACACACCGGCAGCTCCCCCGCCGAGGCGCAGCTGCAGCTGCAGGAGCTGGTGGATGCCATCGTGGCGTGCGCCGCGGACGAGGGCTTCCTCGTCCTCGATACCGAGCACCCGTTCTGGGCAAGCCTCAGCTTCGAGGAGGCCCGCGATGTCATCGCCGCTCTGGCTCGCCTCGGCTTCGGCTTCGCATCGGCCGAGGGCTGGCACGCCGGGCGCGCCCCCGCGCCGCCTGACCTGGCGATGGCACTGGCCTACGCCGGCCTCGATCCGCGCAACATGCGTGACCTCCCGACGGCCGAGGAGCTGCAGCTGCTGCCCCGCTCCATCAGCGTCGACGCGCGCGGCTTCCTCGCGGCGCGTGCGCCGGAATTGGCCGTGGACCAGCTCGTCGCCGCCCTTGGCAGGCGGGCCGAGCCACTGGAGCTGCTCTGGAACGAGTGGGGCCAGGTGCGCCCGGTGCTGCTGTCGGACCGTCACGACCTGGGCAGCGTGCCCGGCTGAACGGCCTGCGCGGTCGACTCAGCGCAGGTCGATGACCGCGAAGCTCTCCCCTGCCGCGACCCCCACCTGGCTTCCCGCGGCGCGGGCCTGCCGGTCGATGCGCGCATCCATCCGCTCCGCATCGGGTAGCTGGCTGCGATGAGCGTGCAGGGCACGCAGCTTGGTCTCGAGCGTGGTCGAGATGTCCACCACGGCCGTGGGCTGGTCGGTCCAGAAGAGATAGAGCCGTCCAACGTGGTGCGGCAGCAGCCCCTCGGACTTGACCAGGTGCGCAAAGGCCATGGGGTTCTGGGCCGCCGGGTAGACCGCGTCGAGGGCAGCCGCGCCGGCCGCGCGATGGTCGACGTGGTTGACCAGGCCACCGGCATGGATGAGCACGCGTGGATCGGGCGCGGCCACGGCATCCGGTCGGAAGGTGCGGATGATCCGGACCAGCTGCTCCCTCAGGGCCAGGTCGTTGGCCAGCGCGCCGTCGGGTCGGTGCAGGAAGGTGACCGCCTCGAAGCCGACCACGGCCGCCGCGTCGCGCTGCTCGGCTTCACGTCGGGCCGCCACTTCCAGCGGATCGGCCGCCGCATCATCGGAACCCTGGTCGCCGCTGGTGCAGCACACCAGCTGCGCGATCGTGCCATCGGCGACCCAGCGGGCCACGCTGCCGGCCATGCCGAAGTCGACATCGTCGGGGTGGGCCACGATGACCAGCAGCCGCCGGGGACGATCCTGGTGAAGGCTGGGAGTCGCGCTCATCGAGTCGCGCTCATCGAGTCGCGCTCATCGAGTCGCGCTCATCGAGTCGCGCTCATCGAGTCGCGCTCATCGTCCGGCGCCCACGTCAGCTCCGATAAAACGTACACCAAGAAAGTACTTGATTCCTGCGGCCGGGGCGCTATGCTTTCTCGGTGACGTCGCTCGTCTCCCCCCACGAGCGACGTCTTTTCCTGTCCGCCGGGGCCGGCTCGCGGGCCGGCATCGGGCGGGGGCCCGGCACGGGCGTGAGACAGCATCCCGCGCGGGCCGGCATCGGCAAGACCATCAGCGTTGCGCGGCCATCGAGCCAAGCGTCGCGAGCACCTCGGCAGCGTGTCCCTCGACCTTGACCGCGGGCCAGACATGCGCGATGCGGCCATCGGGGTCGATCAGGAACGTCGAGCGCGCGACGCCCAGGTAGGTCTTGCCGTAGTTGTGCTTCTCGACCCACACGCCGTAGCGCTCGGCGACGGCGTGGTCGGCGTCCGCCAGCAGCGGGAAGTTGAGTCGGTGCTCGGCCTTGAACCTGGCCTTGGAGGCGGCGTCGAGGACGCTCACCGACCAGACCGTGGCGCCGGCGGCCTCGAACTCGGAGGTCAGGTCGCGGAACTCGCAGACCTCCGTGGTGCAGCCGGACGTGAAGTCCTTGGGGTAGAAGAACAGCACCACCCAGCGGCCGCGCTCCGCTGCCAGGTCGCGCACGTTGCCGCCATCGTCGGGCAGCCGGAAGGCCGGGGCGGGCTCGCCGACGGCGGGAATGGTGGTAGCGGTGTCATCGGTCATGTGCCAGAGGGTAGCGCCGACGCGTCCCGGATGACATAGGCACCACCCGGCTGCACGGCCAGGCCCACCTCCTGGCCCACCGCGGGCAGCTCGCCGCTCCGCGCCTCCACGTGCAGGATCGGAGCGCCGGGGACAGCGACCAGCAGCAGGACGTGGTCGCCACGGAAGCGGCGCGCCGCCACCCGACCACGGATGGGGCCGCCCGGGTCGGACACGATGCCAGCGGCCCGCAGCACCGCCGCCACCTCGCCCGCGGCCCCGCCCGCACCAACGTCGATGGCGCTGGCGGGCAGCTCGCCCCAAGGCGTCCGCAGACGACCACCCTCCACCAATCGACCGCGCGCCACGTTGCGGAAGCCCAGGAATCGCGCCGCCCACTCGCTCGGCGGACGCGTCCACAGCTGCTCGGGCGTGCCGTCGGCCACCAGCCGGCCCTGCTCCAGGAGCACCACGCGGTCGGCCACGCTCAGGGCCTCGTCCTGGTCGTGGGTGACGTAGATGACGCTGAGACCGAGCTCCCGGAAGATGGCACGCAGCTCATCCGGCAGGCGTTCGCGCAGGGCACGATCGAGCGAGCCCATGGGCTCGTCGAGCATCAGCAGCCGCGGCCGCGGTGCCAGTGCGCGCGCCAGCGCCACCCGCTGCTGCTCTCCGCCCGAGAGCTGCGAGACGGCCCGACGCTCCGCACCTGGCAGGCCCACCAGCTCGAGCAGCTCGGAGACGCGACGGCGCGTGGCGGCACTCCCCTCGCCTCGCATGCGCAGCCCGAAGGCGACGTTCTCGCCCACGTCCCGGTGCGGGAACAGGACGTAGTCCTGGAACATCAGCCCCACGTCGCGCTCATGCGGCGGCACGCCGGCGAGGTCACGCCCGTCCAGCCAGAGCGAACCCGTTCGTGCCGGCTCGAGCCCGGCGATGACGCGCAACAATGTCGACTTGCCGCCGCCGCTGGGGCCCAGCACGCACAGCAGCTGGCCCTCCGGCACCTGCAGGTCCAGGTGGCGCAGCACGTCGGTGTCCGCGTAGGCCACGCTAAGGTCTTCAATGCGCAGCATGGCGCCTCCTAGAACGGCTGCGGTCCGGGACCGCGCAGTCGCTCGATGAGCAGCACGGCCGTGGCCGTCAGCAGCATCAGCACGACCGCCAGGGCCATGGCCGTGGCGAAGTTGGCCGCCCCGGGCTGACCCAGTAGCCGGAAGATGGCCACCGGGATGGTGACGCTGTCGGGCCGCGCGATGAAGAGGGTGGCGCCGAACTCGCCCAGCGACACGGCGAAGGCGAAGCCGGCGCCGACCAGCGCCGCCCGTCCCAGGATGGGCGCATCGATCTCACGCCACGTGCGTCCGGGGGACGCGCCCAGCACGGCCGCAGCCTCGCGCAGGCGGTCGTCCAGGGAGCGGATGACCGGCACCACCGCGCGCATCACGAAGGGCAGCGCGATGAGCGCGTGGGCGATGGGGATGAGCAGCACCGACGTGCGCAGGTCCAGCGGCGGGGTATCGAGCGAGACCAGGAAGCCGAAGCCGACGATGACCGCCGAGGTCCCCAGCGGCAGCATGATGAGCGCATCGAGCCCACGCGCCAGCCAGCCTCGTCGGTAGCCCACGACGACCGCGGCCAGCAGTCCCAGGCTGCCCGCGATGAGCGTGGCGGCCGCGGCGAAGGTCAGCGAGTCGACCACCGACTGCCAGGGTGCGGCGGACAGGCGCATGCGCGGGTCCTCGCCCAACAGGGCCGCGTAGGCCGAGAGCCCGTAGCCCGTCGTGCCCGCCAGCGAGCGCTCCAGCAGGATGAGCAAGGGTGCCAGCATGAAGGTCAGCGTGACCACCAGGATGACCGCGACGAGCGCACGTTCGCGACCGGAGCGCGGCCGCCGAGCCGTCTCTGCCGAGGCTCGCAGGCGTTGCTGCAGCGCCAGGCGCTCCTGGGCGCGTGCACTGGCCAGCAGCAGCAGCAGCACGCCGGCCATCTGCAGGATCGTCAGCGCGGCAGCCGTGGGCAGGTCCAGCAGGATGGCGGTCTGGCGGTAGATCTCCACTTCCAGCGTGGTGTCGCGCGGACCGCCCAGCAGCAGCACCACGCCGAAGGAGGTCACCGTGAAGAGGAAGACGATGGAGGCCGCCGAGATGATGGCCGGGCGCAAGAGCGGCCAGGTGACCTCGCGGAAGGTGCGCCACGGCGTCGCTCCCAGCATCCTCGCCGCCTCCTCGGTGCGCGGGTCGAGGTGCGCCCACATGCCGCCGACGAGGCGGATGATGACGGCCAGGTTGTAGAAGACGTGGGCCACCAGGATGGCCGCCACCGAGCCGTCCAGGCGCACCTGCGGGATCTCGGGCCCAAGGAGCACCTCGGCGAGGGCGTTGAGGGGGCTGCGAGGGCCGAGCAGGGCCAGGAAGGCCGAGCCGACGACGACGGTCGGCAGCACGAAGGGCACCACCGTGAGCGCCCGCAGGACGCGCTTGGCGGGGAACTCGAAGCGGGCGAAGACCCAGGCGGCGGGCATGCCCAGCAGCAGCGTCAGCAGCGTGGACAGCCCGGCCAGTGCCAGCGTGAACAACAGCGTGTCCAGCACGAACGGTTGCAGCCAGGTCTCGACGATGCTGCCGGGTGCCAGCTGGCCGTCGGGGGCGATGCCGAGCGCCAGGATGTTGGCCACCGGCCACAGGAAGAAGAGGCCCAGGAAGGCCAGTGGCGGGATCGCCAGCAGCAGGGCCCAGGGGCGCGTCAGCGCAGGACGATATCGGTCCACTCGCGGATCCAGGCCTCGCGCCCGGCGTCGATGACCGCGGGGTCCAGGCTCAGCGGCGCCGAGGGCACCAGGGCATGCCGTTGGAACGCGTCCGGCAGGGCCACGTCGGAGCGTGCGGGGTAGACGTACATCGCCAGGGGCAGCTCAGCCTGCACCTCGGCGGACAACAGGTGGTCGACGAGCGCAGCCGCCAGCTCGGGCTCAGCCGTGCCCGCGAGGATGCCGGCGAACTCGACCTGGCGGAAGCAGCCCACATCGAGGGCCACGGTCGGCGACGCCTCGGCCGCGCTGCCCGCCGCCGAACCGGCCACTTCGGCCGCCGGGCTCGAGCCATACGACACCACCAGGGGCTTGTCACCGGCGCTGTCCACGCCACCCGAGAACTCGCCGTAGTAGGACGCATTCCAGTCGGGCGACACCGTCACGTCGTTGTCCCGAAGGTCGGCCCAGAAGGCGCGCCAACCGCCCTCCGGATCGTCGCCGAAGTACGCCACCGTCGCCAGCAGGAAGGCCAGCCCGGGCGAGGAGGTGGCCGGGTTCTGCACCACCAGCTGGCCGGCCAGGGCCGGCTCGGCCAGGTCCTCGAGGCCCGTCGGGACGGGCAGGCCACCCTCCCCGAAGGCGGCGCGATCGAGGTTGAGACAGACATAGCCGACATCGATGGGCGTGACACGGTCGTCTGCATCGAGCTGCAGCTCGGCGGGGACGAACGCCAGGGCGGGCGATCGGTAGGGCTGGAAGATGTCCGCCGCCAAGGCCCGCGAGAGGAACGTGTTGTCGATGCCGTAGAGCACGTCAGCCAGGGGTCGGTCGGCGGTGAGGATGGCCTGGTTGACCATGGAGCCGGCATCGCCCGCGGGCAGCAGCCGCAGCTCGACGTCATGGGCCGCCTCGAACGCCTCCAGGGCCGAGTCCGGCAAGTAGAACGAATCGTGCGTCATCAGCGTCAGCGTGCGCTCCTGGGCTGCCCCCGGAGCCACCGAGAGCAGCAGCAGCGCGGCCGTGAGCACGGCCATGGCGGCGCCTGGTCGAAGCATGCGCGAACCTCCTGTCAAGCCTGCGAACGCTCGGTGTGCACCAGCAGCAGGCGACCACGACGGCTGGTCACGCTGGCAGTGGCGCCAAGCAGCTCATTGGAAAGGCCCCGCGACGGTCCCAGCGGCAGGGCCTCGTCGGTCAGCACGAAGCGCAGCCCGTCGCTGCTGACGCCGCTGACCTCGCCGTCGAGCGGGAAGAGCGAGACGAAGTCGCCGGGCTGGCCGCTGATGCTCGCGCTGCCCGGACCGTCGGCGGTGCCGATGCGCCAGATGCGTGAGCCGCGGCCGGCGATCACGACCTGCCTCCCGTCGAGGCGCGGGTCGGCCAGCAGCAGCAGGTTGGCCAGGCTGTGCTCGGGACGGGCCACGCCGAGCGCGCCCAGCAGGGTGACGCTGGCGGCGCCGGCCTCGAGCGCGGTCAACAGGCAGAGCTCCATGTCGCTCTCGTCCTTGTCCGCGGACGCCACGCGCAGCTCGACCCCCAGCGATTCGAGGCGCGATCGATCGCTCCCCGACAGCGAGTCGAAGTCGCCGACCACGACATCCGGCAGCAGGCCGGCGGCGAGGACGTGGGATGCGCCACCGTCGGCAGCGATCAGCAGCGGCGGCCTCCCGGCAGGGCGGGCCAGCGTGGCGAGCAGCGTCGTGTCGACATCACCGTCGGCGACCACGAGTGCCTGGTCGAGCGTGGCCATGAACGTCCGAACCTCCGTCTGGATGGGACGGAGGTTTCGTCATCGACTCCCTTCGCCGGTACGAACCGGATCAGGTTCCGAGGGTCTGCGGTGATCCGCACTCTCAGCGCCGCCTGGCGCTCCCCTGTCCCATATGTGGTTACCTACCGAATCCTACACCCGGGCGGCCCGCGACCGATGTCCTAGACTCGAGACACCATGTCCGAACCTGCCCACCCTGCCCACGAGCGCGTGCGCGACGCCGCCCGCCAGCGGGGCGTCGAGATCGACATCGTGGTCTTCGACGCGTCCACCCACACCGCCCAGGAGGCAGCCGACGCCATCGGCGTGCAGCTCGGGCAGATCGTCAAGAGCCTCGTCTTCATGGCCCCGCTCGAGCCGGCCCACGCGGGCGGCGAGCTGGAGCCGCTCATCGCCCTGGTGCGCGGCACCGATCGCGTGGATATCGCCAAGCTGGCCGGGGTGAGCGGCCGGCCGCGGGTGCGCCGTGCCAATGCCAACGAGGCCAACGCGGCCACCGGCTATGCCATCGGCGGCATCCCGCCCTTCGGCCACCGCCAGCGCATCGCCGTGGTGATGGACCCCGCGCTCAACGGCTACGAGCAGGTGTGGGCTGCGGCCGGCACCGCCAGTGCGGTCTTCGCCATCGCGCCGGCCACGCTGGCGAGGCTCTCGGACGCGCTCGTGGCAGCCTGTGCCGAGGACAGCGCGCCGGCGGCCTCGAGCGCGACCGTGGCGTGAGCGAGGTCCAGCGCCTCAGCGTGGGCTATCCGGGCGGCCTGGCGGCGCGCTATCGCTGGGCCGGATCGGACGCGGCCGACGAGGTGTTCGCGCTTTCCGAGGGCGGCGGCAGCCTGACCGACCACGCCTCCCTCGCGGGCGCCGATGCCACGCGCATGTGCCGTGCCGAGCTGCGCGTCGAGGGTCCGCTGGGCACGTGGACGGCGCGCTTCGCCTCCCCCGTCTTCGACGAGCCAGCCGGCCTGCTGTGGGACACCGAGGCCTTGCTGGTGGTCAAGTACGGCTTCCTCGTCTACGGACTGGCCGGTCGCAGCGGGGAGCTGCGCTGGTCGCACCTCTCGGGCACGCCCATCGTGGCGGTGCTGGGTTCCTCGCGCCTGGCGCACGTCATCGTCCAGAGCGAGGTGGAGACGCTGGCCCTGGGAGCGCAGGGCGAGGTGCGCTGGCGCGTGGCCCACAGCGACGTCATCGCTCGTGCCGAACTGGTGGCCGGCCGCTTGACCCTGGCCAGCTACGCCGGCGACGTCGTCGCCTTCGACCCGGGCAGCGGGCGGGCGCTGGCATGAACGGTGTGGATGAACGGTGGACACGGCGGTGCGTACTGACACCACATACCCCGTGGGTACCGTTGACCGCTGCCCGCCGGGGCGCCTACGGTCGCAGCCGACCCGAAGGGGCCCAGGAACCGACTAACGGCCAAGATGACATCACAGCCCACGTCGCGTGGAGGGTTCCTTCGGGTCGCTACATGTCCGCCCGGCAGACACCGACGGCATGAGCGGACTCGTCCTCATCCTGGCCGGCTCGGCGGCGGGTGTCCTCGGCACCATCCTGCTGCGGCGCAGCGGGACGGGCTGGCGCATCGGCAGGCTCTTGGCGGCCGCACCGCAGCGCAGCCTTGCCGAAGCCAGCGCCATCGCGGCCAGTGGCGAGACCGCCTACATCCGACTGCACGGCCGCGTCGACAGCGACGAGGAGTTCCCCAGCGAGGACGGCAGGCCGCTGGTCTATCGCCGCCGTCGCCTGCAGCGCCTGGCCGGTCGTGCGGGCTGGCAGACGTTCGAGGATGAACGCCTGGCCGTGCCCTTCGGACTGGCCGAGCGGGGCCAGCGCGTGGCCATCGACAGCGCGGCGCTCGGCGACGGGCTGGTGGTGGTGCCCCGCGAGTCGGTCGGCGTGGCGGCCGATCTCAGCGAGGACGCGATGGACGGGCCCCTGCCGCAGCTGCCCCCCGGACACGCCGGTGCGCCTGCGCATCGAGCAGGTCTCCACGAGCGACCACGCCACCGCCGCCGGCGTGCCGTTCACCGGCCACGACGGTGCGGTCGTGCTGGGAGCCGGCCTGGGACGACCGCTGGTGCTGACCACGCTGGAGCTCGATGAAGCCATGCGCGTGCTGGCCTCCGGGCGGCGACAGCAGTTGCTGCTGGCCGCGGGCCTGCTGGTGTGCACGCCGCTGCTGGTCTTGCTCGGGCTCATCCTGCTCGTGCTCGGCCGGTGAAGCACCGCTCGGCCGCCCTCGCGGTCGGCCTGGCCATCGTGGCGGCCGGCTTGCTGGTGGCACTGGCCCTGGGCGCCGATCCCTCGGCCGTCCCGTCGGCCGCGCCGGCGGTGGTGCTCGAGAGTGGCGACCTTCGCTCCGACGGCGCCGGCCCCGGGCTGGTCGGCAACCCGCTGCTCATCCTTGGCGCGGTGGTGGCGCTGGGCGTCGCGACCGCCGTGGTCACGTTCGCCGTCGCGCGGCTGACGCGGCCCCGCTAGACGCCGGCGGACGCGGCCCCGCTAAACGCCGGCGGACGCGGCCCCGCGAGG
The DNA here is from genome assembly GCA_963804575.1 of uncultured Chloroflexia bacterium. Taxonomy (GTDB): domain Bacteria; phylum Chloroflexota; class Limnocylindria; order Limnocylindrales; family CSP1-4; genus JAFMJV01. The sequence continues at coordinate 27,675 of CAWDQY010000003.1, forward strand.
CGCCGGCGGAGCGGCACCCCCGGGCCACCAGAACGGCTGCACACCGGCCCTGCCCACCCCGTACCGAACTCCCATATGAGGAGTTGTGAGGTTCCCACATCATCGCCGCACCAGACGGTACCCGCATCCCGTCCCGCCAGCGACACGATGACGAACCTGCCAGCCAGCGCCTCGCTTCCCATCACCAAGGCCGCCCGCCTGCTGGGCGTCCACCCCAACACGCTGCGTGCCTGGGCCGACGAGGGACGCGTGCGCTGCCTGCGCGTGAACAGCCGTGGTGACCGCCGCTTCCTGGTCGCGGACCTGCGAAGCTTCATGTCAGCGGCCGAGAACCGGCCCTCGCCGGAAGTCCATCGCGAGGCCCAGATCGAGTCCATCGCCAAGCTCGGTACTCGGCTCAACCACCTGAGCACGGTGGCCGAGATCGGCGCGGCCATCTGCCTCGAGCTGCGGCAGCTCATCGACTACCACAACGTGCGCGTCTATCGTGTCGAGGGCGAGGATGTCGTGCCGGTCGCCTGGCGAGGCGAGCTGGGTGCCTACACCGGCGAGGATGGGGCGCAGCTGCGGCTGCGTGTCGGCGAGGGCATCACCGGCTGGGTCGCCAAGCACGGGATCGCCCAGTACCTGCCCGATGCGGCCCGCGATCCCCGTGCGGCGCAAGTGCCGGGCACCGAAGAGGATCTGCCCGAGTCGATGCTCGTCGCGCCCATGCTGTACGAAGGCGAGACCATCGGCGTCATCGTCCTCTCCAAGCTGGGGCTGGAACGCTTCGCTCCCGAGGACCTGCGCTACCTCGGCATCTACGCGGCCATCGCGGCCCAGGCGATGGCCAACGCCGACATCAGCCAGCGCCTGCAGGCACAGGCCCGCACGCTCGACCGACACCTGCGCAGCCAGGCGGAGCTGCTGCGCGTGACCGAGCGCATCCTCACCAACCTCGACCCGGCGGCGGTGGTGGCGGACATCGCCGACAGCCTCGCCGGGCTCATCCCGGTGGACACGCTGGGCATCTACGTGCACGAGCCTGCCGATCGCAGCCTGGGCCCGCTGCTGGCGCGAGGCGTCGGTGCCAGTGCCTTCATGGCTCGGCGGCTGCCCGATTCGGGGGCGGTCGTGTCGGAGGTGCTGGCGACGGGCGAAGCACGCAGCGTCAGCCGTGGCGGACGGGGCAGCCGCAGCGGTGTGGAACCGGCAGCGCTCATCCTGGCGCCGTTGCGTGGGCGCGAGCGCGTGCTCGGCATCCTGCACCTCAAGCGCCTCGGCGAAGGCGCGGTCTTCGATCCCCGCGAGTTCGACCTGGTGCGCCTCTTTGCCGCGCACGTCTCGATCGCGCTGCAGAACGCACTGGTGCACCGGGTCGTGGAGCTGCGCGCGCAGACGGATGCGCTCACCGCTCTGCGCAATCACGGCACCTTCCGCGAGGACCTGCTGCTGGCCATCGTCCGGGCCGAGCCCTTCGCGCTGCTGATGCTCGACCTCGATGACTTCAAGTCCTACAACGACCGGCACGGACACGAGGCCGGCAATGCCCTGCTCAGGGCCATCGCCGGCGCCATCGTGGGGGCCTGCCGTGAGACCGACCGCGTCTACCGCTACGGCGGTGACGAGTTCTGCGTCACCCTGCCGCGCACGAGCGAGGCCGGTGCCCTCGATGTGGCCGAGCGTGTCCGCCGTGCCATCCGCGAGGTCCGCGGCAGTGGCCGGCAGCCGGCGGACATGCGCTGCTCGGTGGGCGTGGCGACGTTCCCCGCCGATGCCCCCGACCGCGAGGAGCTGCTGCTGGCGGCCGACCGGGCGCTCTACGCCGCCAAGCGCTCGGGGCGTGACCAGGTCGGGACCGCCGCCGATGGCCTGGCGCTGGCGGCCGAGTTCGTGCCGCCACGGACGCCGGTCGACGAGGTGCTGCCATCGGCCGAGGCGGCGCTGGCCATCAGCGACGCGGTGGCCCGGGTGGCGGCAGCGGCGGTGCTGACGGGGGGCCCGATCGCGTCGGGCTCGTCGGGGGGACCGGCAGCGCCACCTCGATGACCATGTCGAGCGCCACTCCGTAGCGCTCGACCGCCGAGCCCTGGTGCACCGAGAGCGCCAGGCGCCCATACGAATTGGTCGTCAGCAGTGGCCAGCCCTCCGGCACGTCGCCGAAGGTGCGCGCCCACGTGACCGGCACCTCGGGCGCCGCCCGCTCCTCCCCGATGCGCAGCACCAGCGGCGCGCCAGCGTGCAGGCCGGGCAGCGCCGCCGCGAGGTCATCGGCGAGGGCCGAGAGCTTGACGTTCCCGAAGGTGTCGAGGTAGATGGCCTGTGCCCGCAGCCGGCCGGGACGGATCTCGGGTCGGGGCCACTCGAGCTCCAGCAGCCGTCGTGGATCGACGGCCCGACCCAGCTCCTCGATGGGCACCCCATCGGCCAGGTGGGCGGCTGCCGGCGCGAAGACGTCACGACCGTGGAACGAGCTGGAGACGTCCGGCAGGGCGTAGCGGGGGTTCTCCAGCAGGTGCACGCGGGTGATGCCGCCGAGGCGCGCGGCGGCGGGCATGAGCAGTCCGTTGTCCGGGCCGACCAGGTAGTCGCCGCGCAGGGTGGCGATGGCGATGCCCTTGCGCGCCGTGCCCACACCCGGGTCGATCACCGCCACGTGGGCGCCGATGGGCAGGTACGGCAACGCGCTCCACAGCAGCAGGGCACCGTCCCGGATGGCGAACTTGCGCACGTCGTGGGCCAGGTCCACGACGATGGCGCGCGGACAGATGCCGGCCACCACGGCACGCATGATGCCGGCCGAGGGATCGCGCAGGCCGAAGTCGCTGAGCAGGCTCACGAAGGGGAGGCACGGGAGTCCGGCCGGCAGCCACGACGGCCGGGGTGGTGACGGTATGGGTATAGGTGCGGGCCATACGCGCGATGGTACGCGCGACGGCCGTCGGCACGGCGGTATGCTGCCGAGCGGATGACCGAGCATGCTGCCGAGCGCCGCCTCATGCGCCTGCTGGCGGCGACCCTGGTGGCGCTCTGGGCCGCCATCGCCATCGCCATCGCGACGGCCTACCGCCCCGGCGGACCGCTCGACATCGTGGTGGCGCTGGCCTGCTTCGTGCCCGTGGTCGTCGCCGACGCCGGCTTCGTCTGGCCCACGGTCGGCCTCAGCCAGCGGCATCGCAGCGCCATGCTGTGGGTCTGGATCGCGGCCGTGCTCTTCGCCATCCCGATCCTCTACGGGGTCGCCAGCTCGCTCGTGGCAGCTGGACCGCAGAGCCTCGTGCCGTCCTTCGAGGAGGCCTACGCCGCGGCGCTGGCGCTGGCGCCCATGGCCTTCTTCAGCATCGTCGGGCTCGTTCACCGCCGCCGGGCTGCCCGCCCCCTGGAACGGCGAGCGACATGGGCGGCGGCCGGCCTGGCGCTGCTGCTGACGCTGATCGTGGGCCTCGCCTTCGTGCTCGTGGCCGTGGTCAACGACCAGTCGCTGCGGCAGGAGGAGCCCAGCAGCTCGCGCTTCGGCCCCACCGACCCTGACCTCGAGCCGCCCTTCTGCGACGAGCCGATCGCGCTCGGGCCGAATGCCCAGGTGGGCATCGAGGCCAGCTCCAGCATCGACGAAGTGGCGCGCGGGCAAGCCCGCCTGAACGGCCAGCGTGGTGGCCAGGACGAACGCTGGGGCGGCTCCTGGGATGGCCCGGACGGCAGCGGCCAGCTGGGGTACGTGCGCGTCGGGCAACGCGCCTGGCAGAACATCGCCAGCGACGATGCGCAGGCCCCGGGCAGCACCTGGAGCGAGACCACGCCCGACCCGTTCGCGCTGGCGGGCTACCGCGGACTGACCATGGATGGCCCACCCCATGCCATCGTCGACGCACCCCGTGGCGCCATCGTGGCCGAGGACCTCGGCCTCGACATCATCGAAGGCGCACGAGCACGCCATTGCCGCACCTTCATCGACGGCAACACGGCGCTCGATACGTTCCTGCCCCTGCGCTGGCTGCTCTACGGGGACTCCGAGCGCGCCGACGATCCCATCGGGCGCTGGCGTGGCGAGCTGGACTGGTGGGTCTTTGCCGACGGCGAGCTGGGGATGGCGACGGTCGAGGTCTCCGGCTCGCGTGCCGAGACCTCGTGGGATGCCGAGGGTGTGCGCGTGACGCTGCGGGCACGCCTGGAGGCGACGCGTCGCGACCGGCCGGTGGACCTGTCGGCACCGCGCTCGTCGCGTGCCACGACGGAGGCCGCGCTAGAGTCGGAGTCGCCATGAGCACATACGACGAACGCGGCGGTTCGAAGTGGGACCGTGCGGCGCGCTACCTCAAGATCGCCCAGGTGCTGCGAGCCCACGGTGAGTCCGGCATCTCCGCGGTCGCGCTGGCAGACCAGGTCGGCGTCTCCAAGCGCACCATCTACCGAGACCTCGAGGCCATGGACATCGATGCCGGCCTGCCCATCTGGAACGACCACGGCAAGTTCGGCCTGGCTGCTGATGCCTTCCTGCCACCACTGGCGCTGACGCTGCACGAGGCCATGGCCTTCTACCTCGCGGCGCGGCTGCTGACCAAGGCCACCGACGAGCTGGACACCGAGATCATCGGCGCCTTCGTCAAGCTGGCCCAGGTGCTGCCAGCGGTGCTGGCCGAGCAGCTCCATGCGACCGCCGACGCCTTCGCCGACACCCCGCGCGACGATTCGTTCACGCGCGTGCTGCGCGGCCTCACCCAGGCGCTGGCCGAGCGGCGCATCGTGGAGATGGACTACGAGGCCGGCGTCTACGACGCCAGCCGGCCCATCCGGCGCGTGCGCCTGCACCCCTACGCCATCGAGCCATCGGCTCAGACGCGCGCGCTCTACGTCATCGGCTTCGACGAGGAGCGGCAGGACCGTCGCACCTTCAAGGTCGAGCGCATCCAGTCGGTGTCGCTGACGCCGGACACGTTTCCGGCCCAGGGCGAGACGGTGGCACGCGAGATGCGCGACGCCTGGGACGTCATCAGTGACGACACGCCGGTCGAGATCGTCATCCGTTTCGATCCCTCGGTCAGCCAGCGTGTCCACGAGACGCGTTGGCATCCCAGCCAGGTGGAGGAGCTGGAAGACGATGGCACGCTGTTGTGGCAGGCCCGCGTCGCAGGCGTGCTTGAGATCCGTGCCTGGATCCTGGGCTGGGGACCGGCGGCGCAGGTGCTGGCACCGCCGGAGCTGCGCGCCTGGGTCGCCGAGCAGCACGCGGCCGCAGCGGCACGCTACGCGGAGTAGCCAGCAGGCGCCCGGAGGCCTGGAACCACAAACGCGCTGAGGGCCACCAGCGCCCGGAAAGCCTAGAGCGCCTTCATCGCGGCCAGCAGCGCCTTCACCGCCGCTAGCAGCGACTCCAGGCCTGACCAGCCAGCGGCCAGGAGCCACCGGAGAAGGCGCATCCTCGGGGGGGGTTCCCACCAGGGTATGCCCTGGGTGACTCACTGGGCAGGTGTGGGCGTCACGTATGCCCGCGACGACTGGATCGGCAGGCCCAATGGTCGCGGGAGGCCACACGGGCCTGAAACGGCAGCCCGCAGGCGCACCCTATGCCCCAGGCGCCTCGGTTGTCGGCCGCCGGTGTCGGGTCAGTCACCCATGGAATGGGACTGGTTGTGGGGCATGGCATGGGCCTGGAGCGGGTCGCGTCTAGGACATGGCGCTGCTTACGGCCACAGCGGCACGCTGTGCGGAGTAGCCGGCGCCCAGGGTGCCAGCAGTCGCTTGGCAGCCGCCAGGGCGCCCGGAGAACCTAGAGCGCCTTCACCGCCGCCAGCAGGGACTCCAGGCCGGCCTTGGCATCGGCGAAGAGCATGCCCGTCTTGGGGTTGGTGTAGAGCGAGTTGTCGATGCCCGCATAGCCACGTCCCATGGAGCGCTTGATGACGACGATGGACTTGGCCTCGTCGACATCGAGGATGGGCATGCCGTAGATGGGCGATGCCGGATCGGTGCGGGCGATGGGATTGGTGACGTCGTTGGCACCGATGACCAGGGCCACGTCGCAGCGCGGGAACTCGGGGTTGATGTCCTCCATCTCCTTGAGCTGCGGGTAGGGCACGTTGGCCTCCGCCAGCAGCACGTTCATGTGGCCGGGCATGCGCCCCGCCACCGGGTGGATGGCGTACTTGACGGTGACACCACGCTCCTCGAGGGTGTCACCCAGCTCGCGACAGGCGTGCTGGGCCTGGGCCACCGCGAGGCCATAGCCCGGGACGATGATGACGTTCTGGGCATAGGCCAGCTGGATGGCGGCATCGTCCGCCCCGATCTCACGGACGCTGCCACCCGTGGCGGCCGGGTCGGCCTGCGTGCCCTCACCTCCGCCGAAGCCGCCGATCAGGATGTTCAGCAGCGAGCGGTTCATGGCGTCGGCCATGAGCTTGGTGAGGATGCCACCGGCCGCGCCCACCAGGGCACCGGCGATGATGAGCAGTGGCGACTCGAGCACGAAACCGGACATCGCAGCGGCGGTGCCGGTGAAGGAGTTGAGCAAGCTGATGACGACCGGCATGTCGGCGCCGCCGATGGGCAGCACCATGGTCACGCCGAAGGTCAGCGAGGTGCCCAGCAGGATCAGCAGCAGGACCGTCTTGATCTCGCTGCCAAGCTCCAGCACGGGCGACGCGCCGGCGGCAAGCACCAGCAGGATGGTGGTCACCAGCGCCAGCAGGCCGAGGATGGCCGTGGTGTACGTGCCACCGGGGATGGCGATGGGCTTGCCCGGCAGGAGGCCCTGCAGCTTGCCCGAGGCGACGAGCGAGCCGGTGAAGGTGACCGAGCCGATGACCACGCCGAGGATGACGAAGATGACCGTCGAGAGCTCTTCCCGGGGGCCGCCGACGATGTCGAGGTAGTCGAAGATGGCGACGAGCGCGGCGGCGCCACCGCCGACCGCGTTGAACAAGCGAGACCAGCTGCGGCATCGCGGTCATGGCCACGCGTAGCGCGAGGAACAGGCCGGCCGCGCCACCGATCACGAAGCCGCCGATGATGATCACCAGTGCCGGCGTGGTCAGGCCGCCGACGGCGCACTCCGCGCCTTCATGGCATTCGCGCAGCAACAGGTAGAGGAACGTGGCGATGACGGCCACGGTCATGCCGCCGGCCGAGAGGAGGTTGCCGTTCCGCGCCGTGGCGGGGCTGTTCATGAAATGGAGCCCGATGACGAAGCTGCCGGCCGCCAGGGCGCCGACGAGGATGAAGATCGTGCTCAGGGTTGCCTGGTCCACCGTCTAGGCCTCCTTGACCTCGGCCTTGGGAGCGGTGGGCCGCTTGCGGAACATCTGCAACATGCGGTCGGTGACGACGTAGCCACCGACCACGTTCATGGCCCCGAACACGACGGCGATCGCGGCCAGCAGGTAGCCCAGCGGGTCGCTGGCCTCGGCGGCGATGATCATGCCTCCGATGAGCACGATGCCGTGGATGGAGTTGGCCCCGGACATGAGCGGGGTGTGCAGCGTCGCGGGCACCTTGCTGATGACCTCGAAGCCGACGAGGATGGCCAGGATGAAGATGACCAGTGAGCCGAGCAGGCTGATCTCACCGCTCACTTGACACCGCCTTCGGACAGCAGCCTGGCTGTCGCCTCGTGCACGACCTTGCCGTCGTGCGTGATGACGGTGCCGGCGGTGATCTCATCGTCGAAGTCGAACGTCATCTCCCCATCCTTGATGAAGTGCGTCAGCAACGCGGTGATGTTGCGGGCGTAGAAGCCGCTGGCGCCGGCGGGCATGGAGGCCGGCAGATTGGTGGGCGCGATGATGGTGACGCCGTTGTCGGTCACGATCGTGTCGTCAGGGATCGAGAGCTCGACGTTGCCGCCGAGGTTGCTGGCAGCCATGTCCACGATGACCGAGCCAGCCTTCATGTTGCGCACCGCCTCGGCCGTGACCAGCAGCGGTGGGCGGCGTCCCGGCACCTGTGCCGTGGTGATGACCACATCCATCGAGCTGATGTGGACGTTCAGTTCGGCCTGCTGGGCCTTCTTCTCGTCCTCGGTCAGCTCCCGCGCGTAGCCTCCCGAGCCGGTCGCGTCGGCCACCGACTCGAGCTGCAGGAACTTGGCCCCGAGCGACTCGGCCTGCTCCCTGGTCTCGGCGCGAACGTCATAGGCCTTGACCACCGCGCCAAGGCGCTTGGCCGTGGCGATGGCCTGCAGGCCGGCGACGCCGACACCGAGGATGAGCACGTTGGCCGGCTTGGCCGTGCCGGCAGCGGTCGTGAGCAGGGGGAAGTAGCGACCGTAGGCATCGGCGGCCATGATCACGGCCTTGTAGCCACCGACGTTGGCCTGGCTGGAGAGCGCATCCATGGTCTGCGCCCGGGAGAGCGTCCGCGGCAGCGTATCGAGGCTCACCGCGGTGACCCCGGCCTTCGCCAGTGCCTGCGCATTCTGTGGGTCGATGAGCGGCGCCAGCAGGCCGATGACGACCTGCCCGGGGTGCAGCTTGCCGATCTCCTCGGGCGTCGGCTTCTGCACGCGCAGGACCACGTCGGCCTGTGCGTAGAGTGCATCCGGCGCGACGACCGAGGCGCCGGCGGCGGTGTAGTCCGCGTCAGGGATGGCTGCACCATCCCCGGCGCCGGATTGGACCAGCACCTCGTGTCCGGCGGCAATCAACTTGCCGATGGCCTCAGGCACGAGGGCGACGCGCCGCTCGTTGGGCGCAGTCTCCTTGACGGTGGCGACCTTCATCCAGGAACCCCGAGTGTCGAACAAGATGGGCAGGGCGCACGACGGCGGGAGGACCAGGCGCCAGTCAGGCAAGTGTAATCCGAATCACCGACCGTCGGCCCGGCCGGGAGGTGAGCTGGAGAGCGGCTAGACGCCGATGCCACCGGCTCGACGCTGCGCGAGCGACTGCATGAAGAGCGAGATGGGGCGATAGATGGCGTGGGCGAACTTGGTGAAGGGCAGCAGCAGCACCAGCTCCATGGCGATGGCCACGTGGACGAGGAAGAGGGCATAGCCCCACAGGGGTGCCTGCGGCAGGTACAACGCCAGCTCGATGACGAAGCCGGTGAGGCCGGCCAGCCACAGCAGCCAGAGGAACATCCAGTCGGAGTTGAAGGAACGCTGCACGGTTCGCCCGTCCTTGCGCCAGCGGCGCAGCATCAACATCGTCACGCCGTACATCATGGCCACGCCCGCGACGGTGCCCAGCAGGCGCACCGGGTACCAGATGGGCACGGCCTCGCCGGTCTCGCGCAGGCCCACGATCTCCAGCCCGAAGTCGAGCGTCGTTGCCGCCAGCAGGCCCAGGAAGCCGAACATGCTGGCGGCATGCAGCACCCACGGACGCCGATACCAGGCCAGCTCGGCCTCGTCGTTGCGGCACTCCTGGCGATAGCGCTTCTGGCCCAGCGACTCGACCGCCAGCGACGACCAGAGTGCCCCGCCGATGGCCTTGAGGCCCTCGCGCGTGGCAAGGCCGCGCCACTCGATGCCGCTGGCTGGCGCGACCTTGCTCACCATCGTGAGCACGCCGGCGAGGCCGGCCATGAAGACGAGCACCATGGCCACGATGCCGAGGTCATGGACGAGGCCGGCGGGCACCCACTCGAAGAAGGCCATCTCGCCTTCGGGCACGGGACCGCTGCGGTTCACGAACATGAACAGGCCCAGGAAGACGGCGAACAGGACCGCGGCGATGGTGCCCAGCAGCGGCTGCAGGAACAGGAAGCGGGCCAGGCGCGTGCGGTCGTAGCTGGCGGTCGCGTAGCGACGCGCGGCGGCCATGAACTCGGAGGGCTCGGCCTGCCGCGGACAGGTCTCGGAGCACTGGCCGCAGGCATAGCAGGTCCACAGCTCCTTGCTGGCCAGCAGCGGCTCCTTCATGCCCACCTGGGCATAGCGGATGATGCGGCGCGGGAAGGTGCTGTCGCCCGCCGAGAGGGGGCAGACCGCGGTGCAGTTGCCGCAGTTGAAGCAGGCGTCGACGTCGAAGGCGCCGTAGGCCTTGATCTCTGGCAACAGCGCCGGATCGACCCGCACCGTCATCGCTTCACTTCCTTCTCCGGCAGCGCGTAGGTGGGATAGTCACCCTCGACCCCGGCCTCGACGGCGAGCCCGTACTTGCGCATGGCCGTCAGCGTCCAGAGCACGTCGGCCGCGCTGACGCCGGTCGCTTCGGCCAGCGCGGGCACGGTCATGGGTGCGTCCTTGAGCGCCTTGCGGATGGCCGCCTTGCGCTTGCTCTGGTCCTTGACGCGACCCAGCAGCTCCTCCGACGCGGGGCCCTGGCGCTGCTTGAAGACCTCCAGCGCCGTGCTCATACGGGCACCTCCAGCGCCAGCGGCGCCGTGGGGGGCGCACTGGTGAGGGCGTCGATCATGGCGCGGTACTGCTCCATCTCCCAGCCCTGCACATCGATGGCCTCGCTGGCGCAGGCGGCGACGCAGGCGCCGCAGCCGACACAGGCGACGGGGTTGACGTAGGCCCTCGACGCGAACACCCCCTCCTCCACCTCGACCTCGGTCATGCTGATGGCGCCGTCGTACTGGCACACCTCGACGCACGTCCCGGCACCGCTGCAGCGAGACAGGTCGACGCGGGCCACGAAGGGCTCCATCTCGACGTAGTCCCGCGCCAGCACCGTGGCAGCCTTGACCGCGGCCGCGGACGCCGACGAGGTCGCTTCGGTGATGTCCTTGGGGCCCTGGCTGGCGCCGGCCAGGTAGACGCCCGGGATGGCCGTCTCGACCGGGCGCAGCTTGGGATGCACCTCCAGCAGGAAGCCGTCGCTCCCGACCGGGTTCTTGGTCATGGCCACGATGTCGCCGATGTCGCGCGGCTGCATGCCCACGGCGAGCACGACCAGGTCGGCCGGCACCTCCAGCTCCGCCCCGAAGGTGAGCGTGTCGGTGACCTTGACCAGCAGCGGATAGTCGTCAGCCGGGTCAGCCAGCGATACCTGCGGCCGGGTCTCGTTGTCGAAGCGCAGGAAGCGGACGCCCAGCTTCGAGGCATCCAGGTAGTACTGCTCCTGCTCCTTCTGGTAGGTGCGGATGTCGCGGTAGAGGTCGTAGACGGCTGCCTGGGGCAGACGCCGACGCAGCTCGTTGGCGGCCTGCAAGGTGGCCGTACAGCACACCCGCGAGCAGAACTCGTTGAGCCTGCCATCGGCCCCCGGCTCGTCGACCCCGGCGATCTGGCGGCTGCCCACGCAGTGGATGAAGGCGACCGAGCGAGGCTCCTTGCCATCGAGCAGCAGGCGCCCGCCGCTGGGACCGGCTGGATCGAGCAGCCGCTCGAGCTGCGGCAGGGTGAGCACGCGCTCGGACTGCTTGAAGCCGTATTCGCCGCTGGCCGGCTGGTAGTGGTCGTAGCCGGTGGCCACGATGACCGCACCCACCTCGATGACCTCGTCCTGCGGCACCTCGTCGATGTGGATGCCGGGCCCTGCCGCCAGCACGCATTCACCGCAGCGCGTGCAGTTGGCCCAGTCGATGGCGGGCAGCGCCGGCAGCGCGTCCGGGTGGGGCTTGTAGAAGGCCTTGCGCGTGGACAGTCCGCCCTGGAACTCGTCGGGCACGACCGTCGGGCAGGCCTGCATCGCCGCGTCGGCATCGACCAGGGCGGCATCGACACCGCGAGGCTCCGTGGTCAGGGTGACGCTGAAGTCTCCCAGGAAGCCGCTCAGCGCGGTCAGGCGCGTGTTGGTGCGCACCTCGATGCGCTCGTCGGCCAGGACCGCATCGGCCAGGCGGCGTACCAGCGGCACGGCCGGCTCGTCGGTGGGATAGACCGTGCCCAGCGACATCGCGCGGCCACCCAGGAAGGGCGTGCGCTCGATCAGCGTCACGGTCTGGCCCATGGCCGCGGTGTCGAGAGCGGCACGCAGGCCGGCCACCCCGGCGCCGATGACGAGGATGCGGTGGACGGCATCGACGCGCACCGGCTGGAGCGGCTCCAGCAGACGCGACTTGCCCACCGCCGCGCGCACCACGGCGATGGCCTTGTCGGTGGCCGCCTTGGCGTCATGCGGGTGCGCCCAGCTGACCTGCTCGCGGATGTTGGCGGGCAGGAAGAGGTACGGGTTCAGACCAGCCCGGATGACGGCCTTGCGGAACGTCGTCTCGTGTAGCGAGGGGGTGCAGGCGGCCACGATGACGCGGTCGAGCCCCAGCTCCTCGATGTCCTGGGTGATCTTCTGCTGACCCTCATCGGAGCACATGAAGGCCACGTGGCGAGCGATGGTCACGCCATCCTCGCGCGCCAGCGTGTCGGCCACCTGGTCGACGTCGACCACGTCGCTGATGTTGCCGCCGCAATGGCAGACGTAGACGCCCAGGCGCTCGCCAGGCCGGGACGTCACGCCCTCGCTGCTCGATGCGAGCGGGCTCGATGGGGTGACAGGCCCGGGCGCACTGGCTGGATCGGGGCACTCGGGCTGCTCGGCCGCGGGCCACTCCTGGCTAACCATGGTGCGCCTCCTCGAGCACGCCGGCCACGGCCAGCTCGGCAGGGCCCATCTCGCGCACGGAGACGAGCGGTTGGGCCTTGCGCGCGCGGGCGCCCAGCGTGGACGCCAGGTAGCCCTCCACCCTGGCCGCGGCGGCACTGGCCTCCACCACGCTGTCGACGATGTCCTTGGGACCGATGGCCGTGCCGGTGGCGAAGAGGCCGGGCAGGCTGGTACGGGTGGTGTCGAGCTTGGCGTCGGCCGGGGCGATGAAGCCGTCGCGATCCAGGTCGACGCCCACGAACGAGCGCGGATCGGTCCCCGGCTGCATGCCCACCGAGAGCACCACCAGGTCGTGCCGCGGCTCGTCCACCGAGCCGTCGCCCTCGATGCGCTCGATGCGCAGCTGCAGGTCTCCGTCCGGCTGCTCGTCGATGCGGGCGACCTTGGCCTTGACGAACTCGATGCCCATCGCCCGAGCCGTCTGGAAGAACTGCTCGTAGCCCTTGCCGAAGGCGCGGATGTCCATGTAGTAGATGGTGATGTCCGCCAGCGGCAGCGAGCCCGCCAGGAGCATGGCCTGCTTGATGGCGTACATGCAGCAGACGCGTGAGCAGTAGGGCACGCCCAGGGTCTCGTCTCGCGAGCCGGCGCACTGGACATAGGCCACGCGATCGGGGATCTTGCCGTCGGACGGTCGCAGCACGCGCCCGTAGGGTCCGTTGGGCGAGAGCAGCCGCTCCATGTCCAGGCCGCTGATGACGTTGGCGGCCTCGCCGTGATACTCGGCCTTGGCCTCCATGGGCGTGGTCTGGTAGCCGGTGGCCAGCACGGCGGCCGCGAAATGCAGTGTCTGCGTGCGCGACTGCTGGGCGAAGTCGATGGCGTCGGTGGGACAGACCTTCTCGCACTTGCCGCAGAAGATGCAGTTCTCGGCGTCGATGACGGCCAGCTGCGGGATGGCCGTGCCGAAGGGGATGTAGGCTGCGCGGCGAGCACCCAGGTTGCCCTCGAAGGCATGCGGCACGTCCACCGGGCAGGCGTACTCGCACAGGCGGCAGCCGATGCAGGCCACCTCGTCGACGTAGCTGGCGTGGCGCGTGATGGTGGCATCGAAGCCGCCGTCGACCGGCTTCAGGTCATCGACCTCCGAGTACACCCACAGGTCGACGTTGTCGTGGTGCGCTGCGCTGGACATGCGCGGCGTGGTGATGCACGACGCACAGTCCATGGTGGGAAAGACCTTCGAGAGCGCGATCATCTTGCCGCCGATGCTGGGTTCCTTCTCCACCACCAGCACGCGGCGGCCCCGGTCGGCCAGGTCCAGCGCGGTCTGCAGGCCGGCGATGCCGCCACCGACGACCAGGACGTCGTAGTCCGCCGCCTGTGTCATGCCACCGGCCCGAGCTCGCCGAGCACCTTCTCCATGTCCGCGACCTCCTTGATGAAGGCCTTGGTGCAGACGCTGCAGATGGCCGTCAGCTTGAGGCGACGGATGTCGATGCCACGCGCCTTCATCAGCTCGTAGGTGTGGGCGACCTGCCTGGCCAGCTGGTCGAAGGAGCCCTTGTAGGGGCTGTCGGTGCCACAGGAGGCGATGAGGATGGCATCGACGCCACGCTCGAAGCAGTACAGGTAGAAGGACTCGGGAAACATGACCGGGTCCGGCGTGGGGATGACATAGGTGTTGGGCGGGTACTCCATGTGCGCCTGGCCGGTGGCGTCGATGCCCGGATAGGAGCACAGGAGCGTGGCGATGATGAGCATGCGCGTGGGCCGGGTCGGTGCCTCAGGCACCACGCTCGTCGCGACGACCGTCATGTTCGCCCTGGCCTCCGCGCGGTCGCGATGGTGGGTCCGGTCTACTTGGCGCGCTTGACGAAGACGCGCTCGTAGCCGTCCGCGTTCGACACACCGAGGAAGGCGTGGCCAACCTTGTTGCACCAGGCGCCGATGTCGGACTTGGTCTGCGGGTCCGTGGTGAGGATCTCGAGCACGCCACCCACGGGCACGCTGCCGATGCCCTTCTTGGCCTCCAGCAGCGGTCCGGGGCAGGCGCTGCCGCGGGCGTCCGCGACCGAGGCGCTGGCGAGTGCATCCAGGCCGGCTTGATCGAGCTGTGCATCCATGTCGTTCTCGTTCCTTGCTGCAGGTGCGGTGGCTAGTAGGTGAGCGTGGCCGTGGCCGAGGCGATCTCGGTCACCAGGCGGGCGGCGCCGATGATCTCGACCCCATCGAGCAGATCCTGCTCGCCGATGCCACGGCTCTCGAGGCACGGTGAGCAGGGCATCAGCAACCCGCCGATCTCGGCCACGGTGCCGATGAGCTCCGCCAGTGGCGGGAAGCTGTGGGCATGGACGCCGTCTGCGCCACCCTTGGTGACGAGGCGCACACCGTCGGCCTGGAAGGCCATGAAGACGGCGATGTCGGACACCAGCGCGCCGGCCGCCATCACGAACGGCAGCGTCGCCAGCTCGGGCTCGTCCGGTCCGTGGGTGACGATGATGACCAGCTTCTCCGGTGCGTCCATGCGTGCCTGTCTCCCTGCTTTGTGTCTACATCCATGTCTACATGTTTCGTTCATCTATATGCGTGGGCCATATTGTACCGAGGATGCGTGCCAGATGGACCCTGTGCGGCGCAGGCGGACCGCGGCGCTGCCTGGCGGCGGTGTCGACCTGGACGCCGGCCGCTATCGTTCGCCAGCACAGGAGGACCCACGACGTGACATCGGTATCGATGGCCGGACACGAACACCACGCACGCATCACGGCGGTGCTCGACCGGACTGCCGCAGCTGGCGGACATGCTCGATGAGCGACCCCGGCCGGAGGCGTTCGAGGCCCGCTATCGCGAGCTCTACGCGTTCGTCACCCAGACGCTCGGACCGCACATGGACGTGGTCGAGTCGACGCTCTACCCGGAGCTCGACCGGCTGATGCAGAGCCGCCACTCGATGCTGCAGATGCGGCGCGAGCACGAGGACCTGAAGGGGCTCATCCGCCGGCTGGGCACCTTCGGGGAGGCCATCGAGGCTGATGCCCTCGGTCCCGCCGGCTCGATGGGCCTGCGGCGCGTGCTGTACCGGCTCTACGCGTTGCTCAAGGTGCACCTGGCCGAGGAGGAAGAGTACCTGCGCGTCCTCGACCACAACCTGTCGGAGGCCGAGCAAGCGCAGCTCGTCAGTGGCTTGCAGCACGCCATGGCGGAGCCGCTCTGAGATCGTCGCTGCCGTCAGCCGCGGGCTGGTCGCGGCCGACTGACGACCTCCAGGTAGTCGGCATTGAACTCGCCGATGAGCCGGGCACGCTCACGCATCACGACCGCCCAGTCGTCGAGCGCCTCCAGGCCGGCGGCCGTCAGCTCGTAGGCGCGACGCCGTGGTCCTGCCGATTCCTCGGCCCAGGACGAGCTCACCAGCCCGTCGCGCTCGAGGTCGCGTAGCGTCCGGTAGACCAGGCCGACATCGAAGGTGCCGTGGCTGACGTGCATCTCCTCGAGCCGACCCAGGATGGCGTAGCCGTACGTGCCGCCGCGCGCCAAGAGCGCCAGCACGAAGGGCTCGATCCAGCGGCGCCGCCCGGCGAGAGGCATCCAACCGCGATGGATGGGTTCGCCCTGTTCATCACGAGCCGCGATGCGATCGCTCGCAGCAGCGGCATCACTGGCTTCAGACATATGCTTCGGATCGCGGGGCACGTCATCAGTCTAGCGTGGGCTGCATGCCGGCAGGTGCGCGCGGGAGCCTGCGCGCGGGGGCCTGGTGCGCCCAGGAGCCTGATGCTCTGTCCAGGTGCGTCAGGGCGAGCGCGTCAGTACAAGCTGGGGAAGCGGCTGTGGTAGCGCTTCAGGACGCGGTCGCCCATCCTGTCCCGCAGGGCCTCGAGCAAGCGGGCATTACTGCCGATGTCGAAGCGATGGTCGCGGGTGTAGCTCCTGATGGCGGCCTTGAAGCGGGCCGTGCCGAAGTCCTTGCGCAGGTTGTCCAGGAAACGTGCTCCCTGGACGTAGATCACCTCGTAGTAGCAGGTATCCGAGTAGGCCCGGATCTCGCGATCCAGGCGGTCCATGCGGCAACGCGACGAGCGGATGGAGAGGTGCGCCTTGCGCGCGTAGTAGTCGGCCATGGCCTCATCGGCGAAGGCATCCCTGGATTGGTCGTTGCCGACCGTCGAGTACCACCACTGGTGCGCGGTCTCGTGCGACACGAGATAGGGCAGATCCGACGGCGCGCGTGCTGCCGGGATCCAGATGAGGGCAGGCGATTCCATCGCCAGCCCGCCGCCGGTCTCGGCGATGGTGTAGGTGGGATGGGGATAGTCGACGCCGGTGATGGCCTGGTAGCGCGCCAGCTCCGCGCGGGCAAGGGTCACCATCCGACGAGCGTCGTGCCTGGCGGTATAGGCGACGATGGCCGTCCGGCCGTCCTTCGACGTGCCGCGTGCCGTCCTCCAGCCCGGGCTGGCGGCAAGGTTGAAGTCGCGCACGTTCCTGGCCACGTAGCGGGCCGACCTGGGCCCGAGGCGGGCCACGCGGCGGCCGCTGGTGGCCCACTGAAGGCGACGGTCCGAGCTGACGGTGACCTCCACGCGCGGACTCACCGGCGTCAGGAAGGGCTCGCCATGGCCGCTCGATCCGAAGGGGATCTTGCGGCTGAGCCAGGGGATGAAGCGATAGATCTGGGCGACACCGCCGAGCCGGGCGAAGAAGTAGCCGCGGCGCACGGCGGTCGTCCCAAGCCGGGCCCGGTAGTCGACCTTCACCACGGCCGAGTCGCCCTCTGCCAGCACGAATCCCAGGGGCAGGCGGATGGTCTGACCCCTGACCGACGCCGCGGCCTTGGCACCGTCGACCTTGGCCCGCAGGTTGCGCAGGTCGCCCAGCTGGGCCGCGGCGGTGTTGAGCTCCAACCGGTCGATCGGACCGCCACTGCTGTTGCGCAGGTCGATGGTGGTCTTCACGCTCACCCTGCGGGTGTCCCAATCGAGATGAAGGTCCACGTCGTAGCGAGCCTCCAGCTCGTAGCTGCTGGCGGCGCTGACAGCCGTCGGCGGCACGAGCAGTGCCAGCAGCGTGAGCGCCAGCAGCAGCACGGTCGGCTGTCGGCGTGGCACGGGGCGTGGCGCGGAAGCAGCAGGGTTGCTCATGACCCCTCCACGGTAGCGCCACCGGGCGCGAGACGCCCGCGCGGCCCTGGACGATGGCATCCTCCGGCGAGCCTCCGGGATGGACCTCACAGTTCTTCAATGGGTGGTGCGTTCGGTCACCCCTTCGCCAGAGCGCCTGTCCGTACGCCTGCGGGTGCACTACGTGGTGTTACTGACCAACGACTCCGTACCCGCTTCCGTGACAGCACGGATGACCCCGCCGTGCGCCGTCGGCATCATGTGCTCAACGTCGAATACAGCACTCGCCCCCTTGACCCTTCACGGCGGGGTCGGAATGAGCGAGATAGAGAGTCGGACTGCGCTGGGGCGCGTCCGGCTCTCGCCTTTTTGTGCGAGACCTATCATCGCCTTCATGCAGAGCTTCCGCGGCACCAGGCAGCGACGCCAGACGATCCAGCTCGACGTCTTGCTGTTGGCGACTGCCGGCATCCTGCTCGTGGCCACCCTGCTGCCGCAGATCGACGCCGACCTGAACATCGTCATGAAGGACCGCACGCTCGATGTGGCGTTGTCGGCCCTGGCCTTCGTGGCGGTGGCGGGCCTGGCGGTGCTGACATTCCTGCGCTACCGGGAGACCGGTCGGCTGGCCTCCTTCGTGCAGTCGTCCGCGTTCGCGCTCTGGGCGATGTTCACGCTGGCCACGCTGCTGCTGATCGTCCTCCGCCTGGATGTCCCCGTGGGCATGACGCTGGGCGCCCCGGAACAGCTGCCGGCGTGGGTCTCGGGCCTGGCTCGCGTCAGCGTCTCGGGCGTGTTGCTGATGAGCAGCATCGCGGCCATCCGGGGCATCTACGGCGGCACCAAGCGGCGCTTCCGCACGGTCTTCCTGCCGGTCGCCGTCATCGCCGCCGCGGCGATCTTCATCTACCCCTTGCGGGATCTGCTGCCGGAGCTCATCGAGCCAGCCGGCTTGGCGGCCATCGTGACGCCGGAGCTACCCAACGAGATGGCGGTGCTGCCGGGCTTCACCGGCCTGGCCCTGGCGATGGTCGTGGTGACCGTCACCGGCCTGGTGGCTGCCACCGTGCTCTACCGCCTGACATGGGGACGGGGCGGGCCGACCAGCGACGCCTTCACCGCGCTCGGTCTGGTCATCCTCGCGGTGGCCGAGGTGCAGTACGCGCTCTGGCCCAGCGTCTACACCAGCCTGGTGACCCTGTCCGACATCATGCGCCTGGGCGCCTACACGGTCCTGCTTGCCGGCGCCTTCGCTGACCAGCGCAGCGACCTGCGCGCGCTGCGTTCGGCCTACACGGCCCTCGACCGCATGCGCGTCAACGAGGCCGAGCGTGCCACGCTCGAAGAACGTGCCCGCCTGGCGCGGGAGATCCACGACGGGCTGGCCCAGCATCTGTGGTTCGCCAAGCTCAAGTTCGAGCGCCTCAGCTCCACCCTGCCAGACGTCGACCGTGTCCTCGCCGACGAGGTCACGCAGGCGCTCGATGCGGCCATCATCGAGGCTCGCGAGGCGCTGGTCACGATGCGCTCCAGCCTCGAGGGTGACGTGCCCTTCGTCGACATGCTGCTGCGCGCGGTCGATGACTTCGAGGAAGCGTCCGGGCTGCGCGTCGAGTTCAACGTCTCCACCGGTATCCCCTCGGCCCTGGCGCCGCGGGTGCAGGTGGAGCTGCTACGCATCATCAGCGAGGCCCTCAACAACGTGCGCAAGCACGCCGACGCCACCCTCGTGCGCGTGGTCGCCGAGGTCGCCGACGGGGAGCTGCTCATCAAGGTCACCGACAACGGCCACGGCTTCGACCAGTCCGAGGCCTTCGACAGGGGCATGGGCCTGCAGGGCATGCGGGAGCGGGCCCACCTCATCGGCGGCAACCTGGGCGTGCGCTCGGAGATCTCCGGCGGCACCACCATCGAGGTTCGGGCGCCCCTCGTGACGGGGGGCATCGGCAGTCCCTCGGAGACCAGCGAACGTACCGCCATGGCACCCTCGGAGGAACCCGAGCCGCTGCTCGTGGAACCCTTCGACGAGCGGCAGCTTGTCTCCACTCGCGAGGTCAGGACGGCCGAGGTGACGTCCACGGGTGGTACGACGGGGGCACCTGACGCGAGGCCCTCGGGTATGCAAACCTAGCGTGGAGATGACCGTCGAGGAACCGCGCACCGCGTTCGCCAGCGGCATGCACGTTGCCACGGGCAGTCCCTTGCGCGTGATGCTGGTAGATGACCACGCCCTCGTCCGTTCGGCCGTGCGCCAGGCCATCGAGGCCCCCGACGTGGAGATGGTGGGCGAGGCCGCCACCGCCGAGGATGCCTTCGCGCTGGCGCTGGCCATCCGACCGGACGTGCTGCTGCTGGACATCGATCTCCCCGGCATGAACGGCATCCAGATGCTCGAGGAGCTCGCGCCGCGCCTGCCGGAGACGAAGATCGTGATGCTCACGGTCTCCGACTCGGAGCGCGACATGATCGAGGCGCTCGGCCGGGGCGCAGCCGGCTACCTGACCAAGGACCTGCATCCCGAGGCCCTGCTACGGGCGCTGCGCGGCACACAGAAGGGCGAGCTGGCCATGTCGCGCCGCTATGCCGCGCGTGTCATGCGTCACTTCGTCGACGCTGCGCGCAAGGGTCGCTCGGTGAACAGCGGTGCGCTCGAGGGTCTGAGCCCGCGCGAGAACGACGTGCTGCGGATGCTCGCCGACGGCCTCACCGACCGCGAGATCGCATCGGCGCTGTATATCTCGCCGCGCACGGTGGAGACGCACGTCAGCAACATCCTGCACAAGCTCAACGTGCGCAAACGCGCCGAGGCCGCGCAGCGCTACCGGGAAACGCGGTAGTCGCTCCAGCAGCAGCAAGGGAGCGGCCATGAAGGTCGGCATCGTCGTGCCCCAGGGTTGGGTGCTCGAGTACCGTGGCTGGGAGGCGTCGGCCGCGTGGGCGCGGACCGTGGCCGTGGCGGGGGAAGCGGAGCGGCTGGGCTTCGAGTCGCTCTGGATGTACGACCACTTCCACTCGTGGCCACGGGCACAGGAGACCATCGTCTTCGAGCCCTTCGTGGCACTGACGGCGCTGGCAACGCTGACCACGCGCGTGCGCATCGGCCACATCGTCATCTGCACCGGCTTCCGCAACCCGGCGCTGACGGCCAAGATGATCTCCACCCTCGACGTCATCAGCGGCGGCCGTGCCGAGCTCGGCATCGGCGCCGGCTGGAAGCAGGAGGAGTGGGAGGCCTTCGGCTACGACTACCCCAGCACGAGCGAGCGGCTGGCGGCACTGCGCGATCACCTCGAGGTCATCACCCGCATGCTCGAGCCGGACGGCGGGCGGGCATCCTTCGAGGGCACCTACGCCCGCGTGGCCGGCGCCATCAACCAGCCCAAGCCACTGCAGCGGCCGCGGGTGCCGGTGATGGTCGGCGGCAACGGGCCCGAGGTCACGTGGCGGCTGGCGGCACGCTTCGCCGACGAGCTCAACCTGGACGGCATGACCCCACCGGAGGTGGCCGAGGCGCTGCCGGTCATCCGGGCCCGCTGCGAGCAGATCGGGCGGGATCCCGCCTCGCTGGCGGTGTCGGTGCACACCTGGCGCGAGTCACCCGGCGTGAGCACGGCTGGTGCCGAGCGGGTGGACCTCTACGCCGCCTACGCGGAGCTGGGCGTGGCGCGGGTGCAGTCGTTCATCGACGGCATGGTCGACGGGCCCGAGGCGCTGGAGGCATTCGCCGCCGACCTGCGCGCAGCCGGCGTCAGCCTCGAGCCGGAGAACGCCTGAGCGGAGCGGCCTGGGGCGCCGCCTGAGCGGAGTGGCCTGGGCCGAGCGGCCAGGGGCCAGGGGCTACTCGCCGGTGTCGCGGGCAGCGTGATCGAGGACCAGCGCGCCCAACGCCGCGCCCGGCCAGGCGAACCAGTGGCGGACCGCAGCGCTTGACCCTTCGGGATCGTAGGCCTCGGGCAGCATGCCATCCGTGAACGCCGACTGCGCGAGGCGTTGCAGGGTGGCCTCGGCGGCGGCGGTCTCGCCCATCAGCTCGAACGCGACCCAGCCCATGATGTCGCCGAGTGGCCAGGTGCCCGGCGTATGCCGCGAGCCCAGCCCACCCATGGGCCCGGCCACGAAGCCGGGGTTCTCCCCGTCGAAGGCGAATCGCATGGTGGTGCGCCAGGCCACGTCGGTCGGCCGGCAGAAGCCCCACAGCGGGGCCAGCGCGGCGGGCAGGTCATTGGCATCCATGTAGCGCTCCACGCCGCCGCGGCCGTTGACCGAGTAGGCCCACATGGCACCGAGCGGTCCCTCGACCAGGAAGTGCTCATCGAACGCGGCGCGCGCCCGGGTCGCGGTCGCCAGCAGCTCGGCCTTGTCCAGTCCCAGCTGCCCCGCCAAGGTCGCCAGGCGCTGGGCCGTGTGCCACAGGAGCACCTGGTCCGACAGCAGGAAGGGGTAGGCGGGCACGTCGTCGGCTGCGTTCTCCTCGGTCCGGATGAGCCCACGGTCGGCGTCGATGGCGTCGACCGCCGCGGCCCAGGCGGCGGTGGCAAGCTGCGGCCACGCAGCGTCAGGCGGCAGGAGCGGCAAGCGACCGGTGGCCTGCACGTAGTCGACCAGCTCCAGCAACGGGTAGAGCTGCTGATCGACCGGCAAGGGGTGGTCCTTGCGTCGGCCATCGGCATGGTGACTGCGCACCCAGCGGTCGTCGGGCCGCTCGCAGCGCAGGAAGAGCCAGCGGAGGTGATCGGCCACGATGCGCTCATCCTCGTCGTGCCCGCCACGACCCCAGGTCGCCAGCAACAGCCGAGCCTGCCAGTAGGCGTCGCGCGTCCACGACAGCGGCAGGATGCGATGGTCGGCCAGGATGACGCGCTCCGCGCCGTCGACCACCAGCGCCGTGCAGCCGCGTGCGTACGACGCTGCGTGCTGGTTCATCCGACCCAGCGTCTTCACCAGGCGCGCCGGCACCCGCAACGGTCGCAGCTCGTCGCGCGCGGCCTCGACCGACCGCGGCGGTGGCGAGCGCCGGACCGGCTCGTACCACTCGGGTGGCAGCACCGCCGGCAGATCGAACGAGCAGGCGATATCGAGGTGGACCTCGTCGGAATCGTCCGGCCAGTCGATCCAGGCCACCGCCGTGGGCATGCGGCGGCGCAGGATCTTCCAGGCGATGCGCATGTCGGAGCGTGTCTCGGCCGAGCCGGTGGGTGACTCACCGCCCTTGCGCAGCCATGCCTGCACGATGACCGGCCCACCCTCACCGTTGACGCGCAGCGTGCCTTGGCGAGCCTTGAGGCGCGACTTGATGCCCGACTCGGGCGCAGTGATGGCGCCGCCACGCCCGACCGAGGCCGGCGGGACGACTTCGCTGATCTCGGGCAGGGCCGGCGGGCCGAGGCGTCCGTTGACGCGGATGCGGATGCCCGCGGGACGATCGCGCCGCGATGCGGTGATGACCAGGCGCTGCACCACGCCACGCGTGCCGCGGGGCGCATCCTGGCGCACCCGGATCGTGGCGCGGCCGGCTTCCACGTGCAGGAAGGCGTGCTCCTCGCGACGCATCCAGGAGCGGTAGCGGCGCACCGCGTCCGGATCGCCGCGCCACTCGGGCGCGAACAGCGGCAGGCCGGTCAGCTCCACGAAGCCTGCGTCAGGGTGGACGGTGGCCAGGCTCAGCCACTCCCCGCCGGTGCCGAAGGAGGCACAGACGAGGCCGTTGCCGATGTCGCGTGGTTTGCGCCGGGCGGTCACGACGCGATGGTACGTTCAGCGGGCCAGTCCATGCAGACGATCACGCGCGCAGGCGTCGCGGCCAGCTAGCTCCAGCGCGGCTGTGGCGCCAGGAACTCGATGATGTGTGCGGCCAGGACCTCGGGCGCCTCCAGGCCGATCATGTGGGCCACGCCCGGCACCATCACGGCGCGAGCGTTGGGCGCGTTGGCGGCGAGGTAGTCGGCCGTGGCGGCGGCGAAGGAGAAGTCGAGCTCACCGGCGATGGCCAGCAGTGGCGCGTCCAGCCGGTGGAGCTGCGCCGCTGCCGGCGGCTCCAGCAGGATCGGCCGGCCGGCGTGTCGATCGGAGGCAGCCAGCTCCCTGTCCATCTCCCGCACGAGCTCGCGGATCTCCTCGGGCACGCGGTCGGGCGGCTGACCCGGCCCGTCGACCCAGGCGCGCACGTCGAGAGCGGCGATGGCATCGGCATCGCCCTCCTCGGCCAGGCGCTCCATCTCCTCGTCGAGCGCGTCCTCCTCCGGCGTCTGTTGGGGAAACCAGCCGCTGATGTTGGCGCCGATGGTGACCACGGCAGCGACCCGGGAGGCGAACTCGATGGCCGTGTCAACGGCAACCTGGCCACCCACGGAGTTGCCCACCAGGGCGGCGCGGCCGAGCCCCAGGCCATCCAGGACGGCGATGGTATCGGCGCGGTTGGAGTAGGCCACGTCCTGCGTGGTGGACTCGCCGCAGCCCCGACGGTCGAAGGCCACCACGCGGTAGCCCGCATCGAGCAGGAACGGTGTCAGCGGCTCCCACGCCCAGGAGGTCACGATGTTCGCGTGCAGCAGCACGATGGCGGGACCTTCGCCGAAGTCGTGGACGGCGAGGCGGCCGCCGGGAACGTCGATGCGTCGTTCGCTCATGGGTGGCAGTGTGTCATAGCGCCACGCGCAGACGCTTCGTCATGCCGCTCCGTGGCAGGCTCGTCCCGTGGCGGCGGCCTTCATCCGCCTCGAGGCGCCGGACCGGCGGCCGCCGCGCGCGCTGTCAAGCACTGGGCTTGCGCGTCGGGCGCGTCGGGCGCGTCGGGCCTGTCGAGCGGCTGCCGAGCGGGAAGGTGGAGCGGCTGCCGAATCGTCCGCCGGAGGCTCTTCAGCCGGAGGCCTGTCCCGCTGCACGGGATGCCCGGCGGAGGTCCCGCTGGACGGGACAACGCGACGTGTCGACCCGCGGTCGAGCCGACTTCACCCTCGGGGCGAGCCCTGCTGTCAATCCGTGCCGCCCAGCGGGATGGCCGCAAGGCACGAGCAGCCAGGCGGTCGCGTTGTGCCGCCACGCGGGAATGCCCACCCGGGCCGGACGGGGATCAGACCACCTCGCCGTCGAGCGAGCGACGTCAGTCGCCCGGGTCGAGCTCGCTCACCGTTCGTGCCACCGCGTCACGAAGTGCCGGGATGGCCTCGGCGACCGACGCGCGCGGCTCTTCTCCGATGGCCACCGCTTCGATGCCGAGGCCCACGAAGCGTCCCACGACCGGCTCGTCGCGAAGCAGCTGCGCCAGTGCCACGACCTGGTCCAGCGGAAGCTGATGGCCGGAAATGGTGACGACCTTCTGGGCGCGGCCGCTCATCTCGGCCAGGTCCATCTCCACGATCTCGCCCGGCGGCGGGCCTACCACCGCATCGACGATCACGGCGCGCACCCCCGCCGGCAGGTCACGCAAGTATTCAGGCTCGACTGCGCCGATGAGCTTGATGGCCGCCCGTGCCATCGTCGCCGGCGGGAGCGATCTGCAGGCGATGGACGCCACGGAGTCGTCGCCTCGCAGCGGATCGCCACAGGCAAACACCACGACACGGCGTGACTCGTCGACCCGATCGCCGGGCACCAGCGGATGGTCGGAGGTCATCGGCGACCGGGGCTGGAGGTCGAGCCTCGCATGCTGGAGGTCGAGCCCCGCATGCTGGAGGTCGAGCCTCGCATGCTGGAGGTCGGGCTCTGGGTCACGCGATGACCCAACGTGACCAGTTTGGCGAGAAATCGGTCGAATCGGACCATGGGATGAACCATCCTGACAGCTTGGGACAGGCTACGACCCAGACCTGCACGAAAGCGCCCGACCCCGTCACGTTGGAACGCTGGGCGATCCAAGGGCTTGAGCCACGGTGGGCGCGCGCCGAACGCCCTGTGTGCCACCGGCCTGAGCGGCGGCCGAGCGTGCCACGAACGCTGGGCGCGGCCACTGCCCTGGGAGCGTCCGCCGCACTACACCCGCTCGATCTCCAGCCGCAGGAAGTGCGTCGCGCAGCTGATGCAGGGGTCGTAGCAGCGGATCAACGCCTCCAGTCGGGCGGCAGCCGCCGGCTCGGGCAGGTCCAGCACGCTGGCCACGTAGTCGCGCATGTCGTCTTCCATGAAGGCCTGGTTCTGCGACGTCGGCGGCACGATGCGTGCCGTCACCACGCGCCCCTGCTCGTCCACGTCGTAGCGATGGAAGAGCACGCCTCGTGGCGCCTCCGACGCCCACGCCGCCTTGCCGGCTCGCGGCTCCCAGGACGTCCACGCCTCATCCGGTGGCTGGTAGGCCTCGATGATGGCGATGGCCTCAGCGGCGGCATGGATCATCTCGATGCCGCGGGCGGTGATGGCGGCGAACATGTTGCGGCGCAGCACCTCGGTGCCTCCATACGCGTCCAGCGCCTCGAGCGCCAGCGGATGGAGTGACCCACCCGCCAACACCACGCGCGAGGCCGGTCCCAGCAGGTGGTGCTTGCCGTCGAGGCTCGTCGCCTGCAGGGCCGTGGAGTGCTCGACATGTTGCTCCGCGAAGGCGCTGTCCCACTCGCCGGGGTCGATGTCGATGCCCTCGGTGCTGATGAGCCGGCCGCTGTCGAGCGCATACAGCTGCGGGTCGTACATCGACAGCATCAGCGGGTCGCGCTCGAAGTCGGGCAGATAGAACGCGCTCGTCCACTTGACGGTCTCCTGCGCGTCGACCAGCGCCTGCTCCAGCACCGGCAGCAGCGCCCGCGCGTCGGTCCGGGTGGGCACGCGGTAGAAGCCACCGACACGGAGGCTGACCGGGTGCACGGCACGGCCACCGACCAGCTTCAACAGGTCGACGCCGGCCTGCTTCAGTGACAGGCCCCGCTCCACGATCTTGCGGTGGTCCCGAGCCATGTCGATGGCGCTGTCGTAGCCCAGGAAGTCGGGTGCGTTGAGCAGGTAGATGTGGAGCGCGTGGCTCTGCAGCCACTCGCCCCAGTAGAACAGCCGACGCAGCTGCCGGACCTGCGGGTCCAGCTCGACGCCGAAGAGCCGCTCGAAGCCCTCGGCCGCTGTCACCTGGTACGCCACCGGACAGATGCCGCAGATGCGCGCCACCATGTCCACCACCTCGTCGGGTCGGCGACCCACGACCAGTCGCTCGAAGAAGCGTGGCGCCTCGAAGATGGAGAGCTCGGCCTTGAGCACCTCGGAGCCACGGACGACGACCTTCAGCCGGCCCTCGCCCTCCACCCGCGACATCGAATCGACCGCGAACGTGCGCTCCTCCTGGACGATGGCCGGCTCGGACGAGCTTGGCGCGGCTCACGCGACACCTCCTTCGGGCCTGATGGCCTCGGCGGGCCTGACGACCTCGGCAGGCCGCACGCCCTCGGCAAGACTCACGCCCTCGGCAGGCCGCACGGCCCCGGTCGCGCGCATGCCCGGCGGACCTCCCCGCGCATCGATGACCTCGCGCAGCTCCGGCGCCCAGGCGGTGAAGCCGGCGAACTTCGCCGCCACCGCTTCATCGGGGAGGCCCAACGAGGTGGCATACCAGTCGGCCAACGAGCCGCCGTTGGCGCTCTCGCGCGGGCCGAAACAGCCGTAGCAGCCGCGCGCCATGCCCGGACACAGCGCTCCGCAACCGCTGGAGATGATCGGTCCCAGGCAGGGCTCTCCGCGCGCCACCATCACGCACACCCGACCGGCGCGCTTGCAGGCGACGCAGACGGCCTCGCTGGACAGCTGGGGCCGACGGCCGATGGCCGTGGCCGTCAGCAGCTCCACCAGCTGGCCGGTGTCGATGGGACAGCCGCGCAGCTCCGCGTCGACTTCCACCAGCTCTGCCACCGGCTGCGCGCGCTCCAGCGTGTCCACGTATGCGGGCGTGGCGTAGACAGCACTCGACGACGCCCTCGATGCCGCCGTTGTTGCCGGCCCAGGCACGCAGCGCCTGGATGCCGCCACTGGTGGCACAGGCGCCGATGGTCACGAGGATGCCCGCCCGGTCGCGCAGGTGCCGGATGTGCTGCGCCTGCTCGGCGGTGCTGATCGATCCCTCCACGAAGAGGATGTCGAAGGGTCCGTCCGGGGTGCGATGCGAGGAAGCTTCGCCGAACTCGATGATCTGGTACTTGACGCCGATGTCGAGCAGCGCCGGGCCGATGTCCAGGAAGCCCAGCTGGCAGCCGTCGCAGGAGGCGAACTTGACGACGCCCACGCGCACCGGCTTGTCGCGGTCCGATACAGCCATCACAGTCCCTCCACGTCCAGCGACTCGCCCAGCTCGCGGCGCGAGAACACGGGACCGTCCTTGCAGACGAAGTTCTTGCCCATCTGGCAGTGGCCGCAGAGGCCGATGCCGCACTGCATGTGCCGCTCCATCGAGAGGAAGATGCGTTCGGGCAGGATGCCGCGGCCGGCGAGGGAGTTGGCCGTGGCCGACATCATCTTCTCCGGGCCGCAGACGTAGGCCGTGGTGTGGCTGCCGTCGATGGGCTCGCGGTCGAACAGGTGCGTGACGACGCCCACGGCGCCGCCCCAGGTGCCGACCTGCGCGCGGTCGACCGTGACCCCGACGGTCATGTCGTCGCGCGCGGCCCAGGCCTTGAGCTCCTCGGTGAAGAGCAGGTCCTTTGGCGAGCGCGCGCCGTAGAAGAGCCGCACGCGGCCGAAGTGACCTCGGCTGTGGAGGATGTTGTCGATGAGTGGCCGTAGCGGCGGCAGCCCGATGCCCCCGGCCACGATGACCACGTCCCGACCGAAGGCCTCCTCGATCGGCCAGCCTCGCCCGACCGGCCCGCGCAGCCCCACCTGCGAGCCCGGCCGCAACGAGGTCAGGGCACGCGTGGTGGCGCCCTCGGTACGGATGGTGACGAAGATCTCGCCCTCGCGGTAGCGCGAGATGGAGATGGGCACGGCGCTGTAGCCGGGCAGGTCCAGCATCAGGAACTGGCCGGGGGTGCCGCAGCAGACGGCCTCGGGCAGGTCCTTGAGCCGGAGCGTGTAGACGTTCTTCGTCTCGGCCCACAGCTCGGCGATGGTGCCGATGGAGTAGTGGCCAGGGTTGGCCGACACCGGCACCGGCTTCTGCGTCCGCTCCAGCGGCGGCTTCACCGGCGCGATGCGGAGCAGCGACATGCGCACGTCGATGCCGACCGGGCACCAGGTGATGCAGCGCCCGCAGCCGACGCAGCCGGAGGTGCCGAACTGGTCGATCCAGGTGCTGAACTTGTGGGTCAGCCACTGGCGATATCGATCCTTCACCTGGGGCCGGAAGTTGCCGTGGGCGACGCGGGCGAAGTCGAGCGTGAAGCACGATGCCCACTGCCGGCTCGATTCGCTCACCGTGCCCAGCAGGTCGGTCGTCTGCGTCACGTCGGTGCAGAAGCAGGTGGGACAGGCCATGGTGCAGTTGGTGCAGGCAAGGCAGCGCTCGGCGATCTCGTCCCAGCCGTCGCTCTCGATCTGGCTCATCAGCCGCTCGCGCAGGCCGTCGGTGTGGACCCCCAGCTGCCCGGACATCTGCGCCCGCGCCTCCACGCCGACGCCGGCGGCCGCGTGCATCTGCACCGAGCTGGCAGCATCGAGCGAGAGGCGGTCGAGCAGCTTCTGGCCGGCGTCGCTGCCGGCCCTCGCCACGTAGCCGTCATCGAGCTCGACGAGGGCGATGTCGAACCCGGAGCCGACCTCCGGGCCGGTGCCCATGGAGGCGCAGAAGCAGGTGCTCGCGGGCTTGGCGCACTCGACCGCCACGATGAAGGCCTTGCCGCGACGATCGGCGTAGTCCTCGTCGATGTAGGGACCGCCGGTGAGCACGTCGTCGTGGATGGCGAGGGCGGCCAGGTCGCACGCACGCACGCCGAGATAGGCCATGCGCGGCGCGTCGTGCGCCACATCGTCGTAGCTCAGCTCGTCGCCGTCGCGACGCGCCCGTGCGATGGGCACCGAGCTCGGGTAGGTGAAGGTCTTCCACGACATCGGCGAGGAGGCGTAGTCGAACGATCTGCCCGCGCTGCCGTTGGTGTCCCGGCTGATGCGGTACCGACCCGGAGCCTGTTCGTCGGTCACCCCGGTGGGCAGGTCGGCGATCGAGCCGATCTCGTCGTAGACGATGGCCGCATCGGCCAGCCTGGGCCCGACGACCCTGCGTCCGTCTTCGCGCAGCAAGGCGATGAGACGGTCCAGGCCCTCACGGGGCAGCCACGTCCTCGTCCTCAGATCCATCACAGCCAGGCTCCCCCCTTGCTGTCGTCGTGCGCTACAGCGGTGTCGTCGTTCGCGCTGCCGTCGTGCGCTACCAGGGCTCCCGTTGCTCGGAGCCGTACAGGTCGAGCAGCTGGTGGCGCGTGGCACCGAGTCGGCGCGCCAGCGCCTCGAGAAGCCTGGGGTAGATGCCCGCGGCCAGCACACAGTTGGCGCGGATCTCGTCGCGGAGGGTGGCGGCGTCGAAGGCGATGACCTTCACCGGCTCCAGGCTGACCACCGTCGAGGTGGCCCGGTAGGGGTTGATGAGCGCGGACCAGCCGAAGATGTCGCCCGGCTCGACGGTCATGAGGGTCACCGACCCGCGTCCGGCCACGTGTTCGGTGAGCGCGACGCGCCCGTCCACCAGGACGCTGAGCTCCCTGGTCTCGTCGCCCTCGCGAAGCAGGCGCGCACGAGACGGTGACTCGTACTCCCGCGCAAAGCCAGCCAGGACCTCGACCGAGCCCTCTGACAGGCCGGAGCCGAACCACGTGGCGTCGATCTTGGCGACCAACGCGGCCGTATCGGTCATCCACTCACGGTGCGCCTCGTGGCGAAGGCGCCTACAGGGCCGATAGGCACGGCCGACAGGGGCCGTTCGGCGGTGCTGAAACGGAGGCCATGCATGTATTTGCACGCACGGGCCGCAAGTCCCGTCCGCAGCGGGCCGCTCGGCATCGGCGCGCTTGGCGAAGGTGGGGCATGCTGGAGCCATGCATGAAGCCGGAGCCGTCGAAGGCGCCATCCTGAAGGTCATCGGGAGCTGGCCTGCATCCGGCACGGGCGGCCAGCTCGAGCTGGAGATCCGCGACGCCACGCGCGCCGAGGCGGAATCGGTCGCCTTCTACGCCGAGGCCATCCTGGCCGACCACGGCTTCGGCACCGCGAGCTTCACCGTCAGCACCAGCGATGTGCACTGTGCCGTGTGCGGCGAGCTCGCCGTGACCGCCTCACCATCCGATCCACAGTGCGATCACTGCGGCGCTCCCCTGCCCCAGGTGCCGGGACCGGCCGTGGTGTGCCGCGAGGTGGCGCCATGTGCCTGATGGCTCCCGCGCGCGTGGTCGCGACCGACGGCACCATCTGTGAGGTCGAGGTCGGCGGACGTGTCGACAAGGCCTCCATGATGCTGGAGCCGGACCTCGTGGTCGGCGACTGGGTGCTGGTGAACTCGGGCACGGTGGTTCGCAAGCTCGACGAGGAGCAGGCGGCAGAGATGGCGCACGCGTTCGGCATCCTGTACGGGCTGACCGACTCGGACGGCGTGCCGCTGGCGTCGCAGAGGCGGACGGGTCTGCGCGGCGAGGACCGACGAGACCGTCGCGGGGTCTGCGCGGCGAGGACCGAGGGCTCCGGCTGACGAGCGCCCACCTGGCCTGCGCCCGCCCCTCCTGATCATGCACACCGCCCCTCCCCCCACCGCCGCTCCCCCGACCGGCCCGGTGCTGTTCGCCCGCTACGCGTTCGGCCCCAATCGGCTGGGCCTGTGCGGGCCGGAGGACTGGCGGTCGCTGCTGGAGCTCGGGGCCGCGTCGGGTGGCACCAAGGCGAAGGCGCTGGAGATCGACCATGGACTGCGCGACCTGGCGGCCGGCTTCGAAGGCGCCTACCCGTACCTCGAGCTGATCGCCTCGGCGCATGGCATCGGCGATCCCATGGACCCGCGGGTGGTGGACGCCTACTGGATCGGCAACTCGCTCTCCGATGGCGTCGATCCGGTGTTGATGACACGCTCGATGGACACGCGCTTCCGCCCGCAGCTGCAACCGGGGGCGTGGAAGTGGCTGGAGGGCAAGGCCGAGGCAGGTGCGCGGCCGACCCACGCCTTCCACGTGTTCGACATCTTCCCGCGGGTCGGGCTGATGCGCGGCGGCGCCGTCACCGACGCGGTGGGACTGATGGATTCGTGCCGCATCCGCTGGGGACGCGTCATGGAGATCAGCGGCGAGTCACTGGTGGTGAACGCGGTGCCGCTGGACCTGGCTGATGGCAAGCTGGCGCTGGGCGAGCCAAAGGTGCAAACGGTGCGCCGCTGGCTCGACGGGACGGGCTTCGTCTCCGATGTCGAAGTCGGCGATGTCGTCTCGCTGCACTGGAACTGGGCCTGCGAGGTGCTGAGCAAGTCGCGACTGGATGCGCTGCAGCGGCGCACCCTCCATCAGCTGGAGCTGGCCAACCAGACGTTGTAGGGCAGGCCGCTCCCCGGCTTGGCAGGCCTTGGGCGGCTCTGCGGGCCCCCTGGGCGGGGTCGCGCTATCCCACGGAGACTAGACGGACCGTCGGACGGCCTCCCGGGTCCCCGTGGACCCGCTCGTCGATGCCACAGTCGGGCGGCCGGAGGCCATCCGAGTCGGTGCAGACTCAGGGCGACACCGAGCCGGTCGGTTCCAGTCTCCCCGGGCATGAGATGGCCAGCAGCCGACGCGCACCCGTGGCCCGGTGGCTCGTCTAGTCCCCGTGGGTTCGGGCGCCGAGGCAGAGCGGGAGCCGCGGCCGTCGGTCCATGGGCTCGGCGCCGAGGCGTGCGAGGCGGATCGCCGCCGGCGTCATGACCGCGCCGCGTCCATCATGGCCGCGCCACAGCCGATCGGCACGCTCGCCAACCTCTCCCAACGACATGCATAGATGAGCCCGCTCGGAGGAGTACCGAGCGGGCTCCGCTTGAGCGGTATTCACTTGGTGGCGCCGAGCTGCCGTCGCTCGCTTCAGCTTCGTCGCTAGTGCGCTGCCGCCTCCGTACCACGAGCGGCGCCGATCACCACGACACCGAGGCCGAGCACACGAGGCCAGCAACGCAACGGCTGCCTGCTCCGACGAAGCGGCGGCGATGCCGATGCCGATCATCACCAGACCGCCCAGCACGAGCATGTAGCCAGGCGCGTGGTGCCTGCGTTCATCACCCGCGCGGATGGCGCGGTACTCGATCAGCAGGATCGCCGCAAGAAGCACGACGATGGACAGCATGAAGACCCAGGACATCAGACCCGAACCTCCCCTAGCACTTGACGACAGCGGAATGACAACGTTTACATGCGCCATGATGACAACGTTTACATCGCCTGTCAAATGGCCGAATGGACGGTTTCTGTCCCGAAATCTGTCCTAGTCCCGAGCCGCCTGGTCGAGCCGCCCTGAGCCGTCCCGGCAGCCGAGCCATCCCAACCCGCTACCTTGCCCGTGTCCGAGGCCGCCTTGCGTTCCGCCGCGATCATCCTCCCAGCGGTCCGGCTCTCCCCATCCTCCGCGTCCCGCTCAGCGGGTCAAGTGTCGAACGGCCCGAGGCCGCCGGCGCTAGTTCGCGGCCGAACTCGCGCGCATGGGTCCGGTCGACTCGGATGTGCGGTAGATGAGCAGACCCACCACCAGGCAGACGGCGATGCCGATCACGAAGAACCAGAAGGGCAGGCCGATGCCGCGCTCGAACAGTGCGCCCGCCACCAGCGATGCCACCACCAGCGCCAGCGTGCTGGTGGCCCCGAAGATGCCCTGGGCCGTCGACGATCGACCGGCAGGCGCCCCGCGCGACAGCATGGCGAAGAGCGCCGGCATCATGGCTGCCGTGGCGGCCGCTTCGAAGGGCACCATCACCGACGGCACGATGTAGCTGCTGGCCGTGGCGTAGACGGCCCCGGACAGGATGATGACGAGGCCGCTGGCGAGGATGATGGCCACCGGTCCGCGTCGATCGACGATGCGCCCCGCGATCGGCCCCACGATCATCTCGGGGATGGCGAAGATGACGAACGTCAGCCCAACCCAGGCCACGGTGGCACCCAGCGCCACGAGGTAGATCGACCACACCACCTCGTAGGTGCCGAAGGAGAGGTGCACGCCGAAGGTCAGCACGAGCGCCGCGATCACCCTGCGGTTGAACAGGGCCGAGATCGGCGCCCGCGGCTGTCCGGGCACGTCATCGATCGGGACCACGGCGATCTCGCTGGCGGTGAAGGGGTCGCCTGTCGGGAGCGCCTGCGAGCTCACGTGGGCCGGCAGGTGCACCACTCGGCTCGGTCGGGGCGAGAGGAAGCGCACCAGCACGACCGCGCCCACCAGCGAAAGCAGCGCCACGAACACGAAGGGGAAGGCATAGCCGGCGAAGAGGGCTGCACCGACGCCGCCGATGGCCGGGCCGATGGCGAAGCCGCCGACCTGGAAGGCGCCGTAGTAGCCGAAGGCCTCGCCTCGCTCGTCCTCGTCGGTGGCATCGACGACCATGCCGCGGGCGGCCGGGTCGTACATGGCCGTGGCCACGCCGGCGATGAAGCGGAGGGTGAAGAGGGCCGCGAAGCTGGTGAAGAAGAGCGGCAGCGCGCTCACCGCGGCGAGGATCAGCAGGCCGATGACCATCTGCGGCTTGCGCGCGCCACGGTCGGCCCACCACCCGAAGACCGGCTCGAAGATGAGCTTGGCGATGGGCCAGGCGGCGATGATGAAGCCGAGCTCGGCCGCGCTGATGCCCTGCTCCTGCACGAACAGCGGCATCACCGGCAGCAGCGCACCGAATCCGATGAGCACGATGAGCTGGGCGATGAAGAGCGGCAGCAGGGGTCGCCAGCGGAACGACCATGCGGAGATACGGTCGCGCCAGCCGACGCGGATGATGGGCATCTGGACAATGTAGCGTCGAACGCGACGTCTTGGGCGCCCACCCCTGCGTGCCTCGCTGGTGGAGGCGCCCAGCCCTGCGTGCCTCGCTGCGCCCACCCCTGCGTGCCTCGCTGCGCCCGTGCCACACGAGCTGACACGAACCCCACGTACCATCGGTCGCGATGCAGCTCATCGACGGTGCGCCCGTCTACTCCGCGACGGACCTGGTGGGATTCCTCGCCTGCAGCCACCTGAGCGAGCTGGAGCGGAGCGCGCTCGCCGGCCTGGTCGACAAGCCCATCCGCAACGATCCCGAGCTGGACCTCATCGCCGAACGGGGCAAGCAGCACGAGCGCGTGTACATCGAGCGACTGCGCTCCGCCGGCCGTGAGATCGTGGACGTGTCGGCCGAACGCGCCAAGGGCGCCGACCGGGGCGACTTCTACCGGCAGCTGGCAGGCGACACGCGCGCAGCCATCGAGCGCGGTGACGACGTCGTCTTCCAGGCCTGCTTCTTCGACGGCACCTGGCTCGGCTTCGCCGACTTCCTGCTGCGCATCGACGACCCGGGCGCGCCGCTGGGTTGGTCGTACGAGATCGCGGACACCAAGCTGGCGCACAAGGTCAAGGCCTCGGCCCTGCTGCAGATCTGCGTCTACAACGAGATGCTCGCCAGCATCCAGGGTCGCTACCCGGAGCACATGTACGTGGCGCTGGGCGGCAAGGACAGGGAGACCGCCCAGTACCGCACCGCCGACTTCCGCGCCTACTTCCGCTCGGTCAGGTCTCGCTTCCTTGACGCGGTCGGCGCGCCATTGCCGGCCACCTACCCTCCCCCGCCGCCGTCCTACCCGGAGCCCACGGAGCACTGCGCGGTCTGCAGCTGGGACGAGATCTGCAGCAAGCGGCGCCGCGCGGACGACCACCTCTCGCTGGTGGCCAACATCACCTCGCGCACGCGGGGTGCCCTGGTCGACCGTGACATCGAGACGCGCCGCGCGCTCGCGACCCTGCCGCTGCCACTGGAGCCGCGGCTGGAGGGCACGCGTCCGGAGGTGCTGGAGCGCGTCCGCGAGCAGGCGCGCATCCAGGTCGCAGGGCGAGGACCAGGGTCGCCACATCCACGAGCTGCTGGAGCCACACCGCACCGCAGGACGGCGAGCTCGACACGACCAAGGGCTTGCTGGCGCTGCCGAAGCCAAGCCCCGCCGACCTCTACCTGGACCTGGAGGGCGATCCCTTCGCGGGCGAGGACGGCATGGATTACCTCTTCGGCCTGCTGCAGCCGTCGCAGCGCGATGCCAACGGCCAGCCCCGCTTCCACGCCTTCTGGAGCCGTGACGCCGAGGGTCGCGTGACCGAGGCCGCGGAGAAGGCCGCCTTCGAGGCCACCATCGACACCATCATGGCCTGCCTGGAGGCGGATCCAAGCCTGCACGTGTACCACTACGCGCCCTACGAGCCCAGCCACCTGGGCAAGCTCATGGGTCGCTACAACACGCGCCAGGACGAGGTCGACCGGCTCTTCCGCGGCGACGTCCTCGTGGACCTCTACCAGGTCGTGCGGCAGGGCCTGCGCGCCTCCGTCGAGAGCTACTCCATCAAGCGCCTGGAGCCGTTCTACGGCTTCCGCCGCGAGATCGAGCTGCGCGATGCCGGCTCGAGCATCGTGGAGTTCGAACGCTGGCTGCAGCTGGGCGGCATCGGTGGCGTGGGCGAGGAGATCCTCGACCAGATCACCGCCTACAACCGCGATGACGTCCTCTCCACGCTGCAGCTGCATCGCTGGCTGGAGGTGCAACGGTCGGCGTTGGCGGCTACGGCTGGGCCAGGAGCTGCCGAGGCCACAGGCGCGCGACGGCGAGGCGGACGAGGAGCTGGCGGCGTGGCTGCAGCGCGTGCAGGACGTGGCCGAGCCGCTTGTCGAGGGCATCCCGACCGATGAGACCGAGCGTGACTGGACGCCGCAGGAACGTGGACGCCTGCTGCTGGCCGACCTGCTGGGCTGGCACCGGCGCGAGCAGAAGCCCGACTGGTGGCGCTACTTCAGCCAGCTGGAGATGACCGAGGAGGAGCTGATCGAAGCGCGCGAGCCGCTCGGTGGCCTGCAGCTGGTGGGCGTGGAGGACGAGGCCAGGCGCACCTATCGATACCGGTTCCCGGAACAGGACTTCGATGTCGGCACCTCGGCGACCGATCCGGCCACGAAGAAGGACCTGCCCGTGGTCGAGACGGACCTGGACCGGCGCGAGATCGTGCTGCGCTTCCCCAGGAAGCGCGACATCGAGCATCCTCGGGCGCTCGTGGCCAGGACCGTGGTGGCGTCGCCCGGGCAGGAGCAGCGGCTGCTGGACATCGGCCGGTCGGTCATCGACAGCGGCAACGAGCTCGATGGTGACGGGCCCTACCGGGCGGCGAGGGACCTGCTGCTGGGCCGGACACCACGCCTCGTCGGCCATCCGGACGGCGAGCCCTTGCGCCTCGCGGGCGAGTCGGCCGGCGATGCGGCCAGGCGCCTCGTGAAGCAGCTCGACCGCACCTGCCTGGCCATCCAGGGGCCGCCCGGGAGCGGCAAGACCTGGATCGGGGGACGCATGATCCTGGACCTGGTGGCGCAGGGCAAGACGGTCGGGCGTCACGGCCGGCAGCCACAAGGTCATCGGCAACCTGCTGGACAACGTCTGGATGGCCCAGGCCGAGCATCCCG
This sequence comes from uncultured Chloroflexia bacterium, assembly GCA_963804575.1. Lineage (GTDB taxonomy): Bacteria > Chloroflexota > Limnocylindria > Limnocylindrales > CSP1-4 > JAFMJV01. The sequence goes on from CAWDQY010000003.1 coordinate 64,721, forward strand.
CCTTTGCCCAGCGCGAGGTCGTCATCCGCCAGAAGCCCAGCGAGTCGGGCGAGTGCACCTGCGAGCATCACTTTCCCACCGTCCAAATTCCCCCGGCCAGCGCTCATAGAAGGCATCCATGTCCAGGTGGGCGATGCGCGCGATCCATGGTCAGATGATAGCGCCGGCCCTTACGGGCGCAGCGACATCGGCATAATGATGGACGCGATCGCCGCGCCACCGTCAAGATGCTGGCGATCGTTCCTCGTACCGGTCGCTGCGACTTGGGATCACCGTGGGCGTCGAGACGCACGTCCCCGAAGGCTCCCCGGCCCTCCCATGCGTGTCCTCGGTCGATTACGGCTACCCCGATCCATTACAGTAGCCCCTTCCCACAAACGATAGAAGGTTCCTGTGTCCCGTCTGTTTGTTCTTGCCAGGGAGTTGACCACACTGGGTATCGACTTGCTGCGCGAAGCACCCGCTGCCCCAAAGGCGCATCAGTGGATGCACGACGCAGCGCAACGCGCGGGGCCGCGGGCCACTCGCCGTCACAACTTGGCGGTCGCCTGCTCGATGCTGGGCTCTCAGGCCGAGATCGCGCGCCGGATGGCCGACGCGACCGGCACCCGCGGAGAATCGTGCCACGGCAATCGCCCGCATCCTCGCCTACGAGCGCCCGATGAGTGAGGAATTCGCGCTCCTCGTCGAGCGCATCATGGGCTGGGCTACTTTGATATGACGACCCTCTGGCTGGAGCGCCGGCAAAACGGCAGCGCTCGCATTGCCCAAGCACATCCGGGAGCGCCGACACTGGAAACTGTAGGTGCACGTCACGGGTCGTCGAAACTGGATGGCACTGCCCCTCCAAGCGTACCTTGTAGAGCGCTTGCAGGTTGATCCAGAACTGCGGACTCGTCCCCAACCAGTGCGCAAGACGAAGCGCGATATCGCCCGTAATCGAGCGCTTGCCGTTGATGATCTGGCCGATCCAGTTTGCGGGCACGCGCAGCTGCCGCGACAGCTCTGTCGGGGTAATGCCCGGTTGCGCAAACTTTGATGCACATCTGATCGGTAAGGCCACGTTGTTATGCCAACACACTTGACAGTACCGCGCAGCGCGCCTGGAGTGTTATGCGTCGAAACGAAGTGGTTATGTGTAGAGCACGAGATCGGTTTCTACAATCCGGCGGCGTCCAAGGCAGGGCCGATTCGTGCCAGCAATCGATCCTTTCAGCGTCCGGCACCCAGAAGTTGAATGCAACCGCCAGGTCCAGGCCACTGCTACGGCTCTGGGCGATCGTGGCGGTGCCTTCGAAATCGCCGTAACGGGTCGCAACAATGCGTGGGCCGAGATCCCACACAGCGTGAGATCAATGAAGCGTGCCACCGTGGACACTGAGGTGGGCCCTGGCAAAGCCACCTGCAGCGGGTGCGACTTCGAGCACAAACGCACCGCCGTACGCGCCGGGCGCCCACACACCAGAGGTGTCGAGCATCGAGGGAGCCGCATTGGTGCTGTCATAGCCCGATACTTCGCCAAGAAGCCGCCCTCCGGCGGCCGTCCGCGCGACGACCAGATCGCTGATGCCGAGCGGAGCAAGCAACCGCTGCCGGATATAGGCATCAATCGGTTGCCCCGCAGCGCGTTCGATCACAGCACCAAGAACGAAGAATGCAATGTTGGAATAGCCGTCGCCGACCATGCTGCCTGGGTTGGTAACCAGCGGCATGCCATAGACGTACTGAACGACATCGCCCTGCGTCGGCGGGCCGACGCGGCCGGCGAGAAGAGAGACATCGCGCATCGTCGTGTCTCCATTGGTGCCGTCGGGGCGGCGACCGAAGAGATCGCGATGCATGCCGGTAGTCCGAGTCGCAGCTTGCCGCGGTGACACCATTGCAACCCGGGAATCCACCGATACGTCACCGGGCAGAAGGCGTGTTGACGCCAAGGAAGCCGAACATCGGCGTATCCAGGCTGAGAACGTTGTCGTCGTGCAGGGTCTGGGCTGCTGCCGACGTGAATAGTTTCGAAACGCTGGCCTGTCGGAACAGGGCGGCAGGTTGCGTAATCGGGAACCAGGATTCTGCCCAGGTGTAGCCGCGGGATACCCTCACTACACCCTCCCTGGCGACGGCCAAAGCCGCGGACCGCACGCCGAAGCGGCGCATCGTGTCGGCCATGGCAGCGTCCAGCTCGGCGGCCAACGCGTCGGTGCCCTGTGCGTCGACGGTCACTGTCCACGCGCGCGGCACAGCAGTTTCCTGGTTTGCGAATATCGCCGCGTACCGAGCTGAATCACCAGAACCACCTGCCGCGACGACGATCGGGCGGCGGTCCTCCTGAAGCTGCCGGTCGAACTCAGCTTGATATTCGTGAGCGTTGATTCGGTGTCGCGCGGTCCATGCTCCAATCTGGTCGTCGCGGAACACCGAAAGCACGAGACCGTCATCGCTGACCGCCAGAGACGACGGGCGATTGCCCCCCACCGCCTGTGCATCGAACAGGCTCTGGTAGAAATCGCCGTCGCCCAGCCACCACGAGGCACTGATACCGTCACGGGCCTCCCACCAGATACCAGCAAACCGGCGGTCAGTCGTTCGCATCCCCGTACACCGCAAGGCATCGCGGAACCTGACCTGCCGCGTACGCGATCTCCGATTGGCCGACCATCGTGTTCCGGGCCGGCCTGATGCACCCCATTTGAGGCCGTGCCGTGCCGTCCAAGCTCCGACATCCCGCTGCTCGAACAGAGCGGCGAAGACAGCACGGTCGACCGATCCGGCGGCGGAGACGACCGACGGCGTCAGACCATTGGCCGTCAGCTCTAGTGAACCGCTGTTGATAGCCTGCAGCGTCAAGATTGTGTAAGCCCGCCCAAGCGCGACCGTCGCTTGCCACCCAGCAGCGTAGCGAGCATCGCTCGGGTCACCGGAGACATTAACCCAAGTCATCCGCATTCCTTGCGCGAGCAACTCGTCGAACCGCTGTTGATGAGTTACAGCATTTACACCATGGTAGGCCACGAATGATTCCATTGGATTTGCTCCGTGTGCTCGGCAGGCTGCCGTCGCCTGTGGTCAGCCTCTGGCAGCAACGATATGCCGCCACTCCGACGCCGCCAATCGAACCGATGCATTAGGTCCCTCCGCGTAAATGGGCGAAACCGATGATGCGGCTGATGATTGCCCCGGGAACCTGTGGCCGTGATAGGGTGGCCGTAAATTCTGATGCCTCGGCCTCGGGTCGAGTCACTACACCCACTTTCTCCATTTAAACCACAGGAGCGGAACAACTGCGCTGATTGCGATCAGCGCGAGGCCGAAGGGGTAGCCCCAGTCCCAATTCAGCTCGGGCATATGCTTAAAGTTCATTCCGTAGATGCTCGCCACGAGCGTGGGCGGGATGCCTACAATGGAAATGACCGTCAATGCCTGGAAGGTGTCATTCTGCTTGATGTTGATGAATCCCAGCACCGCATCCAGCAGGAACTGCATTTTGTCCGACAAGTGCGTTTCGTAATCGGACAGCGACTGCAGATCGTTTTGAGGCGTCTTTAGCTGTCTCGCATCTCCTCGGGGATCCAGGCTTATTGTCGGCCTCAGTTCCTTGTGACGGTCGCCAGATGCCTCTCCAGCGCTTCGCGCACACGCCGACCCGCCGTCGCATCTGCATGTTCATCCAGCACCCGAGAAAATTGCTGCAACTCGGGCGCGGTCAGGCCGACGTTCATGCTGATGCGGACGTGCGCCTGCAGCTGGGGTTCCAGCCCTGGAAGGGCTGCGAGCGCCGCGACGGTGGCCAACTCGCGGCTTTGCCAGTCGAGGTTGTCGCGGGCGAAGATGTCACCGAAAAGGTGAGTCTTCAGGTAGTGGTCGATGGCTGGCGCGAAATCGAACAAGGGCCCTTGACGGGCGCACCTGATAGCTGGGTTTGGTTGGCTGTTCCAACGGCTAACAGCTCTGTACCCGTGGGCACTGGTCCTGGGTCTGCCCCCGGGGCATCGATGACCCCGCGTTGCTTGCGCGCGTCCAGCACCTTCATCAACTCGGACAAGGCATTCAGGCTGCGCGGGAAGCCCGTGTAGGCATAGAGCTGCACGAGCATTTCCTTGGCATCGCCGACGCTGAGGCCGGCATCGAGGCCATGGTTCAAGGCTGCATCGAGCTTGGGCATGTCGCCCACTGCCGCGACCATTTCTCGCAATCGGCCCGATGGCCAACTGCCTGTTTGAGAGTGTTTTCTCTGAAGACATGTCGTTGCGTTCCTGGGATGGTGCCGTTGCGGGATCTGCCGCCTGGCTTGTCATGGTGCTCATGCTCATGGCGACCAGTAGTACCGTTGCAGCAGCAGTTCTTCCGAATCGATGATCAGGGCGTGCCGTATCGCGCATCGCTGACTTTCTCCGCCAGTGCCTTGCCGCCACCGCGGATCAGCTCCTCGGCCAGTGCCTGGATGCGCTCGATGCGCTGTGCGCCCAGCACGACTACAGCGCCCTTGGCCGCCAGATGACGCGCAGCGGCCTCTCCCAAACCGCTGCTGGCGCCGGTGATGACGACGACCTTGCCTGCAAGGTTGTTGCTCATGGCGGTACTCCCGAATGACTGTGCTGTCGTTCGTTGGTCGGGCCAACGAGGTAGTCGGCCTCGGTGACCTTCTGGAGCCAGTCGACGTTCTTGCCGTCGAGCGCCTCCTGGATGGCGATGTGGGTCATCGCCGTGTCGGGGTGGCGCCGTGCCAGTGCTTGTGGCCGGGGGGCACCAGACGACGTCGCCGGCGCGGATCTCGTCGACGGGCACCACCGCGGGTGCACCCGCGGCCCGCCGTGACGAGCACGTGGCCGAGCGGGTGGGTGTGCCAGGCGGTGCGGGCGCCGGGTTCGAAGGTCACGCTGGCGCGCCACGCGCGCGGGCGGTGGCGCCTCGTTCAACGGGTCGCGACGGACCGGGCCGGTGAAGTATTCCACCGCCCCGGGGATTGACGGCTGCGAGCCGGCGCGTTTGAGTTCCATGGTGTTTCCTTGTCGGTTGTTGGTTCAGCGAGCGTCGCCGCGTGGGTGATCCGCACCGTTGCCGCGCGGTCCGACGCGGCAACCATCGGTGTCAGGTAGGGTAGCCGCCGGCTGTATTTGGCGCGGTACGCCTCATCGATGCGGTCGTTGAGCGGCCCGGTGACAGGCTCGAAGTCGACCTCCGTCGTACGGCCCGCAGCGATGATGCGCCCCACACCCTGGCGCAGGGCGGCCTGGTACCAGCAGGATCGCTGTCCGTTGTAGCCACGCACGTACAACCCGCCGTCCACCGCGACGCACCAGATCCAGGTCGGTGTCCCATAGGTGCTGCCGTCGCTGCGCAGCGGGGCAATGTGCAGATCGTCCGCCTCGACGATTTCTCTCAGCTTCGCGTCTGTCCATTTGGGCATGAACGCTCCTTCTTTCTTCGATAGCAGGAATTTAGAGCTTGCTCGCCTCGATAACTAGTCGGCACA
>CAWDQY010000004.1:0-103837 GCA_963804575.1 uncultured Chloroflexia bacterium
GCATCGAGGACGTGGCCGACCGCCTGACCGTCAGCCGCAGCATGGCCTGGAAGCTCGTGGCCGCAGGCGAGCTGCGCTCGGTGCGTATCGGACGGTCGGTCCGCGTGCGGCCGGCAGACCTCGAGGCGTACCTGGCCGATCCCGCGCGCGAGCGATAGGGCAGGCCGACCCCGAGGAGCCGAGCACCTCGAGACAGCGGTGGCCGGAGCCGATGCGGTGGTGCGCGAAGCCGCGCTCGCGGCCCATGCCGCGGGGCTCTGCGTCGTGCCGCCTCGTGAGGATGGCTCGAAGCGGCCCATCGGGCCCTGGAAGCGCTACATGCGGGCGCGTCCGACGCCCGCGCAGCTCGAGGCTTGGTATGGCCCGAGGCTTGGCATCGGCCTCGTCTGCGGCGCCATCTCGGGTGGTCTCGAGATGCTCGAGTTCGAGGGCCGTGCGGTGGCCGAGGGCCTGCTCGAGTCCTTCATCGACGCCGCCATCGCCGCTGGCCTCGGACCCCTCGTCGAGCGCATCCGCGCCGGCTACGAGGAGTGGACGCCGTCCGGTGGCGTCCACTGGCTGCTGCACGTGCCCAGCTCCCGGGCCAACACCGTGCTCGCGGCGCGGCCCGCGACGCCCGAGGAGACCGCCGCGAAACCGGCTGACCGGGTCAAGGTGCTCATCGAGACCCGGGGCGAAGGCGGCTACACCATCGTCGCGCCCTCCGCGGGTGCCATCCACCCGTCCGGGCGGCCCTGGCTCCTCGCGTCGGGTGGCCTCGACCGCATCGCCACGATCACCGAGGCGGAGCGCGAGGCGCTCCACGAGCTGGCGCGCCTGTTCGACGCGATGCCGCCAGTCACGCCCCGCGTACCGAGCACGAGCCGCGCGCCCGTGGGTGATCGGCCCGGCGATCGCTACGACGCGCTGCCCGACCCGGAGGGCCGCATCGAGGACCTGCTCGTGCGACGCGGCTGGACCGTCGTCTCGCGACGCGGTGGCACGACCTACCTGCGCCGGCCGGGCAAGGAGCAGGGCATCAGCGCCACGCTCGGCCACCATCCGTGCCTGCTCATCGTGTTCAGCACGAGCACGCCCTTCGAGGCGACCTCGGCAGCCGCGCCCCGCGGCTATGGTCCCTTCGCGGTCTACACGATCCTCGAGCACGGTGGCGATTGGAGCGCCGCCGCGGCGGCCCTCCGGCGTGGGCAGGGCGCCCCGCCGCCACCGGGCACGATCGTGATCGGTGGCCCGGGCGGGGGAGCGAGCCCACGAGAACCTGGGCGACGATGGCGGGGCAGGACCGGAGGAGCAAGGCCCCGAGCCCGACGACGCCGGGCCAGCGGACGAGGGCCCTGACGAGGAGGAGGATGGCGAGGCCGAGGAGGGCCCGCCTCCGGTCTTCGCACGCCTCGGGGCGCGGTGGTTGCGCGACGTCCCCCATGCCCCGCCACCCGAGCTGCTGCTCGACCGGCTCGATGCCGAGGAGGACACCGTGCTCTTCGGTGCCGGGGACACCGGCAAGGGCGTCCTCGCCTGTGCCTGGATCGTGGGCCTTACCGCTGATGGCCACCGCGTGCTCGTGCTCGACTACGAGAACCATCCCGCCGAATGGTCGCGCCGCATCCGCGCCCTCGGCGGCATCGAGGCCACCAATCGGGTCATCCACGTCAGCCCCACGGGTCCCGCCTGGCGGGGGCCACGGGGGGCCATCTGGCAGCAGCAGGGCGAGCTGCGCGAGCTCGCCGATGCCACCGGCGCCACGTTCATCGTGGTCGACAGCGCCGCGGTCGCCTGCGGTGGCGCGGACTCGCTCAAGCCCGAGGCGCCCGGGCAGTACTTCCCCGCGCTGCGCTACCTCGGTCGACCCTCGCTGACGCTCGCCCACGTGACCAAGGGTGATGACCTGCGATATCCCTTCGGCTCGGTCTTCTGGCACAACCTCGCGCGGGTCACCTGGAGTGCCGAGAAGATCGGCGCCGGGGGCCACCAGGTCATCCTCAGCCACCGCAAGGGCAACAACCACGAGCACCAGGGCAAGCAGCTCGTGACCATCACCTGGTGGGAGGGGCTGCCCGCGGAGGTGCGCGAGGAGACCTTCAACGTGAAGCTCGCGCTGCTCATCAAGGCGGTCCTGCGGACGGAGGGTCCCTTGCCGGTGGCCAAGATCGTGGCCGCTCTCAACGCGGACCTCGACGAGGGCGACCCCCGCTTCAAGCCCGACAGCGTGCGTGCGGCCCTGCGGCGGGGCCTGCGCACCATCCCCAAGGTGTTCACCGTCAAGGACGAGGTCTGGTCGGATGTGGCTTGAGCTGTCGCGTGGCCTGTCGCGTCGACCCTCCGAGGTCCCTGGCCTACCTGTCGCGCATCCCGTCGCGTCCCTGTCGCGGCCACGCTCGGGGTCGTCGCGCTATCGGTCGCGAGGCTGTCGCGACGCGAAGGACCCGCGCGACACGACAGTCCCGCCCCCCTATGTAGGGGGGCTGTCGTGTCGCGTCATCGCCAGGAGGGACCGTTCATGACCTACCCCTTCGTCCCTCAAGACCTCGCGGCCGAGGTCGCGCTCGTCATCCTCGAACCGCTCGACACCTACCCCTGGCTCCGCGAGCACGGCTGGACCGCGGACGGTCCGAGCGGCGCTCCCGCCCGCATCCCCGGGTACCACGTCGTCGCCTTCGCCACCGTCGCGCGTCGCCCCGCCGGTGGTCCCTATGCCCGTCGCGTCTGGTTCGTCAAGGCCGGCGATCGCGCCGCCTATGGCGTTCACGACTGGCCCGTGGAGGCGGTCGACTCGGTGAGCGTCGCGCCACGGCGGGCCTCGCGCTCGATGGGCATCCCGCCATGGCGTGCGGAGCGCGTGGACGTAGGACCAGAGGAGGCGAGGCCATGACGATGCCACCGGTCGACGGTCAGGCCGAGCTCGTGGTCGTCGGCGAGGTCGCCTATCTCCTGCCCGCCATCCGGCCCGACATGCCGCCACGCCTGCGGCGTCTGCTCGCGCTCCGCCGCACCGCCACGATCGCTGGTCGTTGCCCGCGCTGTGCGGCGAGTGCGACCGGGGGTGCCCCGCTGGCGCCACGGCTCGGTGAGCTCGCCATGGAGCACGAGGTCTGGTGTCCGGTCGCCGACCGGACGGTCGGGCCTCTGCTCGCCCGCTACTGGCAGGCCCACGCCCGCCGGTCAGCCACCGATGGCGGCGGAGCGACGCGCCAGTGAGCGTCCAGCGCCGAGGCGGCCCGGCTGATGGCACGCACCCGACTGCGCCTCATCGCCACCGAGCGCGACCGTTGCGACCCCGCGCCACCACCGGCCATGAACCCCGTCGTCCTCGCGCTCGTGGCCGCACTCCGGGACGTCGAACGTCGGCGGGGTCGAGGTACAGTCCCCTGCCCCTCGGACAGGAGGACCGCCGCATGAAGCGGACGCTGCCCCGCGAGCTCGACGACCTCGGCGGCATGCGGGCGGCCCGCTGGTTCCGCGAGTCGACCGCCGGCCAGTGGGACAACTTCGGCCCCGACGCCCAGCGCGAGCAGCAGGACCGGGCCATCGAACGCTAGGGACTCGTCGATGCCGGCCTGGAGTGGTCGGTGGCCTCGTCGGGCTGGACCTCGGCCTGGCGCACCGCCACCTGGGAGGCGATGATCGGCTCGCCGCCCAGGGTGGCGCCTTCGACGTCCTCGTCGTGGGCTACGTGTCCCGCTTCCTGCGGAACCTCAAGCAGACGCTCATCGCGGTCGAGGACCATCTCCATACCGCCGGCGTCGTCGTCCTCTTCGCCGATGAGCGGCTGTTGTCCTCGGACCCCTCCTCCTGGGACCAGTTCATCCGCGAGGCCCACGAGGCCGAGGCGTACAGCCGGAAGCTTCAGCAAGCGCGTGAGCGAGGGCTACGCCGCGAAGCGCCGACGGCTCGGCGTCCCCGGTGGCAACAAGATGCCCTACGGCCTCGTCCGCGAGGGCAAGCCCTCGGTGCTGCGCGTCGACGAGGAGCAGGCCGCGGTCGTCATCCGCGCCTACCAGCTCGCCGCCGTCAGGCTCGACCGACTGGGAGGTGGCGGCCCAGACCGGGCTCGCCAAGACCCACGTCTCCGAGGTCCTCACCAACCCCATCTACGCCGGCAGACTGCGGACCGGGGAGCCCGCCGCCATCGCGCCCATCGTCGACCCCTCGCTGTGGTCGACCGTCCAGACCCGACGGGAGCGACGACGGACCCGGACACCGGGTCGCATCGTGAAGGGCCGGTACGCCCTGCGGCTCTGCTGCGCCGGCTGCGGCAAGTACCTCTTCGGCGACGTCGGGCGGTACCGGCATCCGCCGCCGACCTGCGAGGGCTTCCTGGCAGCGAAGCCGGTCGTCCGCTGTCGACGTGCCCGCAACCGCGACGGGATCGACACGCGCATCAAGGGCCACAGCTACCCGCAGGAGTGGTACGAGGACGCGGTCGGGTGAGCTGCTCGGCAAGGTCGGCGAGCCTCGACGACCAGGCCATGACCGAGATCGTGCGGCTCTACGGCGAGGGCCTCGCGAAGCCCGACGAGCTCACGCTGGCCCGCATCGAGCGGGAGCGGGAGGAGGCCTCACAGCGCCTCGCGAAGACCCGCGATGTCGCCGCCTGGCAGGCCACGATGGCGAGGCTCGATGCGGAGCAGCAGGTGGCCAGGCAGCCACGGCAGCAGCAGCGCATGGCACCCGACGAGGTCGTGGCCTACCTGCGCTCGCTACCGACGCTGTGGAACGACGCAGGACCCGAAGGACGCCAGGCACTCGCCTCGGCGCTGTTCACCAAGCTCGAAGTGGAGGGCTATACGAAGATGCGATATGCAGCTCACACCCGATGCCGTTACCCTCGGTCTCGGCGCAGCCCTACCGGCGCAGACGGAGACCGGTGGTCACACAGGTGGGTTTGGTCGGGGCGAGAGGATTTGAACCTCCGACCTCAGCGTCCCGAACGCTGCGCGCTGCCAAACTGCGCCACGCCCCGACAGGGATGAACGACGCGACTCGCGGGTCGCGCGGAAGCGAGATTATAGGCCACCCGGCGCGAGCCTTCCCGCAGCCCTCCGCTCGTGACGGCCGCGACAACCGGCCGGCGACAGGGCCGACATCACACGTCCATCGGGCGGACCGTCGCCTGTCACCCCTCACGCGAGGTGATGACGGTTGGCGTCACGCCGCAGTCCACTCGGCTCGTGACGAGGCAAGGGCGTGGCCCGACGATTCGGTTACGCCTTCGGGACGTGCCGCGGCTCCTCCCGCCACGGAATCCCGCCTGACGATGCCGGGCTTATCCGCGATCAACCGCGCCCCGGCCACCTGGGAGGAAACTGTTGCACGCCCTGCGGAACCTCGGCCGGCGCAAGGTGCGCACGACGCTCACCATCCTCGGCATCACCATCGGCATCTGGGCCCTCGTGGTGTTCGGCTCGATGGCCAACAAGATCGGCGCTCTCGTGGAGGGCGGCAGCAACTACTACACCGACAAGATCATCCTGAGTGACGCCTCGGGCTCCCTGGGCGGCTTCGCCAGCGTCCCCATGGCGCTCAGCACCGCCGATCTCGTGCGGGCCATCGACGGCGTCGACGCCGTGGCTCCCGGGGTCATGCTACTCATGGACGACCAGGGGGGCGGGATGACTATGGGCGTGCCCGCGATGATCAGCGGCAACGTGGCGGGGGCTGATGAAGGACGCGACGACTTCCAGTACGACTACTCGCAGGGCCGCGCCCTGACCGCGGCCGACGAGGGCACCGATGTGACCGTGCTTGGCTCAGACATCGCGCGCAAGCACGACATGGCGGTGGGTGACACGATGAACCTCAGGGGTGAGCCCTTCACGGTCGTGGGCATCCTTGAGCCGACGCTCACCGCCCCAGACCAGGCAGCGACGATCCCCATGGCCGCCGCCCAGCGGTTGCTCATCGAGACCCTGCCCCCGATGTTCCGCTCGCGGCTCGATGCCGCCGAGGCGGCCACGAGCATGACCGTCTACCCCACGCCTGGCGTCGACATCGAGGCGCTGGCCGACCGGATCGAGGCGGAGGTGCCCGACGTGGCCACCATGACGGGTGCCGACTTCGACCGCCAGGTCGGCTCGGCCACCTCGATCCTGAACTCGATCCTCATCGGGGTCGCGCTCATCAGCCTCATCGTCGGTGGTCTCTCGGTCATCAACACGATGGCCATGTCGATCGCCGAGCGGACACGAGAGATCGGCGTGAAACGAGCCATCGGTGGTGGTCGTGCCCGCATCGTGCGCGAACTCGTCTTCGAGTCGGCGCTCATCGGCTTCATCGGCGGCGTCGTGGGCCTGGTCCTCGGGGCCATCGTCGTCACGTTCGCCAACGAGGCCGGCCGAGCGTCGGGCACGGTGCTGTTCGAGCTCACCACCGGCACCGCCATCACCGCCATCGCCTTCGGCACCATCCTCGGTGCCCTGGCCGGCTTCGTGCCCGCGCTCCACGCGGCCCGACTCGATCCCGTCACCGCCCTGCGCTACGAATGAGCGCCTCACCAGCAGGAGCCCCGGCCATGCCACTCCTCGAAGGCCACGACCTTCGCAAGACCTATCGACTCAGCAAGCGCAACCACGTGGCGGCGCTGCGCGGGGTCGACGTCACCATCGACTCCGGTGAGATGGTCGCCATCATGGGCCCGTCCGGGTCGGGCAAGTCCACGCTCATGCACATCCTCGGCCTGCTCCATGCGCCCGACCTGAACGACGGGCCGCGGCCGCGGCTCTCGTTCGGAGGACGGGACATGGTCGAGCTGGGCGACTCGGAGCGGACTCGCATCAGGGCGCGCGAGATGGGCTTCGTCTTCCAGGAGTTCAACCTCATCCCGACCCTCACCGCGCTCGAGAACACCGTGCTCGCCGGTGACTACGCCGGGGTCGGTGGGAGGCAGGCGCGCCAGGCATCGCTCGAGGCTCTCGACCTGGTGGGCTTGGCCGATCGAGCCGAGCACCGTCCCTCGGAGCTCTCGGGCGGCGAGCAGCAGCGGGTCGCCATCGCCCGGGCGCTGGTCAACCGGCCCTCACTCATCCTTGCGGACGAGCCGACCGGCAACCTCGACTCGGAGCGCTCGGAGGAGGTCCTGCGCATCCTGCGCCAGTCCAACCAGGAGCGAGGGCAGACCTTCATCCTCGTGACGCACGACCCCGACGTGGGCGCGGCCTGCGACCGCATCGTTCGCATGCGCGACGGCAAGATCCGGGACGATCGACCGGTCAGCGCATAAGGCCGGCGCCATGACCGCCGTTGGTGCCTAGCGCGGCGCCTGGAATCTCGGGTTGGTCTCGGCCGCCGGTACACGCGGTACCAGGGCCGCCACCACCACCGAGGCGGCGACGAACAGCCAGAAGGCCCCGCCGATGCCGATGAGGTCCGAGGTCGTGCCGATGATGGCCGGGCCGGCCATGAAGGTCAGCGTCAGGGAGGTGAAGACGGCCGACAGCGACGGGCCGCCGGGCGGGATCCGTCCGGCCGCACCGAAGATCTGGGGCACGGTGTTGGCGATGCCGACGCCCGCGATGACCATCCCCACCAGCCCGACCCATGCGATCTGGCACGAGCAGGAAGGCCGCGATGGAGCCTGCCGCCAGCAGCATGCCCCACTGGGTCAGCCGGATGGAGCCGATGCGGTCCTTGGTCCAGTCACCGCCGATGCGACCCGCGAACAGCCCGACCGAGAAGGCGGCGAACGCCAGCGCGGCGATGGACTCATCGGCGCCGACGCCCTGGTCCATGTAGATACCGCCCCAATCGGTCAGACCGCCCTCCACGAAGGCGATCAGGATGATGAGGCCGGCCAGGGGCAGCACGGCGCGCGTGGGCAGGTGCAGGCCCTTGGCGCTCTCGGTCCTGGTCGTGCCGGTGCCCAGGAAGCGACTGGCGGCCAGGGCCAGGAGCCATAGCAGGATGCCAGCCAGGAAGGCCTCCGCCACGGGCTCGATGGCGCGCGAGAGCGCGATCGCCACGCCCACCGACCCGATGACAGCGCCAAGGGACCAGCCCGCATGCAGGCCAGACATGATCGACTTGCCGCCGCTGCCCTCCAACCCCACGCCGTGCGCGTTCATGGTGACGTCCATCGTCGTACTGGCGTAGCCGAAGATGAACAGCGCCAGGATGAGCAGGGGGATCGATGGCGCCGCGATGGGCAGCACGACCAGCAAGGGATAGGCCAGCGCGGACACCACCAGCAGGCGCTGGCTGGAGACTCGCACCAGCAGCTGCCCGGTGATCTGCTGGGCGACGAGCGCACCCATCGGCGCGAAGAGCAAGGCCAGGCCGAACTCCCCGTCGGACACCCCGAGATCCCGCTTGATGGCCGGGATGGACGCGACCCAGGTGCCGATGACCGCACCGTTGACGACGAACATGAGGAACGTCGCCAGGCGGGGGCTCATCGTCATGGCGAGGGAGTGCTCAGGCGGGGGGCGGCGTGAACGGACCGAACCTGCGGGTCACTCGCCGGCCTTGACGATGGTCACTTGCCGGCCTTGAAGGGATAGATGACCCAGTCGTCGGTCTCGACGATGTAGTGGTCCGGCACGATGTCCACGCGCGAGCGGCCCGGCTTGTAGTGCAGCACGGCGGTCACCGGCTCTCCACCGGCGGCGCGGATGCGGGCGGACACGGCAGCGATGGTGGTGCCGGAGTCCCAGACCTCGTCGACGATGAGCACGCGCTTGCCGCGCAGCAGGTCGTCGGACGGGAACTGCAGGAACTCGGCGGCACCACGGAAGCCCTGCTCGTCGTCGTACACCACGACGGCCGCGAGCAGCATGTCGCGCCAGCCCATGCGATAGCCGAGCATGCCCGCGGGCACCAGCCCCCCGCGCGAGATGGCCAGCACCACGTCCGGCTCCGGACCCGCACGGAGACGCTCGGCCAGCTGCGCGACGAGGTCGTCGAGGTCTTGCCAGGAGACGTTGATCTTCACGGGATCGGGCATGTCAGCAGCCTACACGACCGGCACGGCGGTGAGGGAACAGGCGGTCGGTCACTGGCGGGCGGGCGCGGGCAGGGCGGGGCGCGCAGAGGGCACGGGCCGGGGCACGGCCGCGCCGGCTGCTGCCGCCCGCAGTGGAGTGGCCGGCCCTACCGTAGACTGACAGCCGCGCATCGCGTGGTGCGCCCGACCGGTGGCGAGAACGCCAGGCCAAGGGTCCACCGGCCCCCAACCAGGAGCATCAGCATGGCTTTCGGACCGATCCAGCTCTTCACCTTCGGCTTCCCCTCCACGGACGGCTTCGAGGGTCACATCGCCGAGGAGTTGGTCAAGCTCAGCGACGCCGGCATCATCCGCATCATCGACGCGCTCGCCGTCATCGCCGATGGCGATGAGGTCGACATCCTGCGCGTCTCCGACCTCGACGACGAGCAGCGCGAAGACCTGGGCATGCAGGTGGGCGCCCTGCTGGGCCTGGGCATGGCCGGCCTGGAGGGCTTCATCGAGGGCGCCGAGGCGGGCGCCGAGATCGGCCGGGAAGGCGGCTTCGGGCTCGTCGAGGCCATCGGTGAGGACCTCATCGAGGAGCTGCCCGACGGCGCGGCCGCACTCGTGCTCATCGTCGAGCACGCCTGGGCGGTGCCGTTCCGCGACGCGGTGGTGGACGCCGGAGGCATCCTGCTCGCCAACCAGTGGCTGGGCGCACAGGACCTCGTCGAACTGGGCGTGGCGCTCGGTGTCGTGGCCAGCCTGGAAGACCACACCGGGCACGACCACTAGCGGATGACGCCGGGCGTGAACGCCCGGTCATGACCGAGTCGGGTCGGGCGCGCCTGGCATGGCCGCCCGGCCCGTCCTGCCCACGGCGGTCGCACCGGTACACTGCGGGCGGGAGGTGACCATGACGTTGACGTGGGATGGGCGAGAATGCTGGGCGGTGGTGCTCGGCGCCAGCAGCGGCTTCGGGGCTGCGGCAGCCAAGGCCTGGGCGCGAGCCGGCTTCGGCATCATCGGGGTGCACCTGGACCTGCGCGGCACCCTCGCGACCGCCGAGGCGGTGCGCGAGGAGATCGCGGCCACCGGCATGCCGGTCGTCTTCCACAACGTCAATGCCGCCGATGACGCCAAGCGCGAGCACGTCATCGAGTCGATCGGCGAGCTCTTCGAGCAACGGCGCGCCGAGGGTGCACGGCCCATGGTCGGTGCCCTGCTGCATTCGCTCGCCTTCGGCACCACGCTTCACTACATCACCGACGATGCCGCTCGCAAGGAGCTGTCGCGCCGGCAGCTGGAGATGACCGCCGATGTCATGGCGCACTCGCTGCTCTACTGGACACGCGACCTGTACCACGCCGGGTTGCTTCAGCGCGGCAGCCGCATCTATGCCATGTCCAGCGAAGGCGCCACCCTGGCCGTCCCCACCTACGGCGCCGTCAGTGCCGCCAAGGCGGCCCTCGAAGCCCACGTGCGACAGCTGGCGCTGGAGCTGGCCCACGCAGGGATCACCGTCAATGCCATCCGCGCCGGCGTCACCGACACCCCGGCCCTGCGGCGCATCCCCGGCTGGCCGCAACTGGTGGAAGCGGCCAGCAGCCGCAATCCGCACGATCGCCTGACCACGCCCCAGGACGTTGCCGATGCCCTGACGGTGCTGGCCACGCCGCAGACGCACTGGATGACCGGCAACATCATCGGCGTCGACGGTGGCGAGGCCATGGGCAGCAGGGAATTGGCCGAGATCGCCTAGCGGTGTCCGACCAGCCGACCTCCCAGCGTCCCCCGGGGATCGAACGCGCCAATCCGGCCGTCCAGGCCGAGCCGGCCGGCATCGGCTCATCGAGCGCGCCCGACGCCCTGTCGCGTGAGATCAAGCTGCTTGGCTCGTTGCTGGGCCAGGTCATCGCCGAGCAGGCAGGCGAGGAGATCCTGGCCCTGGTCGAGCGCGTGCGCAGGCTCACCATCGACATCCGCCGGAACCCCAGTCCCACGCGCCAGCTGGGATTGCGAGCCATCCTCGAGGGGCTCTCCGCCGAGCAGGTGGAGGCGCTCATCAAGGCCTTCAGCCTCTACTTCCACCTGACCAACCTGGCCGAGGAGAAGCATCGCGTTCGGCGCGTGCGCAAGCGTGCCCGCACCGCCCACGGCGGCCAGGAGGGCTCCATCGAGGCGGCCATCCGGCAACTGCTGGCGACCGACGCGCCCGACCAGCTGCAGGCCCTGTTGGAGGGATTGTCGATCGGCCTGGTGCTGACCGCGCACCCGACCGAGGCGCGACGTCGCACCGTCCTGGTCGCGCTGCGCCGCACCTTCGCCCTCATCGATCGGCTCGACGACCCGCGCCTCACGCCCAACGAGGACGCCGAGATCCGACGTCACCTGCGCGAGGAGATCTCGCTGCTGTGGCGCACCTCCGCGCTGCGCACCGAGCGCCCCTCCCCCCTCGACGAGGTGCGCACCGCGCTGCTGTTCTTCGACGAGACGCTGTTCCGGGTCACGCCCTACCTGTATCGCACGGTCGACCGCGTGCTCGACCTGGCCCCCTGGGTCAGCGCCGCGGAGGGCGAGGCCGATCGAGCCGGGCCGGCCAGCGACAGCGGCCACACCGGCACGAGGCCCCCGGCCATCCACGCCTACCTGCGCTGGGGTTCCTGGGTGGGAGCCGATCGCGACGGACACCCGCGCGTCACCGCCGACACCACCCGGGCCGCCGCGGCCATCGGCGCCGACCACGTCCTGCGTGGCCTTGAGCACGTGGCCACGCGGCTGATGCACACGGTCACGCCGACGCACATCAGCGACGAGGTCCCAGCCAGCCTGCTGGCCCGCCTCGAACTCGACCGGGACGAGCTGGGCAACGCCTTCGATGAGCTGGCGCGCCACTTCCCCGACGAACCCTACCGGCAGCGCTTCGGCTGCATCGCCGAGCGTTTGCGCCAGACGCGTCATCGGCTGGTGTTGGGACGAGGCCTCGGCAGCGGCTACGCCACCCCGCACGACCTGCTGGAGGAGATCGACGAGCTGCAGGCCGCGCTGGTGGAAGACGGCATGGCGCGCGTCGCCTACGGCGAGGTGCAGGCGATGCGCTGGCAGCTGGAGACGTTCGGCTTCCACGCCCTCTCACTGGAGGTACGCCAGCACAGCGATGTGCACGCCGCGGCCCTGGCGGCCATCACCGACGGCACCGTGCTGGGTGAGCAGACCGTGACCAACGGCGTCACCGCGGCCGAGGTGCTGGAGACGTTCCGCGCCATCGCCGACATCCAGCGACGCTTCGGGCCGGCGGCCTGCGAGCGCTACATCATCAGCTTCACGCGCGAGGCTGGCGACGTTCACAACGTGCTGGAGCTGGCCGACTACGCCGGGCTGGCCCGCGATGCCATCGACGTCGTGCCGCTCTTCGAGACGGCCGATGCGCTGGAGCACGCCGATGAGCTGCTCGACGACATCCTGGGAGACGAGGCCTATCGGGCGCACGTCCGCGCCCGTGGCGACCACCAGGAGGTGATGCTGGGCTACTCCGATTCGACCAAGGAATCGGGCGCCATGGCAGCGGCCTGGCTCCTCCACGGCGCCGAAACGAAGCTGTCCCAGGCCGCCATGCGGCACGGCATCCGGCTGACGCTGTTCCACGGCCGCGGCGGCGCCATCGGTCGCGGTGGCGGTCCCATGAGCCGGGCCATCCTCGCCAGTGCCCCGCACTCGCTCGACGGCACGCTCAAGATCACCGAGCAGGGCGAGGTCGTGGCTGACCGTTACGCCAACTTCGATATCGCCATGCGTCACCTGGCGCAGCTGACGAACGCCGTGCTGGTGGCTTCCTCGCCGGGTCACCAGCAGCAGGCCAAGGAGGCCCAGGTTCGCGGCCAGGCGGTGCTGGAGGAGCTGGCCGAACGCTCGGCGCGCGCCTACCAGTCCCTGGTCTGGGACGATCCTGCCTTCGAGGCCTTCTTCGTGGCCGCCACACCCATCGGCGAGCTGTCCGGCCTGGCCATGGGCTCGCGCCCGGCGGCGCGCGGCGGCGGCAGCGTCGCGCTGGACAAGCTGCGCGCCATCCCGTGGGTCTTCTCCTGGTCGCAGGCGCGGCTGTTCCTGCCGGCCTGGTATGGCATGGGCACCGCCATCGATGAGTTCGAGGCGGCGCACGGCCCGGGGGCGATCGAGTCGCTGCAGGCCCTGTACCGCGAATCGGCCTTCCTGATGGGCGTCATCGACGTCATGGAGATGGCCCTGGCCAAGGTCGACCTGGCCGTGGCGCAGCGATACGCGAGCCTTGCGCCGGGACCGGACGCCGAGCGTATCTGGGAGCTCATCCGGGCCGAGTACGAGCGCACCGTCGCGGCCGTCCTGCGCGTCGATGGCCACCAGCGGCTGCTGGATGCCGTACCGGCCCTGCAGCGTTCCATCGCGCTGCGCAACCCCTACGTCGACTCGCTCTCCGAGCTGCAGGTGATGCTGCTGGGTCGCCTGCGCGCGCTGCCCTCGGACGACCCCGAGCGGGAGCACCTGCGCCGCCTCGTGCAGCTCACCGTCAGCGGCGTGGCCGCCGGGCTGCAGAACACCGGCTGAACGACCACCGTCCCGCTCGGGTGCGCCGGCGTGAGCGCAGCGCACGGGTGGTACCCTATATGGCATGAAGAAGACGACGGTCTATCTTGAGCCTGAGCTCGACCGCGCCATCGGGCGTCTGGCCAGCCATCGCGGCCTGTCCAAGGCTGAGACGATCCGGGAGGCCCTGCGTGCCGCCACGGCCGGGGCGGATCGACCCCGCATCACTGCCATCGGGATCGTCCACGGTCCCGGGGACGTGGCTGACGACGTCGACCGACACCTCGTCGAGACCGGCTTCGCATCGGAGTGATCGTCCTCGACACCTCGGTCATCTACGCCCTGCTGGATGCCGCGGACGCGCGACATCGCCAAGCGGTCAGGTGGTACTCCGACCTCGCCGAGGACTTGGTCACCACGCCACTCGTGCTGGCTGAAGCCGATCACCTCGCTGTCACCAGGGGCGGGCCGGTGGCGTCGCGGGCACTTCGCGCCGACATCCGAGCGGGTGCGTACCTCGTCGATTGGTGGCCCTCCGCAGCGCGCGAGGCGGCCCAGCTAGCCGAGCGCTATGCCGACCTGGGCATCGGCTTGACCGACGCGTCGCTGGTCGTGCTGGCCGACCGCGTCGGCAGCACCGACATCGCGACCTTCGACGAACGGCACTTCCGTGCGATCGTCCCGCTGCAGGGTGCGCCGGCGTTCCGCCTACTCCCGCTCGATCACCCCGGCTGACCCGCCACGGGGCTCCGCCAGCGGCTGCAGCTGGTCGGGTGGCAGCGACGGTATGCCGCCGTCCACGACCGGGCGGACCGGGATGCCGGCGGCGTCCAGCAAGCTGGCGGCGATGGCGGCGCGCACCCCGGTACGACAGGCCACCAACCACTCACGCTCGCGATCGAGGCTGCCGAGCTGCTGGGGCAGGTCCGCCACGAAGATGAGCCGGCTGCCGGGGATGGCGCCCTCGGCCCATTCGTGGGGCTGGCGAACATCGAGGATGGGCGTTTCCGCAGTCCCGCCCTGCGCCGCCACGGCGGCCAGCTCGCGCCAGGTGGATGTGGCGTAGGTGCTGGTCTCGCCCCCGGCCGCGACCCAGGCGTCGATGCCGCCCTCGAGGTGGCCGATGACATGGTCGAAGCCGATACGCGCAAGCTCCGTGGCCACCGCCACCTCCTGCGCCGCATCGTCCACCACCAGGCAGATGGGCGCGTCGAAGGGCAGCAGCCAGCCAAGGTAGGCCGAGAGCGAGTCGCCCAGCTCGACGTTCCACGAGCCGGCGATATGGCCGGCCGCGAAGGCCGAACGGTCGCGCACGTCGACCAGCTGCACACCGGCCGCGCGCGCCTCGGCCACCGCGGCGACCGAGCACGGGCGTGCGACCGCGGGACCGCCGAGCAGGCGCGGCCCGCGACGGTTGAGCGCCGCCATGCGCCGGTAGTAGGTGGGATAGCGCGTGCGACCCGCGGCCAGCTCCCGGACGAAGGTGGCCTCGTCCGTGGCGGCGAACGCCGCGTTCGACGTTCGCAGCGCGCCGATGGTCGATGCCCCGGACGCATCCCCGCCACCGGCGACGCAGAAGGAGCCGGCCCCGTGCGTGGGGTAGACCACGACATCATCGGGCAGCTCGGCGAGTCGACGCATGCTGTGGAATTGCGCGCTGCTGAGCTCGTCGAGTCGCGACGCGCCGAGCAGGTCGGTGCGGCCGACACCGCCGCTGAGCAGCGACCCGCCGGAGAACACGGCGCGGGGCCGGCCCGAGCCGTCCTGCAGCTCCCAGCTGAGATGCTCGGGCGTGTGCCCCGGGGTGGCGCGGGCCACGAGGCCGCCGTGGGCGAGATCGAGACGGAAGCCGTCGACCGCACCGTGGTGCGCGAAGCGGTAGCGACCCTCGGTCGGCGCCACGATGCGCGTGCGCGTGGCGTCGCCGAAGCTCGCGCGCGCCAGAGAGGTAGTCGTTGTGCAGGTGCGTCTCGAGGGCGTGCGTGATGCGCCAGCCGCGCGCCTCGGCGACCTGGGCGATGCGCCAGGCGTCCCGGGGCACATCGATGGCGACGGCTTCACTCCCCAGGCCCACCAGGTAGGTGTGATTGCCCAGGTCGGCGGTGGGGATGGCCACGACCTCCGGGGGCCGGGGACCGGCACTGCTCATGCGCGGAGGCTACCGTACCGGCCACCGGCAGGACGTGGGCGGTCGACGCTCATCTGATGGTCGCTGGCTTGCTATCATGCACACAACGCAAGCAATCGAAAGCACTCGCAATCCCCAGCGCGTGCTCCAATCGGCAACGACATCCCCGAGGAGAGCGCATGAGCAGCCCTGCAGCGACACGGCCACGGCTGGCCTTCAACACCCACCTCCACGTGCCGCCCAACTTCTCCGCCTTCAGCACCGTCGAAGATGCCGTCGCCACGGCTGCCAGCGAGGGTGTCAAGGTCGTCGGCACGTCCAACTTCCACGACTTCGGCGTCTACGACCGCTTCGCGGCCGCCGCCACGCAGCAGGGCCTGGTCGCGCTCTTCGGCCTCGAGTTCATCTCGCTGCTCGAGGACGAGCAGCGCGAGGGCGTCAAGATCAACGATCCCGCCAATCCCGGCCGCGCCTACGTCTGCGGCAAGGGCATCCCCGCCCCGACGACGCTGTCGGCCGAATCGAGAGCCTTCATGGACGTGGCCAAGGCCTCCAACGAGGCTCGCACGACCGAGATGGTGCAGCGCATCGGCGCCCTCTTCTCCTCGGCCGGCCTGGCCGTGGACGTGAGCTATGAGTCGATCGTCCAGGTCATCGCCGAGCGTGCCGAGGTCCCCGCCGCGTGGGTGGTGCTGCAGGAACGCCATGTCGCCCTCGGCTTCCAGGTCGCCCTCTTCGATGCCGTCCCTGTCGAGGGTCGAAACGCGATCCTGGCGAAGGTCTACGGCGCGGCCCCCACGGCCCCGCCCGATGATGCCGTCGCCATCCAGGGGGAGCTGCGCTCGCGCCTGATGAAGGCCGGCTGCCCTGCCTTCGTGGAAGAGGCACCGGTGCCGTTCAGCGACGCGCTCGCCTACATCCGCGGCCTCGGGGCCATCGCCGTCTATCCCACGCTGGCCGACGGTGTC
Organism: uncultured Chloroflexia bacterium; assembly: GCA_963804575.1. Taxonomy (GTDB): domain Bacteria; phylum Chloroflexota; class Limnocylindria; order Limnocylindrales; family CSP1-4; genus JAFMJV01. The sequence continues at coordinate 16,574 of CAWDQY010000004.1, forward strand.
GTGCCCATCTGCGGCTACGAGGACCCGGTGGAAGACCTCATCGAGCGCATGGCGGGCCACGACATCTACGGCGCCGAGCTGATCCCGGTGCGCAACACGCCCGAAGTCGTGGAGCGCTACGTCAAGGCCTGGCGCGACGCGGGCATCTTCGTCATGGTCGGTACCGAGCACAACACCCAGGAGCGCATCCCGGTCGCCCCGACCTGCCTCCATGGCGTACCTCTGTCCGATGCGGTCCTGGACATCACCTGGGAAGGCACCTGCATCGTGACCGCCCACCAGCATCGCAAGCAGCAGGGGGAGCGCGGCTACGTCGATGAGGCCGGCAAGCTGGATCCCACCTTCCCCGATGCCGACACGCGCATCCGCTATTACGCCGAGATGGGCGAGGAGCTCATCTTCGCCGCCACGAGGACCGACCGATGACCGACCTCCAGCAGCTCCGGCTGCTCTCGCTCGATGACGCGCTGATCCGCGATGCCATCGAGATGTCCCACCGCTTCGGCCGTGATCCCGAGTACACGCGGGGCGGTGGCGGCAACTCGTCGGTCAAGGCCGGCGGCATCGTCTACATCAAGCCCAGCGGTGTCTCGCTCGCTGCCATCGAGGCGGAAGACCTGGTGCCGCTCGCGACCGAGCCACTCCTCGACCTGCTGCTCAACGGCGGTGCCGAGGACGAGGAAGCGCGCATCGCCGGCGCACCCGACCCGGTGATGCGTGCCGCAGCCAGGGTACGCATGGCCGAGGCCAGGGGTCGGCGCCCCTCGGTCGAGCTGATGTTCCACTCGCTGCTGCCGGAGCGCTTCGTGCTGCACACCCACGCCATCGTGCCCAACGCCATCGCCTGCAACCAGGACGGCGAGGCGCTCATGGGCGACCTGTTCGGCGACGAGGCCTTGTGGGTGCCCTACACGGACCCGGGCCTGCCGCTGGCACGCAAGATCCACCAGCTGCGCGTGGCACACGAAGTCCCGCACCGGCCAGCCGGCTCCCCGGATCACCTTCATGGGTGACCACGGCATCATCGTCTCGGCCGAGACCACGGCCGGCATCGCCGAGCTCAACGAGCACGTCATGGGCACCGTCCGTGCCGCCATCGAGAAGAGCGGCATCATCGTCGGAGGGTCCGGTCGGGCCGCCGCCCGCATCGCCGCCGACGAGGCTCACGCCAACGCCATGGTCAAGGTCATCGGGCCGACGCTGCGCTCCCTGCTCTCGACCGCTGGCGGCCCGCTGAAGATGGTGACCTACGACCGTGCGCCGGGCGCGGCCGACTACCTCGAGTCCCAGGATGGCGCCGCTGCCGTCACGGGCGGACCCATGACGCCCGACCAGATCGTCTACTCGGGCTCCTTCCCGCTGCTGTTCGATCCACCCCGCGACGTCGCCATCGAGGACGTCCCGTCCCTGCTCGGGGCGGCCCTCGCGGCCAACATCGCGGCCCACGGCGTGGCGCCCATCGTGACCGTCGTCCCTGGCCTGGGCATCTTCGCCGCCGGTGACACCTGGAAGGAGGTCGACACGGCGCGTCACATCTACCTCGACTGCCTGCGCGTGTACGAGTCGGCCAATTCGCTGGGGCGCGTCCGGGCGCTCTCCGATGAGGAGCGCGGCTTCATCGAGCACTGGGAGGTGGAAGCCTATCGACGCGGCGCCGCCGCCTTCGGGCGAGCCCCGGGACGCTTCGCCGGCAAGGTGGCGCTCGTGACCGGTGCCGCCCAGGGCTTCGGACTCGGCATCGCCCGCGGACTTGCCCGCGAGGGTGGCCATGTCGTCCTCGCCGACGTCAGGGCCGAGCAGGCCGCGATCGAGGCCGCCGCCATCGAGGCCGAGCACGGCCCCGGCCGCGCCTGGTCGGTGGCGCTGGATGTGACCGACGAGGAGTCGGTCAACGCCGCCGTGACGGCCACGTCGAGCGCTTCGGCGGCCTGGACCTGTTCGTCTCCAACGCCGGCGTGCTGCGCGCAGGCTCGGTGACCGGACAGCCGGTCGATGACTTCGACCTCGTCACGCAGGTCAACTATCGCGGCTACTTCCTGGGCGTCCGCGCCGTGGCACCCATCCTCGCCGCGCAGCACGCGGCGCGACCGGACTACCTGGGCGACATCGTCGAGGTCAACTCCAAGTCGGGCCTCGTCGGCTCCAAGCGCAACTTCGCCTACGCCGGCTCCAAGTTCGGTGGCATCGGCCTGACCCAGTCGTTCGCCCTCGAGCTCATCGAGGATGGCATCAAGGTCAATGCCGTCTGTCCCGGCAACTACCTCGAGGGCCCACTGTGGTCCGACCCGGACAACGGCCTGTTCGTGCAATACCTGCGCGAGGGCAAGGTCCCCGGCGCCACCTCCGTGGAGGAGGTACGCGCCGCCTACGAGGCCAAGGTCCCCATGGGCCGCGGCTGCACCCCGGACGACGTGGTGGAGGCCATCCTCTACCTTGTCGCCCAGCAGTACGAGACCGGCCAGGCCGTGCCGGTGACCGGAGGCCAGGTGATGCTGTCATGAGCTCCATCCCAGCGACCCAGTACGCGGTCCAGATCGTCGCCGCCGACAGGACCGTCCTGAACAGGTCCAAGCCGGTGCCCCCGCTGGGCCCGACGCAGATCCTCTGCAGGTCGAGGCGATCGGCATCTGCTTCACCGACACCAAGCTGCTGCACGCCTTCGACGGCCCACCCGCGCAAGGGCGAGGTGCGGACCTTCCTGACTCCACAGGAGTTGTCCGGCATCCCCAGCTACGTGCCCGGGCGACAAGCCGACCGTGCCAGGACACGAAGTCTGTGCCCGCGTGGTCGCCGTGGGCTCGGCGGTGAAGCACCACCAGGTGGGTGACCGCGCCCTCGTCCAGACCGACTATCGCCACATGCTGACGGCATCGTCCAATGCGTCCTTCGGCTACAACTTCGAGGGCGCCTGCAGCAGTACGTGCTGATGGACGAGCGCGTCATCATCGAGCCCGAGACCGGCGAGCGCTTCCTCATCCCCGTCAGCGAGGAGCCCAGTGCGTCGGCGGTGGGCCTGCTGGAGCCGTGGGCGTGCGTGGAACGTGCCTACGCGACCGAGGAGCGCGCCACGCTCAGGCCCGCTGGGCGCCTGCTGGTGGTGGTCGACGCCGGCCACACCATCGACGGGATCGACGCCCTGCTGGCGGCCGCGACCCCGGCCGAGCTGGTGGCGGTGGTGGCTGACCCCGCCAGCCGCGTGGTGCTCGACACCATCCTCGGCAGTGCCGGGCTGTCCACCAGCTACGCCACCGACATCGCGGGGCTGACGCCCGGTTCGTTCGACGACATCATCTACTTCGGTGCCGACGCGGAGCGTGTCGAGCAGCTGCAACGCCTGCTCGGCCTCAGGGGCGTCATCGATGTCGTGCTCGGCGGCGAGCGCCTCGGTCGGCCGGTCGAGGTCGACGTCGGCCGCGTCCACTACGACCTCATCCGCTGGGTCGGCAGCAGCGGCATCTCTGCCGCCGACGGCTACGGCTGGGTGCCCGCCAGCGGCGAGCTGCGCCCGGGCGAGAAGGTCGGCATCATCGGCGCCGCCGGCCCCATGGGCTTCATGCACGTGGTACGTGCGCTCACCGCCGGCGTCGAGGGGGTGGCCGTCACGGCCATCGACATCGATGCGGCGCGCCTGGCGCACCTGGCGAGCGTGGCCGGACCGTTGGCCGCCGACCGCGGCCTCGCCTTCGAATCGCTCGACAGCCGGGAGGGGCAACCGGTCACGGCGCGTTCACGCGGGTGGGCTGCATGGTGCCGGTCCCGGCCGTGGCTGCGGGCACGGTGGAGCTGGCAGGGCAAGGCGCCATCATCGACTTCTTCGCCGGCTTCGCCATCGGCACCACGGTGCCGCTGGATCTCGACGCCATGCTGGACCGTCACATCTACATCCTCGGCACCAGCGGCTCCATGATCAGCGACATGAAGGCTGTGCTGGGCCGCCTCGAGGCGGGCACCCTGGACACCAACATCAGCGTCTACGCCGTCTCGGGCATGCAGGGCGTGGCGGATGCGCTGGAGGCCGTCAAGGCCCGCACCTCTGGCGGCAAGATCGTCATCTACCCGCAGCTGACGCAGCTGGGCATGATCACGCTCACCGAGATGGACAGCCGCTACCCGTCCGTCGCGGCCGCCATGCACGAAGGTCGCTGGACGCGCGCCGCCGAGGAGGCACTCATCGCCGCCGCCGGGGAGGACGCCGCCGAGGACGCCGCCGCCGGTGACGCTGGCGCCGAGGGCGGGGGCGCGGTGGCATGACCTCCACGACGACCGAACCCGCAGGCGGCGCCTTCGCCGGGGAGCGGCAGCGGGAGATCGCCCGCATCGTCGACGAGCAGGGCCGCGCGCGGGTGACCGAGCTGGCTGAGCGCTTCGGCGTCTCCGCGGTCACCATCCGCAAGGACCTCGAGGCGCTCGCCGAGGCCGATCGCGTCATCCGCACGCACGGTGGCGCCATCGCCGCCCGCATGCGTCGCGGCGACATCGCCTTCGATGTGCGCGATCGCCTGCAGCGGGAGGAGAAGGCGGCCATCGGGGCACTCGCCGCGGCGCACGTCAGCAACGGCGAGTCGATCATCCTGGACGCCAGCACGACCGGCCTGTACCTGGCCCGTGAGCTGCTCAAGCGCGAGGCCTGGCATGGGCTCACCGTGGTGACCAACAGCATCCATGTCGCCACCGCGCTGGCCGGTCGTCCAGACATCACGGTGCTGCTGATGGGTGGCCGGGTCCGCAGCTCGCTCTCCGTGGTGGGCCAGCTGGGAGACGCCGTGCTCGACCGGGTCAACGTGCAGAAGGCGTTCCTGGGCTCGGCCGGCTTCTCGCTCGAGGAGGGCCTGACCGAAGCACGCGAAGAAGAAGCACAGATCAAGCGCGCGATGGTGGCCTCGGCCCGCGAGGTCTACGCCATCATCGACCACAGCAAATGGGGGCGCGTCGCCTCGGCCACGTTCTGCGAGGTCGGGGCCCTGACACAGGTCCTCACCGATGCGGCCGCGCCGGCCGCGATGGTGGACGCGCTCCGGGGGATGGGCATCGAGGTGACGCAGCATGGCTGATCGGGGACTTCGGTACGTGGCACTGGACTACGGCGCCGAAAGCGGACGCACCATCGTCGGCCGCTTCGATGGCGACCAGCTCAGCATCGAGCCGGTGCATCGGTACGCCAACGTGCCTGTGCGCATGGGCGGCACGCTCTACTGGGACTTCGCCCGCCAGTTCAACGACATCCTCACCGGCCTGGGCAAGGCCGCCGAGGGTGGCCCGGTGCACTCGGTGTCGGTCGATACCTGGGGCGTGGACTACGGCTTCCTCGATGCGCGCGGCCGGCTCATCGGCAACCCCGTCCACTATCGCGATACGCGCCACGAGAGCATGCTCGAAGCCGCCTTCGAGACTCGTCCCGCGCGAGGAGATCTACCTCGCCACGGGGATCCAGTTCATGTCCATCAACACGCTCTTCCAGCTGCTGAGCGAGGTCCGCGCCAACGATCCCATCCTCGAGCAGGCGGACACGCTGCTGATGATGCCGGACATCTTCAACCACTTCCTCTGCGGCGCCGACGTGGCCGAGTACACCGAAGCCACCACCGGCCAGACGGTGGATCCCTGGACCCACGACTGGGCTCGGCCGCTCTTCGACCGCCTGGGCATCCCCACCCACTTCCTGCCGCAGATCGTGGAACCGGGCACGGTCCTGGGGCCGCTGCTCGACGAGGTCGCCGGTGCCAGCGGCTGTCGCGACACGCAGGTGGTCGCGGGGGCCTCGCATGACACCGCCTCGGCCGTGGCGGCCATCCCGCTGGCGGGGAGGTCGACCGCCTACATCTCGTCGGGCACCTGGTCACTGGTGGGACTGGAAGTCGACGAGCCCGTCATCGACGAGGCCTCGCTGGCGGCCAACCTCACCAACGAGGGCGGCTATGCCGGCACCATCACGCTGCTGCGCAACGTCATGGGCCTGTGGCTGGTGCAGCAGAGCCGCAAGGCTCTCTGGCCCGCTGACGACGCCCCCTCGTACGCGGACATCTGCACGCTCGCAGAGGCAGGCACACCCGGCACCGCCTTCGTCGATCCCGACGATGCGCGCTTCCTGTGGCCCGGCGACATGCCCAGCCGCATCCGCGCCTTCTGCGAGGAAACCGGCCAGCCGGTACCGCTGGAGATGCCCACGCTGTGGCGCGTCATCTTCGAGTCGCTGGCCCTGAAGTACGACTGGGTGGTCAACCGGCTGGGCGAGGTGACCGGTCGCGACATCGACCAGATCCACATCGTCGGCGGTGGCTCGCAGAACGAGCTGCTGTGCCAGATCACGGCCGACATCAGCGGCCGCGAGGTGGTGGCCGGACCTGTCGAAGCCACGGCCATCGGCAACATCGCCATCCAGGCCATCACCGCCGGCGAGCTGCGCGACCTGGCACAGGCACGCGAGCTCATCGCGCGCTCCTTCCCCATGCGGTCGTACCAGCCGTCGGGTGACTGGTCGGACGCGCGGGGACGGTTCGGCGAGCTGCTCGCGGCGCGTGCCGGCAAGCCCTAGACTCGGAAGGCAACGAAGCTCCACGTGGTGGAGCGTGGAGGGGAAGGAACGCACCAGATGAACAAGTTCGGAGTCCATGCGCTCGTGTGGTCAGGCAGCTGGGGTGCCAAGGAGTGCGAGTACGCCATCTCCAGCACCAAGGAAGCCGGCTACGACCTCATCGAGCTACCGGCGTTCTCGCCGGCTGAGATGGACATCGGGGCCATCCAGCGGGCGCTCGAGACGCACGAAGTGGAGGTGACCTGCTCGCTGGGCCTCGGCTTCGACAACGACATCAACAGCGAGGACGCTGACTGCGTGGCGCGTGGGGAGCAGACGCTCAACGAGGCGCTCGCGATGGTCCGTGACATCGGCGGCAAGTACCTCGGCGGCGTCATCTTCAGCGCCCTCGGGCCCTACACGAGGATGCCCTCCCAGAAGGCCCGTGAGAACAGCCAGGCGGTGATCGGTCGGCTGGCCGACACGGCCAAGGCCTCCGGTATCAAGGTCGGGCTGGAGTTCGTGAACCGCTACGAGACCAACCTCTTGAACACCTCGGCGCAGACGGCCGAGTACATCAGGGAGATCGGCTCGGACAACCTGGTCGTCCACCTCGACTCGTACCACATGAACATCGAGGAGAACAACTTCCGCGACCCGGTCTTCGATGCCGGTGACCTGCTGGGCTACGTGCATATCGGCGAGAACCATCGCGGCTACCTGGGCCAGGGACACGTGAACTTCCCCGAGCTGTTCGGGGCACTGGCGGATGCCGGGTACGACGGTGTCATCACCTTCGAGTCCTTCAGCTCCAAGGTGGTCGATGAGAACCTGACCACCATCCTGCGCATCTGGCGCAACATGTGGGACAACAGCATGGACCTGGCCGTCCAGGCACGCCGCTACATGGGCGAGGAGATGGCCAAGGCGATCGCCGCCAAGGGCTGACCGATCGACGCCGTCGGCAGCGCCGACAGCGTCGACGTACCTGGGGTTGGCCGCGAGTGCTTGGGTTGGCCGCGTGTGCTCGGGTTGGCCGCGTGTGCTTGGGTTGGCCGCGTGTGCTGGGTCGCGGCGTGTGCTTGGGTCGGCGGTGTGGGCGCGGGTTGGCAGGCGTGTGCTTGGGTCAGCGGTGCGGTCGCGTGTGCTTGGGTCAGGCGGTGCGCTGGACCACCCGGTGGTGCTTGGGTCACCCCGTGTGCCAACTCGACGTGTTCGCGTCGACAGTGGCCGCTTCGGCACACCCGGTGTTCCAGGCTGACACTTCGGCACGCGCTGCGTCCCAATTCGGCCCGAAGCGGCGACCGCTGGTCGAGTTGGCACGGGTGGTGTTCCACGGTCAAGCCAACGCAGGCGGACATCGCGGTTCGGGCCTGCGGCCAGGCCTGGGCAGCCGCGGCGGTCACGGGCACCGCGGCCAGTCCCGGGCACCGCGGCCAGGCCCTGGCACCGCGGCCAGGTCCAGGGCACCGCGGCCAGTCTGGGCACCGCGGCCAGACCCCGGCAGCACGACCTGGACCTGGACACTCGCCTTTGCCGCTGACTGCCGTGCTCGCGAAACGGCGGGGTGCCTCGTGGCACCCCGCCGTCGTTGGTCGCCGGGTAGATGCGGGGGAGCCCCCGCGGCGGTGACTAGAAGTCGAAGTCGCCGATGTTCTCAGCGTTGAAGACGAACGGGGCGCCCAGCAGCACTTCGCTGCCGTTGACGACCTGCAGCTCACCGAGCCTGCCAGCCATGACGCTGGTGTCGCCGGGGCTGAACTCGCCGTCCACGATGGCCCGGGTCACGTACACCGCGGCATAGCCGAGGTCCACGGGGTTCCACAGCACGACGGACTGCACGCAGCCGTCCTCGACATACGGTCGCATCGCGTTCGGGGTCGCAAGACCGATGACGGCGACTTCGCCGCACAGGCCGGCCTGGGTGACGGCGTCGGCAGCCGCCGGGGTCGCCACGGAGGTCATGCCGAAGATGCCGTCGATGTCCTCACCGTACTTGTTGAGGAGCGTCTGGGCCTGGCTGAAGGACAGCGGGGTGTCTTCCTGGGCCTCGAGGGTCTCGAGCCAGGTCAGGTTCGGATAGCACTGCGCCGCGTAGGCGGACATCTCGGCGATCCAGCGCGCCTGGTTGGGCGTGGTGAAGGTCGAGGTGACGATGCCGAAGGAGGCGTCCTCGCCCTGCTCGGCGACGAGGCTGTCGATCATGGTCTTGCCGATGCCGTTGAACTCGGCCTGGTTGACGAACCACTCGCGAGCCTCGGGCACGGAGTTGGCGTCGTAGCCCACGACGTGGATGCCGGCCTCGAGGGCCTTGGTCAGCACGGGGCCGATGGCGACGGGATCGTTGGCGGCGAACAGCACGCCGTCCACGCCCTGCGTGATGTAGTTGTCGATGAAGGTGATCTGCTCATCGATGTTGGCGGCCGTGGGGCCGTCGTTGATGACCTCGACGTTGCCGAGCTCAGCCGCTGCTTCCTGCGTGCCCTGCGCGGTGGCGTCGAAGTAGCCGATGCCGATGAGCTTGGGGATGTCGACGAGCGTGATGTCGGCGCCGGCCTCGGCGGTCGGGTTCACGGCGGTCCCGCCGTCATACTCGCCGGCATCGGCGGGAGGCGGAGCCTCGCCACCGGGGCAGGCCAGCGGGTTGGTCGGCAGCTCGTCGGCGCCGTCCCAGACGTCCTGAGCGGCGACCGCGCTGACCGACCCCAGGGTCAGGGCGAGCGTGGTCAGAAGAACGATTGGCTTTCGCATCTTGCGGTTGATCTCCTCCAAAGTGATCGAACTGGGTAACGATGGGCGACCCCTCGGGGCCGTCGCACGTCGGTCGTAGCTCGCGACACCTCCTCTCCTGTGAGTATCGTAGCTCTAGCCCTGTCCGGGTAGAAGCCTCTTGAGCCGCTCGGGCGGGTTGGCGATGAAGGTGTTGAGGAGCACGGCCCCGATGAGCACGAGGCCCACCACGATGGTGGTGGAGTCACCCTTGGCCCCGGAGAGCGCCAGACCATTCTTCATCAGCTGGATGAGCATGAGGCCCAGGACGGTGCCGATGATGGTGCCGCTGCCGCCGAAGATGCTGGTGCCACCGACGACGACGGCGGTGATGGCGGTCAGCTCGAAGCCATTGCCCATGTCGGAGCGAGTCGTGCTGACACGGGAGACGAAGACCCAGCCGGCCAAGCCGGACATGAAGCCCGAGAGCGTGTAGATGATGAACTTGTTGCGCGCCACGTTCAGGCCGCTGAACCGTGCGCCGGTCTCGTTGTTGCCGATGGCGTACAGGGACCTGCCGAAGGGCGTCCAGGCAAGGGCGGCGCCGATGCCGATGATGCCGATCACGACCAGGAAGAGCTGGTTCGGGAACACCGTGGCGGTGCCGAAGAAGCTGAAGTCCTTCTGGCCCAGGATGTAGAACCACTCGGGGTAGCCGCGCACGGAGCGCGCCTGCGCGATGCCCTCGGCCAGGCCGCGGAAGAGGGCCAGCGTGGCCAGCGTGGTGATCAGTGGCGGCAGGCCCACGCGGATGATGAAGAAGGCATTGAAGGCGCCGCAAGCGGTCGCGATGACCAGGGCGACGACGATGGCGACTTCCAGCGGCAGGCCCCAGTTGTGCCAGGCCACCCCCAGCATGATGGCCGTGAGCCCGACGATGGAACCGACCGACAGGTCGATGCCGCCGGTGATGATGATCAGCGTCATGGGCAGCGCGATGAGCGCGATCTCGGTCGCCAGCCGGCCCTGGTTGAGCAGGTTCTCCGGCGTCAGGAACACGTTCGACTGGAACGACATCAGGATGACGCCAGCGATGAGGATGAAGAAGAGGATGGTCTCCTGGCGCAGCAGGATGGCCTGCAGTCGCGAACCGGAGCGGTCAGCCACCGACGTTGCGGTCGTCATGTCAGCCTCCCCCTACATCCGTTCCTGGCGACGTCGGCGAACGACATCGGCGAGCACCGTGACGAGGATGAGCACGCCCAGGATGGCCTTGAGCCAGAAGGGCGAGATGTCCACGAAGACGAGCGCGGCCCCGATGGTGCGAATGAGGATGGTCGCCAGCGTGGAGCCGATGACGGTCCCGATGCCACCGAGGATGGACACGCCACCGACCACCGCGGCGGTGATGACCTGCAGCTCGAGGCCCGGCGTGACGACGGTCTGGAGCGTGTTGTACTGCGTCGCGAACATCACCGCCGCGATGCCGTAGAACAGCCCGGCGATGGTGAAGGTCACCATCAGCTGGCGGCGCGTGTCGATGCCGGAGAGCCGGGCAGCCTCGGCGTTGCCGCCGATGGCGTACTGCGAGCGCCCCGTGCGGCTCCAACGCATCCAGGCAAAGGCCACGATCGTCAGCGCGATCATGATCCAGACCGGCACCGGGAGGCCGAGGATGTCCTGCTGCGCGATGCTGTAGCCATCGGGCAGCGCGCTGATGGTACTGCCACCGGCGACGAGGATGAGCCCGCCCTTGAGGATGCTGAACGTTCCCAGCGTGACCACGATGGCGGGGATCTTCAGGTAGGCCACGAAGAAGCCGTTGATGGCGCTGATCAGCATGCCGCCGAAGAGCGGCGCGATCCAGGCCGCCGCGAGCACGATCGGCGTCGGCACGTCGGCGGCGCTCAGCTGCTCCGCGAGCGAGCCCGACAGTGCCACCAGCACGCCGATGGCGGCCCCGACGCTGATGTCGATGTTGCCGGTGATGATGATCATCGAGATGCCGATGGCCGCCACCGCGATGTAGGCATTGGCGTTGAAGACGTCGGTGAGGTTCTGCTCGCTGACGAAGCGCGGGTTGTAGAGCCCGACGCCGATGATGAGCAGCATCAACAGCAGCAGCAGGATGCCTTCCTGCGAACCGAACAGGCGCCTGGCGTTGGCCAGGTAGCGGTTTCCCTGCGTGCCGGTCGCGGCGGTCACGCCGGAACCCCCGATGCTGTCGAGCCGGGGTCACCGGCGGCGGTGCTTTGCTGGTCGCTCATCATCGCCGCGCCGACGTTCTCCTGGGTGGCTTCGGCGCGGCTGAACTCGGCCACCAGGCGGCTGTTGCGCATGACCAGGATGCGGTCACTCATGCCCAGCACCTCGGGCAACTCGCTGGAGATCATGAGGATGCCCAGGCCTTGTTGCGCCAGCTCGCTGAGCAGACGGTGGATCTCCGCCTTGGCTCCGACGTCCACGCCACGCGTGGGCTCGTCGACGATGAGCATCTTCGGCTTGCTGGCCAGCCACTTGCCCACCACGACCTTCTGCTGGTTGCCGCCGGAGAGCTTGTTGACGACCTGCTCACCGCTGGTGGCGATGATGTTGAGCTGCTCGATGAGCTGCTCGCCCGACTTGCGTTCGTTGCGCTTGATCACGATGCCGAAGCGGGTGAAGGTGTCGAGGACGGCCATCGAGAGGTTCTCGCGGATGCGCATCTCGCGCACCAACCCCTGCGTGCCGCGGTCCTCCGGCACGTAGGCGATGCCGAGCTTCATGGCCTGCGCCGGTGACTTGATGTTGACCTTCTGGCCCTCGACGAGGACGTCGCCCGAGTCCGGCTTGAGGATGCCGAAGATGACCTGCGCCGTCTCGCTGCGGCCGGAGCCGACCAGCCCGGCCATGCCCACGATCTCCCCGCTGCGCACGGTGAAGCTGACGTCCCTGGTCTGCGGATGGCGGTTGAGGCCTCTCGCCTCGAGCACCGGCTCGCCGACCTCGGTGGGCAGCTTGGGGAACAGGTCGGTGATGGTGCGGCCGACCATCATGCGGATGAGGTCGTTCTCGTCGGTCTCCGAGACGGGCTTGGAGTCCACCAGCCGGCCGTCGCGCAGCACGGTCACCTTGTCGGCCAACTGGAAGACCTCGACGAGGCGATGGCTGATGTAGATGATCGCGACACCGCGTTCCCTGAGCAGACGCACGATCCCGAAGAGCTTGGCCACGTCGGATTCGGTGAGGGCGGCGGTGGGCTCATCCATGATCAGCACCTTGGCGTCGAGCGAGAGCGCCTTGGCGATCTCGACACGCTGGCGGTTGCCCACGTTCAGCGACCCGACCTTGCGCCGAACGTCCATGTCGTGGATGTTGAGCGACTCCAGGATCTCCGTCGCACGCCGGTTCATCTCACCCCAGTCGATGACCTGCGTGGGGCCGGCCTTCCGCATCGGCGCGTGACCCATGAAGATGTTCTCGGCCACGGTCAGCTCCGGGTAGAGGCTGAGCTCCTGGTACATCGTGGCGATGCCGTGGTCCTGCGCTTCGTGCGGGCTGCGGAACCGCACCAGCTCGCCAGCCATGTGGATGCTGCCGCTGTCGGCCGGATGCACACCGGAGATGACCTTGATGAGCGTCGATTTGCCGGCGCCGTTCTCCCCCACCAGGGCGTGGACCTCTCCGGCGTCGGTGCTGAAATCGACCTCCTCCAGTGCTTTCACACCGGGGAACGACTTGGAGATGTTGGTCAGCTCGAGCAGCGCGGCCATACGTTTCTCGGTCCTACTCCTTGGTCAACAGCGCGTCGAGGCCCGACCGACGTTCCGAGGACGGCGGCGAAGGCTCCCGTGACCGCTAACCATACCCAATCTCCGCGGCCGAGGGCATTCGTTTGCACAGCGCCGTCAGCGGCCTGTCGCTGGCCGGCGTGTCGTGGGTCGAGCGCCTGGCGCTGCGGACAGGTGTCCGCGTCCGCGGTCGGGCGCCTGTTCCGCGGTCAGGCGCCTGTTACCGCGCTCAGGTGCTCCGGACAGCCGCCGGCGTGAGGCGCCAGTCGGCCCGGCGGATGGCGAGGATCGCGACTGACCCGACGACGGCCAGCGCGAGCGCCGCGATGAGCATGGACGAGCGCACCCCGAAGAGGTCGGCCAGCCAGCCCGAAAGCACGGCACCGAACAGGCTTGACCCCTGGAAGGTCATCACCCAGATGCCCATGACACGACCGCGCAGCACGTCGGGCGTGGCGGAGTGCACCGAGACGAGGGCGTTCTGCGCCAGCGAGATCTGCGCCGCCCCGAGCAGGAAGGCCAGCACGAAGACGACCTCGGTCGAACGCGCCAGGCCGATACCCGCGACCAGCAGCGCCATGGCCATCACGCTGGCACCGAGCCAGGCGCGCCGGTCGCCGTGGGCGAAGGTGGTCACCAGCAAGGCCGCCGTCAGCGCCCCCGCGCCGGAGGCCCCCAGGAAGGCGCCGAAGCCGTCGGCACCAAGGCCCATCTCGTCCTGCACGTAGATGGGAGCGAGGGTGGTGAAGGTGGACATGCCCAGCATGGCGGCGGCCCAGATGAGCACCAGCGAGAGCCAGACCACCGGCTCGTGCAGCACGAAGGATGCGCCGGCTCGAAGGTCTGACAGGACCGAATGGGAGCTGTCGGCCCGCTGCCTGCCCGGCTCCCGATAGCGATCCATCCACAGGAAGGAGGCCGACACCACCAGCGAGGCCAGGGCGGCGAAGACGAAGGGACTGGCCGCCCCGATGGTGGCGACCATGACACCCGCCAACACCGGTCCCAGCAGGCGTGTCGAGTTCCAGGCCGTGGCGTGCAGCGAAGCCGCGCTCGAGATGTCCCGCATCGGCACCATCTCGGTCATGAAGGCCTGCCGCACCGGCACCTCCACCGCGATCAGCAGGCCGAAGCCGAAGGACGCGGCAGCGAGCATGGGCAGTGTCTGCGATCCGCTGAGGATGAGCAGGAAGATGACGGCCGAAAGGGCGGACGCGAACAGCTGCGAAACGATCAGCACCTTCCGCCGTTCGACGCGATCGGCCAGCACGCCGCCCAGCGGCCCCACGAAGAAGGTGGGCAGGAAGAAGAAGCCGGTGACGATGCCGACCTGCGCCGCCGTGGCGCCGAGCTCCACCGCCAGCCAGGGGATGGCCACCAGCGGCATCCACATGGCGAGGCCGCGGAAGATCATGCCGGCGAAGTAGATGCGGAAGCCGGGGTGGCGCAGGGCACGAAAGCCGCGCAGGCGGCCACGCTCGGCGCGACCGGCCGGCGGTTGGTCAGCCTGCGGCTGCTCCACTGACCCGGTCGCGTCCGTCAGCGCCGGTTCGGCTGGAGTGGCGGGCGGGTTCGTCATCTGTTCGCTCTACTCTACGACGCCCTCGCCTCCAGGGGCCTGGGCCGAGCCCGGCGGGCCGCCTCAGGGCCTGAGCCGAGCCGAACGGCCTCGCCTGTGCCTGACTGGTTCAGCCGGCCGCCTCGAGCTCCACGGTCACCTTGATGGCATCCTGCGCGCCGGCCAGGTGATGGCGGATGGCGGTCGCGTCCAGGCCAGCGATGCGGTGGGTGATGAGCCCACTGAGCCAGCCGCCCGTGTCCGCTCCGGCTTCCGCCTGGGCGATGGTGGCCACCGCCGCCGCATAGTCGTCCCAGGAGGCCGCGGCGCTGCCCACGATGACGCGGTTGTAGAGCACGACCGCCTGGTTCAGGCGCGCCATGTCCACGGAGAGTGGCGTGCTGCCCGGCGTGACGCTGAAGAGCGCCAGGGCCCCGTTGGGTGCCATCGCCGCCACGGCCGGCTCGATGAGCGCCGGCGCGCCCGAACCCTCGAAGACGATGTCGAAGCCGCCGTCACGCTCCACCAGCGCGTGCAGGTCGAGGTCGGCGGCACTGACGTAGCGGGCACCGATGCGTTCGAGCAGTCTCGCTGTTGCGGTAGGGCGCCTGGCGCCGTGCGTAGGTGGTCACGTCGATGCCACGCAGGCGCAGCGCCAGCGTGGCCAGCAGGCCGATGGTGCCAGCGCCGGTCACGAGCGCGCGGCGTGGCTCCCACAGTCCCAGGCGCGCCTGCACCGCGTCGACCTGGCGCAGCGACTTGGTGATGCACGAGAGCGGCTCGGTGAGGACGGCCACCTCCTCGAGCGCGTCGGGGACAGGCACCACGTAGGCAGCGTCGGTCACGACCTCCGCCGTCATGAAGCCGTGGGCCCGGCTGATGCCGGTCTCGATGAAGACGCGGTCCGTGGAGAGATCGGGCCGGCCGCTGCGGTCGTAGACGCTGGAGCCGGGACGACGGATGGTGACGACGACGAGCTGTCCCGCCATGACGTCGCTGACGGACGGGCCGACCTCGGTCACCCGACCCAGGGACTCGTGCCCCAGGATGAGGTAGTCGTCGCCCTCGGGTGCACGGCCGTACTCCCCGGCCAGCAGGTCGGCATCCGTGCCGCAGAGCCCGGCGCGGATCAGCCGCACCCGCACGCCGCGACCAGCGGGCACATCGTCGAGGCTGGGACGAGCGACGTCCCGGAGGTGCACCGAGTCGGGTATCCCCGGCCGGACGGCGATGGCGTGCATGGCTCAAGAGCGTAGCCGTTGGCCGTGGCTTCTGGCAGGCCGGGAATCGAAGACGGGCGGTGGACCACCCACCGCCCGTCTGCGATAGCTCACGGGGCGCCTCACAGCCCCGGGAGTGCGATTGCCAGGGAACGCCAGCGGTCGCTAGTAGGCCTCCAGGTAGCGATCCAGCTCCCACTGCGAGATGTGCATGTTGTACTCAGCCCAGGCCTCACGCTTGGCCTCGAGGTAGTGGCTGAAGACGTGGTTGCCGAGTGCCTCGGCGATGACCTCGTCCTTCTCCAGCTCATCGATGGCCTCGCCGAGGTTGGCGGGCAGCTCCTTGATGCCCTTCTCGAGGACGCGGTCGGCGGTCATGTCGAAGAGGCTCTCCTCGACCGGCTCGGGCAGCTTCATGCCCTTCTCGACACCGTCGAGGCCGGCCGCCAGCATGGCCGCGAAGGCCAGGTAGGCGTTGGCCGTCGGATCGGGGCAGCGCACCTCGATGCGGGTGGCTTCGATGGAGCGCCCCGGGGAGACCTTGGGCACGCGGATCAGGGCGGAACGGTTGGTGCGGCCCCAGGTCAGGTAGGTCGGCGCCTCGTAGCCGGGAACGAGGCGCTTGTAGCTGTTGACCAGCGGCGCCAGGATGGCGCTCATGCCACGTGCGTGCGCCAGCACGCCGGCCATGTAGGCCTGTGCCAGCTTGGACAAGCCGTACTTGCTGCGCGGCTCGGCGAAGGCGTTCCTCTGCTCCTCGATCGACCACAGGCTCTGATGGGTGTGCATACCCGAGCCGTTGATGCCCTCGATGGGCTTGGGCATGAAGGTCGCATACAGGCCGTGCAGCTGGGCGATGGCCTTCAGGGTGAACTTGAAGGTGACGGCGTTGTCGGCGGTGGTGAGGCCGTCGCTGTACTGGAAGTCGATCTCGTGCTGGCCGTAGGCGACCTCGTGGTGCGCCGCCTCGACGCGGATACCGAAGGCCTCCAGTGCGTTGACCATGTCGCGGCGCACGGCCTGCGCAAGGTCGGTGCTGTAGTCGAAGTAGCCACCGGTGTCATGCGGCAGCGGCCGGATGCGGCCCTCGGTGTCCTTGCGGAAGAGGAAGAACTCCAGCTCGGGGCCGGCGTTCCAGATGTAGCCCATGTCCTCGGCGCGCTTCAGCTGCTTCTTGAGCACACCGCGCGGATCGCCCACGAAGGGATTGCCATCGGGCGTCATGACGTCGCAGATGACGCGGGCAGTGCCACGCGAGCCAAGCGGTCCGGCGCTGAGCTCGCCGCCCTGCCAGGGGATCTCGGCGAAGGTGCGCATGTCCGGGGCCAGCCACTGGTCGGACTCGGCGATGCGGGTGAAGCCTTCGATCGAGGAGCCGTCGAACCAGGTGCCGTGCTCCAGCGATTCCTCGAGACGGTATAGCGGGATGGTGATGCCCTTGACGATGCCGAGCAGGTCGGTGAACTGCAGCTCGACGAAGCGGATGTCTCGCGCCTTGGCGGCCTGGATCTTGTCGAGCGGATCGTTGGACGCGACTTCGATGACCAATGGACTCTCCTCTTCATGCCATGCGCTGGGCCCCGGGTCTGGGTAGGGGCACACAGTGAGGCGGCACGGCCAATTCGGAGCATATGAGGTGGCGGGCCGCGATAGGTTGCTCCACGGTTACACCTCAGGGGCAGTCCCCGGACGAATCGCCAATCGGGCCTGCGAGCACGTTCGGGGAGGCAGCAGGAACGCCAGGGGGCCTGTGCCGTGCGGCCGTCACGGCACGACGACAGGGGGCTCGCGTCGGCTCAGCTGGGCAGCTTGTCCGTTTCCGTCGCGATCCTCCCACCGCTGGCCAGCTGGACCGCCTCGACGAGCTGACCGAACTCGCCGTCGGCGTCGACGTAGCGGTCGGCCACGAAGGCCAGCTCCACGCGGCCGGCACTGATGCGCGCCCAGGCTCGGCGGCGGGGGAAGTAGAAGGTGAGCACGAGGCCGGCGATGAGCAGCCCGAAGGCGAGCCAGACGACGGGCTGGCCGGGGTCCTGCTTGATGACCATGCCGGTCCAGCTGCCCACGCCCTGCCAGCTGATGGAGTGACCGGCGGTGACCTCCGGATCGGTGGTCACGCCCAGCGGGATGGTGGCGAGGAAGAGCGTCTGGTTGACGCCGCTGGCTTCGTCGGCCGGGCCGACGCCCTGCATCACCAGCTGGGGGCCAGCATCGCGGCCCTGGCTCAACACGGCCACCAGGCCGGCCTCCGCGCCGGGGATGGTCATGAAGCCCTGCGGCTGGCCCAGCAGCTCATCGTCCAGCAGCAGCGGGCCATCCCAGACGAGCTCTCCTTCGCCGTCACGGATGGTGAGATCGACCGCGGGGCCGAAGGTGTTCTGATGGAAGACGAAGCCATCGAACAGCAGCGGGTCGTTCACCCGGATGGTCTTGCGGGCCACCTCCTGGCCGGCGCGATAGACCGACAGGTCGGTGCTGAAGTCGACGAAGGAGCCGTCGTCGCGTCGCGGTGCCAGGAAGGCGTTGTTCTTGACCAGCAGGTTGCCTGGCGTACCCACCGCTTGCACCGGCGCCGTGCCTCCCTCCCCCACGAACACGACGGTCTCGAAGCCGGCCACCACCGTGAGCGCACCGCCGGCGAGAAAGAGCACCAGGCCGGCGTGCGTCAGCAACGTGGCCAGCTTCTGATACTGGTTGCGATCGCCGTAGACGAAGGTGGCGTCATCGGCTTCGACGATCCGCTGGCGGCGGAAGCGGCGACGACGGAACGCGTCGCGCACCAGCTCGACGGCGTCATCTCCGACTCCCTCGATGACCACGCGGTGGTCGCGTCGTGCGTCGAAGAAGGCGGGCGGCTGCTGGACGCGAGTCCCGTTGACCGATCGCCACAGCCGCGGCGTGCGGTCGAGCGTGCAGCAGATGATGCTGACGACCAGCACGGTCATCAGCAGCAGGAACCAGGGCGTCGAGAAGACGCTGAAGAAGCCCAGCCGATCGAAGACATCGACGAGCAGCGAGCCCGCCGGGAGGTCGCTCCAGGCAGCGCGCACGGTGGCCAGCTCCACCGCGTAGCGAGCCGGGTCGTCGGCCGCCGTGACAGGGAACTGGCGCACGAGCATGCCCACCAGTCCCGCCACCGCCAGCAGCGTGATGAGCACGACCGCGAAGCGGACATCGGTGAGCAGGCGCCAGGCGGCCGCCCCCACGCGAGCCAGCAGCATCGGCGTCAGGCGCCCTGGCCGACCCTCGTGGCGGCCGCGAGGGCAGCGTCCACGTCGGCAAGCAGATCGGCGGCGTCCTCCAGGCCGGCAGAGATGCGAACCAGGCCGGGCGAGATGCCGGCGGCTCGCAGCTGCGCCTCGTCGAGCTGTCGGTGCGTGGCGCTGGGCGGATGGACCGCGTAGGTCGTGACGCTGCCGAGCGTGGCCGTCACCGGCGGGATGGAGAGCCCGTTGATGAAGGCTGCGGCGGCATCACGCGAGGCCAGCTCGAACGCCAGCATGCCGCCCCCGGAGCGCAGCTCGCGCGCGGCGATGTCCGCCTGCGGATGGCTGGCAAGGCCGGGGTAGGCGACCTGGCGCACGCCGGGTGCGCGCTCGAGGCAGGTCGCCAGGGCCAGGGCGGTCTGGCTGTGCCGATCCATGCGCACGTGCAGGGTCTGCATGCCGCGCAGGACGAGGAAGGCGGAGAAGGCCGCCGCGATGCCGCCGGTATCGATGGCCACGTCCCGCACGGCACGGATGCGCTCGGCCGTGCCAGCGACCACGCCGGCGATGACGTCGGAGTGGCCACCCAGCCACTTGGTCGCCGACTCGACCACCATGTCGACGCCGAGCTCCAGGGGACGGCAGAGGTAGGGCGAGGCGAAGGTGTTGTCCACCACCACCACGGCGCCGTGCCGATGCCCCAGCTCCGCCAGGCGTGCCAGGTCGGCCACGACGATGGTCGGGTTGGAAATGGTCTCGGTGTAGAGCAGGCGCGTTGGCGCCGTAGCGAGCTCCCGTTCCACGGCACCCAGGTCGACCGGATCCACGAAGACGACCTCTACGCCGAGACGTGCCAGCACCCGCTCCATCAGCGCACGGGTGCTGCCATAGACGGCCCGAGTGCAAACGATGCGGTCGCCCGCCCGCAGCAGCGACACCAGCGCGGCATGGACCGCGCCCATGCCGGAGCCGAACGCGAAGCCTGCCTCGGCGCCGTGCATCTCGGCGAAGGCGGCTGCCAAGGCGTCGGCGGTGGGGTTCTCGATGCGGGCGTACGTGTAGCCCTGCCGCTCGAAGCCGATCAGCCCAGCGTAGTCATCGACGTCCCGAGCGTGGAAGGTGGCCGTCTGGTAGATGGGCACCGAGGCGGGAACCTGCTCGACGCGCGGCGGACGCGTGGCGGCCCTGATGGCGCGGGTGCCGAAGCCGTACTGCTCGTCAGCGGACATGGCCTGACTGTACACGCCAGGGCCGGCGAGGCCGATAGCGCGTGCGCCGGTCGCGGGGGCGTTGCGCCCACCGCGTCAGCGCAGCGGCCGCGGTGGCTGGTCGTCCGGCTCGATGGGAAGCGCGATCCAGGGCCGGTCGCCGCTGCTGCGAATCTCGTCACTGCGACTTCCGGGGCTGCTTCCGGGGCTGCTTCCGGGGCTGCTTCCGCTGCCACGCCCGAGGTCTGCGGCCGGGCGCTGCGGCGGAGCACCATCGGCGTGCGAGCCTCCGCTCGGCGGCCTCGTCGAAGATGGCTCGGTCCGCGTCAGCCAAGGCTGATCGGCTGCGCCCGCCGGGCTGGGGAGGTCGGGAGCATCCACGGCGGTCCGCATCCGCGTGGGTGGTTCAGGTGGCTCACCGGTAGGTCGGGAGTCGGGACGGGAGCGAGGTTGTGAAGGCGGCGTCACCTCGCTCGACCACGGAGCGGGACCCGGTTCGCCCGGCTCCACCGGGATGGTCGAGCGGTGGCGCGGCGGCGGCCCGGCGGCCGCGGCGGTGCCTCGTTGAGGGGGTGGTCGCCCGGGTCGCCATACGGCACGCGTGCACCATCGCCAGCCGCGGTATCGTCCCAGGGCACGGGATCACCGCCGGTGCGAACGTCTTCGGCCGGATCGAGCTGCACCAGGTCGTGGGTGGCGGAGTCGATGTCGGTCGCGATGCGCTCGGTGCGCGTCTGGTAGCCCACGATGCGGTTCTTGCCGCGACGCTTGGCCTCGTACATGGCCACGTCGGCCGCCGACACCAGCTGCTCGATGGTGCTGCCGTCATCGGGATAGACCACCAGCCCCACCGAGATGGAGGAGCGCACGTTGCGCGAGGCCGCGTGCAGCGTCAGCGCCTCGATATCGCGACGCAGCTTCTCCGCGACCACGTAGCCGCCAGCCGCATCCGTCTCCGGCAGCAGCACCACGAACTCGTCGCCGCCGTAGCGTGCGGCCGCATCGGTGAAGCGGACGGTACGGCGGACGACGTCGGCGATGGCCTTGAGCAGCCGATCGCCCCACTGGTGTCCGAAGGTGTCATTGACGGGCTTGAGGTCATCCAGGTCGAGCATGAGCATGGTGAAGCCGCGACCCATGCGGTCCGAGCGGCGGAGCTCCTGCTCCATGGTGGTGAAGAAGAAGGAGCGGTTGTACAGGCCGGTGAGGGCGTCGAAGCGGGAGGCGCGCAGGGCCTCGTCGCGCGCGTGGCGCTGTGACCGGGCGGCCGCGGTCGCGATGTCGGCGAGCAGGATGAGCGAGACCGCGTTGATGCCCACCCATGCCAGCGCCACTGGTTCGAGCGGACCCGCGACGATGGCGTCCAGCATGCCCACGAGCGCGATGGTGAGGGCACCCACGAGCGCGACCGCGATCGGCGCGCGCCCTTCCGTGGAGAGAGCGGTCCCGGCCACCACCAGGTAGAAGCCGACCAGGAAGGGACTGCCGGCCCCACCGGTCAGCGCCATGAGCAGGCCCAGGAACGCGATGGCGCCGATGCCTTCGAGCGGGCGACGCCAGCGGCCCAGCGCCGCCGGCGGCACCATGTCCATGAACAGGACCACCAGCAGCGTGCCCGCCGCCAGCAGCGTGAAGATGGCCGGCTCGTTGTCCGGCCAGGCACCCGTGAGCGCCACCACCACGCCCACGGAGGCAAGGAAGAGGAACGCCACCACGCGTGCGACCTGGCGGGTGCTGGTGGTGGTGATGAAGGCGAAGCTGCCGCGATACCCGGCTGCTGCAGGCGCGGCGTCCTGGGTGTCATCGTCATCGTGCTCTCGCCCTGCCGCGTGCGCGGGGTCAGCAGAGGGTCGGCGGCCCATGGGGCGCGTGGCGAACGCCGTCGCGTAGGCCACCGTCACGGCCACGGCGGCGATGACGATGAGCCCGACGGCGAGCAGGATGATCTGGTCTGCGGACACGCACTACCCCAATACCCGCGATCGCGGGTGCGTCAGTGGTGAAGCAGGCCGGGCCACCACAAGTACTCCCTTCACGCTGGGACGATGGTACTGCCCTCGCGTGCCTCACCGCCCCCCGCCGTGACTGCTAGTGTGGACCGCAGGCAACGTCATGCGATGAGGAAGACATGAGCGAACGAGCCCGATCCGAACAGGCCTGCCCCGTCTGCGGCCAGCACACGCTCGCCCTCGACCAGCCCCCCGAGATCGATGTCATGGGCGTGCAGGCCTATAGCGACATGCTCGGGATGGGAGACCTTGCCAACCAGGGCGCCGTCGGCATCGTCTGCCTGACCTGTGACACGCACTGGCGTGACAAGGCGGCCTTCGACCGGGGCGAGGTAGATCCTGGCGAGGAGATAGCTGCAAGCAGCGAAGACGTCGGTGCGCCCGACGAGGTCGAGCCCCTGGATGACGGCGACGGGGATTGAGCGCACGCGCTTCCTGACCGACGCAGGCGAGCCGTCCGCGTTCATCATCGTCACCAGCGCGCGCTCGGGATCCAACCTGCTCGTCACCTACCTCCGCCAGGTCTCCCAGTTGGCCTGCTTCGGAGAGATCCTGCGCGAGCGGTTCCCCGAGACACCCGGCTGGGAGAAGCTCGTCCGCCGGCTGGATCTGCCGGCCGACGCGCGTCGGCTGCATGCGGAGGCGCCGACGGAGTTCTGGGAGCTCTTCCTTGCTCACGGGCTCCGACGACGGCGCTACCTTGGGGCCAAGGCCTTCTACTACCACCGCCGCGGCGACCAGCTGTGGGATCGCTTCGACGAGCCCGACCATCGCGTGCTCCACCTCTGGCGCGATGCCACCTTCGACCAGTACGTCTCGCGCCTGCTGGCGCTCGCAAGCGGCGAGTGGAAAGCCGGCGATGGCGCCGATGAGCCACGCGTGACGTTCGCGCGCGAGGAGTACCTGAGCTACCGGGAAGCCATGCGGCGGGATGTCGAGTGGGCGCAGACCCGCTATGGCGGCACGGACCGCTACCTCGAGCTGGAGTATCGGCAGCTGGCTGATCATGCCCTCGTGGAGGACTTGCTGCTGCGGCTGTTCGGGGAGCGCGTGGACGTTCGCGAAGGTCTGCGGCGTCAGCGCCCACGACCGAAGATCGAGTACCTGACCAACCCCGCGGACGCCGAACCCTTCGCGGCTGATTCCATCAGCGCTGGCTACGCACCTGGTTAGCCTTGCTCAGTATCCTCGCTGGTCCCACAGGAACATGAGTACCAGGCTGATGACGACGGCCATGCCGAACATGATCGCGACGACGAGTCCGCCGGTCAGGCCAAAGGCCAGCGCCGCGATGGCGAAGATCAGCAGCTCGAGCGCGAGGCGCGATGGGTCAGGCAACCGGCGTGACGCCCTGGGAGCCACGAACAGGCTCCACAACACCATCACGAGGGCCGGCACGCCCAGCCCGACGACGAGCTGGATCGACCAGGTCGTCTGACACCGATGTGCCCCACAGGAACAACGCCACCAGCGCGAGCAGCTCCAGGATGAATCGGAAGGCCAGGTTCAGGCCCCGCATCGACCGCTCATCCATCGCGCTGCTCCCCCATCGCCGTGGCCTCCCTGCGGGCAGCCTCGTCGCGCTCCGCGCTCGAACGCACCTCGGCCTCGAGCCTCAGCAGGCGTAGCAGGGAGTCGAGGTCAGCCTGGAGCCATGCCTGCAGGCGGCGTCGGAAGACACGAGCGATCACGCCGTCGAGGCTCGCGTCGACGCTGACGTGGGAGCCCTCGGCCTGGGACACGATGCGGCACGCCTGCTGCAGGGTCATCGTCCACGCGCGTCCCCGCCAGGCAAACTCGTGCGGTGCGTCGACCTGGGCGAGTCGACAGGAGACCGAGCCGAGCGCAGAGATGTAGCGAAACCGCGCCCCAGCCTCAAGCTCGGCGACGCTGAGGACCTGGCGCAAGGACGGGTTCCAGGTGGGCCAGGCGGCGACATCGGCGATGATCGCCCAGACGATGCGCTCCTCAGCGGCGACATCGATCGCCGCATGTGCGCTCACGGGTGCGTCTGACCGGGTCTGCTCCACGACTCGATGCTACCGCGGTCGCCGCCAAGGATGAAGTGGTCGGGGTGGCGGGGATCGAACCCGCGACCTCATGCTCCCAAAGCATGTGCGCTACCGCTGCGCTACACCCCGACGAGTCCGTGCCTTGATAGGGTACACAGCGAGACCGCAGGCGGTAGCGGAGGGTCTACAGCGCTCCCCGAGGATCAATTGGTGCCTGCACCTCGTCGGCAACTCACGAGCCCGGGCTGCACCGCCCTGCGGGTGCTATCTGCTGCGGAGCCAGCGCTCCAGATCAGCGCGATCCACGATTCCGAGCACCAGGACCACGCGGTCGCTGTCGATGACGTCATACATCACACGGTGGTCGCCGACCCGCAGACGATGGAACGCATCGTGTGTCCCACGGATGGTCTTGACCGACTTGCCTGGTACGCGTCCGGGACGACCGACGTCGTGCGCGAGTCGAGCGAGGGTGTTCCGAAGGCGGTCCCGGTCTGCGTCATCGAGCTTCTGGAATTGCCGTGCGGCAGAACGGGAGAGCCGGACCTCGTAGGCGCTCAGTCGAGATCCTCCAGACTGACCGTGCGCCCCTTGGCATAGTCGACGCGGGCAAGCCGACGCTGGCGGACATACTCATCGGCATTGGCCAACACGAGATCTTCGGCTTCGTCGACCGGCAGCAGGACCGCCGCGGGTCGGCCGCGCTTGGTGACGACATAGGCAGACCCACCCTCGACCTTGTCGATGACCGATGAGGCTGTCGCCTTCAGCTCCTTGATACCGATCTCCGCCATGCCATCCCTCATCTCGTCACTTGGTAGTCACGTAGGTGGTCACTTTAGCACGTGTACTTACACATCGTGGGGATCGCGAGGTATGGCCTTGGCGTCGCCCGCCAGCAGGCCCAGACGCCAGTCATGCCTCTGAGTGGCTCAACCAGGCACACAAGGGCACGTGTCGCTTGCTGTCATCCCTGCTTTGCCCAGGACTCCTCAGCTTCGGACTCCATCCTCTTGAGGCGCGTGTAGTAATCCGGATACTCCTTGAGATGTGCGAGGGCAATCTTGCCCGTCACGATGGGATCACTTTCGCTCACATTGGTCTGCGGGTCGTGCGATCCGTGTTCCAGCTCGACATCGAGACCCTCCCGGAACTGATCCACCTCGAATGGGCTGGTGTCCCAGTCGATACCGATCTCAATCCCGATGCGTCGGGCCTCTTCGATGGTGAAGCGTTCGTTCGTCGTCATGCGGTCCTCCTCAGCCGCCAGTGAGACAGGCGGCTCGCCAGAGAGCGTACTCCGGGTGGGACACCACCTCCGTCCGTGGAGCGCCTGTGCCGATCCAGATGGAGGTCGACGAGATGGCTTCAGACCGGCTCCCAAAGCATGTGCGCTACCGCTGCGCTACACCCCGACGAGTCCGTGCGTGGATAGGTGCACAGCCCGCCTCGACGGCATCCGCGTCAGGACCCTACGGTGTACCGCAGGCGCGTCTGATCATCGGGACCGGTCAGCACCAGCAGCTGGCCATGCGCCTGGTTGTCGCGGAAGGCGAAGCGATCGACGTCGCCGAGCGCGGCGAGATACTCGGCCTCCGCGGTCATGGCCCCGCCCTCGCAGCTCCGACTCGTCGTCGCGAAGCCCGTGATGGTGATGCGATTGCCAGTCGTCGTGTAGCTGCCCGAGTAGGTGTTGCAGCCCGAGAAACCGGCGACCCGGCCGTCATCGAACTCTGCGGTCACGGCGTCGGAGATCTCCACCGGGGCGCCGCCACTGTCGCGGAAGTCGAGCACGACCCACGAGCTGCCGTCCAGGCGGGAGCCCGGGTCCGGCGTGGGGGTGGGCCTGGGCGTCGGCCTCGGTGTCGGTCTCGCCGTCGGCCGGGGAGTCGGCCGGGGAGTCGGTCTCGCCGTCGGCCGGGGAGTCGGCCGGGGAGTCGGTCTCGCCGTCGGTCTGGGCGTCGGGGTCGGGGTGGCCCTCGACCCGCGCGAGACGAAGATGTCGATGCGTGATCGCTCGTTGACTCGCTTGCCCGCCTCCGGGTCGCTGCGGATGACACGGCCGTTCGCCACGTTGTCGTTGTAACGACGGTACCTGTCCCCGATGAGGAGTCCGCTGTCGTTCAACGACGCGATGGCGTCGGGCTCGGTCTGGCCACGCAGTTCGGGCACCCGCACTCGGACCGGAGTGGGCGCTGGCGTCGACGTGGGCGTTGGGGTCGGCGCGGGGCTTGCGGTAGCGGTCGGGCTCGGTTGCGGCGACGGATTGACGTCCGGATCGAGCGACTCGAGGATGAGTGTCGTCGAGCCCAGCGAGTCAGTGAGCAACAGCGCGGTATCGGTGAGCAGCACAGCCTGGGCTGAGGAGCCCAGGGCAGCCAGGAAGTCCTGCTCCTGTGCGGCAAGGGCGTCGGCGCAGGCTTCGAGCGTGGCGACGATGCGGCCTACGGCCAGGGCCTGGCCATCGACGACATAGTCGCCCGTATACGAGTTGCAGCCGGTCGAGCCCGTGACGCGGCCGTCGGCGTCGAACGTGACCGTCGGCGCTGCGTCGGTGATGGTCGGCACGGTGGCAAGGCTGGCATCCTGGTACGCGACGACCAGCCACGAGCCGAGGACTGGCGATGCCGGGAGCGGGTCGTAGACCAGGAGCGGATCCCCGTTCACCCCGAAGAGGGTGAGGAGCTCGAGGCTGGGATCTTCCGGGTCGGGATCGACCGCCCACGAAGCCACCAGCGCGAGGCCGTCCAGGTACGCTGCCTCCAGGGACCCGGCTGGCTCGGGGCAGGCTGCTCGAGTCGCCGCGATGGGCCCCAAGGTGACGGCATCGCCGTCGAGCTCGTACGTCGTGGTCCAGGCATTGCAGCCAGTCCAGCCGCCGGCCCGTCGGTCGTCTTCGATCGACAGCGTGGGCACGCCCAGCACCGGGGAGGTCGCGGCCACGGTGGCCTGCGTCGTTGCGGTGGGGTCGCCCGACGCCACGACCGACGTCGTCGCCTCCGGCGATGGGCTCGCTACAGCCGCTCCGACGTCGGTGACGTCCACGCGGACGCCGTCGGACACCAGTCTCAGCAGGCGCCAATCGAGCCGCTCTGCTTCGGTCTGTGTCGTGCTCTCCTGGGCAAGCGTGGACGCCACGCCAGCGACGCCGAGGGCGATGACCAGCAGCGCGGCGAGGAGTGCCGCGAGTGGACGACGATCGCGGGAAGGCTTGGATGGGTGCGACGGGCGGGGATGGAGTTGCACGACGACAGGATACTTGCCGTGACAGCGGTGGCAGGCATTGCCCCGGAGGATGCGCTGCGAGTATCGTGGGCCGCCACCTCGACCATCGCCCCGTGCGCGGCGGCCGACCGACCCGACGGAGGAGACGTCCCATGAGTGAGCAGCTCGAGCAGATCCTGGCGGTGTTCGTCCTCGACAACGACGTCGCTGCGCGGCGGTTCCTGAAGGCGGTCGAGAAGATCGACGACGTGGACGACAACGTGAAGATCGTCGATGCCGCGTTCGCGGACCGCACCAAGCGAGGACGCGTCAAGATCCAGCAGACCAAGCGACACGGCCGTGGGCGCAGTACCGGGATCGGGATCGTGGTGGGGGCGATCCTCGCAGGCCCCGCGGGCGCGGTCGTGGGCGGTGCCGCGGGTGGCATCCTGGCCGGGATGCACAACCGGCTGGGCGAGATGGGCGTCACCGAGAAGTTCATGCGCGAAGTCACGGGGGAGGTCGAGAAGGGCAAGAGCGCCCTGTTCGTCCTGTACGAGGGCGACTGGTCCGCCTCGATCGGGCTGATCGGGAAGGAGGTGACCGCCGAACACGCCCTCCTCATCCAGAGCACGCTTCCGCTCGCGACGGCGACGGCCCTCCGACAGCTGGTCGAACCGGCGGTCGAGGAACTCGGCGGCGAAGAGATGGTGGCGGACTACGAGCTCGAGATGGGGATGGAGGGTGCCGATGGCGCGTCTGCGCCCGTCGCGGTGACCGAGGCGCCCACCATGGGCGATGACCTCACCAACATCAGGGGCCTGGGCCCGAAGTCGGCGGCGGTGCTGGCGGGGGCCGGCGTGGACAGCTACGCCCAACTCGCAGCGACGAGTGAACCCGAGCTTCGCCGCATCCTCACGGAGGCACACGCCACGGTCCCCGGCAACGTCAACACCTGGTCGATGCAGGCGTCCTTCGCCGCCAAGGGTGACTGGCGAGGCTTGGCCAAGTACGACCAGATGCAGTCACAGCAGAGCAAGCCGAAGGCCCCGGCTGAGGCGCCCTCCACCCCGGCCGCGACCGATGACCTGACCCAGTTGAGCGGCATCGGGCCCCGGATGGCGTCGATCCTGGCCGATGGCGGTGTCACCAGGTACGAACAGCTCCAGCACACCAGTGCCGAGGACCTGCGCCGGATCGTCAGCGCCGCCGGAGTACTGCCACCATCCAGCCTGGACACCTGGCCCATGCAGGCGTCCTACGCGGCCAATGGCGATTGGAGTGGCCTGGCGGAGTACAACAAGCGACACCAGCGCTGACACGCGGCCGCCGCGCCATCGAGTCTCGGCTGTCTCGCCCGTCAGCCGAAAGGACCTCCCCACCGTGCGCATCACGCGTGAGTTCGAGGCACCCGTGGCGAAGGTCTACCGAGCGCATGTCGATTCCGACCTCTATGCGCGCTGGATCGGTCCGCGCGAGCTCTCCACGACGATCTCCCACTGGGACTGCCGCACGGGGGGCTCGTGGCGCTTCGTGCAGGCGGACGGCGAAGGCAACAGGTACGAGTTCTACGGCTCGTTCCACGAGGTACGGCCCGACGAATCGATCGTCCAGACGTTCACCTTCGTTGGCTTCCCCGACAGCGTGTCACTGGACCGCGTCTCGTTCGAGGACCTCGGCGACGGACGCTCAAGGCTCGTCGCAACCTCGCTGCTGGACAGCTTCGAGGCCCGCGACGCCATGGTCGAGGCCGGCATGGAACAGGGCATCACCGAGGGCTATGAGAAGCTCGACGACGTCCTCGTGACAACCGGGACACCGTAGTGGTCGAGCCCTGGAGAGCGCGGGTGGGACCGGCGGGTCGAATCGGCCACCTGGTCCCGGCACCGCTCGATGGGACGGTGTGGGGCCGCGGAAGCTCACGCGGCGCGTCGGAATGGATCCTCCACGCGGATGCCCAGGTAGTCGGTCGCCTCGTCGAGGTCTTCGGACAGCACCACCGAGCACCCCAACGCGCGAGCCGCTTCGATGATGGCCGCGTCCCAGTAAGAGATCCCGAAGCGGATCCTCGTGGCCAGCGCCGCGCGCATCAGCTCGACGCTCGTGACCTGCACGGGAAACCGGGACCACGCCTCGACCAGGCCCGATGCCTGGTCGTGCGTGATGGCGTCCTCCCGACTGGCTCGAGTGGCCTGGACGTAGAACTCCTGGAGGACCTGGACCGAGAGAGCGATATCCCCTGCGTCAAGGATCTCATTCGCGCGGGCGGACTTGCTCCGTTCTGCGGGGTCCCGCGAGATCGAATACAGCAGGACGTTGGTGTCAACGAACTGCACGGTCGTGGACCTCGTCCCGTGTCAGTCGGTCGGCTGCCCTGAAGCGCTTGATCTGGGCCTGGATGCGATGCTGCTGCGCTTCCAGTCGCGCGAACTCGGCGTCAGCACCCGACAGAGAACGCAGGTATGTCGCGACCATGCCGCTTACCGATCGGCCCTGTTCCGCGGCGCGAATGCGAGCGGCGCGATAGACATCGTCAGGCACGGAGACCGTGATGTTCTTCACCAGCATCACGCTATCACAGTCTCACAGTAACTGTGATACACGGTCGAGGTGCGGGGGCTTCGTCCGAGTCGCTCTGCTTGACCTTCTGCCCCCGGGGAAAGGCCCATCGGCCCTCAACCGTTGGGACGAGATGCGGAGTATCTCTTCATGGGGCAGCCACCGCCCACGCGAAGCTCGCTACCAGCCCGGCGCCGCGGCGCCATCTCGGCGATGGAGGATCAACAACGATGGACTTGGCGAAGCCGGCCACCGGCGCACGGGCCACGCGGCTGGCGAGTTCGCGGGTCGCGGGCGTCCTGCTATTCGTGCTTGCCGCCCAGTTCATGCTCGTGATCATGCTCGCGGCCTCGATCGCACCCGACTACGACTACGGCGCAGCTGCCATCAGCGACCTCGGCGTGATCACGCAGACGGCCCTGCTGTTCAACGTCTCACTGCTCGCGGTCGGCGTGCTAAACATCATCGGCGGCTATCTGCACTACCGATCCCATCGGAAGGCGTGGGCCCTCGCGCTGTTCGTCCTCGCGGGACTGGGCGCCATCGGGGCGGGATCGTTTCCCTCGACAGCGCTGGCCCACACGGCCTGTTCGCGCTCCTGGCGTTCGTGGCGTTCAACCTGGAGGCTATCGCCATGGCGGCAGTGGTGTCGGGGCCGATGAGGGTCGTCGGGGTGCTCGCGGGCGTGGTCGGGTTGGTGTTCGTGGTGCTGATGGCGATCGGCGATTCGGGCAACACGGCGGCCTTCGGCTCCATCGGTCACGGCGGCACCGAGAGGATGATCGTCTACCCCGTGATGGTGTTCCTGCTTGCGCTAGGTGGCTACTTGATGGCATCCCAGGACGACACCGCGGGCTCGGATCGGGAGGGTGACGCGGGTCTCCCCTGACCCACCGAGCACCTGACCCCGCTGGCAGCGGGCGTCCGAGCGGCCGGCTGCCTGGCCCTGCAGGAGGTCTGCGGACCCCGCGCACGCTCGGTCGAGCCGTTCAGGCGGATGCCCGTTGATATGCTTAGCGCGATGGTCGACTTTTTCACGTCATCCGTAGTGACCCTCTACGTGGTCGCGGACCCGCTCCTGTTGAGCGCTCTGTTCCTCGGCCTCACGCACGGCATGAGCGACCACGAACGGCGCGAGGTTGCGTGGCGGGCACCACTCATCGGGTTCGGGATCCTCGTGGCGGTGGGGCTCGGCGGGGCCACGTTGCTGGGATTACTGGGCATCTCGCTGTCGGCCTTCAGGATCGCGGGCGGCCTGCTGCTGCTGTGGACGAGCTGGGAGATGGTGTTCGACCGCCTCGGGCCGCGGCTGCAGGCGACGGCTGACATGGCGGTCGGTATCGATCACGTCAAGAATGTCGCGGCATTCCCCCTGGCCATCCCGCTCATCGCAGGTCCCGGGGCCATCACGGCGATGATCCTGCTCGCGGGCAGGACCGAAGGCCGGGTCGACTACGGCGTCGTCCTCCTGGGCGTGGTGGGGTTCGTCATGCTCACCATCTACCTGAGCTTCCTGGGAGCGGAGCGCATCTCGACGTTCCTGGGTGTCACCGGCCGCGCGGTGAGCACCCGCATGCTCGGCATCGTCCTGGCGGCGCTTGCCGTGCAATTCATGATCGACGGTGTGGTCGAGGTGGCTGCGGGATAGCGCGGGCACGGGCGCGGCGTAGACTGCCAGCGTCAGCCTTGCGCCAGCCGGAGCCAGCCATCTCGCACCCTATGGCCTCGTCTCGTCCGGGGATGGGCGCGCTGCCCTTCGACGGCGGCGTGACCTTCCGTGTCTGGGCGCCGCACGCGGACGCCGTCGCGGTAAGCGGCACGTTCTGCGACTGGGACGCGGACGCCTGTCCGCTGGTCCGGGAGGACAACGGGACCTGGTCAGCCGACGTGAAGGGTGCCGGCCCTGGCGACGAGTATCGGTTTCTCGTGCACGCCGACGGCAAGGCGCTCTGGCGCATCGATCCCCGTGCGCGTCAGCTGACGAGCTCGGTCGGCAACGCCGTCGTCTACGACCCCTCCGCCTACGAGTGGTCCACGGAGCCAGTCGCGCCTCCGGCGTGGAATGACCTCGTCATCTACGAGATGCACGTGGGGACCTTCAGCGAGGGCATGCATGGTCGCCCGGGCACGCTGGACGGAGTGCGCCAGCGCCTGGGGTACCTTCGCGAACTGGGAGTCAGCGCCATCCAGCTGATGCCACCCTTCGAGTTCGCCGGGGACCGTTCGTGGGGCTACAACCCAGCGTACCCATTCGCCGTGGAGTCCGCGTACGGCCATCCCGACGACCTCAAGGCCCTGGTGGACGCGGCCCATGGGGCCGGCATCGCGGTGCTGCTCGACGTCGTCTACAACCACCTCGGCCCCTCCGATCTCGACCTCTGGCGCTTCGACGGCTGGTCGGAGAACGACAAGGGCGGCATCTACTTCTACCAGGACGGCCGTTCGGCCACCCCATGGGGAGAGACCCGGCCTGACTACGGACGGCACGAGGTGCGCACCTTCCTGCGCGACAACGCCATGACCTGGCTGGACGAGTTCCGCATCGACGGGCTGCGCTGGGACGCTACCGCCTACATCAGCTCGGTCAGCGGTGGTGGCCCGACGGCGGCCGATCGGATCGAGGAGGGCTGGGAGCTCATGGCGGCCATCAACGGCGAGGCCGCCGAGCGTTTCCCCGGCCGGCTGATGATCGCCGAGGACCTGCGCAGCGACGCGTCCGTGACGCGCTCGCCCGCCGAAGGAGGCGCGGGTTTCGGGGCCCAATGGGACCCAGGCTTCGTGCACCCCGTGAGAGCAGCGCTGATCGCGGCGAGCGATGAAGCGCGTGACCTCGACATGGTCGCGGATGCGCTGAGGGTCGATCCGGCGGACGCGTTCAAGCGTGTCATCTACACGGAATCCCACGATGCCGTCGCGAACGGCAGCTCGCGCGTGCCCGAGGAGATCTGGCCGGGTTATGCGGACAGCTGGCCGTCGCGCAAGCGTGCGGCGCTGGGAGCGGCACTCGTGCTCACCTCACCCGGCATCCCCATGCTGTTCCAGGGCCAGGAGCTCATCGAGGATCCTGGTTCAGCGACGAGGACCCCCTGGACTGGAGCAAGCGCCATCGCCACGCCGGCTTGCTGGCGCTCCATCGTGACCTCATCGGACTGCGACGCAACGTCGATGACCGCACGCGAGGGCTGCGCGGGCCTCGCATCTCGCTCCATCACCGGAACCATGACGCCGGGGTCATCGCCTACCACCGCTGGGAGGCGGGCGGGCCGCGCGACGACGTGGTGGTCGTGGTGAATCTGTCGGGCAAGTCCTTCGCCGGCTATCGCATCGGCGTGCCGCGAGAGGGTCGCTGGTCAGTGCGTTTCAACAGCGACTGGGCCGGCTACGACTCCGAGTTCGGTGGTCCCTCCTCCTTCGACACCGACGCCCTCGCTGACCCCCTCGACGGCATGGCTTCCAGCCTGGTGGTCGGATTGGGACCCTACGCCTGCGTGATCATGTCGCAGGACGAGTAGCCGGTGATGCTGGCGTAGCGCACTCCCTGCGAAGTCCTGTAACGAGCCTGTGATGGCGAGCACGGGAGCGCGGCTGCGGATGCAAGCGGCGGCGCGGGATGGTGGCTCTCGGCGAGAGCGACGCATGCCGCCCAGCATCGCGCCCCGCCCTGACAGGAGGCAACGCATGGGTCTCATCGGACTGCTCGTCACGCTGATCCTGATCATCATCGTGCTCCGGCTCATCTTCTAGCGTCGGAAGCCAGGACGTTCGGATCTCGCCGTACCACGCCAGCACCGGTCATAGGAGGTACCCAGATGGATTCGCCGCGACGCGACCCCGCCACGATCCCAACCGCAGATCCCGAGAGCAGGACCTACGTCGCCATCTCCGCGGACGAGGTGGACTCCGAGGAGCAGAAGGACGCCCACGATGTGACGATCGCCGATCTGCAGCAGCTCCGCTGGGGCCCCATCTTCGCCGGCCTCCTGACGGCCATCGGCATCTTCATCCTGCTGACCATGCTCGCCGTGGCGCTCGGGCTCCAGGCGGCCCCGGGCACCGAGGAACTCGAGGACATGGGTTTCGTCGCCATCCTGGTCACGAGCGTCATCGCCCTCGTGGCTTTCTTCATCGGCGGCTTCATCGCGACGTGGACATCTGGTGTCTCCGACCCCGGCCGGAGCCTCGTGAACGGGTTCCTCGTCTGGTCACTGTGGCTCGTATCCGTGGCGGTCCTGGGCGCCTTCGGCCTGGGCGCTATCGCCGGCGCCATGGGCGACCTCTTCGGCCAGGTGAGCGCACCATCCCCTGGCGTCGAGGTGGACGCGCTCATCGACTCCCTGCGCTCGGCCTCCTGGCAGTCGTTCCTGGCGCTGTGCCTGACCGCGCTAGCTGCCGCGCTGGGCGGAGTCATCGGGGCCCGCGAGGATCTCCGAGGGGCCTGGATGCGCCAGGCCCGCACCAGGGTGCTGGTCCGCAGCTAGGCCCGCATTCAGGCAGTCGACATGAAGTCGAAATGTGGCCGCGCCGGCTTGAGTGGCTGTATCTGATGCGCTTGGCCCCAGTCTTGCCCGCACCGGGCGCGATGTCCGGTCCGTTGCCCCGCAGACGTGACCCAGGCAAACGGGCCACCAGCCGTAGACACAGAAGGAGAACCCGATGTCGGAGGCCAAGTACGGTGAGGAGTTCATCAAGCACGAGCTCGATGAGGCCATCGCCTTTCAGCAGACCATCGTCGATGCCGAACGTGAGCTGGCGGGCAAGCACCCCTTTCCTGCCGGACGCGAGAGCATCAAGGCTTGCCAGAAGGATGACCAGGCGTTCCTCAAGCGGCTGCAGCAGCTGGGTCGACCGTACGGCGCGAGCGGCGAGGTCGAAGAGGTCGTCGAGGCCATGAAGTCGCTCATGAGCGAGACGCTCGGCTCGGCTGCCGAGGCCGAGAGCGAGGCGTATGAGGCGCACGCCGTCCTCCTGACGCTCAAGCGCAAGCAGCAGGACTCGGCCAGCGCGATGCTCAAGATCGCGCGCGCCATGAAGGAGACGGAGATGCGCGATGCTGCCAAGGAGTTCGAGCGCGCGCAGCGGGAGAGCAGCCGGGCGCTGGCGAAGTCACTGGCCGACTTCGCGGCCAAGATCGCGACCCAGGCACCAGCCTCAGTCTGACAAGCGAGCTACTTTCAGCCTGACGAGGGAGCTACCTCGCACTCTCGCGCCCCGGCCAACCCGCGCGTGGGATGGCCGGGCGCTTCCGTTGGCGGCCGCTACCGGGTCACGCCGATGGGCGAGCCGGCTGCTCCGCGTTGGGCTGTTGCGGATCCACGGCGGGTCCCTCGGTCTCCCCGGCATCATCCTCGGACGAAGAGGAAGCTCCGCTCTCCAGCTTCACCATCGTCTGGCGGTCCTGGGCGTGCTCGAGGATGACGACCATCGCGGCCACGAGCGGGACCGCCAGGAGGGCGCCGATGAGACCTCCCGCCGCCGCTCCCACGACTAGGCTGGATACGACCAGGAAGGGGGGCACGCCGATGGTGCTCTTCATCACCATCGGCACGAGGACGTTCCCCTCCAGGACCTGGATCACGACGTAGACGCCCGCAACAAGCAGGACGAGCTCGATCTCGCCCGTGACGGCCGCAACGAGCAGCGCGGGGATCGCGCCCAGGATCGGCCCGACGATGGGGATGATCTCGGCGATACCGGCGATGAGCCCAAGGAGTAGGGCATTGGGCAGGCCAAGCACGAAGTAGGCGGTGGTGGTCATCACGAAGATCGACGCCATGAGGATGCCCTGGCCACGCACCCACAGGCCAAGCCGCTGCTCGACCTCGTTCCAGCCATGACGAACCCCGGCTCGATGCTCGCGGGGCAACAGGGCCAGGGTGAAGCGCTGGAGGCGCTGATGACCGATGAGCCAGAAGAAGACGAGCGTGAGGACGGTGATCACGGCGATGATCGTGTCCGCGACCACGAGCCCGACGCCCACCAACGCCTCGGGATCCGCTTCCGCCTCGGGGTCGCGCAGCGTCGCTGCCAGGGCGTCGATGGCATCCACCAGGCCGTCCCCCACCACGCTTGGACGAATGTCGACCGCGAAGGCCCGCAGGTCGGCGAGCAGGCCCGGGAGACGGTTCGAGAACTCGGTCAGCTGCGCCACCGCCGCGGGCACGATGAGGAACAGCAGCAGGCCGACCAGGACCATGAAGCCCAGGTAGACGAGGATGATGTTCACCGTGCGGGCGAGGCCGGTCTTGCCCCGCAGCCACGCGACCGCCGGCTCCAGGCCGGCAGCCAGCAGGATGGCGATGGCGACCTGAACGAGGACGTTGCTGGCACCCAACACCAGTGCTGCGATGGACGCCACGAAGATGACGCCGACGGTAGCGCCCATCCCTCGAGCCAGCCAGATCCAGGCCTCCGACCTCACCATCCTGGTGTCGCGGTCAGGGGGCCGTGGCGGGGTGGCCCGGGTGACCGCACCGGCCGGGCATCATCCAGCACGCGGGACGATGCCGAGGTCATCGCGAACCCGCGCCAGGACGGCACTATCAGCACCCTCAGCCCCTGGCAGCTCGGCAGCGGGGTCGAGACCGGTCCGCTCGGTGAGGAGCTGGTACAGGTCGCGCAGCTCCACCACGGCCAGCTGCGCCGTCTCATGGTCAGGCGACCCGACCTCGCTCTGCTCCAGCACGCGCTCAGCATGGCGCCATGCCGCCAGCGTCTCGGCCACCAGTGTCCGCATCGTCTGCTCTCCTCGTCGGGGCTCGACCGACCGCCCCAATCCCAATGTGCACTGCAGCCGTACACATTGTACATCGGCTAGACGAGAGGTCCGCGGATGCGGTTCGGAGGAGGCAGGGCGTTTGTGATGCTCTTGTGATGGTATCGCGGCGGGGTCGAAGCCTCGGTGAGCCACGAAGGCGGGCACGATGCGGGGTGACTGCAGCACAAGGCTCTGCAGCACGAGCGTCATGTCGTGAACGTGGCCCCTCATGGAGGACAGCAGGATGAGCATCATCGCGTGGCTCGTGCTTGGCGCGATCGCCGGGTACCTGGCCGGCTTCATCGTCAAGGGTGACGAAGGGCTCGGCATCATCGGACATATCGTGCTCGGGATCGTGGGTGCACTCGTCGGTGGGTTCCTCGCCGGCCTCATCTTCAACACCGATCCGATCGATGGGGCGCTGGACATCAGCTCTATCGTGGTGGCCACCATCGGTGCCATCATCACGGTGCTCGTGGTGGGGTACTTCACCGGCAGCCGGCGCGGATCGGGCATCGCTTGACGTCCGCCTGAGCACCCCGCGTCGCAGCTCGCCGCCATGGCCAAACCGTTGCCGTCTCAGAGGAGAAGACGATGGACGCTTCCGGGGAAGGCTGGCGGCACGCGACGAGTGCGGATCAGGAGGTCCTGGGGCAGGCTGACGTCGCTGCCGGCTCGAACGGCGGCCCCACCGACCATCGAGCATGATCCATCTCGGCGCAGCCCGCCAGGCACCGGCTGAACCCTTGTCCCCAAGGACAGGCCAGCCGCGAGCGACGCTCGCGGCTGGCCCGTGGTGTCGGTGAGTCGGATGCCCCTGCGCACAGCTTCTCAGCGGGCGAGGTCCGAGCTGGCGCGGGTCCGCGATCAGCGGCTCTCGTTGCTCGGGGCGGTCGCGCTCGGCGCCGTTGTGGGCGCGGTGGCGATCCTGGCGAAGGGCTTCCTGCACGAGACCGTGGGGGATCCGGGCTACAGCGTGCTCGTGGCCGCCCTCGCGGTCGCGGCCTGGTTCGGTGGCGTGGCCGCCGGGCTGGTCGCGATGGCCGTGACCGCCGGGCTGAACACGCTGTTCTTCGTCGACCCGATCGGCCAGCTGGAGGTCATCGGCCGCGGCGAGATGACCAAGCTGGCTGTCTACGTGGTCGTGTCCCTCGGCACGGTCGTGCTCATCGCCTCGCGGCGAGCGGCTCGCGATCGCCTGATCGACGCCCTCGCCGAATCGGCCGAGCTGGCCGAGGCCGTAGAGTCCCGGGACGAGCGACTCGAGCTCATCTTGAAGGCCTCGGGCACGGGCTTCTGGGAGTGGGACCTGGCCAGCGGCAGTCTGGTCTGGTCCGAAGCCATCTTCCGGCAACACGGGCTGGACCCGGTCGGCCCGGCTCCGGACTTCGAGGCTTACCTCGAGCTCATCCACCCGGATGACCGCGCGGTGTTCCGATCGGAGCTGGAGTCGATGACCCTGGGCGGCCCGGATCTCGACCTGGAGTTCCGCATCATCTGGCCTGATGGCAGCATCCACTGGACGCACGGGGTGGGCCGCCTGTTCGGCGACATGTCGGGACAGCCGCAGCGCATGATCGGGACCGGCCAGGACATCACCGAGCGGCGGCGCGTCGAGGACGACCGTGACCACCTCCTCGCCAGGGAACGACGCGCCGGCGAGTACCGCGAGGCGTTCATCGACGTCATCAGTCACGAGTTGCGAACACCCATCACGACCATCCTCGGAATGGCGGAGATGCTCTCCCGACCGGGCCGCGACGCCGATGCGCCGGTGAGGGCAACGCTGCTGGAGGACATCCGCGCCGAAGCGGAACGCCTGCATCGGCTGGTCGAGGACCTCCTCGTCCTCAGCCGCGTCGAACGCGGAGGGCTGGCGATCGAGTCGGAGCCGATGCAGCTGGGCCGCTTGCTGGAGCAGATCGTCGCGGTCGAGACGATCGAGCGGCCATCCATCGTCATCGAGCTGAACGTCGAACCGGACTTGCCCATCGTGGCCAGCGAGGCGA
The DNA here is from genome assembly GCA_963804575.1 of uncultured Chloroflexia bacterium. Lineage (GTDB taxonomy): Bacteria > Chloroflexota > Limnocylindria > Limnocylindrales > CSP1-4 > JAFMJV01. The sequence continues at coordinate 55,303 of CAWDQY010000004.1, forward strand.
CCTACGTGAGCCAGATCCTGCGGAACCTGCTGGGCAACGCCGCAAAGTACTCGCCGGCCGGCACGCGCGTGGTGGTGAGCGCACACAAGGAGCGTGGCGGCGTTGCCGTGCGAGTGAGTGACGAAGGCCCCGGCATCTCGGACGAGGTGGCGCAGCGAGCGTTCGAGCTCTTCTACCGCGACCCGGGCGTGGCCGGAGTTGTGGCCGGGTCGGGCATCGGGCTCTTCGTCTGCGCCAGCCTGGTGCAGGCCATGGGCGGCGAGATCTGGGCCCGACGCCGTCCCGAGGGGGGCTCCGAGTTCGGCTTCCTCCTGCGTATCCTGGAGCCCGATGACGACCTACTGGAGCCGCAGCCGCGTGCCGCCCGAGCAGCGGCGGTGATGCCGCACAGGCAGTGAAGTAGCCGATGAGCCTGCAGCCCCTGGTCCTTGTCGCGGACGACGAGCCGCGGATCACCAAGCTCGTGGCGATCGCGCTCGGTGACGAGGGCTTCCGCGTGGTCACGGCTCGTGGCGGCGTCGAGGCCCTGCAGAAGGCGGAGCAGCTGCGGCCGGACATCGTCCTGCTCGACATCGTCATGCCCGACCTTGACGGTATCGAGGTCATGCGTCGGTTGCGCGAACGCCGCCCGGTGGCGGTCATCCTGCTGACCGCCAAGGTCTCCATCGCCGATCGGGCACAAGGCCTTGGACTGGGCGCCGACGACTACCTGGCCAAGCCCTTCCATCCCGATGAGCTGGCAGAGCGGGTGCGGGCCGTCCTTCGGCGGGCTTCCGGAGCCGGACCGGGCTCAGGGATCCTCCAGTTCGATGACGTGGAGATCGACCTCGAACGTCAGATCGTGCTGCGGGACGACGAGCTGGTGCAGCTATCGCGAACGGAGTGGCTGCTGCTACAACACTTGGCCATCCGTGCCGGCACGACCGTCCCGGAAGCGGAGCTGCTCACCGAGGTGTGGGGTCCGGAATACGGGGATGACCTGCAGTTCCTGCGCGTGTGGGTCAGCCGACTCCGTCGGAAGCTGGGTGCACCAGAAGGTGAAGTCGGCCGCATCAGGTCCGTCCCGGGGCAGGGCTACCTGCTGGACGTCGAACCACCCTCCCCGGTCAGCGGCGACTGAAGTCACCCCGACAAGGCCCCGGTCAGGACGCCTCCAGTCCCTGCCGCAGCGCCTCCAGCTGCGCGGCCAGCTCGGGCGGTAGGCGATCGCCGAAGCGCGCGTAGTGATCCTCGAATTGCGACATCTCGGCCAGGATGGCAGGGCCGTCCACGCGGAGCAGCTCTTCGAGGTCGCCCTCGCGCATCTCCAAGCCGGTGGTGTCGAGATCCTCGGGTGCTGGCAGCCAGCCGATGGGCGTCTCGCGCGCATCGACCTCCCCGTCGCAGCGCCGGAAGATCCACTCGATGACTCGACTGTTCTCCCCGAAGCCCGGCCACATGAAATGGCCGTCACCGCCGCGACGGAACCAGTTGACGTAGTAGATGCGGGGCAGCTTGTCGGGCGTCGTGGCGCGACCGACGTCGAGCCAGTGCGCCCAGTAGTCGGCCATGTTGTACCCGCAGAATGGCAGCATGCCGAAGGGGTCGAAGCGCAGCTTGCCGATCTCGCCGAACGCGGCGGCGGTCATCTCCGAGCTCATGATCGAGCCCATGAAGACCCCGTGCTCCCAGTCGAAGCCTTCACGCACGAGCGGCACGATGTTGGCGCGACGGCCACCGAACATGATGGCGTCGAGGGGCACGCCGGCCGGGTCCTCCCACTCCGGCGCGATGGAGGGTGCCTGGCTGGCGGCGACCGTGAAACGGGCGTTGGCGTGGGCGGCAGGGTGATCTCTCCGCCGGTGTCCAGTCCTTGGCCGTCCAGTCGATGGCGTGGTCGGGCGGAGCGTCCGTCATGCCTTCCCACCAGACGTCGCCATCGTCCGTGAGCGCCACGTTGGTGTAGATGGCGTTGGCATGCAGCGTACGCATGGCGTTCAGGTTGGTCTTGTCGCTGGTGCCCGGCGCGACACCGAAGAAGCCGGCTTCCGGGTTGATGGCGTAGAGGCGGCCGTCGTCGCCGAACCGCATCCAGCAGATGTCGTCGCCCAGCGTCTCGACCTTCCAGCCCGGCAGGGTCGGGACCAGCATCGCCAGGTTGGTCTTGCCGCAGGCCGAGGGGAAGGCGCCACCGAGGTACTTGACCCGCCCGTCGGGCGCGGTGACCTTGATGATGAGCATGTGCTCGGCCAGCCAGCCCTCGTCGCGAGCGATGACCGAGGCGATGCGCAGGGCGTAGCACTTCTTGCCCAGCAGCGCGTTGCCGCCGTAGCCGGAGCCGTACGACCAGATCTCGCGGTCCTCCGGGAAGTGGACGATGTACTTCTGCTCCGCGTCGCAGGGCCAGGGCACGTCGACGTCGCCGATCTCGAGCGGCGCGCCGACCGAGTGCAGGCAGGGCACGAAGTCGCCGGTGGCACGGATGGCCTCCAGTGCCGGTGTGCCCATGCGGGTCATGATGCGCATGTTGGCCACGACGTAGGGCGAGTCGGTGATCTGCACGCCGAGGCGGCTGATGGCAGAACCGATGGGGCCCATGGAGAACGGGATGACGTACATGGTGCGGCCGCTCATCGAGCCGCGGAACAGCTCGATGAGCGTCGCCCGCATCGAATCGGGGTCGTGCCAGTTGTTGGTGGGACCGGCGTCCATGGGATCGCGCGAGCAGATGAAGGTGCGATCCTCGACGCGAGCGACGTCACTGGGGTCGGAGCGCGCCAGGAAGCTGTCGGGCCGCTTGGTGGGATCGAGGGGCGTGAACGTGCCTGCCGCGACGAGTTCACGGCACAGGGCCTCGTACTCCGACTGTGAGCCGTCGCACCAATGGACCCGCTCGGGCCTGGTGAGCGCGGCCACGTCGGTGACCCAGCGATGGAGGTCCGCCTCCGTTCGGCCGGTGCTCGCGGAACCCGAGTGCAGGAGATCTGCGCCCAACCCGATCGTGCTCATCATCACCTCTTGACCGATGCTTGCGCCACTTCGACGAGGATAGTCCGTGGACCGTAGCGGCCCCGTCTACCGCGAAGCGCGGGCCGACCTGCCCCTCATGTGGGTGCCGTTGTGCTCTCGCGACCGGCCGGGAGGTGCAGCAGCGGGGCAAGGACGACGGCAGCGAGCACCAGCACGTTCGCGATCGTTCCGGCAGAAGCGTCATCCCACCAGACGATGATGGCGAGCTGCGAGGTAGCGACGCCGATGAGCGCGAGCGGACGCCACCATGGCCGCCCCATGGAGCAGCGCGACCCCCGCCGCGAGCAGAAGCGTCAGCGGCAGCAGCCAGAGGATGGCCAGGACCTCGGCCTCGATGCCCGCCACCGCGATGCTGGGCTCACCGGTGAGCTGTTCGAGATCCGCCAGGCCCCAGATATCGGCCGGTCCCATGAGATGGATGAGGGCGTGCCCGATGAGCAGGATGCCGACCAGCCAGCGGACGATGTCGCCGCCGCGCGATGCCTGCGTCATGCGACCTGGTCCGGCGTCGCGCGGCTGCGGCGAAAAAGTAGGAGAGAGGAAAGAGAACCGAAGGAGAAAAACAAGCATGAGAAGACAGGGAGGAGGCGAGGGAAGCAAAGGAAGAAGAAGTTGAGACGACCTGTAGCAATGAAAAACGACCTGGTCCGGCGTCGCCCGGTGCCCTGGCCTGACTGCCACGAACGTCAGACTCACGGCGATGAGCGTGATGATGCCGACCACGATGACCGGCACCAGCACGACCTCCTCGCCGTCCACGGCCGAGTATGCGAAGACACCCAGCACCGCCAGGCCGATGAGCACCAGGAACACCAGCGCGGGCAGCGCCGTGGCAGCGGCGCGGGAGTCGTCGCGCAGCAGCCGCACGCCGCCGTAGGCCACGACCGGCAGGGCGAAGGCGAGATCGAGCGCCCAGATCGGGTTGGTGGGCAGGCCTGCACGGGCGAGCGTCTCGGTGGGGCCGTCAGCCGTGACGGCGGCGGCGATCTCGCTCGCCCACAGCAGGCCGAACACGATCGGCACCGCGATGAGGAAGATGCCGCTGCCGCGGCGAGGGAGGCGCGAGGCGATCGCCCCCAGCGCCGCTGGGTCGCCGGTGCGCCCGATGCCCAGCACCAGCGCCCACGCAGACAGGCCCAGGATGGCGAGGTAGAGCGGCGTGGCCGGATTGGGTGCCACGGTGAAGGCGAAGATGGCGTAGCTGTAGGCCACGTACCCGAGAGCGCCGATCACCGCCAACCGCGCCGGTACCGAGCCGGCGCGGGCGCGCCGAGCCGAGCGCGATCGCCAGCAGCGGCACCGCGAACAGCAGCGTGATCACGTCGGTAGCCCGCGCCTCGCGCGTCCAGGACTGGGTGTCTCGATAGAGGTCGGGCGCCAGGAGGCCAGCCAGCGAGGCGACCGTGGCCAGGACGAGTGCACCCGCGGCGAACGCGGATGGCAGGCCGACGCGCGTGTGCCACGGTTGGCTCATCTGTGCGATCCGGTAGTACGGCGCATGACATCTCCTGGGGGCGTTGCTGACGGCTCGATGGTCGTGGCCAGGCAGGTCACGGGGACAGGGCCGGACGGACCCGGATGACGGCACATGCGGCACCGGACGTACCCACCTGAGGCACCGTGGCATCGGGACGGTCGGCCCTACCCGGGTTCCGGGGAGCCGGTAGTGTCGGGACTTCGAGCGAGCACAGGAGGCCCCATGACGCTGACCGCGCGCGAACGCGTGCTGCGAACGCTCCGGCACGAGCCGGTCGACCGACTGCCGACGCAGGTCAACTACACGACCACGATGGGGCAGCGCATGTCCGAGCACTTCGGCGTGAGCGCAGAGGTACTGCCGGCGCGACTGGGCAACCACCTGGTGCGCGTGGGCCTCACGTATGAACCACGCCTGAGCGCCGACGGCAAGGCTCGCTACGACTGGTGGGGGGCGGGGCACGACACGCAGGAGGAGGGTTACTACATCCGCGAGGCACCACTGTCGGAACGGCGTGATCTCGATGCCTTCGACTGGCCCGATCCACGCGCGCCGGGCCTGCTGCTGGACGCCGAGCGCGTGCGAGCCGCCACCGGCGACGAAGCCTTCGTCATCCCCGATCTGGGTTGGGCGCTCTTCGAGCGAGCCTGGTCGCTGCGCGGCTTCGAGAACACGCTCCTGGAGCTCGCCGCCGACCCCGCCTACCTGGGTGAGCTGATGGATCGCATCGTGGATATCCGGCTCGTGCTCATCGAGCGCTACATCGACCTCGGCGTCGATGGCGGCTACTTCGGCGATGACTACGGCGCCCAGGCGGGCCTGCTGTTCTCGCCGGCCACCTGGCGCAGCCTCATCAAGCCACGCCTGGCGCGCTTGTTCGGACCCTTCGTCGAGCGGGGCCTGCCGGTGCTGATGCATTCGGATGGCAAGATCGACGACATCGTCCCCGACCTGCTCGAGATCGGCCTCACGGCGCTCAATCCTGTCCAGCCGGAGGTCCTCGACCACGCCTGGCTGGGGGCCACGTTCGGCGGCCGGCTGGCCTTCTATGGCGGCATCTCCACCCAGACCGTGCTGCCGCGCGGGACGCCGGCCGAGGTGCGCGAAGCCGCGGCTGCCTGCCGCCGGGCCCTCGCGCCCGGGGGCACCGGCCTGCTACTGGCGCCATCGCATCGACTGATGACGGACATCCCGATGGACGAACGTGGAGGCCCTGCTGGAGGCCTTCGCCGAGGCAGTGCTGAGTCGTGGACATGCGCCGCCGCGAGGCCATCGAGCTGGAGTTCGTGAAGCTGTACGGCGGGCCTCCGACCGACTGGCTGCGTGCACCTGGTCGGGTGGACCTGATGGGCAGCCACACCGACTACAACGATGGGCACGTGCTGACGATGACGGTCGACCGTGACACCTGGATCGCGGTGCGTCGTCGAGACGATCGCCGCGTGGCGATCGCCTCGCTGAACCTGCCCGGCACGGCCGACTTCAGCCTCGCTGCCATCGAACGCGACCCGGATGTGCCCTGGACCGATTACGTCCGCGGCGCGGCGCGGGTGCTGCAAGAGGACGGCACCGACCTCGCCGGCTTCGACGCGTTGCTGCACAGCAGCGTGCCGTTCGGCAGCGGCCTCTCATCGTCGGCCGCGATCGAGATCGCCACGTTGCTCGCCTTCGATGCCGTCGGCGGCAGCCACCACGAGCCGCTGGAGCTGGCCATCCTCGGACAGCGCGTGGAGAACGAGTTCGTGGGTGTCAGCTGCGGCATCCTCGACCAGTACACCTCGGTGCTGGGGACCGCCGGCCATGCCCTGCTGCTCGACTGCCGGGCGCTGCGCAGCCGCCCCGTGGCCATCGCCGCCGACCTGGCGGTCGTCATCTGCGACACGCGCGCCCCGCGGCAGCTGGCCGGGTCCGAGTACGACGAGCGGCGGGCCCAGTGCGAGGCCGGCGCGGCCCACATCGCGGCATCGACCGCGGAGGCGGCGGCGACCAAGACCGCGGGGACGCCGGCCATCACGGCCCTGCGTGACGTCAGCCTGGAGCTGTTCGAGGCACACGAGGCGGAGCTGCCGGCGGTGGTGGCCCGGCGCTGCCGCTTCATCCTCGAGGAGGACCGCCGCGCGCTCGACCTGGCGGAGGTGCTCCCGAGCGGCGACCGGGCGGCCCTGGCACGGCTGTTCGAGGCCTCCTTCAGGGGTGCCATCGAGCTGTTCGAGATCGGGGCGCCTTCGATGCTCGCCATGCACCAGGCGATGGACGATGCACCAGGGCTGGTGGCACGGCGACAGGCGGGCGCCGGCTTCGGCGGCTGCCTGGTGGCACTGGTGGAGCGTGAGGCCGTCGAAGCATTCAGCGCGTACGTGGGACGCGCCTATGCCAGCGCGACTGGGATCGAGCCCAGCGTCTTCGCGGTGGAGGCCGCAGCCGGTGCCGGTCCGCTGACCAGCCCTCGGGGTCGCTGACGACGAGCGGTGAGCCCTTCCTCGTGCCAGTCCATGCCCGCGGGCCGTGCTCCGCTCTCGGCGCCCTAACCCAGGGGGACTAGACGAGCCGCCGGGCCATGGGCACGGGTCCGCTGATGGCCATCTCATGCCCCGGGGGGACTGGCACGGACGATCCGGGGTCGATCTGAGTCTGCACCGACTAGGATGGCGTCCAGCCGGCCCACTGCGGTCTCGACAGAGGCCCGCGGGACCCTCGGGAGCGTCATCCGGTGGCCAATGTAGTCTCCGTGGGATAGCCACCCGCAGCGGCCCCCGATCCGGTTCACAGCGGCCCTCCAACCTGGCTCACGACCAGCCCCCAACCCGTTGACGCGGAGCAGCGGAGCAATACACTTACCGACCACGGAGCCATCCGGCGCTGTTGCCGGGGGCGTGTGTTCTCGATGGAGGATGTGCGCGATGGGAGCCACGACTCGAGCCCGTGGGCGGGCACCACTCATGTCGACCTGCGCCGCGCTGGCGCTGACGATCGCCGCCACGATCCCGGCGGCGGCCGCAGAGGAGTCACCCAGTCCAGGGCCTTCGATGGCGCCCGTAGCTGACGCGTCGGCATGGGAGGCCAGTGAACTCGTCGATGCCCAGGCCATCACCAGCGGTCACGGTCGTTTCGTGGCGGTCGGCAGCGACGGCAGCTTCCCCTCACAGGCGGCGGCTTGGACGTCGAGTGACGGCCTGACCTGGGAGCCGGCGACCGTCGTGTCCCCGGAAGCGGGCACGCTGATGACGACAGTCACAGCCGTCGAGGACGGCTTCGTCGCGTTCGGCAGCGCGTCGACCACGGGCGGGCCAGATCCCGACCAGGTCGCCGCGTGGCACTCGGCCGACGGAACCTCCTGGGAGCGCGCCGACATCACGCGCGACGCCAAGTCGGGCCTGGGCGCCGCGGCACGGGCGGTCTCCGATGGGCCCAACGGCCCGCTGGCGCTGGGGGTCTTCTTCGGCCAGGACGTGGATTCGCATCGACTGTGGCGTTCGGATGACGGCGTCAGCTGGGAACCGACCCCGCTGCCGAAGGGCGACTTCCTGTGGTCGACGATCATGGCCACCCCGGATGAGTACCTGCTCATCGGACAGAAGCCGGGCGGCAGATCGTCCAACTGGCGCTCGGTCGATGGCCTGACCTGGGAGCGGCTGGCCGATTCCCCGCGCATGGTCGATGCCGCCGCGGCGCCCGATGGGACGGTCGTCGGCGTTGGCCAGAACGACATCTGGCGGTCGACCGACCTGCAGGGCTGGGACTCGGTCTGGACCAACCCGGAGGCATGGGAGCTCGATGGTTCGGATGCCTTCCAGTGGGTCGACTGGGCGGGCGACCACTTCGCGGTGGTCGGACTCGACTTCAGCGGCTGCGCCCCCAACACCGATGAGTGCGCGACGAGCCCCCTGCTGCTCTCCTCCGACGGCCAGACATGGGTCGGAGGCGGCCGGACCCGACGGCTTGCCCGGACCGGATCCAGCGACCCTCCTCTCTGGCTCCGCTGCACTCGATGCGACGACCGTCGTCCTCGGTCAGGTCGGCGGCGGACCGCCGCTCGCCTGGCTGGTCGAGGGAGATCCCATGGCCGCCGGCCCAGCCGAGTAGGGCGGGCATCGCGGCGTCTGTTCGGCAGGCGGGGGCACGGTCGAGCAGTCGGGTCGGGTAGGGTCGGCGGCTGGGCGGCATCGGCGGTGCTGTGCCCCATGCGCTCATCGCCGCGACCGCCATCGAGCAAGCTGCACGCTCGTGACCCGAAACCGCGCCGACTTCGCTGGCATCAAACAGCTCCGCGGCGCACGCCGGCGTCTCGTCCGCGGCGCCGGCGTGTCGTCCGCGGCATCGGCGGTGTTCCGCGGCGCCGGCGTGTCGTCCCGCTTGTGGACTATCGTCGCTCCCGGCGACCGTAGTCCCACTCGTAGTCACCCTGGACGTCCGATCGCTGGCTCGAGCGGCCTTGACGGTCCGCGGTCTCACGCTCAGTGGCCGGGATCTCACGCACGGTGGAGCATGCCAAGAGGACGAGAGTCGCTACAGGTCCGCCAACGCAGGAGCGATGTGAGTCTAGCGTCGGCCAGGGCGACATCTGTCCACCGACATCGCCATCAGGCGTCGATAGCGTCGCCGAAGGCGACGGCTGACCACAAGACCGACCACGAGGGCTCAGCGGCGTTCGGCCCACACCGGAGCTAATTGGAGTGGCGCCGCCTACGCGATCGTGACCGGCCCCGGCACTGTCAGGCCCAGGTGCGCGATCAGCCCATCCAGCTCGGCCAGGGTGACGTCGTCGAGCGGCGGGTACGGCCGTCGCGGCGTGGCATGGTCGATGGCGCCGCGCTTCTGGTAGATGAGCTTGCGCAGCGGCAGGTTGAGTCCCGGCTGGTTCTCGTAGCGGATGAGCGGCAGGTAACGGTAGAACGTGTCACGCGCCTGCTCCAGCTCACCGGCACGGAAGTGACGGTAGATCGAGACGAGGATCTCGGGGAAGCCGAAGCCCGTCATCATGCCGATCGCGCCGCGCTGCAGCTCCTCGAGCATGAAGTTGCCGCCGAGGCCGCCGAAGATGCCGATATCCGGGTTGGCCGCCAGGATGGCGCTCACCTTCTGGATGGTGGGGTCATCCTCCAGCTTCAGCCAACGGCAGGATGGGATGGCCTCGGCCAGGCCGCCGATGAACTCGGGGCTCATGAAGACGCCCGATCCGGCGGGGAAGTCCTGGACCACGATGGGCACGTCGACCGCGCCCGCGAGCGTCTCGTAGTGGCGCCGCACGGTGGCCTCGTTGGGCCGGGCGAGACGCGGCGGTGCCACCAGCAGGCCGGCAGCGCCGCGAGCGACGGCATCGCGCGCGAACGCGACGCCCGGGTCGGTCGCCGGTGCGGTCGCCCCCACCACCACGGGCACGCGGCCGGCGGCCGTGGCGACGCACACCTCGACGACGGTGGCACGCTCGGCCTCGGAGAGCTTGCCCGCCTCGCCCAGGAAGCCGAGGACGGTGAGCCCGTCCACGCCGGTGGCGATGACGAACTCGACGAGGCGCGCCAGGCTGGCCTCATCGACGGCGCCCGTCTCGTCGAAGGGCGTGGGAACGATGTTGTAGATGCCCTGCACGGGACCCCCTTGCGGTCGTGGTTATGGAAGCGCGCGGACCATGCCGCCGTCGACGGGCACGATGGCGCCAGTGACGTAGGAGGCAGCCGGCGAGAGCAGGAAGGCCGCCACGCGACCGATCTCCTCGATGCTGCCATAGCGGCCGAGCGGGATCCTGGCCTCGGCCAGGCGTTGCACCTCTTCGACGCTTGAACCGCCGGCCTGCGCGCGAGTGGTGTCGAGCTGACGCACGCGGTCGGTGGCGAAGCGGCCCGGCGCCAGGCCGTTGATGCGGATGGGTGAGATCTCCGCGGTGAGGCTCTTGATCAGGCCGACGAGGCCGGGTCGCAGCACGTTGCTGGTGGTGAGCCCGGGGATGGGCTCTCGCACGGACGAGCTCAGGTTGACCACGATGGCCGCGTCGACCCCATCGCGAAGGTGAGGCAACGCAGCGCGGACCAGGCGCAGCGTGGACTGCAGCGTGCCCGCGATGGCGAGCTCCCACTCGTCCTCGCCGAGCTGCTCGAAGGCACCGGGCGGCGGGCCACCAGAGTTGACCACGAGCAGGTCCAGGCCGCCCAGTTCGCTCGACGGCCGATGCGACCGCGGTCGAGGGGCCTTGCGGCGTCGCGAGGTCGGCGACGATGGCTGTGCCGCCGATGACGCCGGCCTGGCGGGTCAGTCGCTCGACGGTGCGGCCCACCAGCGCGACCTGCGCCCCCTCGGCTGCCAGCACACCGGCGATACCGGCGCCGATGCCGGAGGCGCCACCGCCGACCAGTGCGCGCTTGCCACTCAACCCAAGATCCACCCTGTCCTCCTCACCTGTCGCCGCTGGCCGGCCGACCAGGCATCCGGCCGGCTCCAGCATCCTGGCCCAGCATAGCGAAGCGCGCCCTCGGTCCCGGCAGCCGGCAGGACTAACGAGCGGTGCGGGACGGCGCCAGCCGGGAGCTAGGATGCATGTCCGCCCGGCCTCGTCCGAGGCCGTCCGAGCATGGAGTGGCACATGAAAGGCGTGGTCCTCGCAGGAGGCACCGGCTCGCGACTGCATCCGCTGACGCTGGTCACCAACAAGCACCTGCTGCCGGTCCATGACCGGCCCATGATCTACTACCCGCTCCAGACGCTCGCCGGCATGGGCATCACCGAGATCATGGTCATCCTGGGCGGCCGCAGCATCGGCGATATCGTGGAGCTGCTCTCGGATGGCCAAGAGCACGGCCTGGACCTGACGTATCGCTACCAGCGTGGCTCGCTCGGCATCGCCCACGCCATCGGGCTGTGCCGCCAGTTCGTCGGCGACGAGGCCTTCTGCGTGGTCCTCGGCGACAACATCCTGCGTGGCCCCGCCTTGTCGGAGGTGGCCGCTGAGTTCGCTGCCGACGACTGGGGCGCCGGTGCCCTCCTCTATCGGGTGCCTGATCCCGAACGTTTCGGCGTGGCCGAGTTCGATGCCGCGGGCAGGGTGGTGGCCTTCGAAGAGAAGCCGAAGCGACCCAAGAGCGACTCCATCCCCATCGGCGTGTACTTCCTGCGTCCGGACGCGTTCGACGTCATCGAGCAGCTGACGCCATCGGGACGCGGGCGAGTTCGAGATCACCGACGTGCTCAACCACTACATCGCGCAAGGCCGGCTCTTCAGCTGCCACTACGAGGGCGACTGGCACGATGCCGGCACGATCGAATCCCTGCTCCATGCCGGCGCGATGGCAGCCGGCGAGACCGGCGCCTGAAGCTGGACGGCAGCGTGCTGGAAGCGGCCGGCAAGTCGATCGTGGTCACCGGCTCGCGCGGACGGCTGGGCCGCGCGTTGCTGGCGACGTCCGCGGGGCCGATCGACGGCTGGGACCGGCCGCTGCTCGACCTTGACGACCCCGCCAGCGCCACGTGGCTTGTCGAGCGTGACGCCCCGGCACTGGTCTTCCATGCGGCGGCGATGACCGACGTCGACGAGGCCGCTCGCGATCCCGAGACGCGCCTTCCGCCGCAACACCGAGGCGACCGAGGCATTGGCGCACGCTTGCCGCAAGGCGGGCGCCGGCCTGCTGCTGATCTCCACCAACGAGGTCTTCGACGGCCAGCGTCGTGACGGTCAGGGCTATCGCGAGGACGATGTGACCGCGCCGGTCAACGCCTACGGTCGCAGCAAGCTGGCCGCGGAACGCGCCGCACTGGCGGCGTACGCCGGCGCCGAGGGCCTGTGGATCGTACGCACGGCCTGGCTCTTCGGGCCGCCCGGCGGCGACTTCCCGGACAAGATCATCGCGGCGGCCGACCGAGTTGCACCGGCGCCGCTGCCGGTGGTGATCGACGAGGTCGGGTCGCCCACGTACACGCTCGACCTGGCGCGCGCCATCCATGCCCTCGTGGCGCGCACCCGCGGGGGGACCTACCACCTCGTCAACCGCGGCCATGCGTCGCGCTTCGACTGGGCACGTGCGGTGCTCGACGCGCGTCGGCCCGGTCGCGAGCTGCGCGCCATCACGCGTGCCGAGTACGAGCGTCCCTCGGTGCCGCCAGCCTGGGGCGTGCTCGACACCTCGCGCGCGGCCGCCGTGGGCGTCGAGCTGCGACCATGGTCGGCAGCGCTGGCGGAGTACCTGGCAGAGCACCCGGCGACGGCCGGCAGAGGAGCGACAGGATGAAGCTGCAGGTCCGGCGCACCTCCATCCCGGAGGTGCTGGTCGTCGAGCACGAGACATTCCAGGACGAGCGCGGCTTCTTCATGGAGGCCTTCCATGCCGACCACTTCGCCGCCTACGCCGACCTGGGCCTGCCCAGCTCCTTCGTCCAACTGAATCACAGCCGCTCGGTCCGCGGCGTCACCCGCGGCCTGCACTTCCAGTGGCAGCCGCCGATGGGAAAGCTGATGCGTGTCGCTCGCGGCAGCGCCTACATCGTGGCCGTCGACATCCGACCCGGCTCACCCACGCTGGGCCGCTTCGAGGCCATCACCGCCGACGACGAGAACCACCTCGCACTCTGGGCACCAGCCTCCTTCGCGCGCGGCTTCTGTGCGCTTTCCGAGCTGGCCGACATCGAGTACCTCACCACCGGCACGTACAACGGCGAGACCGAGTCGGGCATCGCCTGGGACGATCCGGACATCGGCATCGACTGGCCCATCAAGGATCCCATGCTGTCATCCCGCGACCGCACAGCCCAATCGCTGGCCCAGTGGCTGGCCCGGCCGGAGGCACAACACTTCCGCTACGGCGGCTGACGGCTACGGCAGGCCCGTCTACGGCAGGCCCAGCTCGCGCAGGGGGATGGGGTCGCTGATCTCACCCACGAACTCGCCGCGTTCGCTGCCGTCGAGGAAGCCCAGCACCTGCCACTCCCCGGCCCGGTCGCGCATCAGGCGAGCCGAGTAGAGGTCGGGCACCGGGATGCGACGAGCGCCAGCGATGTCCCAGGGCCCCAGCAGCGACGCACCGACCGCCAGGTAGGTTCCGGAGGTCTCACCAGGAAGCCGTCGTCGTCGTGCCGCGCAGAAGCGGTCCGGCCCGACCGAGAACAGCAGCACCGGCGTGCCCTCCACGATCTCGACCTGCGGCACCTCCATGTGCCCGAACTCGCCCGGTTCTGACAGTGGCGGTCGCACCTCCCAGTCGACCAGGTCGGCTGACCAGGCGTGGCCGATGACGCCACGCGCATCAGCCGGCCCCGTGGTCGCGCGGGCCGTGATGAGCGCGTGGTAGCCATCGCCGAGCGGGTCGCGGAGCACCCACGGATCACGCCAGGCCTCGTGCTCGACACGCTCGTACCAGCGAGGGTCCAGCTCGATGAGCGGGTTGTCCGGATGACGAGTCCAGGTGAGCAGGTCGCTCGAGGTCGCCAGGGCGATACGCTGCTCGACCCCGGCGTCGGTCGCCCGCGTACCGGTGTAGAACATGTGCCAGGCACCGCCCTGCTCGATCACCGAACCGGTCCAGGTGGCCATGTCTTCCCACGAGCCGGCGGGGCCGGGCCGGAGGGCAGTCCCCAGCACGGTCCACTCGCGCAAGTCCGTCGAGACGGCGTGACCGATGGTCGCGTTCCAGTGTCGTTTGACCGGGTCGCCCAAGGCCCTGGGCGCCTGCAGGAAGTAGATGTGGTACGCCGAACCGGTGTCGGCCAGCCAGAAGTCCCACACCCAACTGGTCGGGCAGTCGAAGCACCGCTAGCCCTTGAGGCCGCTCGTGGCGACACCCCGAACGAACTGGCGCTGGAAGATGATGAACACGATGAGCAAGGGGATGACCATCATGGCAGCGTAGGCCATGATGTCGCCCCAGTCGCGCGGGGGCAGCCCCTGGAACTCGGCGATGCCCATGGGCAGCGGTCGCGCCTCGATGCTGCGCGTGACCATGACGGGCCACAGGTACTGGCCCCATGAGGCCAGGAACATGAGGATCCCGGCAGCGGCATAGGCTGGCTTCGCCAGTGGCGCCGCGATGCGGAAGAAGGTCGTGGCGGCCCCGGCACCATCGATCCGCGCGGCCTCCTCCAGCTCCCTGGGGATGCCCAGGAAGAAGGAGTAGAACAGGAAGATGTAGAGGGGCTGGGCCAGGAACGGCAGGATCTGGGCGTGCAGGGTGTTGGTCCAGCCCAGCTCGGCCATGATCAGCAGCAGCGGCACCGCCAGCGTCTCGAAGGGCACGATGATGAGAGCCACGACGAGCAGCAGGAGCAGGCCCTTGCCCCTGAAGGGCACGCGCGCGAGGGCATACCCGAACAGGCTGTTGACCACCAGCCCGCCGAAGACGATGCCGGCCGAGATGATCGCCGAGTTGCGGAACGAGATCCAGAAGTTGCCGCGCTCGGCCGCCTGCTGGAAGTTCTCCAGGCCGACGAACGGCTGCGGGACGAAGGCGCGCAGGCTGCCGCTGTCGGCGATGACCGATGTGTCCGCCTTGAACGAGCCGGCGATCATGAAGACGATCGGGAACAGGAAGAAGAGCGCCAGCAGGATGAGCACGCCGTACGAGACGACGTAGCGCCTGAGGTGCTGCCGACGGATGGCTGCGTTGGCCTGCGCGAGCGTGGTGGCGTTCCCCGTGGATGGGCGACGCGTCACGGCGGTCACCGGATCTCTCCTTCCTGCTTGACCACACGTCTCTGGATGATGGTCACCGCGAGCACGATCACAAGGAAGATGACCGAGAGGGCAGAGCCGCGGCCGACGGCCTGCTGGTTGAGACCGGTATCGACGATGTCGACCATCAGGGTGCGGGTGGCATCGAGCGGTCCACCGGGGCGGTCGGGCATGATCCAGACCTGGTCGAACAGCCGGAAGGCCAGGATCGTGGTGATGGTGAGCACGAAGAGCAGCGGGTTGCGGATGCCGGGCAGGGTCACATGCAGGAACTGCTGCCAGTTGTTGGCACCGTCAAGGCGCGCCGCCTCATACAGCGACTCCGGCACGTCCTGCAGGGCGGCCAGGAGGATGACCATCTGGAACCCGACACTGGCCCAGATGGACACCATGATGATGCCCGCCAGCGCGTAGGCCGGGATCACCCAGCCAGTCGGGCGAGAAGTTGCCCAAGGTGATGATCTCGAAGAAGGCGTTGATCAGGCCCTGCGGGTTCAGCAGCACGATCCAGATCACCGCGGTGGCCGCCATGACCACCGTGATGGGCATGAAGAAGATGGTGCGGAACACGACCACGCCACGCAGCTTCTGGTTCACCATGATGGCGAGGAACAGGGCGAAGAACGTCTGCAACGGCACCACCACGAGGCTGAAAGCCACGTTGTTGCCGAGGGCCGTCCAGAAGCGCGGGTTCTCGAACACACGCAGGTAGTTGTCGAGGCCGACCCACTGGGTCTCACGACCGGGTGGCGCCAGCAGCCGCTCGTTGGTGAATGAGAAGTAGAAGGCGAGGATGAACGGCAGCAGGATGAACGCGGCGATGAGGAGCACGGCCGGCGCCGAGAAGAGCCATCCCGTGATCGTGTCGACCCCGAAGCGTGGTCTCCCCCCGGAGACCCCCGGACCCCCTGCTCGAGCAACCCCGCTGGGCATCACAGCCATCAGTCCCTCACCCCTTTCGTGATCGCCTCCCAGGAGTGCAGGGGCGCCAGCGCGCCCTGCACCCCTGGGGCGTCATCGACGACTAGTAGCCGACGTCGGCGATCTCCTGATCGATGAGCGACACGATGTTGTCCAGCGTCGACTGGACATCAGCGCCCGCCACGATGTCGGCGAGCGCTTCGGAGAAGCGGTCGCGGATGAACAGGTAGGCAGCCGTCGCCGGCCGCGCCATCGAGCCGTTCTGCTGAAGGTTCGGATCGGAGTGCGCATTGGCGAGGTAGTCGATGTAGATGGCCCGGTCGCCGCCTTCCTCGAAACCAGGGAAGTCAGCCAGCTCCGGAGGTCGGAGGCACCGCGCCGTAGCCGTTCACGAAACGCTCGCACCGACTCCGGGCTGGTGGCGTAGTCGATGAATGCCCAGACGGCATCGAGGTCCGCCTCGTCACCACTGTTGGGGATACCATCGGCGCCGCTCGAGGCCGCCCAGTTCCACGAACCCATGGCGCCCTTGCTGCCGTTGCCGAAGTCCGGCAGGGGCAGGAGGATGAGGTCGTCACCCAGGTTCTCGCTGTAGAGCGAGTGCATCCAGTGACCCACCCACGAAAGCGGCGTCTCGTCGCCGGTGTTGGGTGCACCGTCGGGACCGACGGTGAAGTTGTTGTCGTCCTCGGCGATGAGGTCGACGAGGCCATCATTGATCCACGTCTGGAACTGCGTCAGGGCACCCACGGCCTCCGGGCCGTTGAGGACGCCGGCCGCGCTCTTCATGGTGGAGCGATCGATGAGGTCGCCGCCGGCCGACTGGATCATCGGCGCGAAACCGTAGGCACGCCACTCACCGGCGCCGTAGTGCCACTTGATGTCGAGGGGACCGTTGGCGCCGTAGCCGGCCGCCTGCAGATCGCGCAGGACCTGGTCGAACTCCTCGCCCGTCCAGGCATCGTCGATGCCGGTGGGGATGCGGGCGCCGATGTCCTCGAGCATGGACTTGTGGGCCCAGATGCCCATGCCGGATTCGAAGCTGCCGAGCGAGTACAGCTCACCGTTGTACGTGCCCTGCTCGATGATCGAGCCGAGGAAGTAGCCCAGCTTCTCCTCGTCGGCACAGCTGGTGATGGGGCGCAGCAGCCCGTTGAAGGCGAATGGGTACAGGGTCGGGCCGTCCATGTCGACGAGGTCCGGCATCTCGCCGGCCGCCGCGGCACTGGTGATGGCGGTCTCGTAGGCCTGCTCGCCGATGGCGATGACGTTGACACTGACCCCGAGCTCAGCTCCCGGGCCTGCGTTGAAGGCCTCGACGGTCGCCATCTCCGCACCGGGATTGGAGCCCGTGTGCATCGTCATGTCGAGGGCCACTGGGCCTTCGATGACGCCGTCACAGACGTTTGGGTCGCCCTGGGCCGCCACCGGGGCCGCGGCGAGGGCGGAGCCGACCAGCGCGGCGGAGGCCAACAGAGCCACCTTGCGACTGGTAGTGGAATGGATCATGTCCTTCCTCCTTGCCCCGTGCTAGCCATGCGTGATCGCCGCGGGGCGCAGGCGATCACGTTGTCCCCCGCCTGGGATGGGACGACACTCCCGTCCCGTTGCTGGGCGGTGCGACCGAGTCACGGGCCACCAGCGGACACTCCATCCGCCGTTGTCGTGGCCCGTCGGCCTCACCGCTGAGGACCCCCAAGAGGTGCTCGACCGCCCAGCGTCCCATGGCCTCATGGGGCAGCTGCATGGTGGTGAGCGGTGGATCGAGCCAGGGCGCGATCTGGTCCTGGTTGTCGAAACCGATGACCGAGACGTCATGCGGGATGCGCAGCCCGGCGTGACGGACCGCGCGATAGGTGCCCATCGCCATGCGGTCGGTGAAGCACTGGATCGCGGTCGGCGGGTCATCCAGCTGAAGCAGCCTGGATGCTGCGGCATGACCGCCGAAGGGATCGTTCCGCTCGATGCCGAGGAGCTCGGGGTCGAAGTCGATGCCGTGCTCGGCGAGCGCGCGCTGGTAGCCCTCGAAACGCTCCTGGTCGGCGGGGTACGGGTTCGCCTCGCGCAGGTAGCCGATGCGCCGGTGGCCGAACTCGATGAGGTGGCACGTGGCTTCGTAGCCCCCGCGCTCATCGTCCGGCACGACCCACGAATCGCCGGGGTCGTCGGAACGGGCATCCAGCAGAACGAAGTCGACCTCGTTCAGCGCCATCGGTGGCTCCACCACCTGGTGCCACATGGTGGCGTAGATGATGCCGTCGACCTGGCGGGCCAGCAGCGAGTCGATGGCACGGGCCTCGACCTCGGGGTCGCGCTCGGTGTTGATGATCATCAGCGTCTTGCCGGCGACAGCGGCGGCCTGGTCGGCACCGTGGATCATGTCGCCGGCGAAGGCGGTGGATGCGATGACGTCGGAGATGAGTCCGACGGTGTCGCTGGTTCGCGCACGCAGGTTGCGCGCGATGGTGTTGGCGCGGAAGCCCAGTGCTCGGCTGGCCTCGACCACGCGCTGCTGGGTGGCGGCGGGGATGGAGGTGCCGGCCTTGCCGCTGAGGACCAGTGAGACGGTCGTGGTGGAGACACCGGCAGCGGCAGCGACGTCGGCCATACGCACACGGCGGCGTCGCGTGTCGCGGCGTGGCTTGGATGCAGGCTGCACCGCGCGGTCAGCTGCCGGCGCCGCTGCCTGATCGCTCTTGGACCTGTCAGAGCGGTCCTGGGCCAAGATCCTCCTCCTCCTCGACCGAGCGAGGTCCGTACCCGAGACCTGACAGCCCACACTCCCTCACAGGGCTGTCGGTGCTCGGCCGACGCCGCCCTACTTCGGCTGCATCGGTCACTCAATCGTTTCAGTAAATCGATAATGCGACGATGTGGACCAGCCTGTCAAGCGTTTTTCGCCAAGGCGCGACGGCGGCGTGCGGGCATGGCGCAGCCGCGGTCCGTGGCAGGCGGCTGCGCCTGGCCAGCGTGGCAGCGATCCCGCTGGAGGCGAGTCGAGGTCAGCGGTCCAGCGGAGACGGTCAGGTCAGCGGACGGTCAGGTCAGCGGAGCGTGACCCGGTCGCGGCCCATCTGCTTGGAGGTGTACAGCGCGCTGTCAGCCGCAGCGACCAGCTCGGTCGCGGAAGCCACGTCGTGGGAGGGGTAGGTGACGGCACCGATGCTGGCGGTCACGCTCACGCGCCGATCGCCGTCCAGCACCTCCGTGGCAGCGATCGAGCGCCGGATGCGCTCGGCGATGTCCAGCAGGTCGGCTTCCGATGCACCTGGCACCACGACCATGAACTCCTCTCCCCCGTAGCGCATCAGGATGTCGCCCTCGCGGCACACGCGCCGGATCGAGGCGGCAGCAGCACGCAGGATGCGGTCGCCCAGCAGATGCCCGTAGGTGTCATTGACCCCCTTGAAGTGGTCGAGGTCGACCATCAGCACGCCCAGCGGGCTCGAGACTCGCAGGGCACGACCGAACTCCTCTTGCAGCCGGACGAAACCGAAGCGCCGGTTGTACGCGTCGGTGAGCGGGTCGAGCGCGGCCAGTCGTTCCAGGCGATGGTGCGAGAGGGCGTTGCTGAGGGCAAGTCCGAGGTCGGTCTGGAAGTGACCGATGAGCAGCTCGGTCCCCGGCGCGAGAGGGTCGTCGAGGCGAGCACGAGTGCGCCGAGGGGAACGTCCTTGAAGCTCAGCGGGACCACGATCACCTCCCGCGCGGTCTGATCGAGCAGCACGCTGTCGACCACCACCTGCTCCGCCGCGACGTCGAGACGAAGCGTCTGTCCGGACCGCAGCGCCGCCGTGACCTGGGCGTTGGCAGCCACCTGCTCCGGGTCGCGGATCCCGACCGTGGCGAGCGGCTTCAGACCCTGCTCCTCTTCGACCAGGAGGATGCCCGCCGTCGCACCTGTGTCCTTGAGGATGGTGGCCAGCGAGTCGCGCGCCAACGCGTCCAGCTCCAGGTGACTGGCGACGACCCGGGTGAAGCCGCGAGTCGCACTCTCGATGGCATGCGAGTGGGCGAGCGTCCCGATGAGCGCGTTGAAGGCCACGGCGCTCCTGCCGATCTCGTCCTCGGAGTCGACCGGCAGCGCGCACTCCAGCGGATTGCAGCCACTCCAGTCAGCTGACCTGGTAGCCGTCACCAGCTGCCGCTGCACCCGCACCATGTGCGTGGTCAGCCGCTTGAGACGCGTACCCACCACGGCCTGGACGAGTGCGTAGTTGGCGGCACCGACGAGCAGGCCGGCCAGCACGGTGGCGGTGAAGAACGACGGACTGATGACCTCGCGCTGCGGCAGGCCGAGGATCACGCAGAACGGAGGGAAGAGTCAGGCCGATGAACAGGCCGAAACCGGCCATCCAGATGGCCAGGTCGGTGAAGACCCGGTTCGTAAGGCGAGGCAACGTCCATCTCCGCGGCAGGTCGGCAGACGACCATCGAAGCCTCGATGGTCATGCCCGACACTGCCGGTGACCCAGTCACGCAGACAGCACCCGAAAGTCGCCGCACACCTGCCCCCGATAGGCTATGCCCAAGCAGTGCACGTGCCAGGCACGACCACGGGCAGTCGGACCGCTGCAGGAAAGCGGCTTAGGCATCCCTTCTGGGCTGCTGCGGCCAGGTCTCGCGTCTGCGCTGTCCAGGCCCCCTTCTTCGTCAGATGTCCGGCGGGGGACCGTTAGGCGGACTGGATCGCGGTGTTGCCAGGTCCGGACCCGACGACCGCATCGCCGTCACGCTTGGCAAGGCATCGCGCAGCGGTCGGACGCACGACCGGCCAGCGACGATGGCGCCGGCCGATCCGTCTACGGGCCCCCACGCGGACATCTGACGAAGATCCCCGGCGCTCGCGCTGGCCGTGCTGGGGCCGCCGGCCGCGGCGCTGGTGCTCCCGGTCGCCGGCCTGCCGCTCCCGCGCACTGGCGCTGGCGCTGAAGGCGCCGGCCGCCGGTGCAGGTGGCGCTACTGCAGGCCCAACTCGGCGCGGGTCGGCGGCACGGCTCCGGCGCGCGTGCAGGTGATGGCGGCGGCCTGCACGGCGAAGGCCACCGCGTCCTCGAGCAGATGCGCATCTGCCAGCTCGCGCCGGCCGAATCCATGTTCCAGCCACGTAGCCAGGAACGCACCACCGAAGGTGTCGCCGGCACCCACCGTGTCGACCACCGTCACCTTGGGCACCGCCACGCTGAACTCGCCGCCGGCGCAGTACCCGTGCGCCGGCTCGCCACCTTGCGTCACCAGCACGGCGCCGACGCCTTGCTCCAGCAGCAGGCGGGCGCTGGCGGCCGGCGTCTCGGCCAGGGCCAGATAGGCGAAGTCCTCGTCGCTGCCCTTCACCACGTCGGCACGCGAGAACATGCGCTGCAGCCGCGCCCGATAGCGGTGGTAGTCAGGCGTGGCCGTGGGACGGCAGTTGGGATCGATCATCACGAACGTCTCGTCCGGCACCGCGGCCACGATGGCTGCCAGCGAGTCGGCGATGGGTTCGAGGGCCAGCCCCAGCGTGCCGACGTGCAGCGCATCGGGCGCGGGTGCCAGGCTGCGTCGGGCGTCGGCCGCCTCGAGACCAGGCACGCTCGTCTGTTCCACGTACCAGTGGTAGTGCGCCACGCCGGCTGCGTCGATCTCAGCCAGCACGAGCGTGGTGGGATCGGTGGTGTCGACGACGAGCTCGAGACCGACGCCGTCGGCGGCCAGCTCGCTGCGCAGCAATCGGCCGAACCAGTCATCGCTCATCCGGCCCAGGTACTGCACGTTGCCGCCCAGGCGCGCCACCGTGCGGGCCGCGTTGTACTGGCCACCACCGGCGGCTGGAACGACCTCACCCGACTGGCTGATCAGCAGGTCGATGAGGGCCTCACCGGCGATGACGATCCTGGGCCGCGGCGCGGTCATCTACCAGCCCTCCCCTTTGAGGTACGCGGCCATGGCCCGGGCGGCCTTGCCGCGATGCGACAGCGCGTGCTTCTCCTCGGCGCTCATCTGGCCTACGGTACGCCCTCCCGGCGGCTCCGACTCAGGCTCGAAGATGGGGTCGTAGCCGAAGCCACCGCTGCCCCGGGGCCCGGTCGCGATACGGCCTTCGAAGTCGCCGGAGCAGAACACCGGCTCGCCGCTGAGGGTGGGATCGATGAATGCCAGCACACACTGGTAGCGCGCCCCGCGTCGGTCGGGCGGCAGCCCCGCCAGCTCAGCCAGCAACCTGGCGTTGTTGTCCTCGTCAGTCGGATCGTCGCCGGCATAGCGTCGCGTGAGCACGCCGGGCCGGCCATCGAGCGCGTCGACCTCGAGGCCCGAATCGTCGGCCAGCGTGGGCAGGCCCGAGCGCTGCGCGTAGTAGCGCGCCTTGATCTCGGCATTGCCCCTGAAGGTGTCGGCATCCTCGACCGGCTCACCCGCGACACCGACGTCGTCGGGCGTCAGCAGCTCCACATCCGGCAGCTCGAGCAGCTCGCGCAGCTCAGCCACCTTGTGACGAGCGCGGGTGGCCAGCAGCAGCCGCCGGCTCATCCGCCCGACTTGCCCGCTTCGCCCTTGAGCACCGTCTCCTGGATGCCGAAGAGCGTCTTCAGGCCACCGTCGGCGAGGCCCAGCAGCGCGTCCATCTGGGAGCGGTCGAAGGGCGTGCCCTCGGCGGTGCCCTGGATCTCGACATAGGTGCCGGCGTCGGTGCCGATGACGTTGAAGTCCACCTCCGCGGACGGAATCCTCGCGGTACTCGAGGTCCAGCAGTGCCGAGCCATCGACGATGCCAACGCTGATGGCCGCGATCCTGCCGCTGATGGCACGCTCGAGGTTGACCTTCCGCAGCGCCAGCACCAGCGCGATGTAGCCGCCGGTGATCGACGCGCAGCGGGTGCCACCGTCGGCCTGCAGGACGTCGCAGTCGATCATCACCGTCTTCTCGCCCATGACCGCGGTGTTCACCACCCCGCGCAGGGACCGCCCGACCAGCCGCTGGATCTCATGGGTGCGACCGCCGAGCCTGCCGCGCACCGATTCGCGCTGCATGCGCTCGGAGGTGGCCGCGGGCAGCATGGCGTACTCGGCGGTGACCCAGCCGGTGCCCTTGCCGCGCAGGTGTGGCGGCACGCGGTCCTCCACGGTGGCCGAGCAGAGCACATGCGTGTCGCCCTGTCGGTAGATGAGCGATGCTGCCGCCCACTTCTGCACGTTCATCTCGATGGACACCGGCCGAAGCTGGCCTGGTGTCCGTCCGTCGACGCGGTAGCGCTTGCCGCCAGCGATGCTCATCGACCCTCCTTCTCGATCGTCTCTTCTCGTTTGGCCAGCTGCCACAGGTCGTCGAGTGCATCGAGCCCAAGGGCTTTCAGCTGCAGTCCTTCCTGGTCCGCCAAGCGCTCGACGCGCGCGAAACGCGAGGCGAACTTGCGACTGGCCGACCGAAGCGCGGCTTCGGCATCGATGCCGAGCTTGCGGCCCATGTTGACGAGCACGAAGAGGAGGTCACCGAACTCCTCGTGGCGGTCGTCGTCGGTCGTGGCGGCCAGCAGCTCGGTTGCCTCCTCGGCGATCTTGTCGATGACCCCCTCCAGGTCAGGCCAATCGTAGCCGAGGCTGGCAGCCCGCCCCTGCATCTCGTCGGCGTAGGCCAGCGCGGGGAGCGACCGGGAGAGTCCCTTGAACGCCGCCGGCATCTCCGGGTCAGGCGCCCCGCTGTCGCCGCCGGCAGCGCGTTCGTCGGCCTTGATCTGCTCCCAGTTGCGCATCACCTCGGCGGCAGTGTCGGCCTGGACGTCACCGAAGACGTGCGGGTGGCGGCTGATGATCTTGGCGGTGATGCCGCGCTGCACATCGGAGAGGTCGAAGACACCCGCCTCGGCCGCGTACTGCGCGTGCAGCACGATCTGCAGCAGCAGGTCGCCCAGCTCCTCGGCAAGCTCGGGCGTCGAACCGCCATCGAGCGCGTCGTAGACCTCGTAGGTCTCCTCCAGGAGGAAAGGCTTCAACGTGCGGTGATCCTGCTCGCGGTCCCAGGGGCAGCCGTCGGGCTGGCGTAGCCGGTTCACCAGCCAGGCCAGGCCGAAGGCGCCGGCCGGATTGGCCACGGGCTCCAGCGCGGGCAGCAGGTGCGGTGTCGCGGCCAGGGCCTCGGCAGCCACCTCACCGATGGTGGTGTCGCCAGTCTCGGCCAGGACGCGGGTGAGCGGCCGGGTAGAGGCGCCGCAGGAGCGCCGCCGGATCGCCGCCATGGCCGTGACGCCCGGGCAGCACGGATTCGGCAGGATCGTCGGACCGACCACCCGACGGGGGCGCACCCGTGGTCGGGCCGGCCACCCGACGGAGGCAGCACCAGCAGCGCCATGCCCGCGTCGAACGGCCGCGCCACGAGCCGGTCGAGGGCGATGACCTGCAAGCCATCGGCCGGATCGATGGCGGCGCGCTGCAGCAGGGCCGTGAGGCGGTCGCCGGATCGGAGCCATCGGGGGGAAGACATGTCGAGCTCGAGCGGCCGCCTAGAGCGGCGCCAGGATGCCGCGCTCGACGAGATACTGCAGCACCCGTTCGGCGTTGGCCTCGGGCGTGGTATCGGTCGTGCGCAGCGTCAGCTGCGGGTCCAGCGGCGGCTCGTACGGGTCGGAGACACCGGTGAACTCCTTGACCTCCCCCGCGCGGGCCTTGGCGTACCAGCCCTTGACGTCACGCTGCTCGACGACCTCGAGCGGGGTGTCCACGTAGACCTCGATGTAGCCCTCGCCGACCATCTGGCGAACCTCGGCCCGCGTCTCGCGGTAGGGGCTCACCAGCGCCGCCACCACGAGGCCGCCGTGTCGCACGATCTCTGCGGCCACATAGCCCACGCGACGGACGTTGGTGTCGCGATCCTGCCTGGAGAAGCCCAGCTCGCTGGTCAGGTGCGTACGCACCACGTCGCCGTCCAGCACGGTCACGCTCCGGCCGCGCGCCTGCAACAGCGGCACGAGCGCCTCGGCCGTCGTCGACTTGCCCGAGCCGGACAGACCGGTGAACCAGATGCAGGCTCCGCGCGGCGTGGTCGGCGGAACGCTACTCATACACCGAGTCGTCGATGCTGATGCGGCCCTCCGCCTCGGCGTCCGAGCGGCGCTCGTCGTACCACTCCTCGAAGGCGGTCCGCTCCACGGTCGCCGCCGCGTCCGGCTCGAGCGGGCGAGTCGCCTCCTCGAGCAGCTGGTAGATGCGGTAGCCGTCCCCGCCGTCGACGGGCGGGGTGATCTCGCCGGGGTCGATGGCCGTGAGCGCGAGCAGCGCGATATCGTCGAGCTGGTCGGTCCGCTGCCAGCCGATCTCGCCGCCCTCGGCGGCCTCGGTGCCATCGGAGTACGCAGCTGCGACGGTGGCGAAATCGGCGCCGTCCTCTGCGAGCGCGGCCTCGACGGCCGCGACGCGCTCGGCGAGCGGTGCGCGGGCCTCGTCGAACATGATCACGTGCCAGCCGAAGTCGGTCCGCACCGGCCCCAGGATGTCACCACGTTGCAGTTCCCCGGCATCGAAGATGGCGGCCGTGAACTCGGGCACCATGGTGTCGCGCGTGAAGTACCCCAGGTCGCCGCCACGAGCGCCGCTGGTGGTGTCATCGCTCTCGAGGCGGGCGCGACGAGCGAAGGCGTCCACGCGGGCATCGACGTCCTCGACGAGGCGCGCCAGGTGCGCCACCGCCTCGGCCCGCTCACGGGCAGCCTCCCAGGCCGGGTCGTCGGCGGGCAGGTCGGCGAGGTCCGTCGGGTTGCCGTCCTCATCGGTCGGGGTCTCGGGTCGGAAGAGGATGTGGCTGGCGCGAACGTCGCCCTCGTCCTTCTCTGGGTCGACGTAGGGGTTGCCCTCGATGAAGATCTCGGCGAGACGCATCTGCTCGTACTCGGCGGCGAGGGCTTCCTGCGTGATCTCGTCGCGCAGCCTGGCCGCGCTGGCCTCCAGCTCGACGTTGCGGCGATGGATGGTCTCGCCGACCGCGTCGTTCACGGCCGCCGACGAAACCCTCGTCCACCTCGGCGGGGGCGATCTCGATGACCTTGCCGATGAGCTGCTCACCGGTGGCGGCCTCGAAGACCTCGGTCGTCTCGCCCTCCTCGAGCTCGAAGATGGCGTTCGACCAGGCCGCATCGCTGATGTCGCCGTCGGCCACGAAGCCGGTGTCGAAGTTGGCCGGCGCGTAGGTCTCGGCCAACGCCTCCGGGTCGCCGCCGGCGCGCCACTCGGCCAGGGCGGCCTCGGCGCGCTCACGCGCGTCGGCGATGCCGGCATCGGTGGCGGCCTGGTCCGCCTCCTGCTCGTCAGTGAGCACGATGATGGCCTCGACGAGGCGCGACTCCTCGAACCCGCCGTCAGCCGCCACCGCTGCGTCCAGCTCGCCGGCCGCGAGCTGGAGGCCTCGCTCGGCGGCCAGCTGACGCTTGAAGACGAGGTCGACCAGCTCGTCCATGACCGCGCCGTCGCTTTCCGGCCGGTCATTGTCGATGCTGGCCAGGCGGCGGTTGGCAAGGTCGGAGCCGATGGTGCCCTCGGCCAGGGCTGCCCGGACCTGTTCCTGGGCGCGCGTGGCACGGAAGTCCAGCAGCTTGGTGCGGTCCTGCCACTCGCCACGGCCGACCTGCGTGCCGTCGACGTTGGCGAGCGGCTTCAGGTTCGACTCCCAGAAGCCATAGGCCAGCCCGCCGACGATCACCACCACGGCGATGACGATGAGCCCGTAGAACGCCCAGGTCACGTTGCGCGCATGCCGCGCTTCGTCATCGATCAAGCGCCCCTTCCGGTCGGTCGAGAGGCGGACGGAGATGCGGTCGCGGAGGGACTCCTGCGGAGGTTGCTTCGGCGAGGTCATGCGGGGACGGTTCTCCGGCTGGTGCTGCTATCGCAAGGTGTACGTCGGGAGCCGCGCCAGGGGGAGGCATCCGGTCGCTGCTGCGCGCCGCCGCAGTCTAGCGCGTCGGGGCCGACCGACGCGGGCGCAGGCGTCCGAGCTGGACGACCAGCCTCAGGCGTCGCTGGACTGCTCCAGGCGCCACGCGTACTGCTTTCGGTAGTAGTCGCGCCATTCGCCGCTCTTGATGGGCTCCCACCAGGCGCGCCGCGTGGCGTACCACTCGACGGTGCGGGCGATGCCGTCCTCGAAGGAGGTGCGAGGCTCCCAGCCGAGCGCCCGCAGGCGTGTCCCGTCGAGCGCATAGCGACGATCGTGACCGGGCCGGTCGGGCACCGTGCGCACCAGCGACCAGGGCTTGCCCAGCAGCTCCAGGATGGCTTCGGTGACGGCGCGGTTGGGCCGCTCGATGCCATCACCGGGGATGTTGTAGGCGCTGCCCGCGCGCCCGCGATCGAGCACCATGCCCACGCCGTCCGCGTGGTCGTCCACGAAGAGCCAGTCGCGTCGCTGCATGCCGTCGCCGTACATCGGCAGCGGCTCGTCATCGAGCGCGTTGGTGATGAAGAGCGGGATGAGCTTCTCGGGATACTGGTTGGGTCCGTAGGTGTTGGCGCCGCGCGTGATGACGGTGTCGAGGCCGTAGGTCTCGTGATACGCCGCCACGAGGTGCTCCCCGGCAGCCTTGGCGGCGCTGTAGGGGCTGCTCGGACGCATGGGGTCGGACTCGACGCTGTGGCCTGCCGGGACCGGGCCGTACACCTCGTCGGTCGAGACTTGCAGGAAGCGAAAGGCGCCAGCTCGTGCCTGCTGCTCGGCGCGGGCGGCTTCCAGCAGGGCATGCACGCCCATGACGCCGGTGTGCAGGAAGGCCGTCGGCTCCAGGATGGAACGGTCGACGTGCGACTCGGCGGCGAAGTTGACGATGGCGTCGCAGCCGGCGACGAGCTCGCGCATCAACGGCTCGTCGGCGATGTCGGCCTGCACGAAGCGGTACCGCTCGCGCGTGGCGGGATCATCCGCCAGGCCGGCGAGGTTGGCCGGGTTGCCGGCGTAGGTGAGCTTGTCCACCACCACGATGCGGTCGTCGCCCGCGGCCAGGCGCCGACGCACGAAGGTGGAGCCGATGAAGCCGGCCCCACCGGCGACCAGGATCCTCACGGGCGACCTCCATCTTGGGTGCCGCCGACCCGCGACGGCACGTCTTGCAGTCTGACCTCGCGTGCCAGCAGGCGCAGCAGGAGCGCGAGCAGCCGCTCGGCCGGGTCGTGGCTGCGACGATCGCGCAACGTCGCCTGGCGGACCCACAGGATGGGCCGACCACGGAGGCGCCGCAGCAGCAGGCCGGCGGCCAGCAGGCCCGTGCGGGACACGTGTCGCGCGGCAGGCTGGTCACGGGATGGATCGAGCTGACCCTTGACGCCGAGGAAGACGAGATGGCGCTGGCGGTGCTGCAGACGCGGCGAGGTGGGCACCGGCCGGACCACCACCAGCCCATGACGCGCCAATCCGAGCAACAGCTCCTCGTTGCTGGGGCCGACGGCATCGCCGGCGGGCAGGATGGCGACCTCCCCGCTGGCGTCCCCGGCGCCCTCGTAGCCGTGGCGACGCAGGTAGTCCGCCAGGTGGAGCGCGGCAAAGCGACGAGTGTCGAACGGCATCTCCCGCTGCCAGCGGCCGACGCTGTCGGTGTTGAGCGGTCCCGCGACGGCAGCCTTCCACCATTCATGCTCCGCTGCCACGGCCCCGGCCGTCTCGCGGGAATCGAGCATGCCGGGCTCGTAGGCCTCGCCGATGAAGGCACAGACTCGACGCAGCTCGCGTTCCGGCTGCGTGACGAGGTCCTCGTAGCGCAGCGTCATGGCGCGCGCGTCGGACTCGATGCGCTCATGGGAGGCACGCTCGTCCTGGTCGATGCGGACGAGGTTGCCCACCACCGAGTCCTTGGCAAAGGGCATGCGCGCCAGCGAAAGCGCCACGTCCCGTGGGTCGCGCACGATGCGCACGACGAAGGCGTCGGGCCAGTGTCGCCAGAGCGTCTCGACCATCAGCAGGTGGCGTGGCGTCTTCTCCATCCAGCGCGCCTTGCCGGCCGCCTGCGCATGCAGCACCGTGAGCGACTCGAGCATCGCCGCCAGCGACGGCTCGCGCGCGGCGAGGAAGCCATCGATCTGCGGCAGCGTGAGCCCGAAGAGCTCGTTGATGGGATGGCCCTGGTTGCGCAACGAGGCGATGAAGTCGACGGCCGGCCTGGGCCACGTCGCGCGCTCGACGAGGCGCGCGCGGGCGGCGGCATCGAGGTGACGGTAGCGGGCGAAGAAGCGCGACTCCGGACCGCAGTCGAGCCGTGAGTGTGCCGAGAGCATGGCCGAGAGCAGCGTCGTCCCGGAACGCGCGATGCCGACGATGAAGACCGGCGCTTCGCTGCGGGCCTCAGGCATCAGGAGGGCCATCGGGAGGGCCATCAGGAGCGAGTGGGCCGGCTCGCTCGCGAGGAGCGGGCGTCGCGGCACCGACGAGCTCGGGCAGGTCCTCCGCCTCCATGCTGACGGCCAGCAGCTGCAGCAGTCGCGCGATGAAGCGCTCGCCACCATCACGGGGATGGCGTCGGATGAGGCTGAGGCGGCGCACCCACACCACCGGCCGGCCGTGCAGGCGGCGCGTGAGCAAGAGCAGCCCCAGGCGAGCGATGTCGATCACGCGCTGCTGAGCCGGACGGCCGCGACCTGGGTCGAGCTGCCCGACGACGCCGAAGAACACCAGCGGTTCCTGCAGGTGGAGCGCCTCGATGCTGGTGGGGATGGGCCGGCGGACCGCCACATCCGCGGCCGCGAGCTGAAGGAGCATCCCGTCATAGCGCGCGTTGAGGGCATCGCCGGCCGGCACGATGGCCAGCTGCCGCTTGGGTGGGACGGCTGTCCCGTAGCCGTGCTCCTCCAGCAGCTGGCCCAGGTTGAGCGCGGCGTAGTGCTGCACCTCCGGCGGCATCTCAGCCGGCCAACGACCCGACCGCGAACGGTCCAGCGGCCCGGTCGCGTCGCCCTTCCACCACTCGTGAGCAGCCGCCACGCCGGTGGCGCCGTGGCGATCGGTCACCATCCCTGGCTCGAAGTCCACGCCGACGAAGGCGCAGACACGCTGCAGCTCCTGCTCGGGCGTCGCCACCAGGTCCTCGTAGCGCACGGTCAGGGCACGCTCGGACTCGCGGTAGAAGTCGGCCGAGGCTTCGTTCATGCGCGCTAGCACGGAGAGGTTGGTCAGCAGTGAGGGTGTCCCGAAGGGCACCTTCGTGAGCGACACGGCGGCATCGCGGGGATCGCGCACGATGCGCACGATGCGCGCATCCGGCCACGTCTCGGTGATGAGCTCCGGGACCTCCAGGTGGCGCGGCGTCTTCTCTACCCAGCGTGGCGCACCAGCTCGCTGGGCGCGCTGGGCCGTGAGCGATTCCAGCATCGTGGCCAGGGACGGGGGCCGGGCGGCCAGCCACGCGCGCACGTCGTCGGACGTGAGCCCGAACATCGGATAGATGGGCTGCTTGCCCAGCGACAGGGTGGTGACGTAGGCGTGGGCGCGGGCGGGCCAGTCGGCCGGGTCGAGGATGCGCGCGCGTTCGCTCCTGGCCACGTGTGCCCAGCGCGACAGGAAGTGTGTCTCCGGGCCGCAGTCGAAGGCCGAGTGCGCCGCCAGCATCGCCGACAGCAGCGTGGTCCCGGAACGCGGGCCTCCGACCACGAAGACGGGCTGTGATGTCGGGCTGGTCACGCGGCCGACTGTATCAGGGCTGCCGCTGCCAGCGACGGCAGCGCGCGGCCAGCGCGTCCAAAGCAGGGGCAAACTCCACGCTTCTGCTACCGTCATGCCCGTCCATGGGAGTCGTCAACGAGGCACCGGCTGCTTTCCGCAGCAGCAACGATCGGCCAGGTCCGATCGCCCTCATCCGCAACGCGATAACCGACGTGTGGTCGCGCCGTCGGTTGATCGGCTATATGGTGCGCGCCGACGTCAAGAAGCGTGGCGTCGATACCGTGCTGGGCAACGTCTGGTGGGTGCTCGACCCACTCATCACGATGCTCGATCTACGTGCTGGTGATGACGGTCATCTTCCAGCGCTCGACGCCCGACTTCCCGCTCTTCCTGTTGAGCGCCATGGTGGCCTTCAAGTGGTTCACCCACACCATCGGCAGCTCGACCAACGCGGTCACCGGCAAGGAAGGGCTCATCAAGCAGGTCCTCTTCCCCAAGATCATCCTGCCGGTGACGCTGACGCTGAGCCAGATCGTGAGCTTCCTCTTCGGCCTGCTCGTGCTCCTGTTCCTCTGGTTCTTCGTCTACCACGACCACGTCACCTGGCAGGTCATCTGGGTACCGCTGATCGCGGTGGTGCAGTACGTCTTCGTGCTCGGTATCGTCTTCATGGTCTCGGCGGTGACGGTGTTCTACCGCGATGTGGGCATCGTCATCGGCCACTTCATGCGCCTGCTCTTCTGGGTCTCGCCCATCCTGTGGTCCTTCATGGAGGTCGCCGGGCGCGGCCAGGCGTTGAAGGAGGGCCTTGAGAGCGCGGAGCGGACCTTCGGGCTGCCCGACGGCGTGCTCTTCGGCGCTGCTCTCGTACAACCCGGTCTCCATCCTGCTGGAGTCGTATCGCAAGGTCATCTACGGCGACCTGGGCGCGAGCGTGAACCCGGAGACCGGAGGGCGCATGCTCATCTGGACGGAGGCCATGCCGCCCGACTTCCGGATGCTGGCGCTGATCTTCGTCTCCGGGATCGTCATCACTCATCCTCGGCACGCTCGTGTTCAAGCGGCTCGAGCCCGCCTTCGCGAAGGTGCTGTGATGACCGAGCAGCGAAGCGGCCCGCGTTCCGACGACGTCGAAGCGAGGGAGGATTCGCGCCTCGACCACCGGCTGGACGAGGACGCCCTGGCCAGCATCGTGACGGCCGAGGGCGAGGCGCCCGACCCCGAGGAGTTCGGCCTGCGCGTGGCCGCACCCCTTGGCGAGGTGGCGATCCGGGCCCAGAACCTGGGCATCCGCTACAACCTCAACTTCACCAAGAAGACGAAGCTGCGCACCACCTTCGCCACGCTGCTCGATCCGCGACGTCGCAACCAGGGTCACTTCTGGGCGCTACGTGACGTCGACTTCACGGTCCGCCGCGGCGAGGCTGTCGGCATCATCGGGCCCAACGGCTCGGGCAAGTCGACCATGCTGCTGGCGCTGGCCGGCATCCTGCAGCCGACCGAGGGGGTCGTCGAGGTCAACGGCCATGTGTCCACGCTGCTGAGCCTGCAAGCCGGGTTCGACAGCGAGCTGACGGGCCGGGAGAATATCGCGCTCGCCGGTGCGCTCATGGGCATCGACCACCGGGTCATGCGAGGAGATCACGCCCGGGATCATCGCCTTCGCCAACATCGGCGCCTTCATCGATGCGCCCATGAAGACGTACTCGTCGGGCATGCGGGCCCGGGTCGGCTTCTCCATCGCCACCGCGGTCGACCCGGACATCCTGCTGCTCGACGAGGTCCTCCAGACCGGCGACAACACCTTCAAGGAGAAGTCCCGCAAGCGCATCGCGGAGGTGTTGCAGACGGCCAAGGCGGTCGTGATGGTCACGCACGACATGAGCTGGATCACCGCCTTCTGCACGCGCGCCATCCTCATGGACAAGGGACAGATCGTGGCCGAAGGTGACCCCGAGGAGATCGCGGACCGGCACGAGAACAATGCCGAGAAGCGCCAGAAGCAGAAGCGCAAGGCCAAGCAGCTGATCAAGCACGGCAAGCTGGACATCGTCGACATCCGCCGGGCGCGCAAGGACGGCAACCTCGACGAGGTGCTCGACGGCAACGAAGCGGCTGCCACCGATCTCGAGGCCGAGAAGGCCGAGCGCAGGGACAGGCGTCGCCAGGCTCGAGCCGCGAAGAAGGCGGCGGCAGCAGCCGCAGTCGCAGGCGCGGCGCGACGCGCACCGGGGCCGTGGGCGACGAGACCGGAGCCGTGGGCGACCGAGTCCGGGCCGTGAGCGACGGTCCCGTGCGCGCGCAGGACGAGGCGCCCGAACGGGCGAGGCGGCCGAACAGGCTGCTCTACCCGACGAGGTCCGCTCGGTCCGATAGTGGCCAGGTCCGGTGTCCCCGGGCGTCGGGCGCCGGGCGCCCATCGACTGCGGGCTAGCTCGCCCCGGTAGAGCTCGGCCGTCGCGGCCGCGATGGGTCCCCAGTCGACGGTGTCCGCCCATGCCCGGGCACGCTCACCCATCCGCGACAGGTCGGACCGGGCGGCGACACGAAGCGCCTCGCGCAGCGCCTGGCGCGCGTCGGGGTCGTACAGGATGGAGGCGTCAGACGGAAGCATCTCCGGCAGGCAGCCCATGGCCGGCGCGATCACCGCTCGGCCGTGGCTCATGGCCAGGATGGCGCTGCCGGAGGTGAGGATGTCGCGGAACGGCAGCACCGCTGCATCGGCCGCACGCAGGATGCCCGACAGCTCGTCCTCGGGGATGCGTTCGAGCCGCAGCACGATGCGCGGATCGGCCGCGGCACGAGCCTGCAGCTCGCGACCGAGCTTCTTCGGCATCGGCTTGCCACAGATGAGTAGTCGGTCGTCCGGGCCCAGCTGAGCCACCCCGCTGAAGGCGTCGAGCAGCTCAGCCACGTTCTTGTAGCCGCGGATGGAACCGACGAAGGCGAAGACCCGGCCACTTGGGGGCAGGCCCAGCGATCGGCGAGCTGCTTCGGCGTCGGCGTCCACGTCATAGTGCCGAACGTAGTTGCCGTGCGCGAGCACGTGCAGCCGTTCGCGGGCAGCAGCGCTCGGCTGGTAGCGCTCGATGAGCCCCTCGCGCGCCACCTGGCAGTGCAGGATGACGGCGTCCGCCCGTTCGATGAGTCGACGGTGCGCAGCCATGTCGTGCTTGTTGCTCTCGGCCTCGTGAGCCTTCAGGTTATGCACGGTCCAGACGATGCGGACCCCCAGCGCTTGCAGCAGGCGCAGCTGCCAGTCGAACCAGAGCGCGTTCCGTCGGGTCGGCGTACCACTGCTGCCACCGAGGAAGTCGTGGATCCAGTGGAGGTGGACGACCTTGGGCCGCCCGTTCGCCTGCCAGGCTCCGAGGATGGGCGCTCGACGGGGCCAGCGTGTGACGACCGATGCCTCCACGCCCTGCTCGCGCAGCCCGTCAGCAAGCAGCCGCAGGTAGGGGTTCCAGGCATAGCCGGGCATGAGCAGGGCGCGCAGGGGCTTGCTCACAGGCGTGCCAACACGGCCGCGATGCGCTCGCCGGCGTGGCCGTCCCAGCCCGGAGGGCCGGCGCCTGGTCGCTTCTGCGCGCCCGCCAGGGCACCGTCGAGCGCCGGACCAAGCGTCTCGGGCGTGACCAGCCGGTTGGTGCCGGCGGTCAGCGTGATGGGCCGCTCGGTGTTCGGTCGCAGCGTCAGGCAGGGCACGTCCAACACGGTCGTCTCCTCCTGGACACCACCGGAGTCGGTGATGACCACCGCAGCACCGCGCACCAGCGAGAGGAAGTCGATGTAGCCCAGCGGCTCGATCACGCTGAGCCGGGGCACGTCATCGAGCCCTGCCTCAGCCAGCGTCCGGCGTCCTCGCGGATGCAGTGGCAGCACCAGCGGCAGGCGCGCGGTGGCCTCGCGCAGGGCGCCGACCAGGGTGGCTGCCGCAGCGGGCGTGTCCACGTTGGCCGGTCGATGCAGCGTGACCACGCCGTACGGCCGGGCCAGGCCCAGCCTCGCCAGCAGCGGCCCCGGGGAGAGGCGCTCGAGGTGTGCCATGAGGGTGTCGATCATGGGGTTGCCCACGAAGACCACGCGCTGGCCACGGATGCCTTCGGCCGCCAGGTTCTGCTCCCCTTCAGGCGCGGTCACGAACAGTGGGTCGCTCAAGAGGTCGGTCACACGCCGGTTGATCTCTTCGGGCATGGAGTCGTCGAACGAGCGCAGGCCGGCTTCCACGTGGGCCACGGGGATGCGCAGCTTGGCACACACGAGTGCCGAGGCCAGCGTCGAGTTCACGTCGCCATAGACGACGACGCGCTCGGGCTGCTCCGCGACGAAGGTCTCCTCCAGCGCCAGCAGCAGGGCCGCCGTCTGGGCCGCATGCGAGCCCGAGCCCACGCCGAGGTTGACGTCCGGGTGAGGCAGGCCCAACTCCTCGAAGAAGACCCCGGACATGGCCCGGTCGTAGTGCTGACCGGTGTGGACGAGTCGCTGCCTCACACCTGCCGATTCGAGCGCGGCGATGACGGGAGCCGCCTTGATGAAGTTGGGCCGCGCGCCGACGACGTGGATGAGTCCGGGCATGGGGCAAGCATGCCATCACCGCGAGCGGAGCGCGGCCGATGCTAGAGTCGACGGACTGTGACCTCCAACGTACGAGCCATCGACACCGTCGGCATCATCGGCCTGGGCTATGTCGGTCTGCCGCTCGCTGCCGCGTTCGCCTCGGCGGGCCTGCGAGCGATCGGCTACGACCTCTCCGAGGACAAGGTCGCCTCGATCAGGGCCGGTCACTCCTACATCGAGGACGTGGCCTCGGCTGAGCTCGAGCAGCTGGTCCGCGCGGGCGCCCTGGAGGCGACGACCGATCCGAGCCGCCTGGCCGACTGCGGAGCGCTGCTCATCTGTGTGCCCACGCCCCTGGGGGATTACCGCGAGCCTGACCTTGGCTACGTCCTCGCCGCCACCGAGACCGCCCTGGCCAACCTCGCCGCCGGGGCGCTGGTGGTGCTGGAATCCACGACCTGGCCCGGGACCACGCGCGAAGTGCTGGCACCCATGTTCGAAGCCGCCGGGCGCACCATCGGCGAGGATGCCTTTCTTGCCTTCAGCCCCGAACGCGTCGACCCTGGCAACACCCGCTGGGGCATCAGGGAGACGCCCAAGGTGGTGGGCGGCATGACGCCGGCCTGCGCGATGCGGGCGGAGTCGCTCTACGCGCGCATCTGCGACCGCGTGCACCCGGTCTCCTCACCCGAGTCGGCGGAGATGTCCAAGATCATCGAGAACACCTTCCGCGCGGTGAATATCGCGCTGGTCAACGAGCTGGCCATCCTCGCCGACCGGATGGGCATCGACGTCTGGGAGGCCATCGAGGCGGCCGCCACCAAGCCCTTCGGCTTCATGCCCTTCTGGCCCGGCCCGGGCCTCGGCGGCCACTGCATCCCCATCGACCCCTTCTACCTGGCCTGGCGCGCGCGAGCGTTCGACCTGGACAGCGAGTTCGTGGAGCTGGCCGGACGGGTCAACGTCAACATGCCCTACTACGCCGCCTCGCGCATCGCCCGCTCGCTCAACAGCCGGGGCAAGGCCGTCCGCGGCGCGAACGTGCTGCTGCTGGGCATGGCCTACAAGGCCGACGTGGGCGACCTGCGCGAGAGCCCGTCGCTCAAGCTGCTGGAGTTGCTGCGCGCCGATGGTGCGCAGGTCAGCTACCACGACCCCCACGTGCCCGCGCTGCTGGCCGAGGGACTCTCATCGGTGGAGCTGGAGGACCACACCCTGGCCGCCACCGACTGCGTCGTCATCGCCACGGCGCACACGGCGCTCGACCTGGCACGAGTCGTCCAGCAGGCGGACCTCGTGGTGGACCTGCGCAATGCCGTGCGCCAACGCCTGGCAGGCGGCAGCTCCGGCAGCGTGCCGCCCAACGTCGACGTCCTCTAGCCGCCCGCCGTGACCGCGCGACCACGCAAGGTCTGGGTCGACCTCACCAACTCGCCGCACGTCCTCTTCTTCCGGCCCATCCTGCGCCGGCTCGACGAGGCCGGCGTGGAGACGGTCGTGACCGCGCGCGACTTCGCCCAGACGCTGGGCCTGCTGGAGCGCTATGGCATCGGGCACACCGTCATCGGTCGCCACGGCGGTGCCTCGGTGGCGGGCAAGGGGCTGGGCCTGCTGCGGCGCAGCAGCGCGCTGACGCGCTTCGGCCGAGGCAAGGGCATCACCCAGGCGGTCAGCCACGGCTCCAACGACCTCGCCATCGCGGCCCGCCTGCTGCGGCTGCACAGCACGGTGATCCACGACTACGAGGGCGCCGCCGGCATGCACCGCATCAACTTCCGCCTCGCCTCCAAGGTGATGACGCCCGAGGTCATCCCCT
Source organism: uncultured Chloroflexia bacterium (assembly GCA_963804575.1). GTDB lineage: Bacteria > Chloroflexota > Limnocylindria > Limnocylindrales > CSP1-4 > JAFMJV01. The sequence continues at coordinate 92,333 of CAWDQY010000004.1, forward strand.
ATCAGGCGCTCGCTGGCTACGGCCTCTCGAGGCAGCGGCATCGCCCCTACGGCGGCCTCAAGGAACAGGTGGCCCTGGCCGACTTCGAGCCCGACGACGGCGTCTACGACGAGCTGGGGCTGGACCGACAACGAGCCATCGTGGTGCTGCGCCCGCCGGCCACCATGAGCCTGTACCACCGCGGTATCGAGAACACCGTCTTCGACGACGTGCTGGCCCTGCTGCTCGGGCGCGACGTCCAGGTGGTGCTCCTGCCGCGCACGCCCGAGCAGGCCCGATCGTTCGCGGCGCTGTCCGGTGTCATCATCCCGGCCCGACCGGTGGACGGGCCCTCGCTGGTGTGGGCCGCCGATGCCGTCGTCAGCGCCGGTGGCAGCATGAACCGCGAGGCGGCCGTGCTGGGGGTGCCCACCTGGACGACGTTCGCGGGCCAGCTCGGTGCGGTCGACCGCTGGCTCGTCGAGCAGGGGCGGATGCGCGTCCTGGAGCGGGCGGAGGACCTGGTCATCGAGAAGCGAGCCCCGCTGCGCCCGGACTTCGAGGCACTGGCCGATACGGTGACGGAGGAGATCCTGCGCGTCTGATGGCCGCCGGAGATGCCGCTGACGCCGGAGATGCCGCTGGCGCCGGAGATGCCGCTGACGCCGGGATGCGCTGACGCCGGCTTAGCGCTTCTTGATGGACTGCTTCACCTGGGAGGTGAGGCGCACCGCCAGCCGACTGCCGTCACCGGTGCGACAGAGGCCCTTGGTGTTGACCTCGCATTCGACCACGATCCCGACGACACACTGGGTGCGGCCGCAGGGTGAGTCCTGCTGGAATGAGCGCCACACCGGTGCGCCGCTCATGCCCTGGGCGACGAAGGCGTTGACGCTGAGCAGACGTGGGTCCTCGGAAGGGACAGGCTGGACCTCGCCCTGGGTACGCCACAGGTTGAAGGCGTTCATGCCGTCGATGCGCGGATCCGCGGGATAGCCACCCGTCGTCACCTTGCGGCCCGTGTCGAGTTGGCCATCGAAGGCCTCGGTCGCCCACAGCCGCATCACGGCGCTCTGCGGGTAGGAGCAGCCAGCCTCGGTGGTGAGCACCGCGTAGTCATGGGCGCGACTGCCGAAGAGGCGATCGGCTGCGTTGCGCTTCACGAACTTCGAGTGCGCCCACACCCTGGAGACGCCACAGGTGCGGTACTGCCTCCCACCTGCGGCCTCGCTGTAGGCGCGATAGACCTGCACGCTCTGGGGCAGGCCCGCGCGGAACTTGTAGTCGCCGTTGGCCGCGTCACGCGTGAGGCAGTGCGCTGCGGTCACGACCTTGCGCGGTGCCACGATGAAGCCCGTGCAGGCCACGCGGTCATCCACGGTGACCAAGGCGATGCCGCGGTACGGACGCTCCTTCAGCTTCGAGGCGCTGACGACGGAGCCGGCGACCTCAGCGGCGCTGACGCTTGCCGGCGAGCGATGCCACGGCCAGCAGCGTGATGACGAGGAGCGCCACGATGGGCCCGAGCCGGCGTCTCATGCCAGTCCTGCTTCGCGTGGCGGGATGCCATCGCGGATGGAGTGGCCCGCCGCGGTCGGCGAACCGTCGCGGGCAAGCTTGCGGTAGAGCTCCAGCAGGCCCACCGCCGTGTGATCCCAGGTGTATCGCTCGAGGGCCACCCGGCGGCAGTGGGCGCGCAGTGCGCGCCGCGCCTCGGGCGGAGCGCTGATGAGCTCGGCGCAGGCTGCCGCGATGGCGGCGGGGTCGTCGACGTCGACGCAGCTGCCGACGCCCTCGTCGGTGGTGAAGCGGCACTGCTCGTTGCCCTCGCTGACCACGACGGGCACGCCCGCCATCATCGATTCGAAGAGCTTGTTGGGGAGGTTCATCTTCTGGTTGAGCGTGCGCGGCGGCTGGCCCACGAAGGAGACGTCGGCACTGGCCGTCCACGGCATCAGGTCGTCGGGATGCACGGCCGGCAGCAGGTAGATGCGTCCCGGGTGTCGCGCCACGGCCTCGGCGATGAACGCCTCCAGGCGGCCGTAGCCCATGAACACGACCGCAGCACCCAGCTCCATCAGCCGTGGCTGGGTGGCCGCAGCTACCAGTTCCTCGACACCACGATCGACGGAGAAGCCGCCCTGGTACAGCACCACGGGCCGCTCCGGCTCGATGCCGGTGGCCTCGCGGATGCGGTCGGACTCGATGATGCCGGGCTGGTCCGGGCGCCACGCGGGCGGACAGTTCCACAGGATGGTCGGACGCGGCACGCCCCAGCGGCGCACCACGAGGTCGGCCACCGGGTCGCTCACGGCCAGGAAGGCAGCACCGTCGCGAGCCCAGTCGCGCTCGCGGCGGCGGATCACCTCGCGCACGATCCAGGGCATGCGCGCCAGTCGGGCGGCCTCGGTGTGGTAGTCGGCGACGTCGTAGACGAATCGACCGCCGAGCCGGCGAGCCGCGTCGCGAACGACCGGCAGCACGATCAGCGACTGCGCGTGGAAGACGTCGGTCTCGGGCGCCGCCTCGACGACGGCATCGGCCCAGGGCCCCGCCCGGCGGGCATTGGCCACCATCTCCAGCGCGCGGCGCAGTGGATGCAGCAGCCGATCGAAGCCGGAGGGCGCGTCCGGCGGCAGCACCTGCGCTTCCGGCTGCAGCCGGATGAGCCGACAGATCCCGTGGCGGACGCGTGCCGGCAGCGGCTTCAGCGCCAGGCTGATGCGGCGATCGACGGGAAGACGAGTGAGCTGCACGCCCGCGGCCAACTCCTCCTGCGCTGGCAATCCCGGCGCCGACCAGCCCAGGATGCGCAGCCGATGGCCGTCAGCCGCCAGCGACGTGGCCGACCGCAGGAAGCGCGAATCGAACTCGAAGGGGTTGGCGGCGACGATGGTGATGTTCAGCCGGCCCGGCTGGGGCGCTGCGGCAGTCAACGAACGGGAGCTCCTGGTTCGGCCCGGTCCACGTGAGATGGGCTACGCGTCCAGCCTAGCGCGGACGGCGCATGTGAGCAGACGCACGTCCCTAGCCCTCGTCGCCGCTGCGGACCATGCTGGCACTCGGGCCACGACCGCGCAGCTCATCCCAGCGCAACTGCAGCACCACCAGCAGTGCTTCCACGATGATGGACTTGGACATCTTGCTGGTGCCCACCTCGCGGTCCTTGAACACGATCGGCACTTCCCTCACCGTGGCACCGGCGCGGGTAGCCAGGTACGTGGTCTCGATCTGGAAGACATAGCCGCCCGAGTGCACGCGCTCCCAGGCCACGGCTTCCAGGGCCGCCCGGCGCCAGGCCTTGAAGCCGCCGGTCAGGTCGTGGGGGCGCAAGCGCAGCACGACGCGGGCGAAGAGCGAGCCACCGCGGGACACGATGCGCCGCCCGACGCCCCAGTCGCGGACACCACCTCCGCGCGTGTAGCGCGACCCGATGACGAGGTCGGCGCCGTCCTCGATGGCTGCCATCAGCGCTGGCAGGTAGTCAGGAGCATGCGACCAGTCGGCATCCATCTGGATGACGTACGCCGCGCCAGCGTCGAGAGCGACCCCGAAGCCCTCGATGTAGGCCTTGCCCAGGCCTTCCTTGTGGGCACGGTGCCTGACCACGATGCGCTCGTCCTGGCTGGCCAGCCGGTCCGCCAACTGGCCGGTGCCATCGGGCGAGGAGTCGTCCACCACCAGCAGGGAGGCGCCGGGCAGGGCGTGCAGGATGGCGGCGGAGATCCCGGCCAGGTTCTCGGCCTCGTTGTAGGTCGGCAGCACCACCCAGGTACCGCTGTATCGATCGTCGTTGGTGTGCTCGGTCATCAGGCCCCAGTCTAGGCATCTGCGCGAGGACCGTGCCTCGCTGGCTCCGCCGGGTCAGCGCACCGTCAGCGTGAAGATCTTTGCCTGGGTCCCGTCAGCCGTATCAGTGCCCAGCACGCGGACCTTCATCTCGCCGGGCTTGCCCGCAGCCCTGGTCTTGAGCACGACCTTGAAGGTGGCTGCGTCCAGACGCGTGATCTTCCAGCCCGGCACCTTGTACTTGGCGATGCCAGGCTGGTTGGCGAAGACCGTGGGCTTGCCCTTGAGCGGCTCGGCCGAGAGGACCTTCAGGCTGATCTTGTCGCCGCGTCGCACGGACCACGTGTTGGTCGACAGCTGGAAGGGCATCAGGCGCAGCGTGACCTCGTGGGCGTAGCTGCCCTGCGGTCGGGTGACGCGGATACGCGCGTGGTAACGACCCTCGGGCAGCATGGCCCCCGTGTCATCCGTGCCGTCCCACACGAAGCGGACGTCGCCGGGTGTCATGGCGACCTCGTCGATGCCGCGCCGCACGACATCGCCGCTGGCACTGCGGATGAGCAGGCTTACCGTCGCATCGCGCGTGAGTCGCGCCTTGAGCGCCGCGGTGGCCGCGAGGTCGTCGCCATCGGCGGGATGGAACAGCGTGGGATTGGCCGTGGGATTCCGCATCGAGTTGAGCACGCGCACCTTGACCTCGGCCGGCTCGCCCTGGTTGCCGGCGCGATCGGTCGGGGTGAGGATGACCTTGAACAGGCCCTCACCCGCGGTGCCGCCGTCGTCACGTCGACCGTCCCAGGTCAACTTGCCTGGACCCGCGAGGGCCCAGGTGGAGGTCCGGCGTACGAGGTTGCCATCCTTCTTCACCGCCATCTCCACGAAGGCGCCCTCCGACAGCCGGTGCGAGATGGCGATGCTGTCGCTGAGGCCGTCGCCATTGGGCGTGAAGACCGGCTCGTCCGATCCGGTCGTGGCCAGCGTGACCGGGGCCTGGCTGGCGCTGACACCACTGATGACCGGCGGCTCCAGGTCGGGAGGCCGAGCGGTGGCATCGCGCCACTCGGTCGTGGTGAAGGCGAGGTCGCCGGTGATGCCGCGCAGGTAGCCGTACTGGGAATCGGGGTCGATGTGGATGGTGGCTCCGGGGACGCGGTCCGAAGGGTAGTAGCCGGGATCCTGCCCGATCCAGCCGTTGAGCGGGTTCACCCCGCTGCGGTAGCGCGTCATGAAGATGGCATCCATGGTGGCGTCGTCCTGGTGGAGGGCCTTGACCACGTCTGCGCCGGGCTGCCATCCCAGTGCCCAGACCACGCGCGCACCGATGGACAGGAAGCCGTTGGCGAAGTTGTCGATCCGCTCGACGGCCACGGCGCGGGTGGGGATGGCCATGCCCGACGAGGCATTGCCGGAGGCGTAGGAGAGGTGCGAGAGGATGACCACCGCGTTGGGTGCCAGCTCGATGTTGGCACGCAGCCAGTCGGCACCCTTGTAGAGCACGTTGTAGCTGGCGCGCTGGTCGGGGTCGTCGTAGTCGAGCCCAAGGCCGTTCTTGGTCGTCTCCTGGAACGGGCCGTAGGGACTGGGCCAACCGTTGCCATGCCCGACGTAGACGAACAGGTCGGCGCCGTTGGCGTACTTCTTGACGCGGGCCTTGGTGGCATTGGGGTGGAAGATACGGATGACGTCCATGCCCTGGGCGGCGGCCTCGTCGGCGATCGCCCGCGCGTAGTCCCGGTAGCGATCGGTCAGGCTGTGCACCGGGCCGGACACCACGACGGCCTTCTTGGGCGCGGGAGCCTCGTCGGCGGCACTGGCCTCGGTGACCCAGTTCAGGGCCGAGCTGGTCAGGATGAGGGCGATCACGGCCAGCAGGACCGCGAGCAGGCGGATGGCGTCGCGGCGGTGGAGCGAGCCACGCGAGCCCCCCGCCGGGGCACTGCTGCGGTGGTGGTGGGGCATGTCCCACCAAGGGTCGGGGCGCGCCTGCCGATGGGCCATGCCGAGAAGGTCACCGCCCCTGCGCCCGGATGGTCCCAGCGGGGTCCCGTCGACCTGCCCTCCCCACCACGGGCTCATCCCTCGCTGGCCACCACTTCGGGGATGGGCCGTGGCGGCGTGAACTCGCCCTGCTTGAGCACGAGCACGTACTCCAGGTGGTCGAGGTCGGCGTCAGGCTGGATGAGCGCGGTCTTGACCACGTCGCCGGGCTCTTCCAGGACATCGACCACTCGCCCGATGGGGATGCCCTTGGGGTAGACCGAACGGAAGCGTCTGCCGATGCTGGCGCCGAGCGTGACGATGCGGTCGTTGATCGACACCTGGTCGGTTCGCGGGATCTCCTCCATCGCCAACGGCGCGGCCAGCCGACCGACCACGTTGCCGCTGGCGTTGGTGCGGTTGTCGCGCCCGGCGACCAGCGAGCTGGTGTCGTTGATGAGCGTGACCTCGGCCCAACCTTCGCCGACGCCGGTCACCCGACCGGCCAGCGCCCCGCCCTCCGAGAGCACCGGGGCGCCGTCGACGATCTCCGACTCGGTGCCCCGGTCGAGGGTGATGATGCGCTCGAACTGCGACGCGTAGCGGCTGCTCACCCCCGCCGCGACCGTCTCGAACTGCAGGTCACTCCTGGTGCCCAGCAGCTTGTTCAGTCGCTTGTTCTCGGCATCGAGTGCATCCAGCGTGGCCAGCTGGTCCTCGAGCACATCGATCGCCTCGCGCATGTCCTGGTTCTCGCGACGCAGCCGGTCCACCTCGCTGAAGGCGTCCAGCACCGAGGTCACCGAGCGCGTGCCGTCCGAGATGGTGTCCTGCACCGGGGCGATGGCGAACTTGACGCCGCGGCGCAGCTCCTGCACGGGGGCGCTGCCGCTGACCGCCAGCATCGCCACGCAGAGCCCCAGCAGCGCCACGAAGGCGATGAGGCGGCGGCGTGCGTGACGGTCGCGCAGCATGGGCGGCCTAGCGCAGCGGCCTCGAGTACGTCTCGGCCACCAGCACGCGCTGCATGAAGGGGTCGTCGATCGATTCGAGCACGATGCCGGTGCCGCGGGCGACGCAGGTCAGCGGGTCGTCGGCGATGTGCACCGGCATCTGCGTGGCCTCGGCGATGCGGCGGTCCAGGCCCTGCAGCAGCGCGCCACCGCCGGCCAGCACGATGCCCTGGTCCACGATATCGGCCACGAGCTCGGGCGGGGTCTCCTCGATGGTGTCCCTGATGGTGCTGACGATCTGCGCCAGCGAGGCGTCGATGGCCTCGCGCACCTGCTCGGCGGTGATCTCGACGAAGCGCGGCAGGCCGGTGAGCAGGTCGCGGCCACGCATGCTCACGTGCTGGTTGTCGTGCTCGCCCGGGTAGGCGGAGCCGATGGCGATCTTGATGTCCTCGGCCGTGCGCTCGCCCACCAGCAGGTTGTACTCGCGCCGGGCGTAGGCGATGACGTCCTCGTCGAGCTCATCGCCGCCCACGCGGACGCTGCGGCTGACCACGATGCCGCCGAGGGAGATGACGGCCACCTCGGTGGTGCCGCCGCCGATGTCGACGATGAGGTTTCCGCTGGGCTCGCCGATGGGCAGGCCAGCGCCGATGGCCGCCGCCATGGGCTCTTCGATCAGCCGGGCCCAGCGCGCGCCGGCGTTGAGGGCCGCGTCGCGGACGGCACGGCGCTCGACCTCGGTCACCCCGCTGGGGATGCCCAGCAGCATGCGCGGGCGCGGCACCAGGCCGACCCGGTCGTGCACCCGCTGGACGAAGTACTTGATCATCTGCTCGGTGATGTCGAAGTCGCTGATGACGCCATCGCGCAGCGGGCGGATGGGAGTGATGGAGGCCGGGGTGCGGCCCACCATGCGCTTGGCCTCGGCACCGATGTGGAGCACCTTGCGGGTCTTGGTGTCGATCGCGACGATGCTGGGCTCGCTGATGACGATGCCGCGGCCACGCACGTGGACGAGCGTGTTGGCCGTGCCGAGGTCCATCCCGATATCACGGGAGAACGCACCGAAGAACGCGTCGATCATCTTTGTCGAGCGACAGCCTCCATCGGTGGCCGGGCAGCGACCACGAGCGTTCTGGCACCGACGGTACGACCACGCCCCGCACGACTGGGGGTGGCGTACCAGTCTGGAGCGGGCCACGGCGGCCCGGGCAGGAGACCTCCACGGCTCCCGACTCCAGTGCCCGAGAGTATACGCGGGCCGCCGCCTATCCCGATCGCCGCACGGCTCCCGTCGTTACGGGGCCTGCGGCCCTTCAGCTGCGCTCGAAGGCGACACCACGGTCACGCAGGCTGGCCCAGGCCCCGTGTCCGATGACGAGATGGTCGAGCACCGCGATGTCGAGCAGGCGTCCAGCGGCCACCGCTTCCGCGGTCATGTGCAGATCGTCGGGACTGGGCGTGGGGTCGCCCGAGGGATGGTTGTGGACCAGGATGATGCGTGCCGCGTGCAGTCGGACGGCATCGCGGAAGAGCTCGGCGATGCGGACCAGCGCAGCCGAGACGTTGCCGCGGTAGACCGTGGGCATGCCGATGACGCCGTTGCGCGTGTCCAGCAGCACCACCCGCAGCTCCTCGCGCTGCAGGTGACCCAGGTCGGCGGTGAGGCGCGTGGCGAGGTCCCGGGGCGCACGGATGACCCAGCGGCCGGCGGGCCAGTCGACGACGGCGCGGCGACCGAGCTCGAAGGCCGCCGTCAACTGCGCGGCCCGGGCCGGGCCGACCCCGGGCACGCGCTCCAGCTCACGGGGCGAGGCCGCCGCCAGCCCCGACAGACCGTCGCAGCGCACCAACGCCTCCTCGGCCATGGCCGCCGCCGATGCCTGTCGTGAGCCGGAGGTCCACAACAGGCCGATGAGCTCAGCCGAGGAGAGCCCGGCCGCTCCCCCTGCCGCCAGCCGCTCGCGGGGTCGCTCGGCCAGCGGCAGCTCCCGCACCGAGCGCCGGGCTGGCCCCTGGGTCGTGCTGCTCATGGCGCTCCTCCCGTGGCGGGCCGGCGGTGGCATGGTTGGCCTGGTGGCGCCCTCGGGTCCGGACGACGGAGCCCGCCGATTCCCCCGCCGCCCGATCCCGAAGGCATGGCGCAGCCTAGGGACGGGCACTTCACACGGGCTTCGCCAGGGCTTGGCCTCCGCTTGGCCGCGATGTGGCCGCGCCGGCTCGGCCGCCCCGGGCCAGCTGGCAGGCCGGCTAGGCCAGCGTGGTCGCGAGGTAGGCGAGGAACAGCAGCAAGGAGTTGTAGGTGACGTGCGCGGCGATGGCCGCAGCGATGCCATGAGCGCAGGAACAGCCAGCCGAGCGCCAGACCCACCGGCAGGATCACCGCCGTCTGCAGCAGCGCCTGTGCGGCTCCTTCGGCGAAGGTGTCGGTGCTGATGTTGACGATGTGGATGAGCGCGAAGAAGAGCGAGCTTCTGACCAGGGCCGCACGCTCGCCAAGGTCGCGCAGCCAGGCGGTCAGCACGAAGCCGCGGAAGAAGAGCTCCTCACCGACGGGGATGATGAGCGCCGCGGTGATGGACACCATGAAGGCATCCAGGGAGGACTCAGCGGCGGGCAGGATGTCGGGCGCCTCCACGCCCAGCAGGCTGCCGAGGACGCCCCCGAGGATGAGCAAGGCGAAGGTCAGCGGCAGCATCAGGGCCACGGCCATGCCGACGGCACGCAGCACGCCGCGCCCGGATCCGTCCCACGTCGGCCAGCCCATCTGCCGCCAGGTCAGCGAATCGGTGCGCACGACCGTGAGCCACACCACCACGGCGTAGGCGACGGCCTGGAGCGAGCCGATGACGAAGAAGCCGAGGGCATCGCCATCGTCGACGAGACCGGCCACCGTGACAAGGAAGCCGACCAGGGCCATGGCGAAGAAGTAGACGCCGAAGACGAGCAGCGGTGCGGGCCCGCGGTAGCTGCCAGGGTCGCGCTCGCGGCGCTCCAGCGCCTGGTAGCCGCACGCCGTCGCCAGGCCAAGGGTCAGCAGGGCAGTGCCCACCGAGAGCAGCAACGTGGCGGCGTCAGGCGAGCTGGCCAGGGCACCGATGAGGAACAGGCCCAGGCCGATGGCAGCGATGAGCCAGGCCGCCAGGTAGAGGCCTGGAGCTCGCCGGCCTTCGAGCGAGAAGATGGCGCCGCCGGGCAGCTCCTCGGTGGCATGCGGCTCGGGCGGTACCTCGTCCTGGGGAGCGGGAGCGCTGTCCTCAGGTTCGGAGCCGGTCACGGCATCGCGACCGCGCTAGATCCCGGTCGGCGACTGCGTTCCGGCGCCCGACGAGGGGCTCGTCGCTGATGCCCCTGAGCTGCGCGGTGCCGGCGACGGCGCGCCCTGTGGCTGCGTGGGCGGCTGCGGGCTGGACGGCGGCTGGCTCGAAGGCGGCTGGTTGGACCGCGGCGCCTCGGTGGACTTGGGCGAGGGCACCGGGGGAGCCGGACGGGCAGGCGCGGCGGCCGGTGGTGGTGGTGTGGCCATGCGTGGAGGCGGCGGCAGCTGCTGCCGTGGGGCCGGCCGGGCTGAGGGCATGAAGGCGGCGGTCGTGCCGGGGGCCTCGACACGCTCGAAGTCCTTGCCGCACCAGGCACACAGCGTCCAGTCGAGCTCGATGAGGTGCTCGCAGTTGGGACAGACGCGGCGCAGGCGGTTGCGGCAGGTGGGGCAGATGATCCAGTCCTCGTGCACCGGGCGCGAGCAGTTGGCGCACTGGGCGTGGGACGCGACCTCGGCCAGCATCGCTTCCTCGGCCAGCGCTCGCTCGTTGACCTCGCCGATGGTCTCCTTGGGTCGGACGATGCGGTAGACCAGTAGGCCGAAGAGGAAGAAGATCGGGGTGAAGATGATGATGGCGAGCGCCGCGATGTAGGGCGTGATGGCGCTCGAGGAGCGCAGCCGCATGTCGCGATAGGCCCAGTACGCGCTGGCCAGCCAGATGAGCACGATATAGGCCACGACCACGTAGATGATGGCCTGGAAGATGTCGCTCTCGACGATGTCAGCGAACTGCTGGTCGAGGTTGTCGATGCCGAGTGCTTCGAGCATGCGTGCAGGGCCTCAGGGCTACGGGAAGACGGACGGCACCCCTCGCCGTCCACGGCGGGCCGAGTGTAGCAGCGGACCGGGGAGTCGGCCGGAGGGTGCGGCGGCCTCGGCCGGTGGCCAGGCGGATACAGCGGTCGCTGGGCGAGCAGACCTGCCTGGCTAGGCGTGCAGTCCCGGGGCGCCGGCGGCATCGATGGCTCGCCGAAAGGCGCGCATCACCTCGGCCACCAGCTCGTTGTCGCGCATGCCGGCCTTGCGCACGGGATCCCAGCGCAGCGCGGTCAGCAGCATCAGTGGACGCCGCCACGGCTCGGCTTCATCCTCGGGCTCGCCCATGCGCAGTCGGATCAGCTGGCGGCCGTCCTCCTGGGCGAGCAGACCCATCAGCGCGTTGGCAAAGCGTGGAGCCGATGACCTGCACTGGCGGCAGCGGTGGTGGCCCAGCGGCAGGCGCCACGCTGCTGGCCTCGAGGACGCCCTCCTCGTCCTCCACCCACAGGGTGAAGACCCACCAATCCTCCTCCATCACCGTCGGCTTGGTCATCCCCAGGCGGACTCGCGCGCCGACACTGCCGCCAGGGCCGCGCAGCCGCAGGGGCTCGGCACGGGCGAAGGAAGGTCCCGGCGAGGGCAGCCGTGCCGGGCTCATGGCTGGATGCCTTCTGGCGGAGTCACTCCCACTCGATGGTGGCGGGGGGCTTGCTGCTGATGTCG
>CAWDQY010000005.1:0-100599 GCA_963804575.1 uncultured Chloroflexia bacterium
TGCTGATGACGGTCTTCCGCAGGATGAGCCCGGCGGGATCGTCGTCGTTGGTGATGGTGCAGGTCTGGGTTGCGCCAGGACCGACGACCACGTTGCTGCAGTTGTCATAGCTGACGCTATAGCCAGGCACGATCGGCTGGGTCTCGGTGACCGTGTAGGTCCCCGCATCGACGCTCAGGGTGTTCCTGCCCCGCAGCTCGTTGGCGCCAAGCTGCGCGAAGGGCACCGGGCCCTGGGCGCTGGGGCCGGCGACGTCGAAGGCGAAGTCGGTGGCGATGGCATCGGCACCGTTGTCGTTGACCACCACCTTCTCGACGATGAGCGTGCCGGTGTCGAGACGGTTGGTGAAGGTGCAGACGATGGGGGCTGCGCTGGCGGCGCCATCGGCGACGTCGTCGATGTCGTTGAGCGACAGCCGGCCGGTGTCGAGGTTGACGCTGTACTGGCTGCCCGGGATGGCGGCACCAGTGCCGTCGACACAGCTGACGTCGGTCAGGCTCCAGCCGGACGGGACGTCCTCGGTGACGACGACGGTCTCCCGGGAGGGCAGGAAGGCGATGGGGCCTTCCGACTGGCCGGGCGCAAGGTCCCAGCTCCGGCCGCCCCACGGCGACTGGTTGCCGAGGGTGCTGGTCGAGGAGAAGTCGAAGTCGGGTGAACCGCCAGCGGCACCGGCCTTGACCTTCTCGATGGTCAGCGACCGGACCTGCACCAGCTCGGCGTAGAGGCAGCCGTAGTTGGCGGTGCTTTCCTCGGTGATGAAGGAGTCGACGACGGCGTCGGGGTCGTACGCGGGGCAATCTGGAGGCGTGGAGCCGATGTTGCCCTCGCCGACCTTGTTGAAGCCGAGCAGCACGAGCTGATAGTCGACGCCACCGACGTTGATGGCCTGGTCGCCGATGGTGTCCGAGAAGGTGGTGCGGTCGTCACAGGGCCGCGTCGTCCCGGGGATGGCACAGGGGGACGCCTCGTTGGGCGTCTCCCACAGGGTCCACGGGAAGTCGAGCGTGGTGCCGAAGAGGCGGATGTTCAGGGTGCCGTTGAAGTAGTTCTCGCCCTGGATGGGGTTGTTGCTGTGGGTCATCTGGCCCAGCGTGAAGGGCGTGCCGGTGGGCACCGTCTGGGCAGCCGTGGGCGAGAAGCCGAGGGCGCTCTGCGTCGTGAGGCTGAGCGGACCAGTCGGACAGCCAGCGCTGCTGCCGTGCGCGGTCCAGGCGGTGGACTGGCTGTCGGTGGCCTTCACGAATGTCGTCTGCGATAGGCCGCCGTCCTGGGGCAGGTACTTGATGCAGTCACCCGTCCCGCTGTCCATCTGCGCCTCGACGACGACATCGATGTCGGCAGCGATGGCGAACGGGGAGACGAACGTGGCGGTGCTGCCGCCGTTCTTGTTGGTCGACTTGGGCTTGGCAGTCGGCTCGGTGGTGGGCTCGGCGGAGGGCTCGACGATGACCGGGGCCTCGGAAGCGACCGGCTCCTCGCTGGGAGCGACGCTGGGCTCCGCGGCGGTGGGTTCTTCGCTCGGATCGGCCGGAGGCTCGTCGACCGGGGGCTCGTCGATGATGGGCTCGTCGACAGGGGCCGCGCTGGGCTCCTCGACGACGGGCTCGACCGCGGTGGGCTCGATGACCACGGCCTGGGGCCGGTCCGCGGCGGGCTCTTCCTTGGCGATGACGCGGCCCTTGCCGATGAGGCCGTCGGCCTGGGCGCGAACGTCGATGTCGCTGTCGGCGAGCAGGGTGATGCGAGTCTTGAGGCCGAAGACGTTCGAGAGGCGCCCGGAATCGGCCGCCTCGAGGGACCACTTGGCCCGCACCTTGGTGCACTCGTCGTCGGCGGTGCCGGGCTCCTTGTCGGGGCCGAAGGAGGCACCGACGTCGGCCGGGCAGGTCCAGGCGCTGACGACCTTCTTACCGCCCGGGAACAGCTTGATCTGCCTGGGATAGAGGCGCAGCTTCAGCTCGGGCTCGACGAAGGACGGGGCATCCACGGACTTGGGCTCAGCCTTGGGCTCGGACTCGTCGGCTGCCCGGGAGGCCTGCCGGTCGGCCGTCGGGCCGGGCCGGTCGGGCAGCGCGGTGGCATTCGGCTCCGCGGCGGGCTCCGTCGCCTCCGGGGCCGCGCTGGGCATCGCGTCGCCTTCTTGCGCGATCACGGATGCTGGGGTCAGGACCAGCACGGACAGCAGCAGGAATGACTGCAGGACCGCGAGCAGCGCGCCACGCGAGGTGGTGCGGCGGCTGTTGGATTGGTACATCGATGCCTCTCCTTCTCGGGTGTGGGACGACCCGACATCAAGCGAACGCCTGATAGATGAATGCGCTCCGCTTCATTCCCCCGGAGCTGACTGCGGACTGACGACCGTCGTGGCTCGGTTCGAGTCCCCCGACGCATGGGAGTAGTCTCAAGTCCTGGGGACCTTTTGGCAACGGCCCCCGGTACTGCTGGGCTATAAGCGTTGTCCCCTTGCACCGTTTGTCCCGCACCGCTCGGGAGCAGATGGCACTCGCGCGCACTGGACCCTCCCAAACCGCACTTGACAGGCCGTTGCCGCAGCCGACGCCAATGGACCGCACGCGTGGCCCCAAAACCGGCGGATGGTGGCTGGCGCCGAAAGTACTGGGCATGGCGCGCTCGCGACGGCGCCCCGGAGCGAGGACCTCGCGACGGGGCCACGGAGCGATGACCCAGGGCCAGCGCTCACGGGCGCGCTGGCGGCCGTGGCAGGCGACCTTGACGCCGCTTAGCATTCACCGACATGAGGAAGCTGCTGTCGCTCTGCCTGCTCGCGCTGCTGACGGTCAGCCTGGTCGGCCCGGTCCACGGTGCCGACTACCCCGACCGGGACGCTCGCTACCACTCGTATCGCGAGATGGTCAACCACATCAAGGCCGTCGCGGCGCTCACCCGGGCATCGTGCGGGTCTTCTCCATCGGCAACAGCTACGAGGGCCGCAAGCTGTGGGCGGCCGAGGTGAGCGACGAGCCTGGGACCGACGAGGATGAGCCCGAGGTCCTCTTCGATGGGCTCCACCACGCCCGCGAGCATCTGAGCGCCGAGATGGCCATCGACGTGCTCGACCTGCTCACCGGGCAGTACGGCAAGTCGTCCGACCTCGGCCGACGCGTCACCCGGCTGGTCGATCAGCGGCGCACCTGGATCGTGTTCATGCTGAACCCCGACGGCCTGCAGCACGACCTGACGGGATCGCCCTACCGCTCGTGGCGAGCCAACCGCCAACCCACGCCGGGCTCGAGCAAGATCGGCACGGACCTCAACCGCAACTACGGCTACCGCTGGGGCTGCTGTGGCGGCTCGTCGGGCCGCCCGGGACAATGGAACTACCGCGGCCCGCGGGCCTGGTCGGCGCCCGAGACCCGGGCCATGCGCGACTTCATCCAGAGCCGCGTCGTCGAGGGACGGCAGCGCATCCGCACGCACATCACCTTCCACACCGCGGGCGAGATGGTGCTGTGGCCGTATGGCTACACGTACCGGGATCTGCCCCCTGACATGACCGAGCTGGACATGCGCACCTTCCGCGCCATGGGCAGGGCGATGGCGGCGACCAACGGCTACCGGGCGGCACAATCGAGCGAGCTGTACCCCACCGACGGGGACATGATCGACTGGGTCTACGCGCGGCAGCGCATCTTCTCGTTCACCTTCGAGCTGTATCCGCGCGGCGGCAGCGGGCCCCGGCGCTACTACCCCCCGGACGAGGTCATCGGGCGCGAGACGCGCCGCAACCGTGACGCGGTGCTGTACCTGATGGGGAAGGCGGCCTGTCCCTACCGTGCCCTCGGCGCAGCGGCGACCCGCCTGAACTGCGGTCCCTTCTTCGATGACCTCGAGATCGCCCGTGGTTGGCGCGTCGATCCCGACGGGACCGACACCGCGACCGGCGGGACCTGGCAGCGAGGCGATCCACTGAAGGGCGACCTGCAGCTGGGTTCGGCGGCATCGGGTCGCGCAGTGCTGATCACCGGACGGCGCCCGGGTCGGGATGTCGACGGCGGGCGCACCAGCGTCCGTTCGCCGCTCTTCTCGCTCCCCGCTGACGGCAGGGCCACGCTGCGCATGCGCTACTGGGTCGGACTCAGCGCCCTGGCCGCGGGCGCCGACGGGCTGCGCGTGTTCCTCGTCGATCGCGAGGGCCAGCGACTGGCGACGCTGCTGGAGGTCTCCGGCAACGGCAGCAAGCGCAAACCCGCCTGGAGGGCCCTCGCGCGGCAGCTGCCCGGCGACCTCGGAGGACGGCGCGTGGCCATCGAGCTCGAGGCGGTCGACGCTGGCGATGGCGCCATCGTGGAGGCGGCGGTCGACGAGGTACGCATCACCGCCGACTGAGGGGAGGCGGCCGGCCCGGCTCCCATCGGTATAGGGAACCCGCTACGATGCTTGCATGCCCGTCCCACGGAGTGGTGCTGGACGGTCGAGACCCGTTCGGGAGCGGCGCCATCGGGCGAGCCCCGACGTAGAGGAGGAACACATGCGCAGGTTCACCACCGCATCCCTGGCGCTGACCATGGCTGCCACCGGCGTGCTCGCCGGCGGCGCGCTGGCTTTGGCCCAGGATGGCGCCGATCTGAAGATCGGCCTCGTGACCGACGTCGGGACCATCGACGACCGCAACTTCAACCAGTACAGCTGGGAAGGCGCCGTCGCCGGTGCCAAGGCCATCGGCGCTCCGAAGCCGGATTACGCCATCAGCCAGCAGTCGGTCGACATCGGCCCCAACATCCAGGCCTTCGTCGACCAGGAATACGACATCATCATCACCATCGGGTTCGCTGCCGGCGCCGACACCATCATGGCGGCCAAGGCCAACCCGGACATCAAGTTCATCGGCGTCGACCAGGCACCCTGCATCACCGCGGAGGGTGATCCTGACGACACCTTCACCTGTGCCGGTGATCCCGCCGTCCTGCTGCCGAACGTCCAGGGCCTCAACTGGCGCGAGCAGCAGCCCGGCTACCTGGCCGGGATCGTGGCCGCCTCGGTCAGCGAGACCGGGCACATCGCCGCGGTCGGCGGAACGCAGGTCATCCCGGCCGTGGTGAACTACATCGAGGGCTACGCCAGCGGCGCCAAGTCGGTCAACCCCGACGCCTCCGTCACGGTGACCTACGTATCCGGTGCGCCCGGACGCGGCCGCCTTCAACGACCCAGCGGGCGGCCAGGCCATCGCCCAGCAGCTGCTGGCCCAGGATCCCGAGATCGACGTCATGTTCCAGGTCGCGGGCAAGACCGGCAACGGCGTCCTCCAGGCCGCTTGTGACGCGGGTATCTACGCCGTCGGCGTCGACGTCGACCAGTTCATCTCGACGCCAGAGACGGCAGCCTGCACGATCGTCAGCGCCGAGAAGAAGCTCACCAAGAACGTCAGCGACGCCATCCAGCGCATCGCCGCTGGCGAGGACCAGGGCGGCATCCTGCGCCTGGGCCTCGACACCGAGGACGTGGGCCTGTCCCCCTTCCACGACTTCAAGGAGCTCATCAGCCCTGAGACCCGCGAGGCCCTGGCGACCGCGAGTGCCGCACTGGCCGACGGCTCGCTGAAGGCCTGCGAGGAGCAGGAAGGCAGCGGCTTCTGCGTCCAGACGCTGCCGTAGCCGACACTCGGCACAGCCCAGGTTGAAGAGGACGAACGGGTCGGCCGCTGGGTCGGCCCGTTCGTCGTACAAAGGCCCGCAACGCTGAGGACCGGCCCAACGTGACCGCGCCGACACTCGATCAGTCAGCCCAACGGATCGCCGCCCCTGCGCTGGAGATGCGCGGCATCACCAAGCGCTATCCGGGTGTCGTCGCCAACGACAGCATCGACCTGGAGGTGCGCCCGGGGGAGATCCACGCTCTGCTGGGCGAGAACGGCGCGGGCAAGTCCACGCTCATGAACGTCCTCTACGGGCTGGCGCGGCCCGATGAGGGCGAGATCCTGCTCGACGGCGATGTCATCCACATCAAGGACCCGACCGACGCCATCGAGCGCGGCATCAGCATGGTCCACCAGCACTTCATGCTGATCCCGGTCCTGACCGTCGCCGAGAACGTGCTCCTGGGCAAGGAGGTCCTGCGCGGCCGGATCTTCCTCGACCAGCGCGAGGCACGGCGGCGCATCCGCGAGCTCGGCCAGCGCTTCGGCTTCGACCTGGACCCCGATGTCCTGGTCGGCGACCTCTCGGTCGGCTGGCAGCAGCGTGTCGAGATCCTCAAGGCGCTCTACCGTGACGCGCGCATCCTCGTGCTGGACGAGCCCACGGCGGTGCTGACCCCACAGGAGACGGTCGAGATCTTCGCCGTCCTGCGACGCCTCGCGGCCGAGGGCCACAGCATCATCTTCATCAGCCACAAGCTGTACGAGGTGCTGGAGGTCGCGGACCGCATCACGGTCATCCGCCGCGGCAAGGTGGTGGGAAGCCGTCTCCCCGGCGAGACCGACGAGGACGACCTGGCCGAGCTCATGGTCGGTCGGGAGGTCCAGCTCACGGTCGACCGCGGTGAGAGTCATCCGGCCGATGCCATGCTGCAGGTGAAGGACCTGCGCGTGCGCGGCGACCGCGGTGGCGACCGTGTCGACGGCGTCAGCTTCGAGGTTCGCGCCGGGGAGATCCTGGGCATCGCCGGCGTTGCCGGCAACGGCCAGGACGAGCTGGTGGAGGCGGTGATGGGCCTGCGGCAGGCCAGCGGCGGCTCGATCATCCTCGACGGCGACGATGTCACCGCTGACGGACCCCGGGACCTTCACGAGAAGAAGATCTCCTTCGTGCCGGCCGACCGGCATCGCTTCGGCCTGGTGCTCTCGTTCCCGCTCAGCGACAACGTGGTGCTGACCGACTACTACGCCGAGCCCTATTCACACGGCCTGGTGCGCGACGAAGCCGCCATCGCCAAGCGCGCGGCCGAGGCCATCGAGCAGTACGACGTGCGCACGCCCAGTGCCACCGTGACGGCCGGGACGTTGTCCGGCGGGAACCAGCAGAAGCTCATCGTGGCGCGCGAGTTCGACCGCGACCTCAAGCTGCTGGTCCTCGACCAGCCGACCCGCGGCCTTGACGTGGGCAGCGTCGAGTTCATCCACAAGCAGATCATCCGCAAGCGAGATGCCGGCACCGCCGTGCTGCTGGTCTCGGCAGAGCTCGACGAGGTGCTCGAGATCTCCGACCGCATCGCGGTGATGTACCGCGGCAAGATCGTCGATGTCGTCGACGGGCGCACGGCCAACAAGGAGGCGGTCGGCCTGCTCATGGCCACCGGCGGCCGGAGCGATGCCGAGTCGGCCACGCCAGGGGCGACGACGTGATCGACCGCCTGCTGAGCCGCTCCCTGCGGGGCCAGCTGGCCATCACCGGGGGTGCCATCCTGCTGGCGCTGGTGGTGGGCGCCATCGTGATGGTGCTGACCAGCCCCATCATCACCGGCAGCCTGGATCCATGGCTGTGGGCCGAGGCGTACCTCGCGCTGCTGCAGGGCGCGACCGGCATCGCCATCAGCTTCGACCCCTTCAGCGCCGAGTTCACCAGCCTCAACGGCATCATCGATTCGCTCGTCCGCGCCACCCCCTACATCCTGGGCGGACTCGCGGTCGGCCTCGGCTTCAAGGCCGGACTCTTCAACATCGGCGCGCAGGGGCAGTTCCTCATGGGTGCGCTGGGAGCGGTCACCGCCGGCATCGTGCTGGCGGACGCTCCCACCGTCATCGCGGTCCCGCTGGCCCTCGTGGTGGGCCTGCTCGCGGGTGCCGCCTACGGCTTCATCCCGGGCTGGCTGAAGGCGTTCACCGGTGCCCACGAGGTGGTGGTCACCATCATGCTCAACTACATCGCCCTGCAGATCATCTCCTGGGCCGTCAGCGGGCCGTTGCGGGCGGCCGGCGCGACCTTCGCCCGCACACCGGACGTGGGCGAAGCCAGGCTGTGGGTGATCGCGGGCGACACCGGTCACCTGCTGCACTCGGGCGTCATCATCGCCTTCGTGGCGGTCCCCATCGTGTGGTGGGTGCTGTACCGCTCCACCATCGGCTTCGAGATCCGAACGGTCGGCGCCAATCCCGACGCGGCGCGTTATGCCGGGATGCGTCCGCGCATGCTCATCGTGCTGACCATGACCGCCAGCGGTCTGCTCGCCGGTCTCGCCGGCAGCATCGAGATCCTCGGGGTGCAGCACTACCTGCCCGCCGCGTACGCCACCACCGTCGGCTTCGACGCCATCACGGTCGCCCTGTTGGGTCGCGCCAACCCCTGGGGCATCCTCTTCGGCGGCCTGCTGCTGGGTGCCCTGCGGGCAGGCGCGCCACTGATGCAGATCAAGGCCGGCGTGCCGGTCCAGATGATCGACATCCTGCAGGGCGTCATCCTCTTCTTCCTCGCGGCCGACCTCATCGTGCGCTGGGTGTTCCGCATCCGCGAGGCCAAGGGCGGCAGCGTGGACGAGCTCAAGACCGTGACCAGCAGCTACGGCGGGTCATCCGCCCCCAGGGGTTGAGGACGTAGCCGTGGACATGCTGTTCGACATCCCCATCCTCGGCATCCTCTTCCAGCTCGTCGACTACATGATCCGGGTGCTGACCATCAACGGCGCCGTCATCCTGGCCCTGGCTGCGCCCATCGCGCTGGGTGCGCTGTGCGGCTTCATGAACGAGCGCTCGGGCGTCGTCAACATCGGCATCGAAGGCATGATGATCGCGGCCGCCTTCAGCGGCTGGTTCGTGGCCTCGATGGTCGTGCAGGCGTTCCCCGACCAGCCCAAGTCCGACCTCGCCTTCGGCGCGACGCCGGCCCTCCTCATCGGCCTGGTGGCCGCGGTGCTGACGGGCATGGTCGTGTCGGCGGTCCACGCCTGGCTGTCGATCACGGTGAAGGCGGACCAGATCATCAGCGGCACCATCATCAACATCGTCGCCCTGGGCATCACCGGCTATCTCATCATCATCATCAGCGCGTCGTCGCCGCCGTCGGCCGGTCGCTTCACCCCCTTCACGCCGCCGGAGGCCCTCACCGACCTGCCCTTCGTGGGCTGGATCTTCAACATGTTCCTCAACCAGGGTCCCATCACGATGTCGGTCATCGTGCTGGCCGTGGTCATGAACGTGCTGCTGTTCCGCTCGCGCTGGGGCCTGCGGACGCGGTCCGTCGGTGAGCATCCCAAGGCCGCCGAGACGGTCGGGGTCGACGTCATCAGGCTGCGCTATCGCAACGTCATCCTGGGCGGCATCTTCGCCGGCCTCGCCGGCGCCTGGTTCACGCTCGACTTCGGCACCTCCTTCCAGGCGGGCATGACCAACGGCCGTGGCTTCATCGCGCTGGCGGCGCTCATCTTCGGCCGCTGGCTGCCACTGGGCGCCTTCGGTGCAGCGTTGCTCTTCGCGGCCGCCAGCTCCTTGAGCATCGCCATCCGCACCGTGCCGCCGACCGGCGACCTGGGTGCCATCCTGACCGCCATCCCGGACCAGTTCTGGTCAGCCCTCCCGTACATCGTGACCATCATCATCCTGGCCGGCGCGGTCGGTCGCAGCGTGGCCCCGGCCGCGGTGGGCAAGCCGTATGAACGCGAGAGCGCGAGCTAGCTGGCGAGCCAAGCGCGAGGTGCCCATCCTGGGGGCCAGCGGCCACCGTCGAGGTGCCGTGAACGGCTGGGCGTGTGCACCCAAGCGCACGCGAAGGTCCATCTCCGCACCGCCGATGGTCATACAGCACGCTCGGCCACGGACTCGTACCATGCCCTCGTCGTCGACGAGCCTGCCAAGGAAGGAACCCATGCGCAGCAACCCCATGTCCCGCATCGTCATCGGAGCAGCGGCCCTGACGCTGCTCGCTTCGGGCGCGGTCAGCGCCCAGAGTGCGACGCCCCCACCGAGGCAGTACGGCGAGTCGCTGCGGACGAGCGTCATCACCAACGCTCTCGATGATGCCCGGATCAACAGGACGATCGAGCAGACAGCAAAGGACTTCCATGTCGAGCTGGGCGGCAGGACGGCCAGCAAGGACGAGCAGGAATTCTGGCTGCCGGAGCCGCCACGGCCCGACACCGCCGGCGTCACCGATGCCGTGCTGAAGGTCGCGCAGGAGCAGCCGAGCGTGGTCATCATCTCCGGCGGCGATGGCCAGGCCAACGTCGGCGTGGCGCGCAACTTCGACCTGACGACGTTCATCGACCTGGGCCAGGCGCTCCCGTGTGTGACCGAGGATGGCCAGCCCGACCCCTCGGGCACGTGTGCCGGCGGCGAGTTCGGCCTTCCGTTCAACTACACCGCGGTCGATTTCGCCGTCGAGGATGGCGCCTACCTGGCGGGCTTGCTGGCGGCAGCTGCGAGCCGCAACGACCGCCTCGGCATCATCAGCGGAGCCGCCGACTGCGTCGAGTGCAACCGCTACATCCATGGCTTCGTGAACGGCGCCCGCAGCGTCGATCCCGAGATCGACATCCAGCTGGCCTACCTTGCCGACGACGAGGCGACCGGCTTCGGCGATGCTGCCAGCGCCAGGACCTTCACCGAGGCCTTCCTTGACGTCTTCCAGCCGGACGTGCTGCTGCCCATCGGGCGGGGCGTGTCGACGGCCATGATCGAGGCGGTCTGCGCGGCGGGTGACGTGCTCGCGGTCGGAACCGGCATCGATGTCGCCGCCGCCAACCCCGACCTGGCCCAGTGCGTGCTCACCAGCGTCAGCAAGGACGTGGTCGCCGCGGTGCAGGAGTCGATGTACGGCTTTGCCCAGGGGGACGGCGCCGCGCATCATCACCTACGGCCTGACCGATGGCCGGGTCTCCGTCGCGCAGCCGACGCAGTCGGGGCTGCCGGTGGACACGGCCGAGCGCTACAGGGCAGCCGAGACCGGCATCCTGACGGGCCAGATCGACACCTGCCCCGGGGACTGCGGCGCACCGCTGGGCGGCGCCGTCGAGGGCGATGACGAGCCTGACCCCGCCGCCGCGGGCTCGGACGCGGCAGACGCAGACGCTGAGGCTTCGGCAGAAGCCGAGGGGTAGCGGGAGGTCGAAGGGCTAGCCTGCCAGCCTCGTCCGAGGGCCAGGCCTGGGCTAGCTGGTCACCAGTCCAAGCACGATCGCGACGACGCCGGCGCCGATGACGGCGCTCCACAGCAGCACGCGCTGCCGCATCTGCGCACGCATCACGTCGGCACCGGTGGGGCCGTCGGCGTCGACGCCGGTGCGTCTGCCACGCCAGGTCTCGTAGCGGGCGAGGTTGGCCTCGGTCTGATCGAGGCGGCGGATGGTAGCCAGTGGGCCTCGTACCCGCAACGCGCCCACGGCGATGGCGGCGATGCCGCCGATGATGAGTACCAGCCCGACGATGTCCATGTTCAGTCGATCTCCAGCGTGCTCCGGATGAGCTGCTGCACGAGCCCGGCGTCAGCCTGGCCGCGTGTCTTCTGCATGACCTGACCGGTGAGGAACCCGACGGCCTTGCGCGCACCGGCACGGATGTCGGCCACGGCTTCGGGGTTCTCGGCGATGACCTCGTCGACGGCGACCTGCAGCGCGCCGGCATCGCTGATCTGGCGGAAGCCGGCCTCGGCCACGATCTCGGCCACAGGCCGGCCGGTGCGAGCGACCCGCAGCAGGACCTCCTTGGCGTTGGTGCCACTGACCTGGCCATCCTCCACCAGTCGAACCAGCGCGGCCAGCTGGGTGCCGCTGATGTGTGCCGGCTCGACCGTGGAGTCGTCGCCCTTGGCAAGGCGCAGGTACTCGCCGCTGACCCAGTTGGCCAGCCGCTTGGCCGGCAAGCCGGGGTCGGCTGCGCGCGCGGCCTCGAAGACCGCCGTCGCGGCCGCATCGGACACCAGCACGTCGGCGTCGTAGGGGGACAGTCCCAACTCGTCCCGGTAGCGCGCCCTCCGAGCCGCCGGCAGCTCCGGCAGCGCGGACCGGATCTGCGCCAGCCACGCCGGGTCCACGCGCAGGGGCGGCAGGTCCGGCTCCGGGAAGTAGCGATAGTCGTCCGACGTCTCCTTGGTGCGCATGTGGTACGTCAGGCCCCGATCGTCGTCCCAGCCGCGGGTCTCCTGGATGAGCGGCTCCCCGGCTCGCAGCGCCGACTTCCTGGCGGGCGATCTCGTACTCGATGGCGCGCTCGACCGAGCGGAACGAGTTCATGTTCTTGACCTCGACCCGCGTCCCGAAGGCCTCGCTGCCGGCCGGTCGCAGCGATACGTTGGCCTCTACCCGCATCTGGCCGCTCTCCATGGCGGCGTACGAGGCACCGATGGTCAGCAGCAGCAGGCGCAGCTCCTCGGCATAGCGTCGTGCGGTCTCGGCATCGTGGATGACCGGGTCGGTGACGATCTCCATGAGCGGGGCGCCGGAGCGGTCGTAGTCGAGGAGGCTGACGCGACGACCATCGACCCGGGTGTGCTGCAGGCGCGCGGTGTCCTCCTCGAGATGGGCACGCGTGATCCCCACCTCGAAGCTGCCGCGGGAGGTCTCCACCACGAGGCGCCCGTTGGACGCGAGCGGCAGCTCGTACTGGCTGATCTGGTAGCCCTTGGGCAGGTCCGGGTAGAAGTAGTTCTTGCGGTCCCAGCGCGTCACCTCGGGCGTGGTCGCCTCGATGGCCACGCCGGTGGCCAGCACGTGTCGCACGGCCTCACGGTTGATCACCGGCAGCGCGCCGGGCAGCCCCAGGCAGACTGGGCAGGTGTTGGCGTTGGGGGCGGCGTCGCCGATGTCATTGGAGCAGCCGCAGAACATCTTCGACGCGGTCCGCAGCTGCACGTGGATCTCGATGCCGATGACGGCCTCGAAGACCACCTCGGCCGCGGGTGTCGCCAGGCCCATCAGAGGCTGGAGATGAAGCGCTCGATGCGAACGAGGGCCTCTTCGAGGTCCTCGTAGGACGTGGCCAGGGTGGCCCGCACATAGCCCTCGCCGGTAGGGCCGAAGGCCGTGCCGGGGATGACCGCGACGTGCTGCTCATGCAGCAGGCGGGTGGCGAAGTCGTCTGATGTCAGGCCGCTGGCGGCGATGCTGGGGAAGGCATAGAAGGCGCCGCGCGGCTCCACGGTGGGCAGACCGATGCGACCCAGGCCGGGCACGAACATGCGCCGGCGGCGATCGTATTCGGCCACCATGCGCTCGACATCGCCCTCGCCCTCCTTGAGCGCCACGATGGCGGCGTCCTGGGCCGTGGTGGGGGCACTCATGATGATGTACTGGTGCACCTTGAGGATGCCGTCGAGCAGGTCGCGCGGGGCACAGGCGTAGCCGATGCGCCAGCCGGTCATGGCATAGGCCTTCGAGAAGCCACCCAACAGGATGGTTCGCTCGCGCATGCCCGGCAGCGCGCTGAAGGCCTCGTGGCGATGACCGCCGTAGGTGAGCCGATCGTAGATCTCGTCACTCACGACCAGCAGGTCGTGGCGCTCCGCCACGGCGGCAAGGGCGCGCATCGTCTCCGGCTCGAGGATGGCGCCGGTCGGATTGCAGGGATAGCCGATGAAGAGCGCCTTGGTGCGTGGCGTGACGGCTGCCTCGACCGCCTCGGGGTCCAGCTGCCAGGCATCCTCGGGACGGGTCGGCACGAAGACCGGCACGCCGCCGGCGAACATGATGTCGGGCACATAGGAGGCATAGGACGGCTCCGCCAGCACCACCTCGTCGCCGGGGTCGATGATGGTCGAGAGCGCGGCGGCCAGCGCCTCCGACACGCCGACGGTGATGACGATCTCGCCCATGGGGTCGTAGGTCACGCCGTACAGGTCGGCCAGGTGTTCCGAGACCGCCTCGCGCAACTCGACGGTGCCGTAGTTGCTGGTGTAGTGCGTGCGCCCGCGGCGCAGCGACTCGATGCCAGCCGCCACGATCTGGCTGGGCGTATCGAAGTCCGGCTCGCCGACCCCGAGGCTGATGACGTCCGGCATGGATGCCAGCACGTCGAAGAACTTGCGGATGCCGGAGGGCGGCACATCCTGGACGCGCCGCGACAGGCGGGAACGGGTCGTCGGTTCGGTGGTCATGACGGCCTCGGGTCGAGTGAGCGGGTAGGATCGGGAACCGAGTATACGGGGATGCTCCTCGCCATACTGGTGTGGGACACTACGGCCTGACGCAGCGGGCGCAGTGATAGCGAAAAGGATGAGCGGATCGTGGCGCGAGCAAAGGTGGCAGATCTCCTTTCGACCGGCGAGGTCGTGCTCATCGAGACGAGGCAGCACTGGATGGCGGCGGTGCGTTATGCGCTCAAGCCCATCCTGCTCGTGCTCGCGGTCTTCGCACTCTACTTCCTGAACCAGCTGTTCAACTTCGATGATGACGGCTTCCTCAACTTCATCAATGAGCTGCTCAGCTGGATCATCGTGATCATGATCGTGGTGGCGGTGATCTGGCTGCCCATCGACCTGGTCCAGTGGGACACGCGCCGCTTCATCCTGACCAACCGACGCTCCATCCGCATGCAGGGCCTCCTGCGACGGAGCACCTTCGACTCCTCGCTGGAGCAGATCAACGACATCGGGCTGGTCGAGACCACGTTGGGCCGCTTCCTGGGGTACAGCGACCTCACCCTGTTCACTGCATCCGACACCGCCAACGAGTCCTACGGGCAGCTGCTTGACGGCATGCAGTTCAAGAAGGCCGTGCTCGACGCCAAGGAAGCCATCCGCGAGGGAAAGCCGCTGACGGAGCTACCCGAGGGCTTCGTGGTCAAGGGCGGGACCAACGAGGCCTCCCGACGCGCCGACGGCAAGATCAAGGACGAGACCACCGAGACCGTTGAGGCTGCTGCCGTGGGGGCCGCCGTCACCGGCGAGCCCACCGCCGCCGTGGGTGCCACCACTACCGTGGGTGCTGCCGCCGCCGTGGGCGCGGCCGCCGCCAGTGAGCAGACCACGCCGGCGCCGCTCGCGCCGTCGCTCGGCGAGTCCGAGACCGTGGACGTCGAGCCCGAGTTCGTGGACGTCCCCTCGGCACCGGCTGCGGTGGCCGAACCCGCGCTGGTTGCGGCGTCGGAGCCGGAGGTCGTACCTGAGCCAGAGCCTGAACCCGAGGTCGAGCCGGAGCCCGAGCCTGCGTTCGAGCCGGAGCCCGAGCCCGCGCCTCAACTCGAGCCCGAGCCGGAGGTCGTGCTTGAGCCGGAGCCTGAGCCGGAATCCGAGCCTGAACCTGCGCCCGATCTCGAGCCCGACCGACAACCAGATGAAGGCGGCATCGACAAGCCGGGCGCTGCCTAGCAGGCCCGCCCAGCCGGGACTGCCCAAGGCGATTCCCGGCTGGCGGGAGAACTCGACGCCTCTAGCCAGCACCCTGCCGGTCAGTGCCGCATGGCGGGACGCGGTGACAGGTCGTGCCCCTCCCAGGGCGGGATCCGCACGACGTGGTCAGTCGAGGTCGAGTTGTCCCTCCGGGCGGGAGATCAGGCGCGTAGACAGGGAATTCCGGGTGCCGTGGATCGGCCCCTCGGGCGTAGGACCGGAATCCCGGAGCTTGGGCCGCCGGCGCAGGAACGCAGAGGTCGCTACGCCCCCGGCAGCGCAGGAGCCGGCGTGGCGGGGTCGGCGGCGCGTGGCAGGTCGGTCGGCTCCAGCCGTCGCCACTCGTCCGTGGCGGTGATGGCTTCGTAGGCGCGGCCCAGGCGGAGCAGCCTCGACTCGTCCCAGGCCCTGCCGATCAGCTGCAGCCCGACGGGAAGGCCCTCCGAGAGGCCGGCCGGCAGCGTCAGCCCGGGCAGGCCGGCCACGCTCACCGGCAGGGTGCAGGCATCGAGCGCATACATGGCGACCGGGTCGTCGAGGTTGGCGCCAAGCGGGAAGGCCACCGTGGGGCTGGTCGGTGCCACCAGTGCATCGACTGACTCGAAGGCGGCGTCGAAGTCGCCCTTGATGAGCGTGCGAACCTTCTGGGCCTTGATGTAGTAGGCATCGCGGTAGCCGGCTGAGAGTGCGTACGTGCCCAGCATGAGCCGGCGCTTGACCTCGGCTCCGAAACCCTGGTCGCGCGTGGCCAGGTAGTTGCTGATGATGTCTCCGCTTCGCACGGCATGGCCGTAGCGGATGCCGTCATAGCGGGCGAGGTTGGCCGATGCCTCAGCCGGCGCCACGATGTAGTAGGTGGCGAGGCCATAGTCGGTGTGGGGCATGTCCACGTCGACGATCTCCGCGCCTGCGGACGCCAGCGCGGCCACCGCCTCGCGTATGCGCGCAGCCACGCCCGGCTCCATGCCTTCGACGAAGTACTGCCGCGGAAGTCCCAGCCGCAGGCCGCGCAGCCAGGCAGCGGCCTCGTCGTCACCCAGCGCGAGCCCCGCGGAGAAGTCCGGTACGTCGAGGGGCGCCGAGGTGGAATCGCGCTCGTCGTGACCGGCCACGGCAGCCAGCAGCACAGCAGCGTCGCGAGTGTCGCGGGCGAGTGGTCCGACCTGGTCGAGCGAGGACGCGAAGGCGATGATGCCGTAGCGGCTGACGCGCCCGTACGTCGGCTTCAGCCCCACGATGCCCGTGAGCGAGGCCGGCTGGCGGATGGAGCCACCAGTGTCAGTGCCGATGGCCAGGGGCACGTGGTAGGCAGCCACGGCGGCCGCCGACCCACCCGATGATCCCCCGGGCACGCGCGACAGGTCCCAGGGGTTGGCCGTAGGCCCGTACCCCGAGTGCTCGGTCGATGAGCCCATGGCGAACTCGTCCATGTTCGTCTTGCCCACGATGACGGCGCCAGCCGCGTCCAGCTGCTCCACGATGTGGGCGTCGTAGGGCGCCACGAAACCCTCGAGGATGCGGCTGCCGGCGGTGGCTTGCCGACCGCGCGCCAGCACCAGGTCCTTGAGCCCGAGCGGGATGCCAAGGAGCGCCGGCAGCGCAGCCAGCGCAGCGCTCCCCTCCCGACGCGCCGCCGCGATGCGATCGTCTGCTGCCGTGGCGGCGGCGCGAGCGCGCGCAAAGTCGAGCGCCAGCCAGGCGTGGATGGCGGTGTCGGTGGAGTCGATGGCGGCCAGGTGCGCCTCCAATAGCTCGGCGCTGCTCACCGCACCGGAACGTAGATGGGCGGCCATCTCGTGGGCGTGCAGGCGCGTCAGCGCCGTGTCGGGGACCACGCGCTCAGTCTTCGCTCTCGTCGCCGAGGACCGCTGGCACGGCGAAGTGGTCCCCCGAGCGCTCAGGGGCATCAGCCAGCGCCTCTTCGACCGTCAGGCTCGGGCGCACGACGTCTTCACGCAGCACGTTCTCCAGCTCGATGACACGGGCGGTCGGTGCGATCGACTCGGTGTCCAGCTGGGACAACACGGCGAACTGCTCGAGGATGTGGTTGAGCTGACCTTCGAGCTGCGACACCTCGTCCGCGGAGAGACCGAGGCGCGCGAGGTGGGCGACGTGCTCGACGTCGCGGCGGGAGAGTGTGGCCACCGACACAGGATAGCGAGGCCGTGGAGGCTCGTCCCCGTCGTCAGCCCGCGTCGTCAGCCAGGGTCGTCGGGTGCCGCACCCACGAGCGCCCGGAAGGCAGCTTCGTCGAGCACCTCCACCCCCAGCTCCTGTGCCTTGGCCAGCTTCGAGCCTGCATTCTCTCCGGCCACGAGGTAATCGGTCTTGCGGCTGACCGAGCCCGACGCCTTGCCGCCGGCGGCACGGATGGCGGCCTCGGCCGACGAGCGGTCGTACGACTCGAGCGTGCCGGTGACCACGACGGTCTTGCCCACCAGCGGCCCGTCGGCAGCGTCGGCTGCGGGCAGCGCCGGCGGGATCGCCACGACGCCGGCCTGGGCGAGGCCTGGCAGCAGGACGGCGGTCGACGGGTCGGCGAAGAACCGGCCGATGCTGGCAGCCACGACCGCACCGATACCGGGCACGGCCTCGAAGCGTTCCGTCTCCGTCCCGGCGAGCGCCTGGGCGATGCGGGCCGTCCAGGCAGCCTCGTCCTCGCCCGCTGCCGGCGGCCAGGTCGCGGCGATCCACGCTGCCAGGTCGATGGCCGTCTGCTCGCCGACGTGCCGGATGCCAAGGGCGGCCAGGATGCGCGCCAGCGGCCGGCGGCGTGAGCGATCGATGGCGGCGATGAGGTTCGCGGCGCTCCTGGGACCGAACCGCTCCAGCTCCACGAGCTGCTCGACGCGCAGACGGTAGAAGTCGGCCGGGCCCCTGATGAGTCCGCGGCCCAGGAGCTGCTCGAGCACGGCGAAGCCGGCGCCCTCGATGTCCATGCCGCCGCGGCCGACGAAGTGGGAGAGGCCCTGGATGACCTGCGCCGGGCAGAAGGGGTTGCTGCAGCGATGGCGCACCTCGCCCTCCTCCTGAACCACCGGGGCGGCACAGACGGGGCACTGGTCGGGCATCACGAACTCGCGCTCGGAGCCGTCACGCCGATCGGCCAGGGCGCGCACGACTTCGGGGATGACGTCGCCGGCCTTGTGGAGCAGGACGCGGTCGCCGATGCGCACGTCCTTGCGACGCACCTCGTCGAGGTTGTGCAGCGTGGCGCGAGCCACCGTGGAGCCCGCCACCAGCACCGGCGTGAGATGCGCCACCGGCGTGAGGGTCCCGGTGCGACCGACGTAGGGAACGATGTCCTCCACCGTCGTCTCGACCTGCTCGGGCGGGTACTTGTAGGCGATGGCCCAGCGGGGGGCCCGGCTGACCATGCCCAGCCGAGCCTGCAGGTCGGTGCGGTCCACCTTCACCACCACGCCGTCGGTCTCGTAGGGCAGCTCATGGCGTGGCTCGCGCCAGCGCTCTGCGAAGTCGATGACGCCCTCGATGTCGAGGTCCGCCAGGTGGTCGGGCTGGACCGGGAAGCCGAGTGCCTGCAGCCGCTCGAGCGCCGCCGTCTGCGTGTCGCCGGCCGGCCCGTCATCCTCGAGCAGGATGTAGAACCAGGCCGAGAGCCGACGGCTGGCGGTCACGCCCGGGTCGAGCTGGCGCAGCGAACCGGCGCCGCTGTTGCGGGGGTTGGCGTATAGCGGCAGCCCCGCCTCCTCACGCTCCGCGTTGATGCGCGCGAACTCGGCCTTGGGCATGTAGATCTCGCCGCGGACCTCCAGCGTCAGTGGCTCTGGCAGCTGCCGCGGGATGGCCTCGATGGTGCGCAGGTTGGCGGTGACGTCCTCACCGGTGCGCCCGTCACCGCGGGTGGCCCCGAGCACGAAGCGGCCAGTCTCGTAACGCAGGCTGATGGCCAGCCCATCGATCTTCAGCTCGGCGACATAGCGGGGTGCCTCGTCATCCACGGACAGGCCCAGGCCCCGGCGTACACGCGCATCGAAGGCGCGCAGCTCCTCGTCATCGAAGGCATTGCTGAGCGAGAGCATCGGCACGCGGTGCTCGACATCGCCCAGCGAGCCGGCGGCGGGCGCGCCCACGCGTTGGGTGGGCGAATCGGGCGTGACCAGCTCCGGATGGGCAGCCTCCAGCTCGACCAGCTCGCGGAAGAGGCGGTCGTACTCGGCGTCGGGCATCTCCGGCGCGTCCTGCTCGTGGTAGAGCCGATTGGCGCGGGTCAGCACCTCGCGCAGCTCGGCGACGCGGGCTCCGGTCTGCTCATCCATCGGGCGCAGGATAGGACCATACCGGCCACTCGTGCTACGTTGCCGCGAGCCATGGGACTGTCGTCTCGACTCCCGCTCCATCCGCTGCTCCTGGCCGCCTACGCGGTGCTGTTCCTGTATGCCGCCAACATCGACGAGGTCCTGCCGACCGACGTCATCCGCCCGCTGCTCGTGGCCCTGCTGGTGGCCGGTGCTGATCCTGCTCCTGTGCTCGCTGCTGTATCGCGACCGTCGCCGCGGCGCGTTGCTGGCGACCGCCATCGTCGTGGCCGTGTTCTTCTTCGGACACGTCAGCTCGCAGCTCGACGAGGAAGCCGTGGGTGAAACACTCCAGCTGGCCCGGTGGGTCGCCCTGGTGGTGGCAGTCGCCATCTACGCAGCACGGGCGCGGGGCTCGCTCGACAACGTCACGTCCCTGCTCAACATCTTCGGTCTCATCCTCGTCGGCATCACACTCGTGACCATCATCCCGGCCGAATCGGGGCGGGCGATCGACGCCTCCGAGGGTGAGCCCGTGGCCAGCAACGAGATCGCAGACGACTCGAAGCCCGGAACGCGACATCTACTTGCTCGTCTTCGACCGCTACGGTTCCGACTGGTCGCTCGAGAGAGCGCTTCGGCATCGAGAACGACATCTACCCGGACTTGGAGGCAGCCGGGTTCCAGGTCGTCCCCGGTGGCCGCGCCAACTACCACGCCAGCGACTTCAGCCTGGCGGCGGTGTTGAACATGCGCTACCACGACGACCTGGCAGCCGCCATGGAAGGTCCATCCATCGACCGCACTCCGGTTCGGGAGCGCCTGGCGAGGCACGAGGTGGGAGAGTTCCTGCGTTCACAGGGTTATCGCTACTACCACCTCGGGGCGTGGTGGAACCCAACCCGCAGCAGCCCGATCGCGGACGAGGTCCTGGCCCTGGGCAAGACCACGGAGTTCGACACGGTCCTGCGGGAGACCACGCTGCTGCCGGCGCTGGAGCGGCTGGCCGGCGTGGCACCCGAGGACACCCATTCCCGCAGCCAGCATCGCGACCAGGCGCTCTTCGCCTTCCGACAGCTCCAACGGCTGGCCGACACGCCCGGCCGCAAGTTCGTCTTTGCCCACATCCTGATGCCGCACACCCCGTACGTCCTGGCCGAGGGCGGCCGCTACGTGCTGGAGGCAGAGGCCAAGCAGAAGAGCGAGGCCGAGCTATTCGAGCAGCAGCTGGAGTTCACCAACGAGAAGGTGAACGAGATCGTAGCCAAGCTGCTGGAGGGACCAGACGACGAAGACCCCATCATCATCATCACCGGCGACGAGGGTCCCTACCTGTGCGACGAGATCGACTGCGTGGATGGCAGCCCGGAGGTCTACGGCATCCGCCTCGGCACGCTGCGCGCCTACTACCTGCCCGGACTCGACTACCAGGTGCCCGCCGATGACTCCGGCGTGAACATCTTCCGCATGATCTTGCGCGAGTACTTCGGAGCGGACCTGCCGGACCTCCCCAATCGCTCGTACGACTGGCCGGACCGAAGAAGGACCTGTACACCTTCACGGACGTCACCGACGAGCTGCCGCTGCCGCTCGAGTAGGCCGGCTCAGCGATGGGTGAGTGAGCGCCGTCAGCCCCCAGGTGCCGATCCCCACGAGCACGAGGGCGTAGGCCGCCAGCACCGCCAGTTGCGCCACGATCTCGGTCACGGCCGCCTGGTAGAAGACGAGGTCGCGGAAGGCGTCGATGGCCCAGTAGTGCGGCGTCAGCCTGGAGATGGTGGCGATCGGCTCGGGGAACAGCTCGCCCGGGACCATCGCACCGCCGAGGGCCCCCAGGACCATGCCCGCCACCACGCCGATGGAGCCGGCCTGGTCTGGATCGGTCGCGAACACGCCCACCACCATGGCCGCACCGGTCCCCACCAGCGCGAAGAGCACCACGACCACCGAGGCGCCGAGCAGGTTGCCCCAGCTCACCCCGAACAGCAGCGCTGACACCACCACGATGAAGACGCCCTGCAGCATGGCGATGGAGAAGCGGCCCAGCAGCTCACCGAGGAGGATCGAGCGGACCGGTGTCGGCGTCGCCAGCATGCGTCGCGACACCCCCAGCTGGCGCGTCAGCACACAGCTGCGTCGCGGCCGTCATCGAGGTCAGGAACATGAACAGCACCGTCTGGCTCTGGGCGCCCAGGGCGAAGGGATTGCCGATGCTGGGGAAGGTGGCTTCGCCGCTGGTGACCTGCTCGACGCTGATCCCGGACATCGCCTCCTGCGCGACCCGAGCCTGCTCCAGCGCCTCGTCGAAGCCGAAGCCGGCGAATTCGGAGGTCACTCGCGCAGCACGGACGCGGGCCGATTGGCGGGCAGCGGCCGCCTCGATGCCCTGGCCCAGCGCGGCGAAGAGGCCTTCCGGTCGCGCCACCAGTGTCAGCTCCACGCGCTCGCCCGCCCGCAGTCGCGCGTCGTAGCCGGGAGGGATGAGCAGGCCGAACTCCAGGTCCCCGTCCTCCACGCCCGAGCGCAGCTCATCCAGCGAACCGCGCTCGCGGACATCCACCGCCACATCACCGCTCTCGATGAGGCCGACCAGCTCGTCGGCCAACGGACCCGCGTCCGTGCGCACGATGCCCAGCCGGCTGGTACCGGCGCCGCCGAAGGCTGCCCCGATCGCCACGATGATGATGAGCGGCAGCAGGAAGACGAAGAACAGGTTGGTGCGGTCGCGCAGGGTGCGCAGCAGGTTGACGCGCGCGATCTCGAGCGTGGCCATCAGGACAGCACCAGCCGCCTCGCCCGCAGCATCCCCAGTCCGCCTGTCACGAGCGCCGTGGCCAGCAGGACCAGGATGGACGGAGCGGCGGAGACGATGTCGCCGCCAGTGGAGACATCACTCACGCCGTCGAGGAACCAGGCGTGGGGCGTGAGCAGGCTCAGCTGCGAGAGCACCTCGGGGCCCTGGTTGGCCGGGAAGAAGGAGCCACCCACGACCGCCAGCGACAGTGACACGATGGCGATGGCGGAACCCGCCTGCTCCTCCGTGCGCGTGAAGGCCACGGTCAGCAACGAGATGCCGGTGGCGGCCAGCGCGGCTGCGATGACCAGCGCCGCGACGGCGGGCGGATCACCCCAGTGGGCACCCAGGAGCAAGCCGGTGCCGAGGATGATCACCCCCAGCGAGACCAGCGCCAGCACCATGGACACGATGAGCTTGCCGAACAGGATCGACTGCCACCGAAGCGGTGCCGCCAGGATGCGAGCCAGGGTTCGGTTGCGGCGCTCCGCGTGGATGCTCACGATGCCGAACTGCGCGGCCAGGAAGACGAAGAGGATGGCCATGGCCGCGGCGTAGTAGGTGGCGTAGCCGGCCTGGCGGTCGGCGGCGTCAGCGTCAGCGATGGTGATGGGGTCGGTCATGGCGCTCGCCTGCGCAGCGAGGGCGGCGGTCGTGTCCGCGTCGGGGAGGCGTTGGGCGGCCATGAGCGCGGTCGTCACCGAGAGCTGGACGGCATCGACGCGGCTGGCGAAGCCGGCCAGCACCGAGCGCGCGACCTGTCCGCTGATGGTGGCATCGGGATCGACCACGAGCTCGACCGAGCCGCCAGAACCGGTGCGCACCGAGGCGCTGAACCCGTCGGGCACGATGATGGCGGTATCGACCTCGCCCGCAGCCACCGCCGCGCGCGCCTCGGCCGCGGTGTCGATGTCAACGAGGCTGATGACGCCGGCCTCCTCCATGCCGCGGACAGGCCCGTCACCCAGTGCCGCCGCGATCTCGCCGCCATCGAGGTCCACGTAGGCCCAGCGAGCGTGGAAGTCATCGTCGACGCCACCCAGCACCATCGAGAACAGCGCCGCCAGCGCGAAGGGGGCGACGATGGCGATGAGCAGCGCAGAGCGATCACGGACCTTCTGACGAAGGTCCTTGGCCGCGATGTCGAAGGCGGCTCGCACCAGCTCGCGCCTAGTCCCGCAGGGCCTTGCCGGTGAGGTGCAGGAACACGGCCTCGAGGTCGGGCTCGACGACCTCGACGGCGCTGATGCTGGCGCCGGCGCCGGATGTCACCTCGATGATCCGCGGCAGCAGCGTGCGCGCCACCTGTGCGGTCACCTCGATGCCGCCGTCGGCGATGGTGGCGTCGGCCACTCCCTCGATGCCTCGCAGTGCCTCAGCCGCGGCGGCCAGCGAGCCCGTCGCACTCAAGGTGACGCGATCGAGCTGGCCCACCATCGCGACCAGCTCGCGGCGCGTGCCCTCCGCCAGGATCCGGCCCTGGTCGATGATGCCGATGCGGTCGCAGAGCCGCTCGGCCTCCTCCATGTAGTGGGTGGTGTAGAGGATGGACATGCCGCCCGAGCGCAGCTCCTCGACGGCCTCGAGGATGGCGTTGCGGCTCTGCGGGTCCACGCCCACGGTCGGCTCGTCGAGCACGAGCAGCTGCGGCTGGTGCAGCAGGCCGATGCCGATGTTGAGCCGGCGCTTCATGCCGCCCGAGTAGTCGTCGGTGCGGTCATCGGCCCGGTCGGCCAGGCCTGTGAGCTCCAGGACGGCGGCGACACGCTCGTCGAGCCGGGCGCCCTTCATGCGCTGCAGCTTGCCGAAGAAGCGCAGGTTCTCGCGTGCCGAGAGGTCCGGGTAGATGGCCAGGTCCTGGGGTACGTAGCCGATGGCCGCCTTGGCCTCCACCGCATCGATGTCGACCGCCCGGCCCGCCACGCTGACCTCCCCGCCGTCGCGCTCGAGCAGGCCGCAGATGATGGAGATGCTGGTCGTCTTGCCGGCGCCGTTGGGACCCAGCAGGCCGTAGGTCTCACCGCGGTCGATGTGGAAGCCGACGCCATCGACCGCGACCCGCTCCTTGAAACGCTTGCGCAGGTCGCTGCAGACGAGCAGCGGCTCGACCTCGACCACGGTTCATCCCTCTGCAGACGCGTTGTCGGGTGACAGGATACCCAGCCACGGCGACGCGCGACGCGACAAGCGCTGTCTAGCCGGGCACCTCCAGGTTGGCGAGGCTGGCCATGAGCTTCTTGACGCCCTGCTCGGGGAAGGCCACCGTCACCTCCTCGTCGTCGCGGGTCAGCTTGGTGGAGACCACCCGACCCTCGCCGAACACGCGGTGTCGCACCTTCTGGCCGTCGCGATAGCGCGTCTCGCCCGGCACGAGGGAGGCCGTCGGTACACGCCACTCGTCGGCCGCCGGCGGAACCACCGCGACGACGTCACTCCCATCGGCGTCGACGTCACCGTCGTCCCCCGGCACGCGGCCGTAGTAGGCCTCCCGCCGAGCCGCCAGGTCGCGCGAGGTGCGGAACGCCTGGCCGGCACGAGGCGCCCCGGGTGGAGGCGTGTACCCGCCGCCGGGTGGCAGCCGCTTGCCGCCGCGCGGACCGACCGGTGGTCGGCCCACCAGCCGCGTGTCAGAGGCACGGCGGCCGATGACCGCCGAGAGGTCGTAGCCGGTCCGCTCGTCGTAGGGCCGCTGGTCATCGTCCTCGTCCATCGAGACGAGCCGCGGCCCATGCATCAGCTCGGCCGGGATCTCCAGCAGGAAGCGGCTGGGCACGGAGAAGCCCGACCGACCCCAGGTGGCGCGCTGTGCCGCGTGGGTGAGGTAGAGCCGCCGGCGGGCTCGGGTGAGACCCACGTAGGCCAGCCGCCGCTCCTCCTCCATCTGGCGCGGATCCTCGAGCGCCCGGGCATGCGGAAAGACGCCTTCCTCCAGGCCGCTGATGAAGACGACGTCGAACTCGAGGCCCTTGGCCGCGTGCAGCGTGATGAGGGTGACCTTGTCCGCGTCGCCGGCATAGGCGTCCTGGTCGGCGACCAGGGCGGTCTCCTCGAGCAGCCGGTCGAGGGCATCGGCCGGGTCGAGGTCGCCGTAGCGGTCGACCACCTCGCGCAGCTCGAGCAGGTTGCCCCAGCGGTCCTCGCCGTCCTGCGAGCCGTCCATGAGCATGGCGCGGTAGCCGCTCTCCTCGAGCACCGTGTCCAGCAGCTCCGGCAGGTCCATCAGCCCGACGCGCGTGCGCAGTCGCTCGATGAGCAGGCGGAAGGCGATGAACGCGTTGCGGGCACGCGGGGTCAACTCGCCGGCGCCGTCGGCCACGGCCGCCAGGGCCGCCCAGTAGTCGGAGTCGCGCTCCTCGGCCAGCGCCCGCAGCGCCTCCAGCGAGCGCTGGCCGATGCCACGCGGCGGAACGTTGAGGATGCGCTCGAACGCCGCCACGTCGTGGTCGTTGCGCAGCGTGCGCAGGTAGGCGAGGGCGTCCTTGACCTCGCGGCGCTGGTAGAAGCGCGTGCCGCCCACCAGCTGGTATCGCAGGCCGTAGCGCAGGAACGCCTCCTCGATGGCACGGCTCTGCGCGTTGGTGCGGTACATCACGGCGACGTCCTGCAGGCGGTACTCCTCGTCGTCGCCGTCGTCCGCTCGTCGCGAGAGGATGGAGCCGGCGCTCCCGCGCCCCGCCACGAGCGCCTCGATCTGGCGCGCCACCCACTCGGCCTCCTCGTCCTCGCGGTCGGCCTCGAAGCGTTCGATGAGCGCGCCGCGCGGGTTCTCCGTCCAGAGCTGCTTGTCCTTGCGGCCCTCGTTGCGTGCCACCACCGAATGGGCAGCGTCGAGGATGAGCTGCGTCGATCGGTAGTTCTGTTCCAGCTTCACCACCGCCGCGTCGGGGTAGTCAGCCTCGAAGTCGAGGATGTTGCGCAGGTCGGCCCCGCGCCAGCTGTAGATGGACTGGTCGTCGTCGCCCACGACCGCGAGGTTGTGATGCTCCTTCGCCAGCGCCTTGACCCACAGGTATTGAGCGCGGTTGGTGTCCTGGTACTCGTCCACGTGGAGGTAGCGCCAGCGCTGCTGGTAGTGCGCCAGCACCGCGGGCGCCTCGTCGAAGAGCCGGACCGCCTCGATGAGCAGGTCGTCGAAGTCGAGCGCGCTCGCGGCCCGGAGACGCGTGGCGTAGCGAGCGTAGGCCGTGGCGTACTGGGTCTCCAGGTAGCCGCGGGCTTGCTCGTCGGCCTCGGCCGGGGAGACCATGTCGTTCTTCCAGCGGCTGATGGCCGACAGCACCGCCGCCGGGCGGTGTTCGCCGGTGCCCGGCAGCTCGAGGTCGCGCAGGACGGCCTTGACGATGCCGGCCTGGTCGTCGGTGTCATAGATGGCGAAGCGGGGGTCGATGCCGATGGCGGCGCCGTCACGGCGCAGGACGCGGGCACAGAGGGCGTGGAAGGTGCCCATCGCGACCTTGCGGCCCTCCTCGCCCACGAGCGCCAGGATGCGCTCGCGCATCTCGGCGGCGGCCTTGTTGGTGAACGTCACCGCCAGGATCTGCCAGGGCTTGACGCCCTCGACGCCCACCAGGTAGGCGATGCGATGCGCCAGCACGCGCGTCTTGCCCGAGCCGGCGCCGGCGAGGATCAGCAGCGGCCCAGCGGTCGTGGTGACGGCGCGGGCCTGCTCGGGATTGAGGCGCTGGACGATGGACTCGGCCAGCCGCTTCGCATCCGCCGCGCGCTGCGCCTGTGCCCGCTCGTCCGGCTTGGGGCGCGCAGGAGCCGATTCGCCGGCCGTGGCCGCGACCATCGAGAACCACTCGGCATCGTCCTCGGGCTCCGGGGCTGGCGTGGACCGCAGTGGCGAAGGAAGCTGGTCAGGCCG
Organism: uncultured Chloroflexia bacterium; assembly: GCA_963804575.1. GTDB lineage: Bacteria > Chloroflexota > Limnocylindria > Limnocylindrales > CSP1-4 > JAFMJV01. Next base: position 27,130 of record CAWDQY010000005.1, read on the forward strand.
CAGGTCACCTTCGTCATCGGGATGACCGGCTGATGGTGGCGATGCGTCAGCGTCCGTCGGCGGAGGCACCAGCTCGATCGGGCGCGAAGAACCCGTCGAAGGCGAGTACAGGGGGGTCGGGCGTCAGCGGCCGATCCGCCGGCGCACCATCCTTGCGATCGGGCACACCCGTGATTCTAGGGCCGCACGAGGATGGCAACAGGGACGGCGAGCGGCCTCGTGTGTGTGGCCCTGGGCGGACCGCGGTAAGCGAACGCCAGCTGCTGTAATGCGCGGCCTTGCAGGTGGAGCTATCCTGTTCCCGTCGCGGGTGGTGCCGTGCCGCCTGCGCCAAGACCCGTCGCCGGTGGCGCCGTGCCGCCTGCGCCAAGACCCGTCGCGGGTGGCGCCGTGCCGCCTGCGCCCAAGACCCGTCGCCGGTGGCGCCGTGCCGCCTGCGCCAAGACCCGTCGCCGGTGGCGCCGTGCCGCCTGCGCCAAGACTGCAAGTGGCGCCGTGCCACCTGCGGGCGCTGGTGCGCTCCGCTGCGGACGGCGTGGAAGGAGTCCTGCCAATGGCCCCCAGGCCATCAAGCTCTAGGCATCTATCTCCATTCATCGGAACGTTCGGAACGGCGCCACCGATGCCGTTGTGGCGTATCGCGGTGGCGGCTGTCCTCATCATGCTGTTCGCGATCGCGATGGCAGACGTTTCACCGGCGTCGGCCAGAGGCAAGGTCTATCCCGTGCCCTCGTCCATCGATGCCACCGGGGCAAGGACGCCTCGGCCGCACTGACCACATTCGTGGCGGGCGTCCCCAACGGCTCGAGGGTTGTCTTCAAGGCTGGGGGAACGTACCGGATGGACCACGGGCTCAAGATCAGCAACAAACGCAATCTCGAGCTGGACGGCCACGGTGCCACATTGTGGTCGAACCCCAGTACCGCACGCATCGATAGCGACTCGCTGATCGCGCTGTGGGGCGGCAACGATGGGATCGTCATCCACCGCTTCCACTTCGATGGCAACGACCCAACTCCAGGGGTCTTCGGTCCCATCGAGCATGTTCACGCAGTCCTCATCCAGGGTGACGATGTGGAGGTCTACGATGTCACCGCCGAAGCCATCCCCGGGGACTTCGTCAAACTGCACGAATCCGGTACTGCGACGAGCTGGTCGAAGAACGCTCACATCCATGACGCGACCGTCAAGTCGGTCGGGCGCAACTGCTTCACCGTGATCGCGGGTCAGGATGCGATATTCGAACGCGTGAAGTGCGGGGTCGTGGGCTACTCGGTCTTCGACATCGAGCCCAACCGCAGCGACCAGGGCGCACGGAACATCGTCTTCCGAAACAACACGGCGAGGTCCTGGTCGAACTCGTTCGCATCGGCCTGGGGGGCGCATGGCTCCGTGGTCAGGGGCATCACCATCAGCGGCAACACCGTGACCAAGGACTCGCTTCTTACCGCCATCGAGCTGTCCAGCGGACGAACGAACATCAGGATTACGAACAACTCCTCTCGGATCGCTGCCTACGGGCCGGTCCTGCGGCTCGCCCACATCGACGGATTGACGATCAGAGGCAACAGCCAACCCCTTCGGTCGGGCGAGCTAGCTCGTATCCGTTTCAGCACGGACGTGGTCTACGAACCCTGACGCCTGACGTTCAATCGGGCCTAGCCCCGGGCGAACCGGAAGACCGGCCCGTCGAGACTCACCCTGTCAGGAGGGCGACGATGGGCCGGTCGGTCGTATGGAGCGACGGTCGTGTTCGGTCGCCGCCATCAGAACGACGACTCGGCTCTCAGCCAGAAACCGCTAGTGTACAAGTGGCCCGGCGGACTCCCCCTGCCTAGTGGGCAGGCTCGGCGGCGTCCATCTGGTCGGGCACGCTCACGCTGGCATCCGTGGTCGGCTGTGTGCCGAGCAGCTCGGCGCGAACCGAGGGTCGCTGCATGTAGACCATCGCGACGACGGCGCCGATGGACGGCAGGAGGGCCGAGACGAAGGTCCCCGAGATGATCGACAGCAGCACGTTGGCGCAGATGAGCGTGGCGAAGACGACGAGGCCGCCGGCCCAGGACCAGTGCTTGCCGGTCCAGAAGCCGAACCCCACCAGGTAGGCTGCCGCGGTCAGGCCGAGGAAGATGGCGCCGGTGACGAGCGCGACGGCGCCATCCATCGAGCTGGCCGCGGTGAAGACCGAGCCGGTCAGCAGAAGGGCGATGGCCGCGACCTGGCAGTACAGGGCCACCATGATCGAGCCGAAGGCGAGTGCGGTGACGCCGAATGATCGATGTCGCATGTTGGGGCTACCTCTGTTGGGGCGACAGGCCACCGGCGGCGTGGGCTGGTCGGACCTGTGGCTGGTGGTCACCAGCGTGGTCGAGGCGGACGTGCAGGGCTACTCGCCGGAGGTCCTGCCGGAGCAGGGGCCCATGTGCCCACGGGGGTGCGGCGCCGGGGTCGATGCCCTCCACGCGGCGGGTGGTAGCGACGATGCTGGCGTTACTCGCGGGTGCCGGCCAGGTGCTCCCAGATGGGCGGCGAGGTGGCACCGCGCGCGGTGCTGACCACGTGATGGGATCGACAACGAGCCTCGTAGCGATCGTCATTCATGCCGCCGACCACGATGAGCGGATCATCAGCCGCCGCCGGACGCCCGCCGACCAGGCGCTGGGTACGGGTGGCTTCGGCTCCACAGACGGTGCAGATGGCGGTCAGCTTGGTGACTTCGTCGGCCAGCGCCAGCAGCGTGGGCATGGAGTTGAAGGGTCGGCCCAGGAAGTCCTGGTCGAGACCGCTGATGAGCACCGAGCGCCCCTCGGCGGCCAGCAGCTCGGCGATGGCCGGCAACCCGTCGTCGAAGAACTGGGCTTCGTCGATGGCCACGACCGAGGCACGCTCGCCCGTGACGATGGGCGGGATCTCGCGGCTGTCGGCCACGGCGCGAGCCCGGTAGGTGACACCAGAGCGCGACTCGACCGAGCCGGCCTCGGTGCGGTCATCCATGGCCGGCCGCACCAGCAGCACACGCCGGCCGGCGATCTCGGCGCGCCGGATGAGGCGCAGCATCTCATCGGTCTTGCCGCTGAACATGCAGCCGGTGATGAGGTGGATCCATCCGCTGGTCATGGTCGACAGTCTAGGAGAACGGGGCGGCCGGGCTCAGCCACTCGCCGCAGGCGAGTCGGCTCGAGGGCTTGGTGAGTCGACAGCGTCCGCGATCGGCGCAAGGTCCGGCTCGGATCCTGGCTCCACTGCCAGCCAGGGGATGCAGCTTCCGCTGCCCTCCCCTGCCACCAGGCCGGCCTTGTTGGTCGAACGGAACGGGGGCACGGTGGCGGTGAACGCGTCGGTGGCACGCTCCAGCCAGGCATCCACGAGCTCGTCGCCACTGGGCTCCAGCTCGAAGTCACGCAGCACGTTGTAGCCACGCCGCGTGAGTCCCACCTCGACCGCCAGCTGCGCCAGGTCGCCGTCGAGGGCCAGCTGCAGGGCGGGGCGTTGACGGATGACCAGGCCGTCTTCGAAGAGACTGACCGTCGCTGCCATGTCGATGCGCCCATCGCCGTCGCCATCGCGCTCGGCGATGAGGGACTCGAGCGCAGCACGCGTCGGGCCGTCGGTCGGTACGCTCACGCCGCCCCGCCAGGACGCGGGAGCCTCGACGTCCTGCAGTGCCTGGCCGTTCTCGATCAGGTCTGCGACCACGAAGGGCTCGGTGCTGATGTAGCCCTCGATGCAGGTCGGCAGCAGGCCGACCCGGCCGTCGGCGGGGATCGGGGCAAGCCCCACCGTCACGCTGTCGTAGCCGCCGGCGTCGCCGGCCACGTGGGTGATGACGCGGAAGTCCTGGCCGAACGCCTCCGGCCCCACGAGCAGGTCCAGCACGTTCGGCGCCACCCAGGCGGCCGCAAAGGGCGCCTTGCCTCGGTACCAGCCCTCGGCGAGGTCGCTCGCCAGCAGGCTCGTCTTGCCGGTCGTCGACGCCCACGCGAGCGTGTAGATGTCCTGGCTGCCGGCGAAGGGGCTGTTCGGATCGGCGATGCCGGTGGGGGCATTGTTGCTGCGTGAGGCATCGATGTCGGTGGCCAGGTGCACGCTCGAATGGCCGCCGTCGACCTCGTCGGGGGGGCGGTCGAGCACGATCCGCACGAGCACCCCGGGACCGCCCGGGACAGCCTTCTTGCGCGTGCCCAGCTTCAGCAGGTCGTCCGACTCTCGGATCGGCGCCGGGTCGTCGATATCCACTCGCCCAAGACCGACACCGCTGATGTCAAGGCCACCGGGTGGAACATCACCCTCGGCGTCAGCGACCCAGACGAGCCCGTCCACGTCACCGAATGGACTGGCGATGTCGACCGCGGCGGGATCGGACCAGTCCGGCAGCGGCAGTCGTAGGGACGCTCGCCGTCACAGGCGGGCAGGTCCTGGGCGGCCGCGGGCACACTGATCAGGCCCGCCAACAAGCCGAGCGCAAGAGCGAGCGACGGCAATCGTCGGCCGCGGAAGTGCACGGTGGGGAGGACATGACTCATCGCCGCGGAGTCTAGTTGGAGGCCTCTGAACGTGCTGATTGCGGCGATCCGGGATCAGTCAGCGCGACGACGCATCACGTCGACGGCCGCGCAAGGCTCGTCCGGGTGGCACACCATCGCGAGCTGAAGCGGTAGGGGGAGGTGTCACACCGCCCCCTACAAGACCACCGGACATGCGGGCACAGCGTTCAAGCAACTCCCAGATCGATTCATGGACGAGTCGGGTTGTTGCTGCAGCGCACCGCTTGCTTGCCGGACGAGGGTTTCCGGACTTGCCTATGGCGTAGGTCTGGGGCACCTTGCCTTCGAAGGTCCACCCATGCAGTCGCATCCTGGGGAGGAAGAACTATGGAGCAACGGGGCCGTCGTGGAAACGCGAAGGTAGGCTACACCGCGCTTATCGTCGTGCTGATCGTCCTCGTGTCCGTGCCTGTCTACTTCTTGGACTATCGGGCGTCGGCGTTCAATATCGCTCCTCGTGACGACTATGCCCCTTACCTTCTCGCCATGACGGGCGAAACCGGCGAGGGGCCGCACCGCCAGTCGGAGTTGTTCCCCATTGCACCCATGGCGCATCGGCCAATCTCGGTCGCGATTGCACTACCCCTCTATTACGTGCTGCCCTACTACTCCTTCACGAACATCGATGAGCCCGATGCAGCGTACTTGCGCGCTACAGCCGCGCTGGCCTTCGTGGGCTGGGTCTTCATGCTGCTAACCGCCCTCGTGGTGTACGCGATTGCCCGCCACAGATACTCCGGCTCGAGTGCAGCCTCTCTGGTGGTCGCTCTCTTAGCACTCCTACTATTCGGGTTCTTTGGCCTCGCCGGAGTTGATCCGATGGCGCTCTTGCTCGTCGCTGTCGTCATCTACTTCGTTGACCGCCCCATCGTCGTCGTGCCAGTGGTGCTTCTCGCAGCATTTGCCAACGAAAAGGTCGTAATCATCACGCTCGTGTTCTTTGGGGCTCGGTTGCTGGAGTGGATGGCAAGGCGGCAGTCACTTGGCAACTACAGATACTGGCCGCAACTGGCTGCGAGCTTCATCGCGTTTGTCGCCTACGTGGTCTTCCGCCGCGTGATTCTCCCGCGTCCTGGTTATGAGGGTCAGTTGGACCCAAGCACGTGGCTTGACGCCTTCGTTGAAACGATCGAATTGAGTGCCAGCCTGAAGGGGCTGGTAACCAACGGCGTACCGCTGGCGGTGATGGCAATCCTTGTGCTCATCGCTTGGCTAGTGGCACCAAGACTGCCACCGACGCACACACTTTTTCGGCGGGTCGACGTCTTGGTCGCCCTCGCACTCCTCCTCACCGCTGTATTCATCGGAACGCAGTTCACAGCCGGGCGGCTGGTACTACATTCATTCCCGCTCTACTTGCCTGTGGTCGCTGTCTTCATCGACCGAGTCTTGGCCGCGGAGCAACGAGCGCCAGGACTCGATCGCGCCCGAAATGCTCAGGCAGCACAGCGCGATACGCAGATGTGATGGTCGGACCGATCGCAAGTCCCCACCGGATGGAAGGGCCCAAGTCCGAGGCCGGACTTGGGCCCTTCAGCGTCAGGATGGACTAGTAGTCGTGGGAGTGGCCGCCTGGCGCCGGCTTCTCCTCCTCGGGCATGTCGGTGACCAGCGTCTCGGTGGTCAGCACCATGCCGGCGATGGAGGCAGCGTGCTGCAGCGCGGAACGCGTGACCTTGGCAGCGTCGACGATGCCCTTCTCGAACATGTCGCCGTACTCGCCCTTGAGCGCATCGTAGCCGGAGCCGATGGGGAGATCCTTGACGGCGGCCACGATGACCGAGCCTTCCTTGCCGGCATTCTCGGCGATCTGGCGGACCGGCGCCTCGAGGGCACGACGGAGGATGCTGATGCCGATGGCAGCGTCACCCTCCAGCTTCAGCTCGTCAAGCGCGGGGATGGCCTGCAGCAGCGCGGTGCCACCGCCGGCGACGAGACCCTCCTCGACGGCGGCGCGGGTCGTGGAGAGCGCGTCCTCGATGCGGTGCTTGCGCTCCTTGAGCTCGACCTCCGTGGCCGCGCCGACCTTGATGACAGCCACGCCACCGGCCAGCTTGGCGAGGCGCTCCTGGAGCTTCTCGCGGTCGTAGTCGGAGGTGGTCTCCTCGATCTGCGCCTTGATCTGTGCCATCCGTCCCTTGATGGCCTCGTGGTCGCCGGTGCCGTCCACGATGGTGGTGTCGTCCTTGGTGGCGACGATGCGGCGGGCGCCGCCGAAGTCCTCGGCGGTGACGGACTCGAGCTTGCGGCCGACCTCTTCGCTGATGACGCTCGCGCCGGTCAGGATGGCGATGTCACGCAGCATCTCCTTGCGGCGGTCGCCGAAGCCGGGGGCCTTGACCCCCAGGACGTTGACCGTGCCGCGGAGCTTGTTGACCACCAGCGTGGCGAGGGCCTCGCCGTCGATGTCCTCGGCCAGGACGAAGACCGGGCGACCCAGCTGGACACCCTTCTCGAGCGCCGGGAGCAGGTCGTTGATGCTGGAGATCTTCTTGTCGGTGATGAGCACCGCAGGGTTGTCCAGGACCGCTTCCATGCGGTCGGCATTGGTCACGAAGTAGGGGCTGATGTAGCCCCGATCGAACTGCATGCCCTCGGTGTATTCCTTGTCGAGGCCGATGGACTGGCCTTCCTCGACGGTGATGACGCCGTCCTTGCCGACCTTGTCCATGACCTCGGCGATGAGCTCGCCCACGTTGGGATCAGCCGCGGAGATGGCGGCGACGGCCGCGATCTGCTCACTGGTGTCGACGGGGATCGAGTTGGCCTTGAGGCGCTCGACGATGGCATCGACGCCCTTGTCCAGGCCGCGCTTGACGATCATCGGGTTGGCACCCGCGGTGACGTTCTTGAGGCCTTCGGTGACGAGCGCCTGGCCGAGCACGACGGCGGTGGTGGTGCCGTCGCCGGCGACATCGTCGGTCTTGGTCGCGACCTCCTTGAGGAGCTGCGCGCCCATGTTCTCGAACGGATCCTCCAGCTGCACCTCACGGGCGATGGTGACGCCGTCGTTGGTGATGGTGGGAGCTCCGTACTTCTTGTCCAGGACGACGTTGCGGCCCTTGGGACCGAGCGTCACCTTGACGGCGTTGGCGAGCCCGTCGACGCCCCGCTTGAGGGAGCGACGAGCGGTCTCGTCGAAGATCAGCTGCTTGGCCACGGTGTGGTGCCTCCTTGCATGCAACGGCCGAACCCTTGCGGGCCCGGCCGAGCTGCGGATCAGTGCGTGTGTCTAGGCCTCGACGACGGCGAGGATGTCCTTCTGGCTGACGATAAGGAACTCGTCGTCATCGACCTTGAACTCGGTGCCGGCATACTTGGCGTAGAGCACCTTGTCTCCGACCTTGACGTCCATGGGCTCGCGCTCACCTTCGTCGTTGAGGCGGCCGGGACCGGCAGCGATGATCTCGCCCTCCTGGGGCTTCTCCTTGGCGGTGTCCGGCAGGACGATGCCGCTCTTGGTCATCTCTTCGCGAGCAGTGGGCTTGACGACGACGCGATCGCCGAGGGGGCGAAGCTTTGTCGCAGTGGCAGTCGCCAACGCGGTTCCCTCCTAAGTCTGTTGTGCTTGTCGCTGCGGGGGGCCGGCTTCCGGCGCTTGCCGAGGGCCCGTTACCCGCATCGCTTCCATTGATTAGCACTCTCAAGGTGAGAGTGCCAACACTGTAGGCGAAGCGACAACCCATGTCAAGCGCCGGGCTGCCGCGGGTGAACGGCCGAGCGTCGCTGGACCGCGACTGCAGCGGCAGCGCCATACACTGGGGACGTGGGATCGCAGCGCCGACTCGAGCACCGCTATCGCGTTCGCTTCGACGAGGCCGGCGCCGACGGCTGGCTGCGCCCTTCGGGGTTCCTTCGCTACGCCCAGGACATGGCCTGGCGTCACAGCGAGGCGGCCGGCTTCGATCGCGAGTGGTACGCCGAGCGCGACATGAACTGGGTCGTGCGAAATGTGCAGGTGTCGATCGAGCGACGCATCACCTACGGAGACGTCCTCGCCGTCAGCACCGAGGTCACCGGCTGGCGGCACGTCTGGGTCCGGCGCCACTGCCAGATCCGCCGAGCCGGAGGGGGGAACGATGCCTGCCCCAGCGAGCTGATGGCCACCGTCGAGACCGACTGGGTGCTGCTCACCGATGCCGGCCGGCCGGCACGTGTCCCCACCGAGATCGCGGACTACTTCTCGCTCGAGACCGCGTTCACTCGCGACCGCGTGACCCTGCCAGAGCCCAGCGGAGATGTGACCGCCCTGGTCACGCGCGTGCGTCCGCTGGAGGTGGACCCGCTGCGGCACATGAACAACGCGGCCTACCTCGACCTGGTCGAGGATGCCATGGCGCACATGCCCGACGAGCAACGCCTGCGCGACCCCGACTGCTACCGCATCGGATACCTCCGCCCCGCGCTGCCTGGATCCGCCATCGGCGTGCAGTGCTGGCGGGTGAGTGACCGCCAGCTCGCCTGCCGCATCAGTGACGGCGAGGGCCTGGAGCTGACGAAGGTCCTGGTCAGCCGCTCGAGCGGGTAGCTCCCACCAGGACGTCGAAGTTGTCGACGAGCGCCTGCCCGAAGACCTCGGGGTCGTCGCCGCGGAGGCGGCGCAGCCACGTGGCGGTGACGGCGACGTTGAGCGGTTGGTTGCGGCTGCCACGAACGCCCCGCGGCTTGAGGTAGGGCGAATCGGTCTCGACGAGGAGGCGACCCAGGGGCACGATGCGGGCGACCTCTGCGCTGGCCTCCTCACCGGCCCGGAAGACCAGTCCACCGAAGGCGATGAAGAGGCCCATCTCGAGCGCCGCCTCCGCGTAGTCGACCGGCCCGCTGAAGGAGTGGAGCACCCCCGGCGGACGCCCGTCGAAGCGGTCACGCCAGGCACGCTCCCCCACCCCGCCCTCGCGCAGGAGCGAGATGAGGTCGTCCTGGGCATCACGTTGGCCCGGCTTGGAGCGGCAATGCAGGATGAGTGGCTGGGCGACGCTCGTAGGCCAGCTCGATGTGGCGACGCAGGTTGGCCAGCTGGTCATCGCGCGGCGAGAAGCCGCGGTCGTAGTCGAGGCCGGTCTCGCCGATGCCGACCACGTCGGCCTGCGCTGCCAGCGCTCGGACCGCCTCCCACATGGCTTCATCGACGGTGGCGGCGATGTGCGGATGGATGCCCGTCGTGGTCCGCAGGCCGTGACGGCGCACGAACTCGAGCCCACTGACGGTGGAGGGCAGGTCCCAGGCCGGGATCAGCAGGCGCTCGACGCCGGCCTCCCAGGCAGCCAGCAGCACTGCGTCACGGTCAGCGTCGAAGGCATCGGCCTGCAGGTGCGCGTGCGAGTCGACGAGCCGCAGCCCGTCCGGGTTCAGGTCAGGCACACCGGGGCACCGGTGGCCACGACGCGAGCCGACGGATCGCCGGGAGCGGCCTCATCGGTCGGTCGAGGCACCCCCCTGACCGAATGGCGTGGCGTAGGGCCCGGTCGTTGGCTGGGGAGGCGTTGCGGCGGCAGGAGTCGCACCAGTCGCGGCCGGCGGACGATACTGGCCGTTGCCCGAAGCGGCAGGAAAGGCCGCTGGACCAGCCGGTGGTGCCGCCGCGCCGAGCGGACTGGTCGGAGCGGATGGATCGGCCTTCGGGACGACCGCCGGGATCCGGCGGGGTGGGCTCGGCGGCGCCGGCCAAGTTGCGGCCTGCCCCGGGCTAGCGACCGGCAACGGTGCGGCATCGGAACGCTTGTGCGCTCCCCGCACCCGCCGATAGAGGATGGTGCCCACGACCTCGGCCTCGGCTCCCTGCAGCGTCCTGGCCGCCTCCGCGGCGTCGTCGGCTCGCGCACCCAAAGGAACGACGAGCGCGACCTCCTGGAGGTGCGAAGCGAGGACGGCCGCGTCGAGGCTGCCGGCGATGGCTGGGCCGGCAAAGATCACCATGTCGGCGACCTGGAGCAGCCCCGTGACCAGCGCGTCGACCTGTCGCGTTCCGAGAGCAGCCGACACCCTGGGGGGCGGCGGACCGGCCGGAACCAAGCGCAACCTGGGGTGGGCCGTGGGCACGAGTACCCAGCCGAGCGGGACGTCGTAGTCCACGAGCACGTTGGTGAAACCTCGGTCGTTCCTCACACCGAAGAACGAGTGCAGCCGTGGTGAGCGGTAGTCCGCGTCCACGAGAATGACGTTGCGACCTGCCTCAGCGTAGGCGAGGGCCAGGTTGGCAGCCACAGCGCTCTTGCCATCCGACGAATCAGCACTGGCGACCATGAGGGTCCGAGCCGGCCCACTTGCGAAGCCGACACGGGTCAGCAGACCCCGATAGGCTTCGGCGGTCCCACCGCGTGGATAGCGCAGCATCACCAGTCGCTCGGCATCACCGCGCTTGATGTCGCCCCGTCGCTCGGAGACGGACCCCAGGGCCGGCAGGCCGGTGGCAGCTTCCAGGTCGCGCTCGTCGCGCACCTTGTTGTAGCTGGCGCAGGTACTCCAGCACGAACGCCGAGAACCGCCGCCAGCATGCCGCCGACGACGAGCGCAAGCAGCGTCCAGTACAGCGGACGCGGTTCCACCGGTGATTCTGGCGTCAGTGGGCTGCTCGACCCAGTCGAGGCGGTTGCGGACAAAAGCGCTGGAGCTGGGCTGGAGGGCTTGGTTGTTCAACTCGAGGGCGCTGATCTGCACCGGGCAGGTTGAGGATGGCGCTCTCGGTCCAGCACCGTCTTGTTCGGCTTCCGCAGGAGTGAGTCGTAACGGTTCGAGAGATTCCTGATCCGCCGCTTGTTGGCCGCGATGGCTCGGTCTGCCGTCCTCACCTCGGGGGTGAGGAGTGTGGACTTGACGCGCTGCTCCATCTCGTTGCCGAAGGTCAGTGCAATCAGGCGGGCGGCTTCCGGGTCCTCGTCGCGAACGTTGATGACCAGCTGCAAAGCTGTCTTCAGTTACGGCCGTCGAGGTCCGCGCCAACAGACTCTTCGCGTTCTCGGGAAGACCGAGCTCCGCGATGACCGCCTCGGCGACGCCGCGCGAGACGGCCTGGCCGGCGTACCGGACGGCTGCGCTCTCGGCCAGATTCAGATCATCACCGCTGGGGGCCGCGCCCGGGCTGACCATCAGCCTCGCGGTCGCTTCGTAGACCTTCGGCTGGCCGCTTGCGAACACGTACGCGAGCGCGCCGGCGACGAGCGCGCCGATGAGGATCAGCGGGAGCCAGCGAAGGGCGATGACCACCTGCCGACGGGTGTCCTGCAATGGTCCTCCTCTGAACGTTTCGCGCACCTGGCCGCTCCGGCCATGGCTGACCAGGGTACCGACCCCGCCGATGACCTCGGTCGAGGCTGGTCCCATGTGCGCACTAGTACCAATGGGAGGTGAAGGATAGCCCAGGGCGGGCGAGACTCAGGCCCGGGCGGCCCTGGTGACGGTGCCCACGGGCAACGCACGGCGTGCCATCTCACGTCAGCAGATCCGAACCCGTCCCACATGCGCCAGACGGCCTCCGCGTCGCCATCAGGACCTGGGTCCTGACTGGCTGGACCTTCAGGTACCCCCCTCACCCCACCTCGCCGCCCCGGAGCATCTGGCACAGGCACCGGCATGGGACCTTCGCACCGGCCCCCGCGTTCGAACGGTCCTATGAAGTCGCCGGTGAACACCCGGTAAGTTGGCAACGTCATCCTCTGGGTGACCCGACAAAGGCACACCCGTCGCGAGGCGGGGCCGCAAAGCCGAGGATCTGGCGAGAGGCCAGGTGGCCGGGCTACCGAAGACAACCCCACCGTCCCCAGGCGGTGGAGCATGCCTCCAGCTGCCGAGCGTACGAGGCGTACCTGTCCTGCCATCCAACCTCCCGCCCTTCTCGAAGGAGCAGGAGCGCATGCCCGTCCCGCAGGAGCACCCCACACCAACTGGACCGCTGTACGTCCACGAGTACGTCAACGAACCCGGGCCTTACGCCCTGCCGGCGCCGGCTGAGGAGGAGTCGGCGGCCGATCCACGGCCTGACCCGCGGTGGCGCAGCTCCGCGCAACACCGGCCGGACCGTCCGAACGCTTGTTCTCCACGGTCATGACCATCGTGCTGACGGTCGCGCTGGGCGCCTCCATGACGCTCGCAAGCGAGCCGCAGAAGCTGCCTGGTCCGCGATATCGTTCGATCGCGCCAGCACCGCCTCATGGGGCGAGAGCGACAATGGCATGCGCTGGATGAACCCCACCGGCCGCAGTGGCTTCGCGCTTGCTTCGGGCAAAGCCGTGATGACGGTCTCCGGCCGCGGCAGGTCGCACGAGGCCACCCTCAATACCGACGTCCGCGATGTCACGATGCAGTTCGACTTCAGCCTCGACAAGGCGACCGGCGGGTCAGGCGCGAAGGTCATGGCCGTGCTGCGCAAGTCGAAGGCCGGCTCGTACCGAGTCCGCGTGCGTCTCGGCCGTGAGGGTCGCGTGTGGCTGTCCGTGGCCAAGGCGCGGGGCCAGAGCACGTCGACGATCATCGGCCAGCCGGTCCTGATCAAGAGCTGGCGCTACCGCGCCGGCCAGACCGTCAAGGTGCGTGCCCAGGCCATCAAGAAGGATCCCACCCAACTGCGGGTGAAGGCCTGGCCGGCGGGTAGCGCCGAGCCGGGCGCGTGGCAGCTCGTCCGCAACGATACGTCTGCCGACATCGGCGGCACCGGGCGGGTCGGTCTGCGCACGATGGTCACGCGACGCGCCATCAATCCGACCGCCACCGTCCGCTTCGACGATGTCACTGTCAACCGTGCCCAGGACGCCGAGATGGTCGCCGTCACCCCGAGCACCACCAGGAGCCGTGCCCGCCAAGCGAACCGCCGAGCCGGGTGCCCCCAAGCCCACCGACACGAGCGAGCCCGAGATCCTGAAGATCGGTACCACGGAGGTCACCCAGACGTCGGCCAAGGTGCAGTGGACGCTGGACGAGCCGTCGACAGGCTTCGTGAAGTACGGAACAACGAAGGACGTACGGGCTCGAGACCACCCCTGAGGAGAGCTTCGACTATACTGCGCACATCCAGAAGCTGAGCGATTTGGAGCCAAGCACGACGTACCACTACGCGGTGGTCAGCCATGGACGCCGACGGCAACAGGAAGGTGTCCAGGGATCTCACGTTCGAAACGGCGCAGGGTGACTCTGCGCCCACGCCAGCTCCCGACCCGACGTCCCAGCCGACCACTGAGCCCAAGCCCACGCCGGCACCGACTTCCGCCCCCACAGCGACTCCGAGCGATAGCACACCACCCAAGCTCCTGAATGTCTCCGTGGCCGATGTGACCCGTACGAGTGCGACGATCACGTGGACACTCGATGAGCCCGCGACGGGCCGACTCGAGTACGGACAGACGACGGCGTACGGCAACAAGACCACCAAGGAAACGAGCTTCGACTACACCACACACACCCAGACGATCACCGGGTTGGAGCCCGGCACGAAGTACCACTTCCAGATTCTCTCCGAGGATGCCGCGGGCAACTCTGCTACATCGTCCGACGGTACCTTCACGACCGTCGCGGCTCCCACGCCGGCGGCCACGCCGACGCCGACCGCTGCGCCAACCCCGGCTCCCACGCCGGCGGCCACGCCGACGCCGACCGCTGCGCCAACCCCGGCTCCCACGCCGGCGGCCACGCCGACGCCGACCGCTGCGCCAACCCCGGCTCCCACGCCGGCGGCCACGCCGACGCCGACCGCTGCGCCGGTCGATACGACCAAGCCGACGTTCGCCGCGCTCTCTGTGACCGAGCTGACCGAAAGCAGCGCAACGGTCACCTGGACGCTCGATGAGCCGGCGACCGGTAGGCTGGAATACGGGAAGACGACCGCCTACGGCAGCCTGACCACAAAGGAAACCAGCTTCGACTACACCACGCACGTCCAAACGATGAGCGGGCTCGAGTCAGGCACCACATACCACTTCCGTGCCATTTCGGAAGATGCTGCCGGCAACTGGGCTGCCACGACCGACCAGACGTTCACGACGAAGGGTGCGGTGGCGCCGGCGCCTACTCCTGCGCCGACACCCGCACCGACGCCGATCACCGAGCCCTCGGGGACAGGTACCAACTACACCGACTACACGCTGCCGAAGAGCTGGGACGGTCTCGTCATCGATCACACGGGCGCCAATGACTCGACGCCCGGTGTGCAGGCGTGGATCGCTGATCACGCGGGCGGCACCGATGCGAACAATCACGTCCGCCTCATCTTCCCCCCTGGCTCGCGCATCCGCATCAACACGGCCATCGCCCTCGGCGGCACCGACATGAGCCACACGACGCTGTGGGGCCACGCAGGTACATCGAGCGCGTGGATCAGGGGTGATGCCAACGCCTACCGCGACCCCGGCGCCATCATCGACGTGGCGTGGAGCGACTACTCGCCCTATAACTCGGCCTTCGTCGTCGGCGCCAAGTACAAGGGCTACCACAGCCTCTCGTGGCTCCAGGGCGGCAACGACTTCGTCATCCGTGGCTTCGATATCCGGGGCAACAACCCGAACCCCGGCATCTACCCCGGCGGCGGCTACGAGAACGCCAACGCACTCGAATACAGCATGGCCAGCAACAGCGAGTTCGCCTACAACAAGGTGCGGGGCATGGGCGGGGACCTCGTGCGCTTCCGCTCCGGCCGTACCGGGCACGTCCATCACAACTACGTCCTGAACACCGGGCGCATGGGGGTCACGGCGGTTCACAACTACGAGAACGACGTCACCCTCCACTCCGACCACGTCTTCGAGTACAACACCATCGACCGGGCGGGCTACTGGGGCATCGACGTCGAACCCGAGGACGCGAGCGACAGCAGCAAGCGCAAGTTCGACGGACTCATCGTCCGCTACAACCGCTGGGGCACGTTCGCCTCCACGAGCGTCGGCGGCGGCTTCGCCGTCATCGGCGGCACCGCGAACCCCGATCCGAACCGGCACCTCGCGGACATCGAGATCTACGGCAACGTCATCGACGGCTACGGCTACGGCTCCTACGCGGGCAACAAGCGTGACTTGTGGGTGCTCGTCGCCCACTCCATCTCAAACCCCGGCGTCGCGACCGGGAAGGACCCGCGCCCGCAGAACATCGTCATCCGCGACAACGTCGTCACCCACGGCGCGACGTGGAGCCAGTCGGGCTACACGGGACCGGTGACGGCGCGCTACACCGACAACCTCGTCATCAAGAACAACGACGCCAACTACTCGGGCAGCGACTGGGCCGTCGTGACCGGCAGCACCGGCGTCACCGAGTCGGGGAACAGCTGAGAGCCGGGGGTAACCCCCGAAGCCTTCAAGGGCATGTCCCTCACCCTGCGCCGGGCCGACGCACAGGCGCAGGGTGAGGGACGGCTCCTCCTGCAGGTCGGTGAGGTCCTGGCCGATCGCTCGCGCACTAGCCGTTCGTGGGTGCTCGAGACGGACTGTAGCTGGCTCGGCCGGCTGAGTCGCCAGGTACGAGCCTAGAGCAGTCCCATGATCACATCATGTGTCTTGCCAGCCGAGACATCCCACGAGTACTCGCGAACGGCCGCTTGACGGGCTGCGATCCCCATACGTGACGCTCCAGCCTCATCGGCTGCAATCGTTGACACAGCGATCGCAATCTCCTGAGGTGAGTCGGGTGCCACGACGATGCCACATCCATGGGCGCGCACGATCTGCGCTTGGCCCGTGATGTCGGTCGCGATTACGGGCACGCCGCAGGCCATGGCCTCCACGAACTTCAGCGGGATGACTCCCGTTTCGCTGTGCTCACGGGTGGATGAAGGGGAAAGGCCTGCCATCGAGCGAGCGACGATGCCAGGCACTTCCTGATGATCGACTCGGCCAAGATACTGGACGCGTCGATCGCGATCGGCCTTGGCACGCACATCCGCCGCGAGCACACCGTCCCCCACGACCACGAGTGAGACGCCATCCGGCCAGTCCGGCAAGTCAACCGCAGCGAGAGCATCCTCTATGCCCTGCCACGTGGCCAGGGTTCCTACGAAACTGACGTACCGCTCCGGCAGGGTGCGGGTGGTCGTTGCCTCAGGTCGGAACAGCTCCGTTTGGGCTCCATTTGGCACGACGTACGTCAGACGCGCACCTCGGCCCCTGGCTCGACGCGCCAACTCTGGAGTCACCGCGATGACAGCGGTCGCTAGGCGGACCTGAGCAGCGCCGATGGCGTCGAGGATCGGAAGCACCGGTCGTACCCAAGGCCATGAGGACAGTACGTCGGTCCCAGGCCCGTTGACCTCGACGATGATTGGCACACCTCGAAGCCGAGCCCAAAGGACGGTTGGAAGCGAGGCATAGTGTCCACGAACATAGACGACGTCCGGCTTCCGTGCCGAGAAGATGATCCTCGATTGCGTGACGACCCACTCGACCACACGCCGGATTACCCCGCGCTCACCGGACCTCAGTTCTGGCTGGAACATCTCCACTGTCCATCCGCGCCGCTCCAACCCACGCACGATACCGGTGACGTGCGTGTGGCTGGCCGAACCCTCACGGGGGGGGCCAAGAGTTAAGTACCATGCCAGTCGCCCCTCCCCGTCGTCGGCCTGAGTCACTCCACCCATCGACAATCCCTCCGTCCTCAGTACATTCCACACGCGCCTGCCTGGTTGAGCTGCGAGGCGACGATGTGCTCCCTAGACCGGCGCCTCGGTAAGATACTTCTACCCCGGTTTCCGTCCAGGCACACCAGCGCCTCGGATGACGACAACTGAAGTGTCTCTCGGAGGTGTGACCTGTCCAGCCGCTTGGTCCTTCTGGCGTCCGTAATGATACTGGCCGCCTCCAGCACCGCCTGTGCGACCGCGCAGGAAAGCACTGAGTCAGCTATCGAGGTGCCCGCTTCGACAGATACGAGTCAACTTGAGCCGATCACCGAGCCCTCGGGGACAGGTACCAACTACACCGACTACACGCTGCCGAAGAGCTGGGACGGTCTCGTCATCGATCACACGGGCGCCAATGACTCGACGCCCGGTGTGCAGGCGTGGATCGCTGATCACGCGGGCGGCACCGATGCGAACAATCACGTCCGCCTCATCTTCCCCCCTGGCTCGCGCATCCGCATCAACACGGCCATCGCCCTCGGCGGCACCGACATGAGCCACACGACGCTGTGGGGCCACGCAGGTACATCGAGCGCGTGGATCAGGGGTGATGCCAACGCCTACCGCGACCCCGGCGCCATCATCGACGTGGCGTGGAGCGACTACTCGCCCTATAACTCGGCCTTCGTCGTCGGCGCCAAGTACAAGGGCTACCACAGCCTCTCGTGGCTCCAGGGCGGCAACGACTTCGTCATCCGTGGCTTCGATATCCGGGGCAACAACCCGAACCCCGGCATCTACCCCGGCGGCGGCTACGAGAACGCCAACGCACTCGAATACAGCATGGCCAGCAACAGCGAGTTCGCCTACAACAAGGTGCGGGGCATGGGCGGGGACCTCGTGCGCTTCCGCTCCGGCCGTACCGGGCACGTCCATCACAACTACGTCCTGAACACCGGGCGCATGGGGGTCACGGCGGTTCACAACTACGAGAACGACGTCACCCTCCACTCCGACCACGTCTTCGAGTACAACACCATCGACCGGGCGGGCTACTGGGGCATCGACGTCGAACCCGAGGACGCGAGCGACAGCAGCAAGCGCAAGTTCGACGGACTCATCGTCCGCTACAACCGCTGGGGCACGTTCGCCTCCACGAGCGTCGGCGGCGGCTTCGCCGTCATCGGCGGCACCGCGAACCCCGATCCGAACCGGCACCTCGCGGACATCGAGATCTACGGCAACGTCATCGACGGCTACGGCTACGGCTCCTACGCGGGCAACAAGCGTGACTTGTGGGTGCTCGTCGCCCACTCCATCTCAAACCCCGGCGTCGCGACCGGGAAGGACCCGCGCCCGCAGAACATCGTCATCCGCGACAACGTCGTCACCCACGGCGCGACGTGGAGCCAGTCGGGCTACACGGGACCGGTGACGGCGCGCTACACCGACAACCTCGTCATCAAGAACAACGACGCCAACTACTCGGGCAGCGACTGGGCCGTCGTGACCGGCAGCACCGGCGTCACCGAGTCGGGGAACAGCTGAGAGCCGGGGGTACGGAGCGACTCCCCCTCCGACTCCGGACCAGGGAGTCTCAGGATGGTCAAACACCCCATTCGCCGCCTCGTCACCGAAGAGACGTTGAAAGCTATCGGACGGCAGGCAGAGTGCCTTCCAAGAAGAGCACCGGATGTCCTCACCGAGGTCAGCGGTCGCCAGCCACTGGGAATTGACTGCGCGCCGCGTCACGACCGCCCACACGACGCCGAGTATCGCCTAGCGGTATTCGGCGCAATCGGTGATCGACCGCCCACTGGAGCCCGCTTCCCAAGAGCACCCAATACAAGAAGACGGGCGGGTACGCCATGGGTGTCTGGGTGATACCCGCGATTGCGATTACCATGGCAATCAGCCAAAGCGCGTAGCGCCCTGGGTACGAACCCACGCCCACGGGTGCAAGAAGAAGCAGCAGTTGGGCGAACACGAGCACGATGGATCCTCGCGCGAATGCGCTGAACCAGTCGCTGTCAATGGCAGTGTCAAGCGTCAACTCGGCAGGACCCCAAGTCCCCAGCGGATACTGCCTACTGAGATCGGTGGCTGCGACCCAGAAGTCGACGCGGCCTGCCAGGTTCTGATCCGCGTCCGCGCCCTGGGAGACCACGTCGGCCAGCGCTCCGAAACGGTCGAACGACTGCGTCGGCAACACGGTGATCACGACGGGCGCCAGGATCACGAGCAACAGCGATACCCAGGCGAGGGCCCGCAACTGGCTCCTGGAGATCTTGCCCATAACCAATGTACCGACCGCACCCACTGCGCCCACGACCAGCAGCGCCGCGGTCGCCCCGCGCGACTGGCTCAGGACCAGGGTAGCCATCGCGAGCACGAACGCGATCGGTCGCACTGCCGGCGAGACGAGCGTTAACGCAAGCATCGTGGCCATTGCCGCCCAGAAGCCGAGAACGTTCGGGTTGGTGTACAGGCCCCTGCTGCGACCCAACACGATGTCGTCGCCCGTGACAGCCATGTCCCATTCAATGAGAGGCGTGAGCACGTCGGCTAAAGGGCCACCGCCAAGCCAGACAGCCTGTGCAAGCGCATACAGGAACTGCAGGCCGATAGCGACAGCGAGCCAAAAGGACCAAGTCCGGAGTCCCGCACCGGATACGGCAGCGCCGATGATGAGGAAGGAGACCCATGTCGTGACGTTGGTCAGGAGGTACAGGCTGGTTACTTCATAGCCGTTGAAGAAGACCCCCAACCACGGAAGTACGAACATCAGCGCGAGGAATGGGCCAACCATGAATACGAAGGCACTGTTATGGAGGAACCCAAGCGCTCGTGATGTTCCAGCTCGCGCCACCGTGGCGATGGCCACGAGTGGGGCGAGGATGGTCGCCAGCGTTATGCCCGCGCTGTAGCCGGGAAAAGGCACTTCGAACCGCGAGTTGAACACCGCACAGAGAACCACGAAGCCGATGAGCGTGTTTGTTCCGGTGCGGCCGATCGAAACAGGGCCGGTTCCGCGGTTGCCACGGGCTATCGGTCGGTTCACAGACGCCCCTCGATGGCGCGTTCCAGAGCCGCGACGAGTCTCGACTCAGTGAAGTGCTCCATCGCGTAGGCCCGACCGGCAAGGTTCGGCCCGAGGCTCTCAGATGTGTGCGCGGCAAGCAGAGCGCCAATCTCGCTCGCGAGCGCCGCCCCAGTCCTCGTCGCGAGATGGCGCACGTGAGGGACCTGGTAGCTGTAGATGACGTGGCGAGCGTTGAAGAGTGCTTCGATCACCATCGCTCCAAGACCATCGTGCGCTGGCGTTCGCACTAGTACGGACGCCTGAGCATAATGACCGGTGAGGTCGGAGACCCAGCCGTCCCATTCGACGTTAGGCGGACTTGTCATACCCGCCCCATCGGCACCGACAACGACGAAGCGGGCCTCGGGGATTCGTGCGGCAGCCTCGAGCAGGAGCGTTCCCCCATAGAAGTCGAAACGCTCACGCGGAAGGTAGGCCAAGACGCTGAAGTCCGGCGGCAATGGTAGTGGCGAAGTCGGCGCTTGGTATGGCGATGGCACCGTCGCGACGATGGCCTCGATGTCGATCGTATGGAGCTCATCGGCAAGCCACTGTGCATCAGCGAGGTGTAGATCGTCGATCGCGCGGAAGAGCGGGCCCCGCCTGATAGCCCCCGAGTGGACGTCATCGACGCTGTGCATGACGTCGGAACCGAGCCAGTAGTGGCAGCGCAAAGCATCGGGCAGACGTCGAACGAGTGACGACCAGAACCCGTCGAAGATCTGCCCGCGCAGCGTTGGACTGCCCACGCGGTACCCAGCTCGGAGGATCACGATCGGTCGCTCGCGAGGCGGACGCGCGAGCACCAAAGGGTAGGCGTGCTGGGGGACGAATGTCGCGCTCATGTGACGCGCGTGCCGGTTGACGGCCTCGACGATGCGGCGCGCCCAGAAGGGCTGGCCGAACACCAGGACCCTAGTCATCGGTCTCATGCAGCAACGCACGCAACTCGGCTGATCGCCAACTGGCCAACGCCACAGCTACCAGCCATGCGACGGCGGCGATGGCCACGATGGTGACGCTTGAAACGTGCGTGGGCAGCACGGACATGACGAGCACGAGCGCAACAACGCTCGGAAGAGTCATCACCACCGTGGTCGAAACCGGCCCAGCAAGGTCACTCAGTCTCACCGAGGCGACTCGTAGGATCCGCCACAACGCCACCACCGAAATCACGAGCGAGACCGCCGACAGCGCCACGATGGCGCCGGCCAGCGAACCCAGGGCTGCACCGAGGCCAATAGCGACCGAGCGAGCCAGAAACTCGGCGGTCGTGAAGAACAGGCTTTCCCGTTCACGACGGCCAACCAGCAACAGTGTGCTGAGCGGACTGGCTACGGTCCACACGAGCAGCCAGGGCGACATGACCCGAGCCATCTCACCTGCTTCCTGCCATTGCTCGCCGAGCGCCGTGGTGAAAAGCAGCGGGCCGGCAACGACGGCGACAGCGTACGTCGGAATCGAGAAGACGAACAGGACCGATGCGGAACGCTTCGCCAAGGAACGCATGGCCTCAGGGCGATCGCGTAAGTGCGCGGCCTCCCCGAAGAACACCTGACTAACCGCGGCCGCCAGGAGAGATGCCGGCAGCACCAGCATGCGGTACGCCATGAAGTACTGGCCTGCGGCTTCAAGGTCGAATAGCAGCGGAATCAGAAGGAACGGCACCTGCAACGACAGCGCGCCAACGAGGGATGCGACGGTCATCACCCTCGAGAAGCCCCAGTACCGTCGAGCTGCAGCCCTGACGCCCGCCAAGGACACCTGCGTCTGGGCGATTCCGGAACGAAGTGCGCGGTACAGCGACCCAGTTGCGATTGTGCGCCCAGACACGTCACCGAGGACGAGCCCTACCGCGCCGGTCTGGAGCACACCAAGGCCAAGCTGGCAGCCGGCCAACGCGACGCCCTGGTATACCCGTGTACGTGCGAGGGCCGAGAAGGTGCGATGGTGGACCGCGTACCCGCCGAGCGATTGGCCGGCAGTGGCGACGAGCAAGCCTACAGGTAAGAGCCACATGACTTGCCCTTGTCCGGCGGCACCAAGCAAGCTTGCTAGCGCGTCACCTGCAACGAGTACGAATAGCAGGACGGCAACGCTCGAGACGAATCCGATGGCGAGACTCAGTACCAGTACGTGGGCAGCTTCCGCGCTATCGCGCGCAATCGGGATGACCAAGTCGTACCGCAAGGTCGCCCCTGCGGCGAGGATCGCCACCAAGGCGGAGTAGGTAGCCAAAGCGCCGAACGCAGCTGGGTCGTAGAGCCTGGCCAGCAGCGGGGCAGTTAGGACCAGGGCAACTTGGCCGACCAGGGTCCCGGCGCCGAGAGCGGCAGAATTGCGTGCCATGTTGCTCGTTGAGCGCAGACTGCCGATCGCTGACGCAAGGCTCTTCCGTACGATCATTGGCTAGAGGCCGCCGCGCCGAGTCGGGAATTGGCACCGCCCTGTTGCGCCCGCCAATCAGTGCCGCGAGTATGCGGCGGGCCCACAGGGCAGCGACCTGGCATTACCAGGAATCGACGAGGTGGCCAGGCACCTCACGCCGGCCGGTCCTCACCGCCATCATCGGTTCGGTCCCGCTGCTGCGGCCGGGCGCGGTCTCCTCGCGTGCAGGGAAAGGCGACTTGTAGCCGCAGCTAGGGTTCGACATAGGACAACAGTACCCCCCGCTCTTGCGGAGTATTGCGGTGAAGCCGGTCGCGGGTCCAAGCCTAGGCCCGGTGGACGGCCGGACGATCTGGCTACCCGCTCCGCCTCAGCTGACGGGGCTGGAACCCAGCCCAGGCGCGAGGTATCGAACTGACGCAGGGAGCTCGAGGCCGCGCAGGCTGTTGCGGCCGTCGTACAACACGCGAAGCGACGCGTAGTCGCGAGCGTCGAGCGACGCCCAGAGAGGGTCCGCTGTCTGCGTCACGACCGCGACGGCATCGCTCGGCTCGCCCCATCGGTGCGGCGTCGCGCCAGTGCTGCGTATCTCGTTGTCGCTCAGAAGCGGGTCGTACGCTGCAACCAGGGCGCCTCTGGTCCGCAGCTCCGAGACGAGAGCGACCCCACGAGAATACGCGAGCTCATTCACGCCGTGCCGGTACGTCAGTCCGAGCACCAACACACCAGCACCCTCAAGAGGCCCAATCGATTCTGAGATGCGGGCCACCGCGTGACCTGTCTGATCGTCGTTGATCTCGCGTGCTGTTCGCACCATCCGCATGGCAGGATCCCGCGATAACAGAAAGTGCGGGTATACGGGGATGCAATGGCCCCCAACGCCGATCCCCGGCTGATGGATGTGGGAGAACGGCTGACTGTTCGCTGCCGCGATGACCCGGACGATGTCGACGCTGCCGAGTGACTCCGCATAGCGGGCGAATTCGTTGGCGAGAGCGATGTTCACGTCGCGATAGGTCGTCTCCGCCAACTTCGCGAACTCGGCGGCCTCCGCGCTACCGAGGTCCCAGACCTCGGCGTCAAGCACGCTGCGATAGAACGCTACCGCGCGCTCCGCGCTCTGCTGGTCGACCCCGCCCACGAGTTTCGGGTACTGCCTCAAGTCGGCCAGGATCCGTCCGCTGAACACGCGCTCGGGGCTGAAGGCAAGAAAGAAGTGACGATCCCCGCCATACATACTCAGCTCGCTCGCATGCTCGATCATGGGGCCGTAGCGACCGACCGTGTCGCCCACTGGCAGCGTCGTCTCGTAGACAACGAGGGCTTCAGGACGCAGGCCGCGGGCCATGGCCTTGGTCGCCGCATCCATCAAGCTGTAGTCGGGCGAGGCCGATGCGTCGAGCATGATGGGGACGGCCATGACGATGACATCGGCCTGGCGCGCGGCAGCCATATGGTCAGTGGTAGCCGATAGCGCGCCTCGCTCGTGAGCGCTGGCCACCAGCTCGGCGACCCCGGGTTCCTCGAGCACGTGGCTGATACCTCGGTTGATGCTGCTCACGACCTCGTCGATGACGTCGACACCGATGACCTGCCAGCCGGAGGAAGCGTACTGGCTCGCCAAGGGCAGACCGATCTTGCCCAAACCCACGACCACGACTGTACCGGGCTTGTCGGGCTCGCCATGCCATGCAGGACGATCCAGGCCCGTTGATTGGGGGTTCGAAGACGACGTGGTCATGCGTCCACCACGCCAGTTGCCGGTATTGCGATCGAACGACCCTCGTCGGCGGCGGCTAGCAGCATCTTCGCCACGGAGAGCGCTACGAGCCCGTCCTGGCCCGTGACCGTTACCGGCGCGCCCTGCACCGACGAGATGAAGGCATCGAGCTCGCGTCGCAGGGGCTCGGCTTCCTCCACCGGGATCGAGAGGGTCGCTCCGGCAAACATGGCTGCGTAGCCGCTGTGGTACTCAGGCCGCAACTCCGAGGTCCCTCGCGTGAATGTGAGGCTCTGGGTGAGATAGTCCGCCTCGAACATACCTTCCGCCCCTAGAACCACGATCCTTCGCTGCTTCTCAGGGGTGAGCCAGTTGACGTCGAGGAGACCGATCGCGCCGCTAGGAAAGTGTAGGAGCCCATAGAGAAGGTCCTCATGTGAGGTGTGGACCCGGCGACTGCTCTCCGCCGAGACCCGCACCGGTTGTTCGCCCAGCAGGTACAGCATGACGTCGATGTCGTGGGTGGCAAGATCGATCGCCACACCAACGTCACGGATCCGCTCGGGCATAGGACCACCCCGCACCGTCTTAATGCTGTGGATCCTTGTCAGGTCTCCTGCTTGGAGTCTCTCCGCGAGCTTCAGCACGACCGGGTTGAACCGCTCGATGTGCCCCGTCTGCAGGATGACACCGGCGTCACGGGCCGCAGCGATCAGCTGGCGTGCGTCGATGATGGACGACGCGAGGGGCTTCTCGACCAATACGTGGACAGCACGTCGAATCGCCTCGATGGCTACGGCGAAGTGCAGCGTGGTCGGCACCGCGACCACGAGGGCATCAAGCTCCTCCTTCGCCAGCATCTCGCCTGGGTCGGCATAGGCCTGCACCGCCGGCGCCACGGCAAAGGCCTGCTCTCTGGCGGTCGCCTCCGGGTCCGAGACCGCCACAAGGACGGCATCGTCGCGGGCAGCGAGATGGCGCAGGTGGTTGCGGCCCATCACTCCAAGGCCGGCGAGTCCTATCCGAGGCTTGCCGGCGACGTGTCGACCGCTCACGAGTGACGTCCCTTGGGGCTGGGAGCCAGAGGCGTGGCGACCTCCCTGACAGCTGCGATGACCGCGTCGAGATCGCTGGGCGTGAGGTTAGCGCGGATCGGGATGGACAGCACCTCAGACGCGAGCCTGTCCGTAACCGGCAGAGCTATGCTGGCTGCGCCCGGTAAGTACTCCTGGAGATACGGCTGGCGGTGGATAGGAACGGGATAGTAGGCGATCGCCCCAATGCCTCGCTCTCGCAGCCCATCTGCCACAGCGTCACGCTCACCAGGAAACCGCATCGTGTATTGGTGCCAGACATGCACGCGTCCCACGGGCACCGAAGGCGTCATATAGTCAGCCAGCGCCTCCATATACCGAGTGGCGTGGGCAGTTCGCCGACGGATACCTTCGTCGGCGCGCGCGAGTTGTGCCGACCCGATCGCTGCCGCGAGATCGGTGGGCTTGAGGTTCGAACCTAACTCGTCGTGACGATACCGCTCGCGCATCCCATGGTTGCGGTACATGCGAAGCCGGTCGGCGAGACCGTCGTCGGCGGTCGTCGCCATCCCTCCCTCTCCGCTCATCACATTCTTGGTCGCGTAGAGGCTGAACATCGCTGGCCCGAACGAACCCGCGCGGCGACCCGCGCATGTCGCGCCGACAGCCTGGGCGGCGTCCTCGATGAGGTGCAGGTGGTGGGACCGCGCGATGGCCTCGAGTGGGCCCATGTCCGCGGTCAGTCCATATAGGTGGACCGGCAGGATGGCGCGCGTCTGCGGGGTGATCGCTGCCTCCACGAGCTCGGGGTCGATACAGAAGTCCGACTCGCGAACGTCGACGAAGACTGGCGTTGCGCCGACCTGGAGTATGGCGCTGGTCGTCGCATTGAAGCTGAAGCTAACGGTGATGACCTCGTCATCCTGACCAATGCCGAGAGAGCGGAGGACCGCCTCGAGCGCCAGCGTGCCATTGCTCATGAAGATCGCGTGCCTCACGCCGCAATAGTCAGCCCATGCCTCTTCCAGCGCCTGTGTTCGGCTTCCCATCGCCAGCATCCCCGAGCGAAGTACCTCGAGAACGGCGGTCTCCTCGGCCTCGCCGATGTCCGGCCTGGACAGTGGGATCATCCCTGTACCTCTTCCTGACACTCGTGCTCGCGTATGACGTAGTGCTCGAGGTCGCGCGGGCAGACTGCCAAGCCATCGTGTTTGGCTTCCACGACGACCCCATCAGCACCCCGCAGCCGCTGACCGCAAGCGCACACCCAGCCGACGACGCGGGCGGGGTTTCCCACCGCCAGCCCGTGTGCAGGCACGTTGTGCGTCACGACCGCCCCAGCAGCCACCAGCGCGAATGGACCCACATCGTTGCCAGCGACGACGATTGCACCGGCACCTATGGAACACCCCCGGCCCAGACGAATCTCGGAGACCTCCCAGTCGGCGGCGGTGGCGAGACTCCCATCGGCGGTGATGGCGCGGGGAAATCGATCGTTGGTGAGGATGGCTCCCGGCCCGATGAAGACACCTGACTCGACGGTACAGCCGTGATAGATCAGGGCATCGTTCTGGATCTTCACCCGATCCCCGATGCGCACGCCGGCATCGATATAGGCGCCACGCCCGACGATGCACTCGGCTCCGAGCACGACCTCTTCGCGTATGCGAACCTGGTCCCACACTTGCGTGGTCTCATCGATGATGACGCCCGGCGAGATTTCCGCTGTCGGATGGATCACCAGCACTCTCCTTGGCCTAAACGCGCAAACCAGACTCACTCGCTTGGCGCCAGTAGGTCGGGAACTTCGAGTCTAGTAGGCTCGCGGTGACTTTGGGACGGGCGGATCGCGACGAAGGCCGGGTAGCGTTGCTCGGACGCGCCGCATCCGTCTGACCACGGTCTGTCTGCCAAGTGACTCCAAACGGGAGCTGCGTTTGGGAGTCACGGACACCGTGTACGCGCCGGGTGAGGCGCTATGTGGCCGGCTGCTTGGAGGTCCGGGGGGAGTCGCCGGGCCGAGGTGGGCGATAGCTTTGCCGTGCTGAACCAGGCAAATCGGCCTGCACAGGGTCCGCCATGTGCCTCGCACATCGCGTGGGGGCATGCCTCAGGCCACATGGCTGGCTGCCTGCTCTGCCGCTCGAGCACGCCCTCCGGGTGGTTCGAATATGGTACGTGCCTACCGTCACGTCCGATCGGCAACATGACTGATTGATCCTGCACACAGCGAGGCCACAGATGCAGATCCTGACCAATCTCGTTGGTGAGAGAGTCGTCGTCACCGGTGGGGCCGGCTTCATCGGCAGCCACATCGTCGACCGGCTTGCCGAGGGCGGTGCGGAAATCAGCGTCATCGACAACCTCTCCTCAGGCTCGGTAGAGCACGTGCCTTCGATCGCCCGACTCTTCGAGGAGGACGTAAGTAACCCAAGTACGTCAGCCCTCATCGAGGGTCTGCGCCCACACGTTGTCATCCACGCGGCCGCCCAAGTCAGCGTACCCGTATCGACCCAGGATCCGGAGCTCGACCGCAGGGTGAACCTGCGTGGCACGGAGAACGTCATCATGGGGGCGTTGCGTGCCTCGGCCAAGCGGTTTGTGTTCGTTTCGAGCGGGGGTGCTGTCTACGGGGCGACAAAGATGGCGACCGAGGACGATGTCCCCGCGCCCGAGAACCCGTACGGGATTCACAAGCTGGCAGCAGAGGGATACACACGCACGTCGGGCTTGTCGTTCGGCATCGCCCGACCATCAAACGTCTATGGTCCACGCCAGCGCGCCGGCCTCGAGGGCGGGGTGGCGGCTATCTTCGCAGAGCGACTCGCGAACGGTCAGCCCATCACCATCTACGGGTCAGGACGCCAGACGCGTGATTTCGTGCACGTGTCCGATGTCGTCGATGCGGTACTCGCAATCGCAGTTGCTGATGCATCTGGGACCTGGAACGTTTCAACGGGCGTCTCCACGAGTGTCATCGAGCTTCTTCGTGAACTGGAAGCGGTGATGGGACGCGACGCCGAGGTGAGCTTCGCGCCATCACGACCTGGCGACGTTGAAACGTCAACGCTGTCGCCTGACAGAATCGAAGAGGACCTTGGGTGGAGCGCACGCGTCGAGTTGGCTATCGGCCTTGCGCGGCTGGCGGAGTCGCAATCCCACTGAGCGAGGACAGCGCCGGTCCTTCATGTTGCCGAGGGCTTCTACAATCCACGCTGTCAGGTGACCTTGGTGGCCCCGAACACCACTGTCGGGTGTCCGACGGTGGATACTTGTCAGCATCGTTTGTGAGCTGGACTCAAGGACCGGAGGCGCTACTGCAGTGTGCGAGAGCAGTCACGGACCGTGCCGCCAATCTGGTCGGACCGGGAGCACCGCCCAGCATTGCCTGCGATCGGGAAGCCAGGCCCCGAGACGACCTCGAATTCTGCTGGCTGCCATGAGGCCGGCCACCCACCCCACGTCTTCAGTGTTCGACGCGCTTCGGAGCACCTAGTGTCAATGACGCGGACGAACCAAGCGCGGCCTTCGGTGCTCTTCGTGACCACGGTGGCGGGGACGCACGGCTTCCTGCTTCCATTCGCCCGCCACTTCCGTGCGAAGGGCTGGCGCGTTGACGGCTGCGCGAGCGGGCTCACGAGGTACGGGCCTGCCGCCGACTGCTATGACGAGATATACGATCTGCCGCTGTCACGTTCGCTCAGAGACTTCCGGGGGATCTCGAGGACAGTCAGATCACTCCAGACGATCGTGGCGAATAGCTACGACATCGTACATGTCCATACTCCGATTGCCGCGTTCTTGACTCGCGCGGTCATCCGACGCAAACCTCCCAAGGAGCGCCCCAAGGTTGTCTACACCGCGCACGGATTCCACTTCTATGAGGGGGGTAATCCGGTAGCGAACTGGGCCTTCGCCTTAGCCGAGAGGGTCGCGGGGCGCTGGACGGATCGGCTGGTCGTGATCAACCCTGAGGATTACGAAGCTGCCATGCGAAACAAGATCGTCCCTCGTGATCGCCTCAGGTATGTGCGGGGTATCGGAGTCGATACGGGTTGGTACTCGAGGGACCGCTTGGAGCCTGATGCCGTGCCGCGAGCACTCGAGGCGATCGGCATGGATCCGAGTAGTCGCTACTTCGTGACGGTCGGTGAGCTGCAACCGGGGTAAGAGACCCGAAGACGTGATACGAGCGCTTGCACTCATGAAGGACCAGGAGCTTCCGCCTGCTGTTCCTAGGCGACGGGCCAAGGCGGTCACAGTTAGAAGCGGTCGCGGTCCGGGCCGGAGTCTCCGAGCGCGTGTTCATGCCTGGCAAGGTTGCCGACATCAGGCCGTACGTATCTGGTGCAGTGGCGATGGTGCAAGCGAGCAGCCGTGAGGGCCTGCCCCGCTCGATCATGGAAGCACTGTCCCTCGAGGTGCCGGCCATAGCGACGGATGCGAGGGGTCAGGAGGAACTCGTCGGCACGGATCGTGGTGTTGTTGTCCATATAGGCGCGGTCAGGGAGATGGCGGCTGCGATGGAACGACTGGCTCGCGATCCGACCAGTCGGAGAAAGATGGGGGCCCGAGGGCGGCAGCTCATGGTCGAGAAGTACGACCTGGATCTAATCATCGGCGAACACGAGCGCCTTTTTGGGGAGCTTTTGCCGCCCGAGTGGAAGGTGGGTCAGTCCGACGGCTGAGGCACGAATGGCATCGCCTGGGTTGTCGCGTCCGTGGACGTCGCCGGCAGCACGGAGCCAACAAAGGATTGCGTGTCCTCAGGGCCGGAGAATAACGCGAACGCCCACACAATCGCATGATGGAAGCCAGACAGCGAGGAGGTGGGCTACCGACCACTGCCCAAACGCCACTGCTGGGTGGCGGACTACTCGTGGCCACAGTGGGGACTCTCATTGAGGCCATTGACAGAGGGTCTCGGTGACGCCGAGATCCGCGGCTGGAGTCGCGGTAGCCCAGCTCCGTCACCTCGCCGGGCACTGGCGCCATCCGAGGACCAGCAACGTCGCGGAGTCGATCTTCGCCGGGGCTCGCCTTCGCGCCACGGTGCTGAAACGTGCCCGCGTCCGGGAGAGCGCGCTCTGCCTCGACTTCAAGATCGTCGAGCGCCTCGCTGGCCACTGGCGCACGCAACGGCAGCGCCACGATCATGACCCTGCTCCTGGCCGGAGCTAGGTCCCGTGACGGGGTCCTCGTCGAGCACCGCTTAGGTGCCGATGCGGCCTGATCAGCAACTCGTCCCGCGGCCGCGGTGCACGGAGGAACCGCCATCGGGCGCGCCAAGCCATCACTTGGCGTGGCTACGATATGCTCCCATAACCGCGACCGAGCATCGGCTACCACCTGCGCGTTAGCCACGAGAGAGACGCCGGACGAGACCGCACGGCGGGGCTGGCAGGCACCTGTGAACTGAGGAGATTGGACCCATGAACAAACCAGCCAAGCGGACACGTGTGACCGTGGCCGTCGCGATGTTCGCGGTCGTCGCTGCGGCGGCGACACCCGGCATCGCGGCCGCGGGCGCGACGACCATCCTTGCCAGCAAGTCAAGCCCCCCCGCCAACGTCAAGGGCAACGCTGCCAGTGGTGAGCCGAGCATTTCAAACAACGGCCGCTACATCGCGTTCAATTCCGACGCGACCAACCTGGTCGCCGATGACTCCAATGACCTCGCAGACTGTTTCGTTCGAGACGAAACATCCAAGTCGACGGAACGGGTGAGTGTCGCGTCGGGCGGCGGTCAATCGAACGGATACTGTTTCGGCCCGGCGATCAGCAAAGACGGACGTTTCGTGGCGTTCGAGTCCAACGCCACGAACCTCGGTGGATCTGACAACTCTGCTGCCCAGATTTATGTGCACGATCGTCAGACTGGATCGACGACGCTGGTTTCTGAGCGTACCGGTGGTGGTCAGGGCGGGAACGCCGGCAGCTCCGATCCAGCAATCTCCGGGAACGGTCGGTTCGTGGTGTATCAGTCCAAGGCTAGCAACCTGGTGGCCGACGACACGAACGGGGGATGGGACGTCTTCCTATTCGACCGCAACTCCGGGGAGACCACGCGGGTAAGCGTCGTATCGAACGGGGCGCAAGCGAACCGGGCGAGCACCGACCCCGACATCTCGGCCGACGGCACGGTCATAGTCTTCGAGTCGAAGGCGACCAACCTCGCGAAGAACGACACCAACAGGCGGCAAGACGTCTTCTCACACAACCTGACTACCGGCAAGACGAACCGTGTGAGCGTGACCTCGCTCGAGCGACAGGCCAACGGCGACAGTGCCAACCCGACGGTCAACGGCAATGGCCTATTCATCGCCTTCCAGTCCACAGCGACGAACCTCGTCGGTGCGGACCCGGGCTATGAGCTGGACGTCTTCCTCCGAGACGTCAAAAAGGGCAAGACGATCCAGGTTTCCCTCACGAACCGAGGGGAGCAGGCAGCAGGTTCGAGCCTTGATCCCACGATCAGCAGCAGTGGCCGCTATGTCGCCTTCGAGTCATCCGCGAAGAACTTGTCCACGAAGGACAAGGACAGCAAGCTCGGATCCTACGTCAGGGACCGCATCCAGAAGAAGACCCGGATCGTGAGCCTGAAGAGCAACGGCAGCAGCGCCTATGGCGACAGCTCCGACCCCGCGATTTCTGGTGATGGTCGCTTCGTCGCTTTCGAATCGACTGCGGCCAAGATCGTCGCATCAGACTCGGACAAGAAATGGGACGTCTTCCGCCGCGGCCCCTTGCTGTGACCGCGCGGTAGTAGCTTCGCCAAGCGCGCGGCCGGCGACACCAACAAACCAAATAGACAGTCGGCGATAGCTTCGGGGACGCAGTCTGGCTGGGGAGTTGTGCTGATTGGGGGCTCGATGACGGTTCCCGTTGCAGGCCGCGGATGAGTCGCGCCGCTGCGCGGCGCCCTCGGATCGCCAATCGAGCCGCTGGCACGTGGCGCTTCCCGTCAACAGTTCGTCTCGCGAATTATCTGGCGGGCGGACCGTTGACGGTATCGTCACGTACCAAGACGGCGTAGCAGCGAGGCAGCTGTCGTGCCCAAGGTGACCAGTGAGAGAGGATCATGCCCGTCGCTTGTCTGTCACACACCAGACGCGTCCCTATCATGGCGTCGAGCTCCTTGGCATCAACGCGCTGGCGGGGTACTTCGGCGGCTCTCGTATCGGGCCGTGATGGATAGAGTTGCAGGCCCTCCGAACTTGGCTGTCGAACTCGGCGCGCGTGAACCCGGTCACCGGAGCATTGGTGGGTAGGCGGCCGGTGAAGGGTGGATGGGGCGCTCTGTCTCGGCCGTACGCGCCGCGCCCATCGTGGCGACTGCTGGCGGCCATCTTCGCTCTCCCGCTGCTCATCATGGTGGGCGTCACCGTCGTGGTGATCGTCGCCGACCTCAACGTGGGCGACGTGACGCGCGACCCCGTCACCATCCTCGATGCTCACCCGCTGGTGGGCGCGCTGTCGGCCTTCGGCGTCATCCTCTGGTGGTTCACCGTCAGCGTGTGCCTCTTCACGTTCGCCCTGGCGCGCTCGCTCGGCATGTCGCGCTCAGTGCGGCTGTTCCTGCTCACCTCCGGACTGTTCACCCTGTTGCTCGCCATCGACGACCAGTTCCTCATCCACGATGACCTGGCGTCGCGCTATCTCGGGATGCGAGAGCGCGAGGTCATGGCCATCTACCTGCTGATCGCTGCGCTCTACGTCATCGTCAACCGCGCGGTCATCCGCCGCTCCGAGTGGATCATCCTGGCGGCCGCATTGGTCTTCTTCGGGTCCTCCATCGCATTCGACTACCTGGTACAGATGACGATGACCAGCTCGGAGTCGATCGGGATAGGACTCGACTGGGGGATGCTCATCGAGGATGGGCTCAAGCTGATGGGGATCGCCGGCTGGAGTGCCTACCTGCTGCGGTTCAGCTACTTCGCGGTCACACGGGAGGACGGGACCCACGCGGCGAACGCAGGAGGAACCTGACGCTGCGCTCGCCATCCATGCCGCAGCCCCTGTTGCGCCCATCCACTGCGCCCGCGCTCGTGGACGCTTCGACGGGCGGCACGATCTCGTATCGGCAGCTCATCGAGCAGGCCTCAGAGATCGCGGCATCGATGGGTGCCGACCGCGAGCTCGTCTTCCTCTGCTGTCGTAACGACGTGGCGACCCTGACCGCCTACGCGGCGGCACTGCTGGGAGGCCACGTGGTCGCGCTCATCGATGGCGAGGTCGGCGCGGATGTGCTGCGGGACCTGGTGCAGACATATG
This sequence comes from uncultured Chloroflexia bacterium, assembly GCA_963804575.1. Taxonomy (GTDB): domain Bacteria; phylum Chloroflexota; class Limnocylindria; order Limnocylindrales; family CSP1-4; genus JAFMJV01. The sequence continues at coordinate 60,710 of CAWDQY010000005.1, forward strand.
CGCCGTCGGTGGTGGTCGGCAGCGAAGGCCTCATCGGCCGGCTGGGCGACGACCCCTTCGCCATCGAGTCGGTGACGAGCGGACAGGGGCTGGACTCCATCCGCACCGGGCTGGAACACCGACCGCAGCTCCACCAAGACCTGGCGCTGCTGCTGAGCACGTCGGGCACCACCGGCAGCCGCAAGTTCGTCCGGCTCTCGCAGCGCAACGTCCACAGCAACGCGGCGGCCATCGCCCGCTACCTCGAGCTCACCCCCGATGAACGGCCGATCACCTCCCTGCCACTGCACTACACCTTCGGCCTATCGGTGGTCAACAGCCACTGGCTGGCGGGCGCGGCGGTGGTCGTGACCGACGAGAGCCTCATCCGGCCGGCCTTCTGGGATGCCTTCCGCGAGCATGGATGCTCCAGCCTCGCCGGTGTGCCGTTCACCTACCGCATCCTGGAACGCTTGCACTTCCGTGACATGGACCTGCCCGGTCTGACCAGCTTGCAGCAGGCCGGCGGGGCGCTCGATCGCCGCCTGACCGAGGCCTATCGCGCGTTCATGGCCGGTCGCGCTGGCCGCTTCTTCGTGATGTACGGCCAGACCGAGGCGACGGCTCGCATGGCATACGTGCCTCCGGAGCGCCTGGCGGACAAGATCGGCTCGGCCGGGATCGCGATCCCGGGTGGCCGGCTGCGCATCGAGCAAAGCAGTGGCAGCATCGCCACGGACAGCTCCGTCGGAGAAGTGGTCTACGAGGGACCCAACGTCATGCTCGGCTACGCCAGCGTCGCAGCCGACCTCGCGGCTGGAGACGAGCTGGGCGGCGTCCTCCGGACGGGTGACATCGGCTATCTCGATGCGGACGGATACCTCTTCCTGATGGGTCGCGAGAAACGCATCGCCAAGGTGTTCGGGCACCGGGTCAGCCTCGACGAGATCGAAGCCATCCTGGGCGAGCACGGGCCGGTGGCTGCCATCGACGGTGGCGAAGCGGTCTGGGTCTTCTGTGCCTTCGAAGGGGTCGAGTCGGCGACGGACGCACTGGCTCGGCGGCTTCGGCTCCATCGCTCCGCCTTCGTGGCACGCGAGGTACAGACCGTGCCCATCACGACGTCAGGGAAACCGGACTACGACGCCCTGCGGACCTGGCTGCGTAGCTCCGAGCCTCTCCCTGGCGCTGCGGTGCCGGCGAACAACACACCTGCCACTCGTACACATTCACAGGGCTGACATGGACCAGCTCCCTGGTCCATCATTGGCCCTCGCCCACCAAGCCAGGGAGTTCCACCGTGGACCGACTCGCCCCCCACGAGAGACGCACAGCTAGCATTGATGTCCGTGGCACGTCGGCGGGCGAGATCGAGCGCGGGCCGAGGCGAGCGTGGGCCAGGCGTGTCAAGCGCGGTCTTGATGTCACCCTAGCCGCATGCGGCCTCATCGCGGCCAGCCCCGTGATGCTCGTCATCGCCGTCCTCATCCGCCTGTCCATGGGCTCGCCCGTGCTGTTCCATCATGTCCGCCCCGGCCGACATGGCAAGCCGTTCAGCATGGTGAAGTTTCGCACCATGCGCGCCCCGCGACCCACCAGCGAGGGACTGGAGGCCACGCGCGAGCGAGTGACCCGGATGGGGGCGCTGTTGCGAAAGACCAGCCTCGATGAGCTTCCCGAGCTGTGGAACGTACTGCGCGGCGAGATGAGCATCGTCGGCCCGCGCCCTCTGCTCATGGAGTTCCTTGACTACTACACGGCGGAGCAGGCACATCGTCACGACGTGCCACCCGGCATGACCGGGTGGGCGCAGGTGCACGGGCGCCGCGAGGTGCAGATGCAGGAGCGGATCGCGCTCGACCTTTGGTATGTCGACAACTGGTCGATGCGGCTCGATGCCAGGATCATGCTCGAGACCATGGGCCAGATCCTGCGCGGCGCCGGCTCGGAGCCCACCCGGCCGGTGCCGATCGAGGAGCTTGGGTGGAGCATCCCGGCGGTGGAGCGCGGCTCCGATGCGAATGGCCGGGGATCCCGGCGATGACACGCAAGCCCGTCGTCATGTTCGGTACGGGGAAACTCGCCAGGACCCTCCTCTACTTCCTGGCACACGACTCCCCGTTCGAGGTGGTGGCAGCCACCGTCGACCGAGATCGGATGAATGACGAGCGAGCGGTCGAGTTGCCGGTCGTGCCGTTCGAGGAGGTCACCCAGCACTATCCGCCGAGCACCCACGACATGTTCATCGCCCTCGGGTATCGACGCATGAACTCCGTGCGCCAGGAGCGCTACACGGCCGCCAAGGCCATGGGCTACGAGCTGGTGTCCCACGTCAGTCCAAGGGCTTCGGTGTGGCCGGACTTGCGCATCGGAGACAACTGCCTGATCCTCGATGAGGTCGTAGTGCACCCGTACGTCCGGATCGGCAGCGACGTCATCATCTGGAGCGGCAGTCACATCGGTCACGGGTCGGTCGTCGGCGACCACTGCTTCATCGCCTCGCGCGCGGCCATCTCCGGCGATGTGACCGTCGAGGCATACTCGTTCCTAGGCACCAACTGCACGATCAGGGACGGCGTCACCATCGCCAGCGGCAGTGCCATCGGTGCCGGGGCCGTCATCACCAGGGACACGACCGAGCGCAGCGTGCACGCAGCTGCGCCATCGAGATTGTTGCCCGGCACGAGTGATCGCCTGCCCCGGTTCTGAGGACGATGGGTGGCGCCGCCAATAACGAGGATAGCCAGATGACCGACAAGCAGAAGATCGACGAAGCCTTCATCACGGCCTTGGGCCTGCCCTCCGACGCGAGCCTCGACCAACTCGCCTATGGAACGCAAGCGGAGTGGGACTCGATCGGTCACCTGCAGCTGATGGCCGAGATTGAGGAGGCCTTTGGCATCACCCTGGCCGCCGAGGATGTCGTCGAGATGACCGACTACGACTCGGCGCGGCAAGTGCTGCGCTCTCGCTATGCGCTTGACTGTTGATGAAGGCCACGCTGCTCGGTGCCGATTCGGAAGGCTGGACGCGGTTCCTTGACGGAGCCCCGCACGACTTCTACCAGCTGCCCGCGTATGCCGCGGTCAGTGCCCGACAGGATGACGGTGTAGCGGCTGCCCTGTACGTCGAGGATGGTCGACGCCAGATGCTGGTGCCACTTGTGATCCGCCGGATCGAGGGCGATGCCGGTGTGGATGCCACATCGCCGTACGGCTACCCGGGCGTGCTGATCAAGAACGCTGGTGATGGCGGTTTCGAGCGCGAGGCGCTCGACGCCGGCATCGAGGCGCTTCGCGAGCGCGGCGTGATCTCGCTATTCGTCCGCCTGCACCCGCTCCTCAACCCCGAGCCTGCCGAAGGCGTCGGGACACTCGTGTGCCACGGCAAGACGGTCACCGTCGACCTCAGCCTGCCTGATGAGGCCTTGTGGAGCCAGACACGGCGGAACCACCGACAACAGATCCGCCAGGCACGCGAAGCCGGCTATGTCGCGCAAGTCGACCAGGACTGGTCCCGCTTCGAGGACTTCAAGCGCCTCTACCGTGCCACGATGGAGCAGCGCTCGGCATCGTCGTACTACTTCTTCGACGACGACTACTTCGAGTTGCTGCGAACAGCGCTGGTCGGCTCCATCCACCTCGGCACAGTGAAGGTCGATGGCACGGTCGTGGCAGCTGCGCTCTTCGTGGAGACTGGCGGCATCGTGCAGATGCACCTGACCGGTCATGACATCGAGTTCTCGCAGCATCAGCCCATGAAGCTGCTCTTCGACTATATCCGCACCTGGTCGCGCGAGCAGGGCTACCGTTGGCTCCACCTCGGCGGGGGTCGGGGTGGAGCCGACGATTCGCTCTACCACTTCAAAGCCGGCTTCTCGCCGATCCACCAACCGTTCTTCACTCGGCGGGTGATCGTGCGGCCGGCGGACTACGCCCGCCTGGTGGGCGCACGAGGTGAGGACCCGGGCGCAAACGGCGGATCCGGTCACTTCCCACTGTACCGAGACAACGCTGACACTGGTTGGGCCACGATTGCGGCAGACGCAGCGGTGACCGCTGGCACCGACTTGGGCCATTAGTATCGGGCAGGCCGTAGTCATTTCTACCTATGACCGGTATGCTTGCCGTGGCAGGGATCGCGACCTCGCGGTGCCTGACGATTGAGCACAGGGGGCTTGATTCGTCGCCTGACAATACCGGGACGACCGAGCAGTCACCGGCCGTGTCAGCGGCCGCAGGGGAGGCATCGGATATTGGCATACGCTCGGCACGTCCTGAGGCTGCCTCATAGCGTCCGTTCCAGGGCGCCGTTCCTGAAGGCACTGGCACAACGCGTGAGGTCCAGGCACCTCTTCGTCCTCGACCTTGTCGGGCTCATCCTGGCCGTGCTCGTCGCCTTGGGGGTCTGGCTCAACCAGGTCCCGGGGCCGGACACCGTCGGTACCTACCTGTGGATCGCCGGTGTCGTCGTGGCCACACGAGTGGCGGTGAGCATCCTGCTGGGCCTGTACACCCACGCGTGGCGGTTCGCGAGCGTCGGTGACATGGGACGCATCCTCGCCTGTGTCATCACCGGCACGGCGGTCGCCGCCACATTCGTGCTGCTGATCTTGGCACTCGAGCCACCGGTCGCTGCCGGTATGCCGCCGCTCTCGTTCTGGCTCCTCGAGATGAACCTGGCCCTCATGGTCGTGGCCACGCCGCGGTTCCTCATCCGCGTCGCGACCGACATCAGCGCGCGCGTCGAAGGGGCGACCGACGGCGAGCGAACGCTGCTCTACGGCGCCGGCTGGGCGGGCGTGATGATCGCGCGATCCGCCGACCGCAGCCCGGAGACCAACGTGGTCCCCGTCGGCTTCCTCGATGACAACCCGGACCTCAAGGGGCGCCGCGTGGGCGGTCTGCTCGTTCATGGCAACGCGTCGGCGATGGCGACGGGCCAAGCGGCTGACCGGTGCGACCTCACTGCTGATCACCATGCCGCGCGCGACCGGCGAGAATGTCAGGACGGTGGTCGAGGCGGCCCTGGCCCAGGGCCTCGATGTGCGCACGGTCCCGGCCGTCACCGACCTGATCGACGGCAGCATCGACACCAGCCGCATCCGCAAGGTCCGCGTCGAGGACCTGCTGCGACGACCACCCGCGAGCGACCACTCCCCGGCGCTGCATCGGCTGCTGCACGGCCAGACGGTCATGGTCACGGGCGCCGCGGGCTCCATCGGTTCGGAGCTCGTGCGCCAGGTCCTGGCGCTCGACCCGGGTCGCGTCGTCATGGTGGACCAGTCCGAGAGCGCCATGTACATGTGCCTGCGCGACCTGGAGACGCGCAGCCAGCTGCAGCAGGGCACCACCCAGATCACCACGCATCTCGTCGATGTGACCGACCGTGTCGCCATGACGCGCCTGATGCGGGAGGCGTCTCCCGTGGTCGTCTTCCATGCCGCTGCCTACAAGCACGTCCCGATGCTCGAGGAACATGCCAGCCAGGCGGTCCGGGTGAACGTCGGCGGCACGATGTCCGTGGTGGACGCAGCCATCGCCAGCGGCGTCGAACGCTTCGTGCTGGTCTCGACCGACAAGGCCGTCAAGCCCTCGAGCGTCATGGGCGCCAGCAAGCGCCTGGCCGAGATGATCGTGGCGGACGCGGCACGGCGGACGGGTCTGGCCTATGTCTCCGTCCGCTTCGGGAACGTGCTGGGCTCCAACGGCAGCGTCGTCCCGGTATTCCAGGCGCAGCTGGAGAGTGGTCAGCCCCTGACCATCACCGATCCGGCGATGACTCGCTACTTCATGACCATCCCCGAGGCCGCCTGGCTCATCCTCGACGCCGCGGCGCTATCGGAGAGCGAGAGCCTGTACGTGCTGGACATGGGTGAGCCGGTCCGCATCATGGATGTCGCCAGGGACCTGATCCGGCTGTCCGGGCGCGATCCCGACAGCGTGGCCATCAAGGTCGTCGGGCTGCGGCCGGGCGAGAAGCTGCACGAGGAGCTGTTCTACGCGCACGAGCACGTCGCGCCGACCGAGGTCCCCAAGGTCATGCGCTCGACCTCGCAGCCACCTCCAGCGTCGGTTCGTGATGACGCCGATCGCCTCATGGCGATCGCACGTGACGGTCGCAACGACGAGCTGCGTCTGGAGCTCCATCGCTACGTCCGGGACACGGTCGGCTCAGATGGAGCGCCGGTCGAGGAAGCGCCCGTCAAGGTGGAGGCAGGCGCGCAGGGCGCGGCGGGTTCCGCCTCGACCGACGGCGCGCTCCGCCCGGTCGTCCTCGTTCCCGTCCACAGCGATGGCAACGGCAGCAGCCCCAGTCGGAACGGCAGCTCGAACGGCAACGGCGTCGCTGCGTCAGCGGGGAGCAACGGGGCTTCGCAGCCCGCCGCCCATCCGGACGAGGGGCTGCTCAACAAGCGCATCGTCATCAAGGTCGATCAGACCGTGCGCCTTGCCACGGATGACGAGGACGCCACGCCAGCCGGGCACCTCCAGGAGCGGGGTGGGGCCGAGGAGTAGCCGGGTCTCGCTCGTCTTGCGAGGGGGCTGCTCCCCTACCCTTCGTCCTGTTGGTCCAGCTCGAGGCGAGGGAACAGCGGCTCCGCCACGCCGACGCTGCCGCCGGGCGTAAGCGCCCCCCAGCGCACCAGTCGCTCGAGCTGCGGTCCGCCGTTGCCATCGCCAGAGTATTCGTAGTCGACACCCAGCTGGGTGGCCGCGCGGGCGGCAGCACCAGGCATGAACGGTGCCGCCGCGAAGGCGATGACGCGACAGGCCTCGAGGAGATCGCCCAGCACGCCACCGAGCCGTGCATCGGCGGCCTCATCACCGCCCTTGGCCGCCCTGGCCAGCGACCATGGCTGCTCGGCCTCCACGAACCGGTTGGCCTCGCCGACGAAGCTCCACAGGACCTCCAGGGCCTCGTGCAGCAGGCATGCCTCGAGCTTCTCGGCGTAGCGCTCGAAGGTGCTGGCCCACGTCGCAGCCAGCGCGCCCGCGGTGGGGGCAGAGCGCTGCCCGTCCCGGTAACGCATGGTCATCGAGAGGGAGCGATTGAGCAGGTTGCCGAAGTCATTGGCCAGGTCCGCGTTGTACCGACGCACGAAGCTGTCCCACGAGACCTCGCTGTCCCGGTCGAAGGCGACCTCGCGCAAGACCGCGTAGCGTGTGCCGTCGCGACCCAGCGCGGCCACGACGTCCAGCGGATCGAGGAAGTTGCCCCGGCTCTTGCTCATGCGCTCGCCCTGCGCGAGCAGCCAGCCGTGCACCCACACCAACCTGGGTAGCGGCAGGCCGGCGCTCATCAGCATGGCCGGCCAGTAGATGGTGTGCAGCCGATTGATGTCCTTGCCGATGACATGCAGGTCGGCCGGCCACCAGTGCTCGAACATGGCGCGGTCGTCGGGAAAGCCGGCGCCGGTGATGTAGTTGATGAGCGCGTCGTACCAGACGTAGACGGTGCCCGCAGCGGGATCCCAGCTGCCATCCTCGCGGCGGGCCGAGGAGCCGTCGGAGAGCAAGGGGAAGGGGATGCCCCAGGTCGCGCCTTCACGGCTGACGCTGAAGTCCTCCAGGCCCTTGCGGATGAAGCCGAGCATCTCGTTCTTGCGGTACTCCGGCTGGACCCACTCGGGCAGCTCGGCGTAGTAGCGCTCCAGCCGCTCCTGGTAGGCCGACAGGCGGAAGAACCAGTTGGTCTCGGTGAGCCACTGCAGCTCGACGTCGGGATGGTTGGGGCAGTGCACGCCCGACTCGTCCTCGATGAGGTCGCTGCTGTTGCGGAAGCCCTCGTTGGGGCAGTACCAACCCTCGTACTTGCCCAGGTAGATGTCGCCGTTGGCGTGGGCGCGACGGATCATCTCGTGCACGGCGTCGCGGTGATCCGGGTCGGTGGTGCGGATGAAGCGGTCGGGGCTGACGCCGAGCGCATCCTCGGCGCTCCGGAAGAGGGCCACCATCTCGTCCACGAAGGCCTTCGGCGCCAAGCCCCGCGCGGCCGCCGTGGTGGCGATATTGACGGAGTACTCGTCGGTGCCGGTGAGGAAGCGCGTGTCGTCGCCGAGCATGCGGTGCCAGCGGGCGATGACATCCGCCCCCACGACCTCGTAGAGCGTGTGCAGGCCGGGCCGGTTGTTGGCATAGGCGATGGCGGTGGTCAGGTAGAAGCGACGGCGTTCGGTCATGGGTGAACCGATGGTACTTGAGCGCACGACGCTGGGCGCGGCCGGTCCGGGAGGCGCCCGGGAGCGCTGCCTGTCACGCCGCCGGCAGGTCCGCCGTCGCTGCCAACGCGGCCTTGATCTCGAAGGGGGCCAGGCCCCGGTGGCGCGACCGCAGCAGCGCTGCCAGCGCGCTGATGTGCGGCGCGGCGAACGAGTTGCCCGTCGCCACCGTCGAGCCGCCGTCCTTCCAGGCGATGGGCACGTCCACGCCCCAGGCCCCGAACTCCACGGGCGGATGCGGGTTGTAGTACCAGCGCCAGGGATCGGGCTCGGCGTGCGCCGCCACCGAGATGACTGACGAGAAGAGCGACGGATACGACGGCCCGGGCGCATTGTTGGCGGCGCTCACGAGCGTGATGCCGGCGAAGTAGGCGCGGTCAACGACCTCGTGGAAATCGGCGTAGAGCGCCTCGCTACGCGACGAGAGCGAGAGGTTGATGACGTCCACGCCCCGCTCGATGGCCCAGTCGAGGCCGGCCAGGAAGGCCGCTCCCCTGCCCTTGAGGTCCGAGCCCAGCACACGCACCGAGATGATCTCGACCTCGGGAGCGAGGCCGACGATCAGGCCACCGCAGGCGGTGCCGTGGCCGAAGAGGTCGCCCGCGTCGTCAGCGACGACGTCCGGCTCGCCGCCGTGGAGCTCCACCGCGACGCGCTCCCGCACCCGGCCGGCGAGGGCCGGATGCTCCGCCTCGATGCCGCTGTCGATGATGCAGACGGCCACGCCTCGGCCGGTCGCGCCGTCGAAGGCCCAACCGCGGTCGAGGCGATCGAGACGGGCCTCGCGCGCCAACCGCCTGACAGCATCCCCTATGAATGCCTCCGACCAGGCTGGCCTCGGATCGCTGGGATGCTGGGTCACGCCCGGCGGCGCCCGCGTGCGTGCGCCCGGTGTCGCGCCACCGCTTCGAGGATCTCCTCGGTCAGCTCAAGGTCGCCGCCGGGCGAGGTGCGCAGCTGTGCCACTCGGTCCACCAGCCGCCAGAACGGTGCCTCATCGTCGCGGTCGAGCTCGCTCGCCACCTGTGCCATGAGCGTGTCGATCCCAGCCTCGTCCAAGTCATCCCCGCCGATGGCGGCCAACGCCGAGCGCAGCATCCGCTCCGCGTCGCGACCGACCCGGGTGGCCTCGATGGCTGCTGCCGCCTGGCGCGCGAAGACGCCGAGCAGCTCCATGTCGCGTAGCGAGAACGCCGCCGAGGCGTGCTTGTCGAGCACCTGCAGCACCCCCACCGTGGCACTGCGGTCGACGAGAGGCACCGCCGCGATGCTGCGCGGCATGTAGCCCGTTCGCTCGGCGGTGCCCTGGTCGAAGCGCGGATCCGAGGTGACATCGGTCAGCGCGATGGGCTCCCCGGTGGAGAAGACGTAGCCGACCACGCCGTGGGTGGGAGCCACCGTGAGCCCGATGACGCCGGCCCCACGCGCGCCGGCAGCGACGCGGAACTCGAGCCTGTCGGGATCGGGCTCGAACAGGGCGATGGAGGAGGCCTCTGCTTCGAACAGGCTGACCGCCGCATCGACGACCGACTGCAGCAGGGCGGTCTCAGGATCCCCCGCAAGGCGGCGCGCCGTCGCCGTCGCCCGTGCCGCGCGCAGCAGGACGCCGAGTGCCGCCTCGAGCTGGACGCTCACCGTTCGGCCCCGGGTGGCGGCGTCACCGTTCGGCCTCGCGCTCGAGCGCCTCGACATCGGGGATGAGCAGGGTGTCCTTCTGGATGACCACGAGCCCGCGCTCGACGAGCACCGAGAGCAGCTTGTTGATCGACTGCCGAGTGCCGCCGATCATGGACGCCAGGTCCGACTGCGTGTAGGGCCAGTCGAGGCGGACCTCGTTGGCGTCGGCATCGGCCTCGCGCGCCAGGCGGGCGAGGCGGCTGGCGAGGCGACCGGCGAGGTCGAGGAAGTGCAGCTCCTGCACGTGCCCGGTGATACGGCGTAGCTCACGTGCCACGCCCGCCAGCAGGGAATCGCGCAGTGAGGCGTCGCGCTCGAGCAGTGAGCGCAGCAGCTCACGCGAGAACGTCCAGGTCTCACTGGGTTCCACCGCCACCGCAGTCGCGGATCGCGGCGCGCCATCGAGCAGCGCCAGCTCGCCGAAGAAGTCGCCGCTGCGAAGGGTGGCGATGATGGCCTCCTCGCCCTCCAGGCTGGGCAGCACGATCTTGATGGCGCCCGAGCTCACGATGTGCAGCGAGTCGCCGGGGTCGCCCTGGTGGAAGATGATCTCGTGGCGGCGAAAGCGGCGACGCTGCAACTGCCGCGCGATATCATCGAGGGCAACCTCATCAGCGCGCTCGAAGAGACAGGACTCGCGCAGACTCTGGATGATGCGTGCCTGGTCCACTCACGAACCATGGCGCTCGAGCCGGGCCCTCGTCAAGCAGGCGTTAGGCGCGAGCAGGTGTCGGCTGCTTGACAGTTCCGTTGTCGGGCTCCGCGTTGTCCCGGCTGGAGGGCCCTGCCACACTGTCGCTATCGCGTCGGCGGCAGCATCCAGGCCGCCGAGCAGGTCAAGAGCGACAGGAGACGAGATGACGGAGAACAAGAGCCAGCCTGGCGCCGAGCACGAGCCGACCGACGAGCTGGACGTGGAAGGGCACAGCATGTGGCTGGACCCGAACCTGGCCCGCGACGTGGCGCGCAGCCGCAGCAAGGACGTCGACCGCGAGGTCCGCGAGCGCAACCGCGCCAAGGAGGCCAAGCAGCGCTAGCGGCGACTGGGCACGCCTTCCCCTGCCCTAGTGGCGGAAGTGCCGCACGCCCGTGACTAGCATCGCCGCGCCGGCGGCATCGACGGCCCTGATGACGTCATCGTCGCGCTTGGAGCCGCCGGGCTCGATGACGGCGCTCACCCCGGCCTCGAGGCACACCTCCACGCCATCGGCGAAGGGGAAGAAGGCATCCGAGGCGCAGACCGCCCAGGCGGCCTTGTCGCCGGCCTGCTGGACCGCCAGGCGGGCGCTCTGGACACGGTTCATCTGCCCCGCACCGATGCCGACGATGGCGCCATCGCGGGCCAGCACGATGGCGTTCGACTTGACGTGACGCACCATCCGCCAGGCGAAGTCGAGGTCGGCCAGCTCGCGCTCGTCGGGCATCCGCCGCGTGACCGTGCGCCAGGTCTCAGGGTCATCGGGCAGCACGTCGGACATCGAGAGCAGCAGGCCGCCGCCAGCCGAGCGCGCCTCCACGGCCGGGCGGGCGGGCTGCACGATGGTCGCATCGGCCAGGAGGCGCAGATCGGGCTTCGCGGCAAGCACCTCCAGCGCGCCGGCATCGAAGGCCTCGGCCACGACGACCTCCAGGAAGAGGCCCGCGAGCTGCCTGGCGAGATCGCGCTCGACCGTTCCGCGAACGCCGACGACACCGCCGAAGGCGCTGATGGGATCTGCCTCCAGGGCCCGCTCCCAGGCGGTCGACAGGTCAGCGGCTTCGGCCGCGCCGCAGGGATTGCCGTGCTTGACGACGACCACGGCATGCCCGCGCAGGTCGCGAGCCATGGCTGCCGCGGCGGCCGCATCGAGCAGGTTGTTGTACGAGAGCGGCTTGCCCTGCAGCGGTTCCGCGCCGGTCACGAACGGGCCCACGGCAGGGTCCGCGCCGACGATGGCGTAGAGGGCCGCCTCCTGGTGAGGGTTCTCGCCGTAGCGCAATGACTGCGTGCGCCGCAACGCCAGGGGCACCGACACGGGCATGCGCTCGGCAGCCGTCCAGCGGGCGGCCAGGGCGCCGGTGATGGCAGCGTCGTAGGCAGCGGTGCGCGCGAAGGCCTTCAGGGCCAGCCGACGGCGACCGTCCGCGGGGATGCCACCATACGCGTCGATGTCGGCCAGGACCTGCGCGTAGTCGTGGGGGTCACAGACGACCGCGACGGAGGCGTGGTTCTTGGCAGCGGCTCGCAGCAGCGTCGGACCACCGATGTCGATCTCCTCGATGAGGTCCTCGTCGCTGATGCCGACTCGCCGGGCAGCCTGCTCGAACTGGTAGAGGTTGACGACCACGAGGCTGAAGGGCTCGATCCCCTGCTCGGCAAGCTGGGCGCGATGAGCCGGATCATGTAGGTCTGCCAGCACGCCCGCGTGGATGCGCGGGTGCAGGGTCTTGACGCGTCCGTCGAGCATCTCCGGCGCGCCGGTGACCTCGGCCACATCGGTCACCTCGATGCCGGCCTCGCGGATGGCCCGGGCGGTGCCACCGGTGGAGACCAGCTCGAAGCCGCGCTCGGCCAGGCCGTGAGCCAGGTCGAGCAGCCCGCTCTTGTCGGAGACCGAGAGCAGCGCCCGCGGCCGAGGCACGTCGATCATGGCTCCAGGCGCTTCACCGCGCCGGGCGTTCCAGGGGCGCCAGGCGGTCCAGGCGGGCGATGATCTCGTCCACGTGCGTCAGCCAGGCACGATCGTCGAAACAGCGCCCGAGCGCCTCGGCAGTGAGGACGGCCGCGACCTGCGGGTCCGCCCCCACGATGTCGCGAAAGGCGCGCCGTTCGTCGGCGGCGTGCAGGGCGTTGCGCTGCACCACCGCGTAGGCCTCGGTTCGCGCCATGCCGGCATCGATGAGCGAGCTGAGCAGGCGCGAGGAGGCGTGCAGCCCGAGGCCGCGCTCGATGTTCTCGAGCATGCGCTCAGGGCGGACCAGCAGTCCCTCCACCAGCCGGCCGAAGCGCTCGAGCATGTAGTGCAGCAGGGTAGTGGCCGCGGGCAAGGCCACGCGCTCGACCGAGGAGTGGCTGATGTCACGCTCATGCCACAGCGCCTGGTCCTCCATGCCCGCCAGGGCGTAGCCACGCAGCAGCCGCGCCATGCCGGTGAGACGCTCGGCGAGGATGGGGTTGCGCTTGTGGGGCATGGCCGACGAGCCCGTCTGGCCGCGCTTGAAGGGTTCGCCCACCTCCGCGATCTCGGTGTGCTGCAGGTTGCGGATCTCCACCGCGAAGCGCTCGATGGAACCGCCGGTGATGGCGATGGCGGCGAGGAATGCGGCATGGCGGTCGCGCTGGACGATCTGCGTGCTGGCAGCATCGGCCACCAGGCCCAGGCGCGCGAGCGCGGCCGCCTCCACCTCTGGTGGCAGCTGCGAGTAGGTGCCCACCGGGCCGGAGATCTTGCCCGTGGCGAGGTCAGCGGCGGCGGCGCGCAGCCGGGCGCGGCCTCGGTCGAGCTCGAAGGCCCACGAGGCCAGCTTCAGCCCGAAGGTCAGCGGCTCGGCATGCACGCCGTGGGTGCGGCCCATCTGCAGCGTGGCAGCGTGTTCCCGCGCGCGCGCCGCTACGATGCGGATCGCCGCATCCAGCTGCTCGAGGATGCGGTCGGCGGCCGCCCGGCACTGCAGCGCCAGGCCGGTATCGACGACGTCGCTGCTGGTGAGGCCGTAGTGGAGATAGCGACCCTCCTCGCCCACCGACTCGGCCACCTGCGTGACGAAGGCCACGACGTCGTGGTCGGTGGTGCGCTCCAGGTCAGCGATGCGCTCGACGTCCACGCGCGCCCTGGCCTCGATGGCGGCGACGGCGACCGGTGGGACCATATCGCGTTCGGCCAGCACCGCCAGGACCGCCAGCTCCACCTGGAGCATGTGCTCGAAGCGGCTGCCGTCGGACCACAGCTCGGCCATCTCGGGCAGCGTGTAGCGCCCGATCACGCGTCGCCCCGGGGCCTCAGGCGGGGTTCCTTGCGGATGATGGTCTGGGTCCGCTCAGGCCCCACGCTGACGATGGCGACGGGGGCGCCGGCAAGCTGCTCCACGGCCGCGATGTAGGCCACCGCGGTCGGCGGCAGGTCTTCGACGCGCTTGACCTCGGAGATGTCCTCCTCCCAACCCGGGAAGACCTCGTAGACCGGCTCCGCCCGCTGCAGCTCCTCCAGCGTGAGCGGCCATCGCTCCTCGCGACCGTCGACGCGGTACGAGGTGGCGATGCGCAGCTCTGGCAATCCGCTGAGGATGTCGAGCTTGTTGACCATGAGCGCGGAGACACTGTTGACCGCTACCGCGTAGCGCAAGGGCACCGCGTCCAGCCAGCCGCAGCGCCGCTGGCGACCGGTGGTGGTGCCGAACTCGTGGCCCTTCTCCAGCAGGTAGCGACCGGCATCGTCATCCAGCTCGGTCGGGAACGGCCCGGAGCCCACCCGCGTGGAGTAGGCCTTGATGATGCCGATGACCTGCTCGATCTGGAGCGGGCCCACGCCGCCGCCGGTGCAGGCACCGCCGGCGACGGGGTTGCTGGAGGTCACGAACGGATACGTGCCGTGGTCGAGGTCGAGCAGCGTGCCCTGGGCACCCTCGAAGATGACGTGCTTGCCCGCCGCGAGGGCGTCCTGCACGAGGTTGGTGGTGTCGACGATGTATGGCGCCAGCCGCTCGCCCCAGGCGCTCGCCTCCGAGAGCAGGTCCTCCAGGTCGAAGCCGGGCTGCCCGTAGGACTCGTGCAGGACGGCGTTGCGTTCCGGCAGGACACGCGCCAGCCGTGCTCGCAGCACCGCCGCATCCAGCAGATCGCCCATGCGGACCCCGGCACGCCAGGCGCGGTCGGCGTAGGTGGGCCCGATGCCGCGGCGGGTGGTGCCGATCTCCGACCCGGAAAGGCGCGCCTCTGCCGCCCCGTCAAGGGCGATGTGGTAGGGCATGATCACGTGCGCCGCGCGGCTGACGCGGATGCGGCGCGGATCGATGCCACGCTCGGCCAGCATGTCCATCTCGTTGATGAGCGTGCGCGGGTTGACGACCACGCCATTGCCGATGACGGGTGTGATGTGCTCGTGCAGCACGCCGCTGGGCACCAGGTGCAGCTTGAAGACCTCGTCGCCGATGACGACGGTGTGGCCGGCGTTGTCGCCGCCCTGGTAGCGCACCACCATGTCGACCGTCTCCGACAGCAGGTCGACAGCCTTGCCCTTGCCCTCGTCGCCCCACTGCAGGCCCACGATGACGCTCGCCGGCATCAGGTGTTCACCGCTGGTTCGATGACGGCGAGTGTTACCGCTCGCCCGTCTGGGGCGACCGTTGCGATGCTGCTGATGGCTCCACTCCCCTGCGATGGGCGGCGGCCCACGGCCGGCCCGACGCCAGCGATGATAGCGGCCACGCTCAGGCGGCCGCTATCGGCATCGCGGGAGACTAGTCCTTGGCCTCCTCGACAGCCTCCTCGACGACATCGGCTGCGTCGTCAAGGTCGGCAGCGGCCTCGGCGGCCGTATCCTTGGCCGCCTCTCCCGCCTGGGAGAAGCGCTCTTCCAGGGTCGCCTGCAGGTCCTTGAAGCGCTCCTCGAGATGCGCCCCCAGCGCGTCGAAATCGCGCCGCTCGATGTCGCTGCGGATGCGTTCGAACTCGGCGCGGATCTCCGGTCCCGAGCCGCTCGCGCTGATGGTCGCCGCGGCGACGCCGACGGCCACACCTGCGGCCAGACCGATGACGAAACGAAACATGATCCCTCCTTCGCGGACCCGGGTACGTCGTTGCGCGACGGAACCGGAGTACCCACCCGATACATCAGTTGCTACGGCTGTGCCGTGTCTTCTTAAGGATACTCGTGGTACTCGCGCGGGCGGGGACGGCCGGGAGGCCCTCCTTGAGAACACCTCCCGAAATAAGAGTCTGGGCTGTCAGGCCTTGACGACGGACTCCTCCAGCAGTGTCTTGATCGTGGCGGCGACCTCAGCCGCCTTGGCCTCGATGGTTGCAGCCTGATGTAGCCGCGTGCTGTAGACAAAGTCCAGGCGGAGGTTCGGGGTCAGGGTCGCACGCACCGCCAAGGGGTGCTGCCGGAGTCCACGTGGGCTTTCGCTGGGTCCGGTCGTCCCCGTGGATCTCGTCCATGGCCTTTCGTCCCGATCACCGGCCGCGGCCGCGGCGTAGTTGAAGAGCACCTCGGCCCTGGGGAGGTGATCGAGGCGATCACGGAGGCCGAGGTCAGGTCCCAGGAAGCGCAGCAACTCGAAGCTGAATCCCTCCGGGCCGCGGTCGATCTGGGTGGTGACAGCCTCGAGGGTCTCAGGTGTCGCAGCCCATGTCGGGTGGCTGAGTACGAGTGGGTTATAGGAGAGCGTGAAGCCGACCGTCCTCGCCAGGTTGACACCCTCCAGGGCGGCGTCGCGCCCGTGGCTGAGGATGTCGAACAGCACCGTCGGAGAACCGGTCCAATCCCGCAGGCAGCGCGCCAAGGCAGCCATGATCACGATCTCCGGGCGGACCTGACCACGATGGATCCGCCGGGTGGACTCGATGTCGAAGTCCACCGTCGCGACAGCGGCCGAGTCATTGGTGTTGGACTGTGCCCCGGATTCGTAGTCAAGCGGTAGCCGGGCCACGGCATTCCACGGCATAGCAAGCCACTCATCCGCGGTGTCCGCGACACGAGGCATCTGGGCCAGCCGCTCAAGCTGGGTGGCCCAGGCCTGGAATGAGGTCGTCTTGGGAGGAAGGGTAACCTCGACTTCCGCCACAGCCTGCAGGTAGGCCTGCTCGAAGTCCTCCCAGAAGACCGACCAGGTCATTCCGTCGACCGCGAAGTGGTGGATCACGACGAAGAGCCGGTCGTCGTCCTCAGTCCCACCGTCGAAGTGCGCCACCTTCAGGAGCGGCCCAGTCTCCAGGTCGAAGCTCGCCTGAAGGGCTGCACAGGTCCGCTCGATCGTGGCGCTTCGCTCCGCCAGCGGGATATTCGCCAACACATGGGACTCGAATGGCAGCTCAGCGGGAATCCCCGCGACCTCCTGTCTCCAGCCTTCGGCAGTTCGCCACAAGCGCAGGCGTAGCGAGTCATGGTGCGCGAGGACTGCCGCGACCGCAGCACGCAGGGCGGACGCCGACAGACTCGGCGCCTGCACCAACTCGGCAATGTTCCAATGGTGTGGGTCCGGCGTACCACGCTCGTTAAGGAAGCGTAACTGGGCGGGGGTCAGCGGCGCTGGCCCAGTCACGACGCCTTGCTCATCGCGGTCGGAGGACGCCTCCGCCACGCGTGCGAGCTCTGCCACGGTCTGGTGCTTGAAGATGGAGATGGGCGTGAGGTTCATGCCAAAGCGGTTTGCCTGAATGATGCTGCGCAGCGCCAGGAGTGAGTCACCACCGAGGTCGAAGAAGCTGTCGTCAACCCCGACCTGGTCGACGCCCAGCAGGCGTTCCCAGATCTCGACGAGCGTCTTCTCGGTCTCCGTCCGCGGCTCCACCAGCGGCGTCGCAAGGTCAGGACGCTGGCTGTCCGGGTCGGGCAGCCTAGCGCGATCGACCTTCTTGTTGGGCGACAGTGGGAGAGCATCGAGCACGACAAAAGCACTCGGCACCATGTAGTCAGGCAGGGACTCTCGCAGGTACATCCGCAGCTCGGACACCGTGTGATGGCTGTCGCTGGCGGGCACAAGGTAGGCGACCAGGCGCTTGGTACCGTTGGCATCTGGACGCGCGTCGACAGCACACTCCCTGACGCCGGGATGGCGTGCCAGGGCAGTCTCGATCTCACCCAGCTCGATCCTGAACCCGCGGATCTTGACCTGGAAATCGTCTCGGCCGAGGAACTCTATGCGGCCGTCAGCCAGCCGCCTGGCCAAGTCGCCGGTTCGGTACAGCCGGCGGGGCGGTTCGTCATCGAAGCGATGCATGATGAAGCGGTCTTCCGTCAGGCCGGGTTGGTTGCGGTATCCGCGGGCCAGGCCGACGCCGCCGATATGCAGCCCCCCGACCACCCCGGGTGGTTGCGGCTCGAGCCACGGATCGAGGACGTGGAACTCGGTGTTCGCGATCGGCGGACCCAGCGGAATGAGTCCGCCGTCCGGGCTCACTTGACTCGTCGACGACCAGATCGTTGTTTCGGTGGTTCCGTACACATTCCACAGTGACTCGACCCGGGAGTTGATGGCAGCTGCAAGCTCATGGGTTAGCGCCTCACCACCGCAGAGAGCCTTGAGGGCGGGAGTCCCCGACCAGCCAGCATCGATGACCATCTGCCAAGTGGCGGGCGTCCCTTGCATCACGGTGATGTCGTTCATCGCGAGTCTGTCCCGGAGCCAGATGCCATCGACCGCCTCCCTGGCATCTGCCAGCACGATGGTCGCGCCGACCATGAGCGGCAGGAATATCTCAAGGAGTGCCGGGTCGAATGAGATCGTCGTCACCGCGAGCACGACATCATCCGCCACGAGACCCGGCTCGAACAGCATCGACGTGAGCTGGTTGACTAGGGCGAGATGCTCGATCTCCACCCCTTTCGGTCGGCCGGTCGAGCCGGACGTGCTGATGATGTAGGCGAGGTCCGAAGGCGCCGGAGTGATGCCCAGGTCGGAGTCGTCCAGGTCGGTGAAGTCGGACGCGTCTCCGTCCATCATCACCACGACCGCGCCTTCGGCGCGCATGTCGTCGGCGAGCCGCTGCTCAGTGATGAGCGTGTGGAGTCCTGCGTCTTCCGCGATCTTGGCCAGGCGCTCAGCGGGGAACATGGGGTCCAGAGGCACGAACGCGCCTCCAGCCTTGTGGACCGCCAGCAGCGCGACGACCATGTCGGGAGACCGATCGAGGTGGACACCCACCCGGCGCTCCGTCCCGACGCCGAGGTGTCGAAGGTGGCGAGCAAGGCGGTTCGCCGTGGCGTTCAACTCGCGATAGGTGATCGACTTGCCCGAACCTCGGATGGCCAGACGGTCCGGGTATCGATCGGCTTGTCGCTCGAACTGTTCATGGATCGACTCGTCCGGGATGGGAGACTCGGTGTCGTTCCACTTGACGAGAAGCTCGTGACGCTCCCTGTCGTCGAGGAGTCGGAGTTCCGATACTGGCGCGGTCACAACGCTGGTCATCTGTCGCAGTAGGTGGACGTAATAGCCGAGCCAGCGCTGGATCGTGTCCGACTCGAAGAGAGCCGACGCGTACTGGAACATGACGTCGATGCCATCGTCGGTCTCGGTCAGGTACGCCTCGAGATCGAAAGCGCAATAACGACTCGTGGTGGGGGTTGGCCTCGCCTCGAGACCCTCAAAGACGATTCCTTCGGTCGGTGTCTCATACGTGATCGACGATGAGACGACCGTCGGCCGGCTCGGGTCTCTGGGGACATGCAGGGCTGCAGCAAGACGACCAACGGTGTAGTGCTGGTGGTCATAGGCGTCGTAGCTGGCCAGCTTGAGCCGGTCGAGGTAATCCGCTGCCGACTCCTGGGCCACGTACTGGCTGCGGAGCGGCAGGAAGTTGACGCAGAGACCCGTGAGGTCGCGAACCCCCATGGCGGACTGCCCGGCTACGAAGATGCCGAGCGGCACATCATCCTGACCCGAGAGGCGGTGCAGCATCAATTGCCAGCTGGCCATCAACACGGTGAAAAGCGTGACACCCTGGGCGGCAGCCAACTGCCTAAGCTCGGCGATCAGGTCGGCAGGCATCGTGGCACGCTCCTGGGCGCAGGCGAAGGAGCGCACCGGCGGCCGGGGGTGATCGGTCGGCAGATCCAGCTGGCGCGGTGGCTCGCTGTACAGGTCCAGCCAGTACGCCTCAGCGTCGGCGGTCTGCTCCGCGTACCACGCGACGTAATCGCTGAATTGCATGGTGTCCTCGAGTGACACCGTCTCGCCGCGGCGCAGCGCTGAGTAGGTGATGGCGAGGTCGCGTTGCAGGATGCCAAGGCTCCAACCGTCGCTGACGATGTGGTGGGCGGTGAGGATCAGGGTGTGGTCGTCTTCGGCCATGCGAACGAGCCGTGCACGAAACAGTGGTCCTTGGACGAGGTCGAAGGGCCGGGCCCGCTCAGCCTGAAGGAAGTCCTCCATCGCGCGCCTGCGCTCCGCGTCACCTCCATCGGCCACGACGTCGATCGGCAGCCGGACCTCACGGGTGTCATGGATTAACTGGTAGGCCCCTTCGGGATCGAACGTGATCCGCAGCGACTCGTGGCGCTCGACCAGGATATCTAACGCTCGCTCGAGTAGCCCGACGTCCAGCTCGCCCTGCAGGCGCAGGGCTTCCGACGGGTGGTAGGCAGCGGAGGCCTCGTCCCCCAGCCGCGCGACGACCCAGATATCGCGCTGGGCATCGGTGAGGGACAGCGTGCGGTAACCCAGGGACGCAGCCCCGGCAGCCTTGCCCGCGTCCTCATCCTCGGGCACGCGCTGGAGGAATCCGGCCTCCACCATCTCCGCGGCTACGGCCTTGAAGGCGTCGAGCAGGAAGACAAGGTCGGCGTCCGAGTGCGCCGCCGACAGGAAGCAGGGGTACTGCACATAGATGTGCACGCCTCGCTCGCGCAGATAGGCGAAGAACAGGCCCTCGAACCGCCGGTCTCCGGTGAAGGTCGGCAAGAAGAATGAACTGAAGTACTGAAGGTGGATGGGGATGCCCTGCGCTCGATAGTGTTCGTTCAACTCGGCGGCGAAGCGTTCCGTTCGTTCATTCAGCCTCCGCTGCACGTCACCGTCACCCGTGCGCAGGGACTCCAGAACGGCCTTGGCCGCGGCGAGGGCGATGGGATGCTTGATCATCGTGCCGCCGGAGACCGTCATGCCGACCTCGGGCCGGGAATCGTCGCCGAAGCGCCACGCGCCACCGTCGATGACATCGAGGTACTCACGCTTGCCAGCGACCGCGCCGATGGGCATCCCTCCACCGAGGGCCTTGCCGTACGTGACCATGTCAGCCCTGATGCCGAAGTGCTCTTGGGCGCCGCCGTTGGCAACACGGAACCCGGTGACCACCTCATCGAAGATCAGCGCCGAACCGGAGGCGTCGCAGATGGCCCGCAGCTCCTGCAGGAACTTGGCTGGCTGCAGGTCTGGATTGCGGGTACGGACGGGCTCGACGAGTACGGCCGCCAGCTGGTCGGCATGGGCGCGGATCAACTCAAGCGACTCCAGGGATCCATACTCGAGCACCAGGCCGTCCGCCGCGACATGGTCGGGGATGCCGGAGGTCCCCGACAAGGTTCGCACGTTGCCATCCCGGACGATCGAGCGACCGAGGACGATGTCGATCCGTCCGTGGATGTCACCCGAGAAGTACGCCACGCGGTCACGACCGGTCACTGCCCGGGCCATGCGCACCGCGTACTCGACAGCTTCAGAGCCAGAGTGAGCGAAGGTGACGCGCTCGTTACCGGTGATCTCGCACAGCAGCTCAGCGACCTCGCCTACAAGCGGGCTCTGGATACCTACCTGGTATCCGATCGACAACTGCTTCCCGACCGCTTCCACAACGTCATCCGGTGAGTGACCCAGCAGCGCTGCCCCGAAGCACATGGTCAGGTCAACGTAATCGTTGCCGTCGATGTCCCAGATGTGCGCGCCCTTGGAGCGCTCCGCGACGATGAGGTACGTCAACTCCTTGGATAGTCGGTCGAAGCCAGCGACCGCCCGGTTGTCCGCCAGTGTTGGGCGCACGCGGTCGGCCCACTCTTTCGAGCCACGGGTGCGAGCCGCATAGCGCTCAATCAAGTCGTCCAAGGCCATTCGCTGGGTGGGGGTGAGCTCTGCCGGACTAGCCGGGGCCGCCGGTAGTGCAAGAGCAGCGGATGTCCCGCCGACCTTGGGCACCGTCGCCTCGTCCAGGCTCACCAGTCGAGGCCGTTGCGGGATCGGTGCGTTGGCGGAATTGACCAGCGCACTGCGCACGAGCTGAAGCTGCTGCATCGTTCGGTCCAGCAAGTCCCCGACGCTTTCTGGTTCGAAGTCACCGGATGGCACGACGGTGCTTACGGCCGAGGAGTCGACGACCGATGGCTCCACCCGTGGCTGGGCTGCGGCAAGCTCCTGCTGCAACGCGTCGGGCGGGAGATTCGCATCGATATGCTTGCTAAGGGCCGTGACGGTCGGCGCGTCATCGAACAACTGGCGGAACGTGATACTCAGGCCGAACGTCTTCCTGAACTGGGAGTTCGCCTGCGTCAAGAAGAGCGAATCGAAGCCCAGCTCGAGGAACGTCGCCTCGCGATCGACGGAGCTTTCCTCCACGCCACTCAGATCGGACAGGATGGCGACCAGACGACGCGCGATGTACTCGACCCTGGCAAGAGGCGTGACCGGCGTGGACGCCGAAGGGGCATCGGCTGGTGCGGCCGACTGAGTACTCTCCGAGCGCGGCAGAGCCCGGCCCGCGGCGGGGGCGCCGGTCGTCCTGATCACAGTCGGCTCGATCCAATGACGTTGGCGGTCGAACGCGTACGTTGGGAGTCCGACGCGACCCGCCCCCTCCCCCGCCCTCGTCGGCCCCCAATCGATCGCGACTCCAGCTTCCCAAGCGGCGCCGACGCTGGCGAGGAAGTGCCGGTCGTCGGCGATATCCTGGCTAGGGTGCGGGAGAGACGGGATGACCATGCGTTCCCCATCGAACCGGGGATGCCTCCGGACCAGGCCGCTAAGGACCTGGCTCGGGCCGACTTCGACCAGCACCTGTGCCCCAGATCCCAGCAGCGTATCGAGCCCCTCCGCGAAACGGACGGTGTTTCGCAGGTGCTTCACCCAGTAGGCCGGATCAGCCGCGTCATCGTCACCGATCCAGGTGCCGGTCGTGTTGGAGACAAGCGGGATCCGAGGACGTTCCATGCTGATGCCATCGAGGTACTGGCGATACTGGTCGAGCAGCGGTTCCATCAGAACCGAGTGGGACGCGACGGAGATGGGCACTGGCCGAACGTCCACGCCATCAGCTTCAAGCCGAGTCGTCACGGCTTTCACCGCCTGGGCTGATCCGGACAACACCGAGCTCTCGGCGGTGTTGACCACCGCCAGGCTGATGTCCTCGCTGAGATATGGCCCCAACTCGTCGGCCGGCAGGGCCACGCTTACCATCGCTCCGCGCGGAGCCTCTTCCATGAGGCGGCTCCGCTCCACCACGACCGAAAGCCCAGATTCGAGGGAGAACACGCCGCCCAGGGTGGCGGCCACGTACTCGCCCAGGCTGTGGCCGATCATGGCGCTCGGCTGGACTCCGAACGCCTGCCATGTGCGCGCCAATGCATACTCAACCGAGAACAGCGCCGGGAGCGCAATCGAGACTCGCTCAAGGCTTCCTCGATCGGGCTCACCTCCCTCAACCGGATAGATGGCCTCGAGGAGACTGGGCTGGCCGAGCTCTCGCATGATCTCGGCGCACTGATCGAGTGCAGCGCGGAAGACCTCGTCATTCCGGTACAAGGCTGCGGCCATGCCGACATGCTGAGAGCCCCCGCCAGGGAACAAGAACGCGACCGAGGGATCATCCAGACGCTGAGTCGACCGGCGCGTCGACGCTCGGGCGCGAAGCGCCGAGACGGCTTCATCGATGGAGGTCGCCACGACGCTGGTTCGCCGGTCGAAGGGTCGTCGGCCCTCCTGGAGGGTGTAGGCCACATCCGCCAGACTGGGACGCTCGGCATCCAAGTGATCCGCGAGGTTCGTGGTGCTACGGATCAGCGATGACTCTGTGCGCGCCGATAGGGGCAGGAGATGCGCCCGCACCGCGGCCCCCGCGTCGGAGGGCTCCGAGTTGGGACGGGACGGCGCTTCTTCCAGCACGGCGTGGACGTTGGTGCCGCCTACTCCGAACGAGCTGACGCCGGCGCGTCTCGTTTCCTGGGTCGGGTTCCAGGCCATCGTCTTGGCGACGACACCAAAAGCCCCGTCATCGAGCCTGCATTCCGGGTTGGGGTTCCGGTAGTGCAGTGTCGCCGGGAGTTGCTTGTGATGGAGCGCAAGCACGACCTTGATGAAGCCAGCGACACCTGAGGCGGCATCGAGGTGGCCAACATTGGACTTCACCGATCCGATCATGCACGGTGAGCCGACACGGCCTTGGAGTGCTTGCCGCAGCCCCTCGACCTCGATGGGGTCACCCAGGGGCGTCCCGGTTCCGTGGCACTCCACGTAGGAGATCTCGTCAGGGCCGATGTTGGCGGCTGCCATGGCCGCTGCGATCACCTCGGCCTGACCTTCGACGCTGGGGGCCATGAAGCTCAGTTTGTCGCGCCCATCGTTGTTGACGGCACTTCCGGCGACGACAGCCCAGATCATGTCCCCGTCGCGTATGGCCTCGTCAAGGCGCTTCAGGACCACCAGCCCCACGCCGTCGCCGATGTTCATGCCCGATGCGTCGCGGTCGAACGGGCGACACCGGCCATCACGGGAAAGGATGCCGGTCTCGGAGTAGACGTAGCCATCGACCTGGGGTACACGAACCGAGGCCCCGCCGGCCAACGCGATGTCGCACTGGTAGTCCAGCAGGTCCTGGCAGGCGTAGTGGATGGCCAGCAACGAGGTCGAACATGCGGAGTGGACGGCGACCGCCGGTCCGTGCAGGTCCATCTGATAGGCCACCCGAGACGCCACGTAGTCTCGCTCATTTCCCGTCTCTGTCTGACGATCGTCGTACGAACCGACTTGGGCCACGGCGTGCTGTACGTTGTTGAGGAGGTACGTATTGCGCGAGACGCCACCGTAGACGCCGATGGCACCGTCATAGCGCGCTGGGTCGTACCCGGCGTGTTCCAGCGCCGCCCAGGACTGCTCCAGGAAGAGTCGCTGCTGCGGATCCATGATCGCGGCCTCGCGGGGCTGGTATCCGAAGAACTCGGCGTCGAAGTGGTCGGCATCCTCCAGGACCGCGCGAGCCCTGATCACCTTGGACTCTTCCGAGTCCTCCCACGCATGGCGAAAGCTCGCCGCGGCATCCCACTCCTCATCGGTGAAGAAGTGGATGGACTCGACCTCCCCGACGAGGTTGGCCCAATACTCGTCAATGGAGCGAGCACCGGGAAAGCGGCCCGCCATCCCGATGACAGCGATCTTGGCCGATGCGTCTCTCTGGGCTTGATCCATGCTTGGTTCCTAGCTGTCGGCTGGTCGGCTGGCCCGACTTCGCCTTCTGGCGCCACGGGCGCGGCCACGAGCGACCCGCGGGCTTGTCGCGCTGGTGTCCTGCAAGTAGCTCGCCAGTGACTTCACTGTCGTGTGCTCGAGCGACTTGGCGACAGGGTACTCGATGCCGAGTCGCTCCTCGATTCTGCGGTGCACCAAGAGCAGCATCATCGACTGGCCGCCCAGGTCGAAGAAGTTGTCGTCGCGTCCGACTGCTGTCCGTCCAAGCGCCTCCGCCCAGATCGAAGCGATCGTTGCCTCGAGTTCAGAACGGGGGCTATTCCAGCTGCGGACACCGGTTCTCGCGGTTCGGGAAGCTGTGCTCGGTCCACTTTGCCCGCCGTGTTCAGCGGGATCACCGCGAGCTCCATGAACACCGAGGGGATCACGGCGGCCTGAAGGATCTGGCGCAGATGCGAGCGCAGTTCTTGCTCGGATATCTCGGCGAGAGTGGTGTAGTAGGCGATGAGCCGCTTCTGGTCCCCGGGTGCATCTCGTGCAACAACGACGGCATCGTCGACTGCAGGGACTTCGCGAAGGGCCGACTCGATCTCTGCCAGGTCAACTCGGACACCGTGGAGCTTGATCTCGAAGTCGTTCCTGCCCAGAAACTCGATACTCGCATCCGGCAGCCAGCGGGCCCGATCACCCGTCCTGTACATGCGGCCGCCGAGTCCGGACAGCTCGTCGTTCGAGAAGCGCTCCTCTGTCAAGTCCGGCCTACCGATGTAGCCGCGCGCGACCTGGACCCCGGCAATGAACAGCTCGCCTGGGACGCCGACTGGACAGGGCTCACCATACTTGTCCAGCACGAACAAGCGTGTGTTGGCGATCGACCGGCCGATGGGAATGGAATTGCAGGCGGCTGGCGCGTCGCATGGCCAATGGGAGACGTCGACGGCAGCTTCGGTCGGGCCATAGAGATTGTGCAGCGGAGTCGTGAGCACGCTGTTGAACTTGGCAACGTCGCTGCGGGTCAACTCCTCGCCACTGCACACAACGCCGCGCAGCGTCTCGCAGGACTCCGCGAGTCCATCTTCGCCTAGGAACAACCGCAGCATGCTCGGCACGAAGTGCATGAACGTGACGCCGCGGGAGCGGATCGTGTCCTTGATGTAGCGGGAATCACGATGGCGGCCTGGCGTGGCCAGCACGATCGAAGCTCCCTCGAGTATCGGCCAGAACACTTCCCAGACCGAGACATCGAATGTGAGCGGCGTCTTCTGGAAGACTCGGTCTGCGTCGGTCAGCACGAAGGTGTCCTGCATCCAGCGGAGGCGGTTGCAGATCGATCGGTGCTCGATCATGACCCCTTTGGGCCGGCCCGTCGAGCCGGAGGTGAAGATGACGTATGCGAGGTGCTCGGGCTGGGGGCCAGGCGTTTGCACCGCCTCGTCGACGGGGTGGCGGATCACGTCCTCGATCGGCAACAACCGCACAGATCGATTCCCCAAGCTTGTCGCGGAGGTCCCGCTGCACGAGCACGATCCGCGCCGAAGCGGTTTCGAGCATGTAGGTCAGACGAGCTGGCGGATCTTCAGAGTTCAGTGGCAGGTAGGCGCATCCCGCTCGGACGATACCGAGGATCGCCGCCATCATCTCGCAGGACCGTTCGACCATCACCCCGACGATCGACTCCGGACCCACCCCCTCTGCAACCAGCGCAGCGGTAACGGCGGTGGCCCGGTCTGAGAGTTCCCGGTACGTCCAGGTGGCATCGTCCGATATCAGTGCGACTGCTCCGGGAGTTCGGTCGACTTGCGCGCGGAACCTGGAATCCAGGGTCTCGTCCGCCGGGTAGTCGACTCGGGTCTGGTTGAAGCCGTGGACCACCATGTGCCGCTCGTCAATCCCGAGCAGGGTGTACTCCCGGAGTCGGCGGTCCGGCGAGGCTGCGAATTGCTCCAGGACTCGTTCCAGGTGGACCAGGATCTGGCGGGCGACCGCAGGATCGAGGCTTCGGCGATCGTATCGAAGCGTCATCCGCAGTCGGGGTTCGCGGAACACAAGCAGGGTCACCGGAAAACGGTTCTGCTCAAGCAACCGCAGGTCGCGACTGGCCCACTCTGGACCGATCTCGCGAAGAGACCCGTTCAGATCGTGATGGTCGTACACGACGATCGAGTCAAAGAGCTGCGTTCCGGGTGCAAGCTGACTCCAGCCTTGGATGGATGACAGCGGGACGTGCTCGAA
The DNA here is from genome assembly GCA_963804575.1 of uncultured Chloroflexia bacterium. Taxonomy (GTDB): domain Bacteria; phylum Chloroflexota; class Limnocylindria; order Limnocylindrales; family CSP1-4; genus JAFMJV01. The sequence goes on from CAWDQY010000005.1 coordinate 87,903, forward strand.
GTCGCTCGTTTCTCTCGCTTGGTGGGTCTGTACGGTCTCAGCCAGCTCGCGCATCGAGTGACCGTCATCGACATCGACGATCATCGGGACGTTGTTGATGTAGAACCCCACTGGGCCTTCCTGATCCGGGCCAGATGGCGGCTGACTCGCTCGAATCGACCCAAACGCGACACAACCTTCATTCGTATAGCGCGATAGCACCACACCCCACGCAGCCTGGATGACGCTGTTCCATCGGGCCGTACCGGAGGTGATGGCTTCACGCAGGCGCGACTGCTGACCCACTGTCAAGGTCAGCGATACCTCATCATGCCCCTGTGGCTTGTCGGGCAAGCCGGCACCCGCGCCTGTCTGCGGCAGGCGTGTCGGGCTCTGAAGGCGGGCGAGGCGGTCCCGCCAATACGCTTCAGCGCCGGAGCCATCGAACCGCTCGATTGCATCGATATGGGCCCGGTATGGGGCATGATCCGAGATGGCCGGTTCTCTACCTGCCCCCATCGAGTCATATGCGTGATACACATCGCTAATCACGCGCGGCTGGGAGCGACCGTCGAGCAGGATGTGGTGGAACGTCCAGACCAGGAGATAACGGTTGCCACTCTTCAGAAAGACCTGGACACGTGACGCCGGCGCTTGGTCGAGCTCGAAACCCCTTGCTCGGTCAACGGCGAGGAACTCAGCTACGCGGGACTCCACCTCTTCGTGCGTGCAGGCGCTGAGGTCGTCAACGGAGAACGGCTGATCAACACGAGGGGTGACCTCCGTGCGTGGTCGACCATCGTCGAGGAGGAAGAACCGACTCCGAAGGACATCGTGGCGCGCCACGACGAAGTCCCAGGCAGCCTCGTAGCGCCTCACGTCCAGCGCTTCGCCGAATTCCCCAACGACCTGTTCGATGTCGACACCCGGGTTCGCTGAAGCCAGGTGGTCGTAGAGCATCCCCTCCTGCAGTGGTGTCAGGCCATAGGTGTCTGCCGTGGAACGGTTGCGGACTATCGGCATCGCGGCGCGTTGCCCCCTGGTCTCGTGGTCTCCGTCGTCGTGCTCATGTCCGCTGATGCCCGCTCCATGTATCGCCCGGAAGAACGTGTGTCTCGCACTGCCACCCCAGCAGACCACACTGTCGGTGGTCGCGGCAAGTCCTCAAGTCTGGCCTGTAACAGGCCGAGGTTCTGGACTCGGGTACCTCTGCGGGGCTGAGTCTCTGGGCAGGCAGCACTACTTCGTATCTGCGTCATCGCTGCCGAGGAACTCCGGCATGGTTGCATGGCCTCCGTGGGAAATGCCCTGCTGCGCGATCACTCGGGCCAGAGTCCTGATAAGGATCGACAGGTCCAGGCTCAGAGAGTGGTTGGCGACGTACTCGACATCAAGCGCGAACTTCTCTTCCCAACTGATCGCATTGCGCCCACTGATCTGGGCAAGACCGGTGATCCCGGGCCGGACGTCGTGGCGTCGAGCTTGCTCCGAGCTGTAGCGTGGTATGTAGGAGAAGAGGAGCGGACGAGGCCCTACCAGGCTCATGTCGCCCTTGACAACGTTCCACAGTTCGGGGAGCTCATCGAGGCTCGCAGCCCGGATGAACCTGCCGAAGCTCGTCAGACGCTGCTCGTCGGGCATGTCCTGGCCATTGCCGTCGACCAGATTGCGCATCGAACGGAACTTGTAGATCGTGAACGGCTCTGCGCGGAGGCCCGGTCGAACCTGCGAGAAGATGACCGGTCGCCCGAGGCGGAGCCGCACCAGAACGCCGACGAAGAGGATGACGGGCGACAAGATGACTAGGGCAGCGCTGGCCGTGACGATGTCGAATATCCGCTTGGCGGCGTCCCTGCGGGCGAGTGCTCTTCGGCTGGCGCCCTTCACGCTGGAACCGCCACTGAAGCGGGGACCTGAGTCGCCAACCCGTTGCTAGCCAATGTCACCGCGCCCGCAAATCCATCAGGCGTGTCGAGGGCCGCGAAAACGAACCGCGAATCACCTCGAGGCCCTCGTGGCGAGCCAACACCGGCATCGTCCGCTTTCGAGACATCGAATGCCTCAAAGGGTATGGACAGTCCGGACCCGATGGCCTTTGCGTACGACTCCTTGCGCGTCCAGATCGTGAGGAAGACGTCCGCGCGATCCTCCTCCGGAGTCGACCGGAGGAGGTGGGCTTCCTGGGGTGCGAAGTACCTATCTGCGAGCTCCAGGGCGCCAGGGATCCGGCGGACACGTTCGATGTCAACGCCCACGCGACGCCCATCCGCGATCGCAATCACGGCCAGACCATCGGAATGCGACGTGTTGAACGAGACGCCACAGGGAGGATCGAGCTCCGGCTTTCCCAGCGGCGAGATCCGGATGCGGATGTCTGCAGGCGAGACTCCGACATACCGCGCGAGCACTCTTCTCGCGAACGCCCGCCGAGCTACGAACCGGACGCGGTCAAGCTCAAACCGAAATGACCGTGCTCGGACTCGTTCTTCCTGGCTTAGGACTTCAAAGGACCTGTCGAGCGCGGCACTATCGTCGAGCCTCTCGGACCACACGTCGAACCAGCTCGAGGGGACTTGGCTGTTGCTCGCCATCAACGGCGTCAGTTGAGATCACCTCCGAGTCGAAGGTTGTAGCGGCCAGACTGCGTGCACAACCACACAGTATCGGCACTCGCGAATAAGGCGGCACGATGTCGGGCCATTCCGTTGACACCCTGCAACAGCGGGCGAGCCAGATCCCGCCGACAGCGTGGAAGCGTAGCCCGACCCCACCGCTCACAAGCATCGGACTCGTTCTCCATCGAAGCCATGGCGGCCCGACCGATGTCGGCTTGAGGGCGATCCGGGCCGACCCGACGGCTATCGGCGATGCTGTTGGCGCTCGACCGCTGCGACCAGGCCCTCGGCGACTCGCCTGACGCTGTCCTCGGTCAAGCGAGGCCCCCAGGGAAGTGCCAGGGTGGAGGCCGCGACGCGCTCCGTGACCGGGAAGTCACCCAGTTCGCAGCCAGTCGCGGCCTTGATCGCGGGCTGGACGTGGAGCGGGCTGAAGTAGGGTCGCGACGGCACCCCGACCCGTGCCAGGTCCTCCATCACCGCGTCCCGATCGATCGATGGGTCGAGCCGGATGACGTAGACGAACCAGTCCACCGACTCCCCAGGGCCGGCTTCGGGCAGGCGAACCCAGTCCCGTTCACCCAGCGCCTCGCGATAGGCCAGGGCGACACGAGCACGACCCTCACGAAGATCTGGCAACCGCTCCAACTGCGCCACACCCACGGCGGCCGACAGCTCATCCATGCGGTAGTTGTAGCCAAGCCTGATGTGGTTCATCCAGGTCCCGTCATCGTCGCGGCCCTGGTTGCTCAGGCTGCGGAATGTCGCGGCCAGCTTCTCGTCGTCCGTCACCACGACGCCACCTTCGCCGGTGGTGATCTGCTTGTTGGGATAGAAGGCGAAGACGGAGGAATCGCCGTAGGAGCCCATGGGTCGTCCGCCGCGGGCAGATCCGAGTGCCTCACAGGCATCCTCGATGAGGTGCCAGTCCCGCTGCCTGGCAATCTCGGCGACCTCGTCGATGCGGCTGGGCCGCCCAAAGACATGGACCGGCAGCACGGCCGCCGTGCGCTCGCTGGCCACGCCCTCGACGAGAGCGGGGTCCAGGCCCAGGGTGTCTTCCTCGATGTCGACGAAGACCGGTGTCGCCCGCTCGTAAAGGATGCAGTTGACTGAGGCGACGAAGCTGAACGGCGTGGTGATGACCTCGTCGCCGTCGCCGATCCCGAGGGCACGGATGGCCATGTGCAAGCCGGCCGTGCCGCTGCTGCAGGCGATGCCGAAGCGTCGTCCGGCCAGTGCTGCGACCTCGTCCGCAAACTGGCGAGCGAAGGGACCCAGTGCCAGGACGCCACTCGCGAGCACCTGCTCCACGAGCTCGCGCTCGCGCTCGCCGATGACGGGCTCGGCCATCTGGATGCTCGTTGACGTCGCGTCAGTCATGGTCGCCTCTTGGTTCCCGGCCGCCCGCTGGGCCATGGACTTGCCCGTCCTCTGCTTGTGGCGTCGGGTCGGATCGGCCAGGAGCGCTGGGGGCTGGATTATCCGTCCTTTGCCCTCGTGGTGTCGGCGCCATGGAGTCGAAGCCGTTGCGCCCGAGCATCACCCGGGCGCTCATCCGAGAGGCAAGGTAGCGGCCGGCGCTGGAGGGGCCAGTGTTGGCAGTGGTACTACTTGCCCGCGCAACCGCGTCCAGCAGCATCAGAAGAGAGTAGCGCGCCCGAAAATGACTGCTGAGCCGTCCTACATGTCACCGGGCACGAGGATGTCCCCGCTCGATAACGGGGCATCGGTGGGGAGGCTGGGCGATCAGGCGGTAGGCCAAGGTAGCCTCAAGCTGGAGGACTCACGTACAACCACCAGGTCATGGTGGCCGACAATCTCGTATCCCGGTTCCAGCCTGACCCAGCCAGCGCTTGGGGGCGGCATAACTCGAAGCCTAAGCCGGTCGGTGGCATCGGCCGCATCATTCGTGGCATAGGCGGTCCCGTCCTTGCGGCCCTTGGCGGCCCTTGGCGGCCAGCGAGCCGCTCTCGGGCTCGTAGTCGGCGACATCTAGTGCCACCGCCTCGGACCGTCGCCGGCCTCCGCCATAGAGCAGCGCGAGCAGGGCCGCGGCCCGGCCCCCGCCGCGCGCCAGCACCGCCGCTACAGGCGCGCATGAAGGCCCAGAGCCCCCGAGGGCTTGGCCACGTGGCAGGGTCTCACCACGCACGGCTTAGAGGTCAGCGGCGCGGGGCATGGCGCCTTGCGCTGCGCCACGGTGCCGCCCTTACGTGATTGACTTGGCCAGTCGTCAGGACCGATCGTCTGTCGCGGCGGTGTTGCTCGGCCCACTTGCGTCACGCAAATCTACGGACCTGCCCGGGACCGCGACAAGCATGTACACGCCGCGGTCGGTCGGGTCGCGGGGTGGCTCCCACCGCCTGGATCTCACCGTGCCGCCAACTGCCAGCACCATGTCGTCAAAGTTGTGGATCCAACTCTCATCGATGCCCCTCACGGCCGACCGTTCGAGCGTCCGATTGTCCTGGTGAGGGTGGGCAAGACCGATGAGACCCACAACATGGTTGGCGTGTCGCAGCAGGCTAGCGACCGTCCGCAGGGCTTGCGTCTCGTCGAGGTACATCAGCGTGCCGCAACAAACCACGGCATCGAACTGCCGCCCGGGGAGGGCGGTGTCGAGCTGCTCCATCTGCGCAACGGTGAGCTCCACACGGGAACCGACGCCACGAAGGTACTGCGAACCCATCCCGACCGCCTGTTCGTCAATGTCGACACCGACGAGTATCGTGGCTGAGGGGAACACCGTCGTCTCGGCGTGTCGCAGCAGGTAGCCTGTCGAGCAACCCACGTCGAGGAGCGAGCGAACGTTCCGCGTCGGTTCGATGCCCTCGCCGAGGAGCTCCTGACAGAGAAGCTCGAGTAACACCTTGCGACTGGCCTCCAGCTTCCCGGGCTCGAAGCGCCGGAGGTCGAACGTCGACGCATACGCGAGATGGTTGGCCCACATGTGGCGATGGAAAGCGGACGGGTCGCTGTGCGCGAAATCGCGTAGTAGTTCCACTCCGATCGTCACCTGCCCAGGCATGTTTCGCCTGGCGAGCGCAGTGACGATGCGCATGCGTGACTCAAGCGGGAGCAACGGGCGCGCCCCGCGTGCTGCGAGCCTCACCGCACGGAGCCACGCCTCGACCGCCAGATGCGTTGCTGCTGATGTCGTCGCCTTGCTCCGCTTAACACACGCGCTCAGGGCGGTGCACCTCTCCAGTCAATGGGCATCGACCCGGTGCGCACCTGGAGGATGACAGGAGTCGACCTGTCGTGCTGAGACCTGGACCCTCACCGAGGAAGCAAAGAGGCCCCGGGCCGTGATCTCCCCCCGTTGGCCCCATTCGGTCAAGCGCGCTCCCTCTCACAGGTCCGCGGCTTCGGCTCCCGGTACAGAGGGAAGTAGCCGCTCATATCCCGGGGGTCGGAGGTGGGGCTGTGCGTGACGACCAACCGGTGATACTGCTCCGAGTCTAGGACGGCCCGAAGCGTGTGAAAGGACTTCCGGATTGGAGAGAACCCGGCCTTGTACAGCAGCAGCGAGTCATCCCAAGCGCCGCGCCCTCCTCCCAGCGAGAACCACGTAGCACCTCGCTGTTGGGACCAGCCGATCATGAACCAGTCGAGCGCCTTGGTCGCCAGGGCCGTCGCAGACCCGAAGCGAACATCAGTCGCGGAGAGATGAGCCTGGACGATCCCACACCTCTCGGTGTAGAGCCCAGCTGCGATGATCGACCCGCCGTGTGAGACGACCGCGAGTCGGAGATCGCCATTGAGGCGGGCACGCAGCGCCTCGAAGTATGAGTCGTCGAAGTGGTAGTAGACGCCGGCGTGGACGCGGGTCATGGTCTCCCGATACAATCGGACGAAGGTCGCGTACGCCTCATCATCGTCGGTGATGAAGGCTTGGTGGCCGGCGTCAACGGCCTTTTCGATGTCTCGCCTGTGCGACTTCCGGAGCTGTGCCCATAGGGCGTCCTCGGGCATCGCCAGGTCGACCGCCACCGTCGGTCCGTGCTCAACCACGATTCCAATCCCCTCCGGCAGCGATGGGCTAAGTATGGGATGCGAGCGCACGAAGAGGGAGATGATTCCCTCCCGGCGCAGGAGTCGCGCGCCATCGAACATCGCCTCTACCAGGAATCCGCCGTCTTCGCGGCCCCGAAGGATCGGTCCAGGATATCCGTAGGGAGAAGTCGCGTCACTTCCACCACCTGGGGTCTCGCGGAGGACCAGCGGGAGCAGCAGCGCTTGACTACCGCCTTCCACGTACAGGGCACGAGGTTTACCCCCGTCGTGTGGGGCGCTTACGCCCACGTATTCAGGGGTGTGATAGATGTCGTGCGAGGCCGCCGCCAGGAATGCGTTCCAGACGGGATCCTGAGGGAGGATCAGCCGGCTACGTAGCGTGGCCGTTGTCCAAGTGGGGAGGGCCTGGCGGGCACTGTGCGGAGGCACCTGAAGGCCCGCGCGTCGCTTCTGTCCCCGCGGGGCGCGCGCGGTGCGAGTCCGCGCCGTTGGTCTCGACGCTTCGATCAGGCACGTCGGTCATGTCGCGCCGTGCCAGTCGTCGCGGGTCGCGGTGGCGGCTACTGGCGGCACCGACCGAGCCCACTGGGGATGGCCCCCGGGTTTCTGTGTCGTGGCTGGTCGCCGTCACTCCCTCGAACTCGGGCGCCGCAGCCCTGCCGTCGCCTTTGAGCATGACCCTGGCCGTCGCGACGAGGATCTCCAGATCCCCGCGCAGCGACCAATGGTCCACGTACCACACGTCCAGCCGGAACCGTTCATCCCACGGAAGCTCGTGCCGGCCTCTGACCTGCGCCAGTCCGGTGATCCCGGGCTTCACTTCGTGGCGACGGGCCTGCTCGGCGGTGTAGCGCGGCATGTACTCCATCAGCAGTGGCCGAGGTCCGACTAGGCTCATGTCCCCTTTCAGGACATTCCAAAGCTCCAACAGCTCGTCTAGGCTGTACCTCCGCAGGATGGCCCCCAACGTCGTCACCCGCTCCTGCTCCGGCAGGTAGCGGCCGTCTGGCCCGGCCTCTGGGGTCATCGACCTGAACTTCAGGAGCTGGAAGGGCCGACCTTGGTGCCCAGGCCGGAGCTGACGGAAAAGGACCGGCGATCCCATCGACAGCCGGATCGCGATGGCGACGAGCGCGATCACGGGCGACAGAAGAATCAGGCCTGCAGTAGCTAGGGTGACGTCCATGAGTCGCTTCGCCGCGCGCGTCGAAGCTGGCCTCCTCAATGCCACACCGTGGGGCGACCTATGTCGGACCGCTCTCGGGATTGCCCTACCACCGCTCATGGATCCGCCCACTGCTGTCCCCATGCCCCGCGTGTCAAGGCATCGTACAGGGTCTCGGGGCCCGCGGCCCGCGATGTCGCCCGTGGCCAGGCCCCAGGTCCCCCATGATGACCACGGCCCCGACACCAGCTCGTCCGTTCGCGACCCGCGGTCACCGTCTCGCTCCGTTGCGTCGACAAGAGGTGGGCACCGCATTCGGGCATGGCCGCCACCCGGTGACGGTCTGTCAGGGTGACCAACGCAGACGGACTAGACATTGGGTGTCGTACAGTGGCGGCGTGAGTTGGCGAACGGCCCGCGACGCCGGCGGCGAGGGCCCCGTCCACGGCCAGACAACGCCAGCGTGACCCTGAGGAGATGAAGATGGGATCTCAACCCGGTACGTTCGTCTATCTCAATCAGGAGGATGTGATTCGAGCCGGAGCCCTGGACATGGCCGGAGCCATCGATCGGGTGGAACTGGCCCTGTCACTCCTCGAGGAGGGCGACTGCGTCGATCCACCGAAATCGGTCCTTCGCTGGAGCGAGGACCCCGAAATGGAGAGCGTTCGGGGTCGCATCAACTTCCTGTCGGCCTACCTCGGTGGCTCCATCGACTCTGTGGGCATGAAGTGGATCGGCAGCTTCCCATCCAACCGCGATCGAGGGATCCCGCGGGCAACCGCGCTGATCATCCTCAACGACCCAGACACTGGTGTCCCGGTCGCACTGATGGAGGGAAGCATCATCAGCGCCGTCCGCACCGGAGCGATGACGGGTGTCGCCGCGAAGTACCTCGCCAGGCCAGATACGTCTTCCGTCGGCATCATCGGGACCGGAGTCCAGAGTCGCACCCAGCTCCTTGCGCTGTGTGCCGTCCTCGAGGGCATCAGCGAGGTGAAAGTCTACAATCGGACGCGGGACACAGCGATTCGATTCGCGACGGAGATGGAACCTTGGACCGGCAAGACCATCACGATCGTCGACAGCCCGGAGGAAGCCGTGCGAGGCCTTGACCTGGCCCTGGTCGCGACCACGGCACATCAGCCACTGATGAAGGGCGAGTGGCTAGCCCCCGGGATGCTGAGCGTCCAGTTCTCGGGACACGAGTGCGACTTCGAGGTGATCCGCCGCGCGCGAAAGCTCGTGTGCGATCAGTGGGAGACGGTCAAGCATCGAGGGATCACGACGCCCGCCATCATGCACCGCCAGGGACTGCTGGATGACAGCCAGATCTACGCCGACCTCGGCGAGATCGTGACCGGCAAGAAGGCGGGCCGGGAATCGCCGGACGAGCTCATCCATTTCGCGGCGATCGGCCTCGGCGTCAACGACGTCGCCGTCGCCTCCATGGTCTTCGAGACCGCGACGAAGATGGGGATCGGCACGCCGCTCTCCCTGTGGGAGTCGCCGATGTGGTTCTAGGGAGCTCGGGCCCCGAGCGCACCGAGGGCCAGACGGCTCACGACTCGTCGCGAATCATGAGGCGAGGGCCCCGGTCCTCGACGAGCTGACGGCGATGCCCGGCGGACGGGCTGGCCCGCGAGGCGGGAGTCGGGAGCCTGCTTGCCCGCCCCATGTCCGGCTATCCTCACCCTTATAGGGAACAGTGCGAAGTAGGAGCGCCAAGGGAACGGAGATGGAGTCGGTCATGCACACGAATCGTCCGGGAGCGCTCGGTACGGCGCGGGTCCCTCTCGAGGGCCGTCCGGCGGCACGTGTTCGAGGGGATCGACACGCGCACGCCGGTCCTTGTCCTGACGGCCTCGCCGCGTGCCCGCCGGGCGCCCCACAGCACCCTCGGGATCCTGCGCAGCCTCGGACGCCTGGGTATCCCGGTCCACACGGTGGACTCGAATCCGCGCGGCCCGTCGTCGTCGTCGAGGTATCTCCGTCGCCGGTTCGTCTTCGACCTCGCCGGCGCCTCGCCCGAGGCGACCGTCGAGCACCTGCTCCACGTGGGACGACGGCTCGGCTCCCGGGCCATCCTGATCCCGACGTGGGACGACATCTCGATCCTGGTCGCGGAGGCCTATCCCGCCCTCCGCGAGCAGTTCCTGCTGCCCCACCAGCCGGACGGCCTCGCCCGCTCGCTCGCCAGCAAGAAGGAGATGCACCGGCTGGCTGTCGAGCACGGCGTGCCCACGCCGCAGGCGAGTTTCCCCGCGAGCATCGACGATGTCCACTCATTCGCCGCGGACGCGACGTTCCCGGTGATGATCAAGGGGATCTTCGGCAACCGCCTCAGTGAGCGCGCCGGCCAGACCCTCTTCATCGCGGAGCGGCCAGACGAACTCGTCCGGCTCTACCGTGACCTCGAGGATCCCGGCGACCCGAACCTCATGCTCCAGGAGTACATCCCTGGGGGCGACGACGCCGTCTGGATGTTCAACGGCTACTTCGACGCCGACTCGGAGTGCCTGTTCGGCCTGACCGGCCGGAAGCTTCGCCAGACGCCGGCGTACGCCGGCACCACCAGCCTGGGCGTCTGCCTCCCGAACGAGACAGTGGATGGGCTGACGCGGCGCTGGATGAAGGCCATGGGCTATCGCGGGATGCTCGACATGGGCTATCGCTACGACGCGCGCGACGGCCAGTACAAGGTCCTCGACGTCAACCCGCGCATCGGCAGCACGTTCCGGCTCTTCGTCGGACGCCACGGCCTCGACGTCGTCCGGGCGCTCTACCTCGACCTGACTGGTCAGCCGGTCCCGGCCGACCAGATGATCGAGGGCCGGAGGTGGCTGGACGAGCACGATTTCGCCTCGAGCCTGAGATACTGGCGCGACGGGAAGCTGACGGTGCGGCAGTGGGCGTCATCGCTGCGCGGCGTGCAGGAGTCGGTCTACGTGGCTCGGGATGACCCGGCGCCATTCGCTCGCCTTGGACTGCAGGTAGTGGGCGCCAGCCTCCGCGGGAACCGCGGATAACGCGCCGCCTGTCCATTCGACCGGTGCCGCAGCAGCACAGGAGTCCGGCGACCTCCCGCCCGAGGGCTAGTCCTGTATGAATGGTTCGCCCTGGCGAGAGTACGAAGTCGGTTATCGTATCCGACGCTGAGCTCGCGGCGCCCCTCGTGTAAGTCGTTCCCGAGGCAGACGGGGCAGCCGTCCACCCGAGCTGGTCCCCAGATGGTTCGCAGTTCACTTCGACCGCCGACGGCGCAGTGACGTTCTACTCGGGCACGTGGTCGCCTGACGGCAGCCAGGTCTCTGCCGCGGTGGAGACCTACACCGGGGATGAGCGCACTGCCGCCGAGATCGTCGTGGTCGACACCCATCCGGCAACTCCCGAGGCGCCCACGCCCGTGACCAATCCGGCACTGTTCGCCGGCTATCCGCCGTGGCGCCCGACCGACGCGCGGATCCTGTTCGCCTCCTGGGACCCGGACGCGCACCAGGGAGCCGAGCCGTCGCAACTCTGTACCCTCACGTAGGACGGGTCCGACCTGACCCAGATCACGCACGTCAACTACGCGACCACCTCGCGGCGTCCCGGCGAGGCGAGCTGGACTCCCGACGGTCAGCGCATCATCGCCTCCGGCGGCATCGTGCAAGCCGGCCGTGTCGTCGACGTCAAGGTGTCATGGATCGACCCGGTGACCCGCGAGATCACCGAGACCGCCGCGAGCGGAGCGATGCCCGCCCTCCAGCCGTGAGCGACGTGTGCCAGCGGGCACCAGGGCGGCGCCGGCGGAGTCCGACCTGCCCCGAGCTCCGCCAGAGCCCGACCACTTCGTCGCCCAGCCTGACGCGATAGCGGCCACCTCCGGGGCCGGCGCCACGCCGTGCGCTCAGCACCAATGTTGCGAGCGGCAGGCACGGGAGGGGAGAACCGTGCCTGCCGCCCGGTGGGAAAGGATTAGTCGCCCGGACGTGGCTAGTGGCCTAGACGGCCACGAGCGTCGCGTCCATCTCGTCCACCTCTTCGGTCTCGTCGGTCTCGTCCGCGAGGGACGCGTAGTCGTCGCCATCCGCCGGGTCGATGCCCATCAGCTCCGCCTGGGTCTCGAGTGCCTGCGCCGCTGCCTCGGCGGCGTAGTCCTTCTTGCGCCGGCCAGACAGCATCTCGACGCTGTTGGCCACGATCTCGGTACGGTAGTGCTTGACCTTGCGGTCATCCTCCCAGCGACGCGTCTGGAGACGGCCCTCGAGCGAGACCATCTGGCCCTTGGCCAGGTACTGGCCGCAGATCTCGGCCAGGCGCTCCCAGGTCACGACGGCGTGGTACTCGGTGCGCTCCTCACCGCCGCGGTACTCGTTGGTCGCCACGCTGAAGTTGGTGACCACCTTGCCGCTGGGCAGTGAGCGCATCTCGGGGTCGCGCGTGAGTCGTCCGGTCAACAGGACACGGTTCATCAGAAGACCTCCCTGCCGGACGATCACACACAGCGTCCGGCCATCGACACGGCGGCGGGTATCGACTTCGGCGGGTCCTCGGCGGTTGGTATGGCCACCATAGCCGGTGGCCCTTATCGGCTCCTTCGAGACCGCTTTACACAGGTCCGTGGGCGACGGCCGCATTCCTGTCCGCCGCGCAGCCAACGAGGCGGCAGGGCAAAGCCACGGCGGCGATCGACGTGCCATCATCGGGCCGTGAACAGATCGGGGCAGTGGTGACGACTCCCCTGCCCGCGCCCGTGGAGCGCTGGCTCGAGCGCCTCGACGCACCAGCCCATCCGATCGCCACGGCCGTGATCGAGGGCAGCGCCCGCTTCCGGCGCGCGGGCAAGGGCTTCTGGCTACCCATCGAGGCGGTGATGTGGCACGAGCTTGGTCGCCACCACGTGGTCGATCTGCGTGTCGGCATCGGGCCCCTG
>CAWDQY010000006.1:0-68265 GCA_963804575.1 uncultured Chloroflexia bacterium
TCCCGAGCTGTGCGCGTGTGACGCCTTCGTCCCGCGCCAGCCCGCGGCGAGGACGCTCGGCTGGACGTGGCCATCGGACCCCTGGAAGGGGACCCCTGGCCCTACGACATATCAGCGCTGACTGAGACAGTTGGCAGTGACATGTCCACACAGCTCGAGCCCACCCGTGCCAGTTGAGACCATCGTCATCGAGCCCGGCGGGGGCGAGCTGCTCGCGCCATGCCCGCGCCTGGACTTGCCGACCCCGCTGACCGCGGACGCCGTGGCCGTGGCGGCGTTGGTCGCCGAGCCGGTGCGCGCCGGCATCCTGGCCATCCTGCGCGACGGTCCGCACTGCGTGTGTGAGATGGCGGTGGCGCTCGATACCAGGCAGAACAACCTGAGCAACCATCTCGCGCGTCTACGAGAGGCCGGCCTGGTGCGTGCCAGCCGCCACACGGCCGATGCCCGCTGGGTCTACTACGAGCGTGACGAGGCCGCCATCCGTGTCGCACTGCTGGCGCTGACCCTGGTCCTGTGATGGGTACCCTCACCCTGCAGCGTCACCAGCTGTCGTTCTGGCCGGCGTTCGTGCTCGCGGTCGTCGCCTGGCTAGTGGCGTGGTTCGCGGCCTGGCCCTTCAGCCAATGGCTCGCGTTCGACCTGCTTGGCCTGGAGCCAGGGAGCGCGCTCGGCGAGGCGGTGGCCTTCTTCGTCTACGACGTGCCCAAGGTCCTGCTGCTACTCCTAGGCATCGTCACGCTCGTCAGCTATCTGCGCTCGTACGTGCCGCCTGAACGAGTGCGCGCCGCCCTGGCCGGCCGCGGTGTCATCGTCGGCACCGTCAGTGCGGCGCTCTTCGGCGTGGTGACGCCGTTCTGCTCCTGCTCGGCCGTGCCCCTCTTCATCGGCTTCCTGCAGGCCGGCATCCCGGTCGGCGTGACGCTGGCCTTCCTCATCAGCTCACCCCTGGTCAACGAGGTGGCACTGGTGCTGTTATGGGGCCTGTTCGGTGCCGAGGTGGCCGTCCTCTACCTTGTCGCCGGCCTCGCCATCGCCATCGTGGGCGGTCTCGTGCTGGGTCGCATGCCGCTGGAACGCTGGATCGAGCCGTGGGTGCTCGATGCGCGCGCGGGCGGTCGTGCGACCGCGTCCATGGACGTCGAGCTGACGACCGAGCAGCGACTTCGGGACGCCTGGGACTCGACCCGCTCGCTGGTGCGCAAGGTATGGCCCTGGGTGGTCATCGGGATCGGCGTGGGTGCCTTCATCCACGGCTTCGTCCCCACCTCGGTCATCGTTGACATCGGCGGCGCGGACAATCCGCTGGCGGTGCCGCTGGTGGTGGCGCTCGCGGTGCCGCTCTACGCCGGCGCCGCCGGTGTCATCCCCATCGTCGAGGCCCTGCTGGACAAGGGCCTGCCGCTGGGCACCGTGCTCGCCTTCATGATGGCCACCGTCGCCATCAGCCTGCCCGAGTTCGTCATCCTCCGACGAGTCGCGCGTCCGCCCTTGCTGGCTATCTTCCTCGCAGTCGTCGTGGCGGGCATCCTCGCCGTCGGCTTCCTGTTCAACGCTCTCGGCTTGTGATGCCGAACGCATCGGCACGTGATGCCGAACGCATCGAAAGGGGTCCACACGTGGTGAAGATCGAGGTCCTGGGTTCGGGCTGCGCCAACTGCCAGAAGCTGGAGCAGCATGCGCGCGAGGCCGTCGCGATGGCCGGCATCGAGGCGGAGATCCTGAAGGTCACCGACTACGCCGAGATCGCCGCCCGAGGCGTCATGAACACACCCGGTCTCGTCATCGACGGCGAGGTCAAGTCCGCCGGGCGCATCCCCACCGCGGGCGATATCGCGGAGTGGTTGGCCGTCACCGGGTAGGTGCACCGTCAGATGGCTTGGCTCCCATTCCGATGCCCTCGGCGGATCAGGCCGCAGCCTGCAGACCCGTGGACCGCAGGCGCTGGAACAGCTCCAGGTGGTCCCTGACCATCCGCGTCGTCGAGAAGCGAGCCTCCGCCGCCGCGCGACAGGCGCCGCGATCCAGCGTGTCGATGCGGGAGATGGCACGCACCATCGCGGCTTCGTCGTCACACAAAAAGCCCGTGACACCGTCGTCGACGATCTCCGGCGCGGCGCCCTCGGCGAAGGTCAGCACCGGGGTGCCGCAGGCCAGTGCCTCGATCATCACCAGCCCGAACGGCTCCGGCCAGCGGATCGGATTGAGCAGAGCTCGCGCGCCGCGCAGGAGCTCCAGGCGCTCCCCGTTGGCCACCTCCCCGATGTACTCCACGCCGTTGCCGAGCAGCGGCTTGACCTGTTCCTCGTAGAACTGGATCTCGAGCGGCTCGCGCATCTTGGCCGCGATCAGCAACGGGACGCCCGCCAGCTGGGCGATCAGCGCCGCGCGTCGGGCGCCCTTCTCGTGGACCATCCGACCCAGGAAGAGGAGGTAGCCACCGTCGCCCTTGCCGTAGGGGAAGGCATCGGTGTCGATGCCGTGGTGGATGACTCCGGCGATGGGCACGTCTCGGGCAGTCGCAGCCTGGCTGTGGGAGATGGCGATGATGGGGATGCGTCCGCCGATGGTCCGGTAGATGTCACTGAGTTCCTCATTGAACGGCCCGTGGTTGGTCGTGACCACGAGGGGACCTCCCGACCTGCCCGATGCATAGACCGGGCCCATGACGGTGTGGTCGTGCACGATGTCGTAGTCGGCGGCTCGTTCGTAGGCATGGATCACATGGCGCAGCTCGGGCACCGCCGCACCCATCCGATCGGACTCTGCGATGTCGATGATCGAAGCGGTGGGCACGGGGCAGGTCGAATTGCCCGATGCCAGCAGCAACACGTCGTGACCCGCCTCCGCGAAGCCACGCGCGAGGCGATCGACGACCGCCTCCGTGCCCCCGTACGCTGGCGGCGGGATGGGCAACCAGGGAGGTGCGATCAGCGCGATCTTCATCCGCCTGTCGGCAGCCATGACGTTTCTCCTTTGCAGGCCACGCGCCTGCCTCCGCTCGCGGTCGCACCGTTCCGCGGTACCCGGCTCACCGCTCACCTGGGGGTGATGGCCCGGACGCCCGTCAATCATCTTCGGGCGGCTGCTGCGTGGAGATAAGCGCGCGGCGCCCGGGCGATTGCGTCCTCATTGCAGTCGCACCCGCCTGCCGGCGGCGATGCCACATCCCGGGGTCGTCGGTATCATCAGCGCCCATGTCGGACCCCTGGACGACGACGGCCGAACCGGTCCGCCACGATGGCGCTGGCGGACCGGTCACGCTCGTGCAGGGCTCGACGTTCTGCATCTCGGGGCGGGGCGGCGATATCCGTCCTGACCAGCCCGAAGGCCTCTTCTTCCTGGACACGCGGCTACTGTCCACGTGGAGGCTGAACGTGAACGGCGCCCCGGTGCAGCCGCTCGCCGTCTCGGCCGACGGGCCGCACATGGCGGCCTTCGTGTCGCGGGCCCTCCGGCCCAAGGACGATCGAGCAGGTTCGTTGCTCGTAGTCCGGCGGCGCCACATCGGCCGGGGTATGCGCGAGGAGCTGTCTGTCCGCCACCACGGACCTTCGGCCTGGCCCCTCACCATCGAGCTTGCCTGCGACAGTGACTTCGCCGATCTCTTCGACGTCAAGCTCGGCGAGCTTGGCCGGCTGCTGCCAAGGACTCGCGAGACCGATGGCCGGCGGCTCGTCTTCCAGCAGCGCAGGGGCACCACACGGCGCACCATCGACATCTCGTTCTCGCAGGCGCCGGAGTGGGACGGCGGGGCGGCCGTGTGGCGCGTGGACCTGGCCCCCGGCGAGGACTGGACCTGCTGCGCCGACGTCAGCGTCACCATCGGCGAAGCCCTCATCCCGCCGCGGTATCGCTGTGGCGATGCCACCGACGACGCCGTGCCTGCTCGCCGCTTCGCCGACTGGAAGCGCAGCAGGCCAGCCATCCGAACCGACTTCCTGCCGCTGGCCCGTGCCGCGACGCGCTCCCTCGAGGACCTGGGGTCACTGCGTATGTTCGACCCCGCGCATCCGTTGCGCCCGGTGATGGCCGCCGGCGCGCCCTGGTTCATGACCCTCTTCGGCCGCGACTCGCTCTTGACGGGCTGGATGGCCATCATGGCCGACCCTGACATCGCGCTCGGCGTGGTGGAAGCCCTAGCCCGTCTGCAAGGGACCAAGTTCGACCCCGAGACCGAGGAGCAGCCTGGTCGGATCCTCCACGAGGTGCGCTTCGGCGAGTCGATGTCGATGTCCCTGGGCGACGGCCACGTCTACTACGGAACTGCCGACGCCACGCCGCTGTTCGTCATGCTGCTGGGGGAGCTGGCGCGCTGGGGGCACGAGCCGGAGCTCCTGGCCGCGCTACTGCCGGCAGCGGATCGCGCCCTGGCCTGGATCGAGGAGTTCGGGGACCGTGATGGCGACGGCTACGTCGAGTACCGACGGCTGACACCGCGCGGGCTCAGGAACCAGGGCTGGAAGGACTCCTGGGATGGCGTGCCTGCCGCGGATGGTGCGCTGCCGGAGACGCCGATCGCGCTGTGCGAGGTGCAGGGCTACGTCTACGGAGCCTACCTGGCCCGTGCCTCGCTCGCCCGCTGGGCAGACGACCGCAGCACCGAAGCGCGCTATGTCGCCAAGGCGGCCGCCCTGCGATCGGCGTTCGACCGCGACTTCTGGCTCCCAGCCCGCGGCTGGTATGCCCTCGGCCTGGACAAGGACAAGCGCCCCATCGACGCGCTGGCGTCGAACATGGGGCACTGCCTCTGGACCGGCATCGTCGAGCCGCACCGTGCCGAGGCGGTGGCCCATCATCTCCTCTCTGACGAGCTGTTCTCGGGCTGGGGCGTCCGGACCCTGGCGAGCTCGATGTCCGCCTATGACCCGCTCAGCTATCACAACGGATCGGTCTGGCCGCACGACAACGCCATCCTCGTTGCTGGACTCATGCGCTATGGCTACGTGCGGGAGGCGCATCGCGTGATGCTCGCCATCCTGGACGCCTCGGCCCACTCGGGGGGCCGCCTGCCGGAACTCTTCTCGGGTGTGTCTCGTGACGAGATCGCCGTCCCCGTGGCCTACCCCACCTCCTGTTCGCCCCAGGCCTGGGCCGCCGCTGCCCCGCTGTCCTTCCTGCGCTCGCTCCTCGGTCTCGAGCCTGACCTGCCTGCGGGCCGTGTCGCGTGTTCCCCGCAGCTCCCGGACCAGGTCAGCCGGCTCTCTGTCGATGGCATCCCGATGGCCGGCCGCCGGGTCTCCGTCGAAGTCGATGCCGGCGGCTGGCACCTGGATGGCCTGGGCGACGACGTGGAGCTGATCGGCCGACCGGGGCAGGGGCGCTAGGGCTCCCGCGAGCAGGCTGGGCGCGACGGCTTCGGCTCTAGCGTGCCAAGCGTGCGAAGGCCCACAGCGTGCCGGCCTGGAGGATGACGCCGATGACGGCCATGGAGAGGAGTGCTTGCCCGATGAGGGCCCAGTCGTAGCCCACGGTCATGATCGAACGGATGGCCTCGATGAGATATGAGATCGGGTTCCAGTCGTTGACCACGCGCATCCACTCCGGCATCAGCTCCACGGGCACGAATGCGGTGGACATGAAGACGATGGGGAAGAGCAGCAGGGAGAACGTGCTCGTGGCCTGCTCGCTGCGGGTCACCAGCGCAGGGATGAAGCTGATGCCGGCGAGCGCCAGGCCGAAGAGCCCGGCCAGCACGAGGATGAGCAGGAAGCCCGGGATGCCGGTCACGATGGTGGCGCCGAGGAGGACGCTGATGACGAGGATGATGCCGGCCATGGCAGCGGCCTGGAAGAAGACAGGCACCATCTCGGCCGCCAGGATCGACCAGCGTCGGGTCGGCATGGCGCGGAGCTTGTCCATGTATCCCGTGCGGTACTCCACGAGGAGCCCGAAGCCGGACCAGGCCACGGCCAGGAACGCGGCGAAGACGACCTGTCCCGGCGCCAGGTAGGCGAGGTAGCTGGTCTGGCTGCCGAACCCCTCCAGCTGGATGATCTGCTGGTACAGCTGGCTGAACACCAGCAGCTGGATGAGGGGGAAGAAGATGATGCTGATCCAGTTGGCCGGGACGCGCAGGAAGCGCATGGTGGTGCGCCGTCCAAGGTGCCAGGTCTCGTAGGCGAGCGCCGTCATCGATGGGTCTCCTTACCAGCCCATGGCGATGTAGCCGTCAGCGGCCTCTTCGCGGATGCTGCGGCCGGTGTACTTCATGAAGACATCGTCGAGGCTGGGCTGGCTCATGTGCAGCCCAGCGATCACGATGCCGTCACCCTCCAATCGTCGTAACAGCGCCGGGATGGCCGAGCTGGCGTTGGCGACCGAAAGGCTGACCCCAGCCGGATGTGCCACCACCCCCTCGCCGGGGACGAGACCTTCGAGTCGACCGCGGACGAGCTCGACCGCGCCCTCGGCCGCCGACTCGTGGAGCTCCAGGACGACGGTGTCCTGCCCGATGCTTCGCTTCAGCTCCGCGGGCGACCCCTCCACCACGATCTGGCCGTTATCGATGATCGACAGCCGGTCGCACAGGCGATCGGCCTCTTCCATGTAGTGCGTCGTCAGCAGGATCGTCGTGCCCGCCGCGCTGATCCGCTCGAGCTCCTCCCAAAGCGCGGTCCGGCTCTGCGGGTCGAGCCCCTCGGTGGGCTCGTCGAGGATGAGCAGTGCGGGCTGGTGCATGAGCGCGCTCGCGAGGTCAAGTCGGCGCTTCATGCCACCCGAGTAGGTGCCGGTGAGCTTGCTCGCGACCTTGGTCAAGGTCATCAGCTCGAGCAGCTCGTCGGCACGTCGCTTGACCTCGGCCGCCGGCAGCCGGTGCATGCGGCCGGCCAGCTCGAGCGTCTCGCGGCCGGTCGAGAAGGCGTCCAGCGCCGCCGTCTGGAGCGCCAACCCGAGCCGCTGGCGCACCTCGTGGGGGTGGGTATGCACGTCCAGACCGGCCACGCGGGCGGTGCCGCTGGTGGCGTCCAGCAGCGTGGCCAGGATGCGGATGGTCGTCGTCTTGCCGGCACCGTTGGGACCGAGCAGCCCGAAGAGCGTGCCCGACTCGACGCGGAAGGTGATGTCGTCGACGGCGCGCGTCGACTTCTCCCCCTTCCCGTAGACCTTGACCAGGTCCTCCACCTCGATGATGGGGGTCGAGCTCATCTGTTCCTCACCATGACCCCCCGGGACCGAAGGGCGCGATGATGACGCCTGCCGGCGGGTTGGTCAACGGGGCGCGCCGCGCGGGCAACGGCGCGCGGCACGCCGCCCGCCCGGCCTATGGGATCGGCTGGACCGAGACCCAGCGACCCTCCCAGGCCATCCGGATCCGTGCGTAGTGCCAGGGCGTGAAGAAGCCCTTGAG
Source organism: uncultured Chloroflexia bacterium (assembly GCA_963804575.1). Lineage (GTDB taxonomy): Bacteria > Chloroflexota > Limnocylindria > Limnocylindrales > CSP1-4 > JAFMJV01. Next base: position 7,352 of record CAWDQY010000006.1, read on the forward strand.
CTGCTTGCGCGTGAGCTTCTTGTCAGGGCGCATGTCGTAGCCGTAGCTGCGGCTCTGGAGGCCCCAGAGCGGGCCGGTCACGCGGACGCTGGTGATCTTGAAGCGGCTGCTGGTGGCAGGATCGGCAGTGGCCGTGAAGCCGGTCAGCACCCAGGCGTGGTTGCCGTGCGCCACGGTGATGGCCACCGGCAGGTTGGTGAGCCGCAGGTTGCGGACCGCCGAGCGCAGGGCGCCCTTGAAGCTGCCGCTGGCGACCAGGCGATACCGCGGGTCGACGAAGCGGCGAAGCCCGGCCGCCCAGCCCGCCGGGTCCACGCCGTCACGAATCGGGATGGGGTATCGATCGTGCGCTCGCATGTAGTTGAAGTAGCGGCGCTGCTGGGCCTTGGTGTGGTTCGTCTTGTGGTGGACGATGTTGCGCATGATCTGGACGTCGGCTGCGGTGCACCAGTGCCACGTCTTCTGGGTCGTGAACACGCCCGGTCGATAGAGGTCGATGCCGCCCTTCCAGCGGGGGAGGGCAGCCTCAGCGGTGCCCGGGAGCACGGCCACGAGGAGCGCGACGGCAGCAAGCAGCGCGACCAGCATGGGGGCCTGGGTCCGCCAGCTGCGGGCGGTTGGGGCGCGAGCGACCATCTGCCTATCCTCCGCGATCTGCGGATGATGCCACGATGGGGCCCCTTGCGGCCTGTGCACCCTCGACCCGCGCCGCTCAGGTCCCGGCGAACAGGTGCCTGGAGATGACGTGGTCCTGGTACTCGGGTGAGAGCTCACAGAAGTAGCCGCTCCAGCCCCAGACACGGACGATGAGGTCGCGATGCTCCTCGGGATGTGCCTTGGCCTCGAGCAGCCTGCTCGCACTCAGCGCATTGAGCTGCAGTTGCTGGCCGCCCAGCTGGGCGAACGTGCGCACGAGCGTCGCGACCTTACCGATGGAGCCTTCGCTCCGGAAGACCGAGTCGGACAGCTCCAGCGTGATGGGTCCACCGTTGCAGATGCGCCCGTAGTCGATCTTGGCGTACGACTGCAGGACGCTGATGGGGCCACGCAGCGGGGTGCCCGGCGTCGGAGCCAGGTTGGCGCCGAATGGGTCCCCCCGCCGGCGTCCGTCAGCGGTGGCACCGACGATGGGTTCGGGAAGCGGTCCGTCGCTGCGCCCTCGCGCGAGCCACAGGTAGTACATGGCCGTGCCCGTGCCCGGCCGTACCCGCAGGCCGGACCGGTCGAGCTCGGCCTCGCAGGCATCGGCGAGCCAGTCGTACAGCTTCACGAGCAGGCCGTCCACGAGTGGCTCGTTCAGGCCGACACGCGGACTCTCGGCGAGTCGCTCCCGGATCTCGGCGTGACCGATGAAGTCATCGTCGAGCGCCTGGATCAGCTCCGCCCCATCGATGTCCCCCGCCTCGAAGACGTGGCACTTGACGGCGGCCAGCGAATCGGCGGCGCTGGCGGCCGCGGCGCCGTGGATGCCGAGGTTGCGGTACTTGGCCCCCGTGCCGTGGTCGACGCCTCGCTCGAGCGCGTCGGTCATGAGCACCGAGTACCACGGCGCTGGTGCCCACAGCAGCCGCTCGTACGGTGACGTCCGCTCGCGGACCTGACCGGCGATCTGCTGCCTGGTCCGGTCGAGGATGTCCTCGAAGGTGGCCCCCGCCGCCAGGCCATCACGGATGGCCGCGTCGGCCGCGGCCGGGAAGGACACCGCGCCGATGTTGCCCACATCCATTCCGCGTCCCGGGATGATGAACTCCCAGCAGGCGGCCACGGTGTAGTCGCGTGCATCCTCGATGTCGTAGCCGTGGCTGACGAGGGCCGGGATGACGACGTCGTCGTTGGCGTACTGGGGGAAGCCAAGCCCCTTGCGGGTGAGCTCGGTGGCAAGCTCCAGCAGGGACTGGTCGCTGCCAGCCGTGATGCGGAGGTTGACCTTGGGGTCGATGAGCCCGACGTCCCGGGCCACCCGTAGCGCCATCCAGGTCAGTGGGTTCACCGCCGGTTCACCCGCGCGAGTGGCGCCGCCCAGCGTCATCGACTGGCCGTTGTCGCCCTGCTGGATCCCGGGATAGAGGTCGGAATCGCGGTTGAGGGCGATGAAGAACTCGGCCAGCAGCTCCTCCGCGGCGGCCTCGTCGAGCCGTCCGGACTCCAGGTCGGCCGCCAGGTACGGCCAGAGGTACTGGTCGAGGCGACCAAGGCCCACGTGGTGGTGCCCCGAGAGCCAGACGACGGCATGCAGGATGCGCAGCGACTGGAGCGCCTCGTGGAAGGTCCGTGCCCCCTCTGCGGGGACATGCTCCAGCACCTGGGCCACGTCTTCCTTGCCCAGGCGACGGGCTTCGGCCGCGTAGCGCCCTGCCAGCGCGATGACGGCGTCGATGGTTTCCACCGCAGCAGCCGTGAACTCGATGGCCTCAGCGTCGCCGGCGGCCAGCGCTCGCTGGCGTGTCTCCAGCGCGATGCGACGCCGCCCCGCCAGGCCCTCTCGATGGCCATGCCCCAGTCGGCGCAGACGTTGTTGATGACCCCGCCCTCGTGCAGCGTCCGACCCTCGGTGAGCGCGGCGAGGTCCGCGTCCGAGTACACGCCCGGCACGTGTCGCAGGGTCCGGGTGAAGACGATGCGCTCGTCGGGCTCGATGACGACCTGCTCCGCTTCACACATCCGTCTCGTCAAGCGCGCCCGACGCATGGGCCACGAGAGCCCCTCACGGTCACACTCGCGGATGAGCTCCGGTGAGGCGGCCTGTCGGTAGCGCGCGAAGTGCCCCTCGCGAGTTCGTGCCCGCAGACCGCTCAGCCTCTCGTTCATGCGACTCGCACCTCGATCCCTTTCCGCTGGAACGGCTCCAGGAGCACGTTCGGCTCTTGTTCCTCGTCGAAGCCGGGGGAGAAGGTCATGCCGCAGGCGGCGTACTTCCCTCCGGCGGCCCGGTTGTATGGCAGGAGCTGCGCTTCGAGCAGCGTCGGCGTCGTCGCCAGGAGGCTGGCGATGGCCTCGAGGTTCTCCGCGCTGTCCGTCACGCCCGGCACCAGCGGGATCCGTGCCACGAACGGGCGTGCCAGCGGCTCGAGCTGCGCGACGTTCCTCAAGATCGGCTCGTTGCTCTGCCCCGTCCAGCGCAGATGCGCGTCTGGGTCGATGAGCTTGATGTCGAACAGCACGAGGTCGCAGCGTCCGGCGACGGCGACGAAGGCAGCAGCGTCGGCGAAGCCCGCGGTGTCGAGGACGACATGCGTGTCCCCGAGCAGGTCGATGACGTCAGCCACGAAGCGCGCCTGCAGGAGCGGCTCACCGCCCGAGAAGGTGATCCCGCCTCCTCCCGCGGCAAGGATGCCCTCCTGCCCCTTCAGGATGGCGGCCAGCTCGTCCGCCTCGTAGACCCGTCCGACCGTGCGTTCACCGGCTGGCGAGCGCATCACCTGCGGCTCCGCCAGCAGGCCTTCGGGGTTGTGGCACCAGTTGCAGCGAAGCGGACAACCCTTCATGAACACGGTAGTGCGGATGCCCGGCCCATCGTGGAGCGTGAACTCGCGGATATCGAAGACGATGCCTCGGCTCATCGGGGCCGGCGCCAGGGCGAGCCGGGCTCCGTCATGCGTTCGCCGGGGCTGACCCGTCGGCGTCGCCCACGTTCCGGTCCGGCAGCATCAGCGTCAGGATCGACTGCTCCGAGGCTTGCCCGGGCGCGACCTCGGCCGAGATCGAGCCCACGCGCATGACGTAGATGCGGTCGCTCATGCTGATGATCTCAGGGAGGTCGGAGGAGATCATCAGCACCGCCCCACCCCGGTCGGCGATGGCTTCCATGAGCTGGTACAAGGCATACCGTGCCGAGACGTCCACGCCGCGGGTGGGCTCATCGAGGACGTAGACAAGCCGGTCGCGGGCCAGCCACTTGCCGATGGCCACGCGCTGCTGGTTCCCGCCACTCAAGGTGAATGCCGGCTGGTCGACCGTGCGCGCGACGATGCTCAGCTCCCTGCACCAGCGAACTGGCGAGGCCGCGCTCGCGACGGGGTTCGACGAGCGGCCCCGGACCCAGGTGCGGCCACTCCGTGATGGCCAGGTTGCGCAGGATGGGCAACGAGAGGATGACGCCCTGGTCCTTGCGGTTCTCCGGGACGAAGGCGAGTCCGGCGTCGAGGCGGCGCCGCATGGACCAGCGCGTGATGTCCTGCCCATTGAGCAGCACCGAGCCCGACTCCGCTGCATCCGCGCCCACGATGGTGCGGGCGAGCTCCGTCCTGCCGGCGCCGACGAGCCCGGCCAGGCCCACGATCTCGCCCCGCCGGAGCGTGATCGAGACAGCCGCGGAGGCCCCCACGGGTCGCAGGTCGCGCGTCTCCAGGGCGATCTCGCCGGCCGTCCCGCGGCGACGCTGGTACACCGCATCGAGGTGACGACCAACCATGCGCTCGACGATCTCGTCCTTGCTGGTCTGGCTGGTTCGGAGTGTGCCGGTCGAGCGACCATCCTTGAGCACCGAGACCCGGTCGGAGATGGTGAAGACCTCGTCGAGTCGATGGGTGACGAAGACGATGCCGAGTCCTTCCGAGCGCAGGCGTCGCATCAGCTCGATGAGTCGCTCGGTCTCGAAGCGGCTGAGGCTGGCGGTCGGCTCGTCAAGGATGAGGATGCGTGACCGTTCGTTCAGCGCCCGGGCGATCTCGACGAGCTGTTGCTGCGACGTCGAGAGTCGCTCGACCGGGCTGTCCAGGTCGATGCTGGCGCCGAGGGTGGCGATGGCATCGGCCGCCTGGCGTCGCATCTCGCTCTTGTCCAGGCGCCGCCCGCGGCGCAGCTCCCGGCCCAGGAACATGTTCTCGACCACGGTCAGGTGCGGCGCCAGGCTGAACTCCTGCCAGATGACCGCGATGCCCTCCTGGCGCACCTGCGAGATGGTGGTCTCGCCGCGCAGGCGCCCCATCACGTGCAGGCTGCCGCCCTCGTAGGGCAAGGCCCCGGCGATGATCTTGATGAGCGTCGACTTGCCGGCGCCGTTCTCGCCCACGAGCGCATGCACCTCACCGGCTCGCAGATCCAGGCTCGCATCCGCCAGCAGCAGGACGTCCGTGCCCCGGATGGGCCGTCCCTCGTCGTCATAGGCGTACTTCTGGACGTGCTGCGCGTCCAGCAGGACGGTATCGGCGGCCACGTCGTCCGTCATGTCCGTTCGCCCAGGTAGCGGCTGCGGACAGCGTCGATGACGAGGGCGGTGACGATGAGCAGGCCCATCACCGCCTGGTAGAGGAGAGGGGTGATGTTGAGCAGGACGATGCAGTTGCCGATGGTGCGGATGATGATGGCGCCGATGACGACCCCAACCACGGTACCCCGGCCTCCGAACAGGCTGGTGCCGCCGACCACGGCGGCCGTGATGGTCTCGAAGGTGGTGTTGAAACCGCCCAGCGTGGGCACGCCGATCTGGACCCGGGAGGTAAGCATCACCGCGGCCAGGGCAGCCGATCCGCTCCCGATGGCGAAGCAGGCGATGACGATGCGCGGCACACGGATGCCGGAGAGGCCGGCCGTGACGCGGTTGTAGCCGACTGCTACCACCGATCGGCCGAAGGTCGTGTGGTTGAGCACGATCCACGCGAGCGCGGCCACGACCGCCGCCATGATCACGAGGTAGGGGATACCGAAGAGCTGACCGGTCTGCAGGCCCACGAAGAGGTCGTCAGCCGGCATCGAGAGCATGCTGCCCGCCGAGATCATCTGCGCCAGGGCGTAGGCGATGTAGAAGCCGCCCAGGGTCGTGATGAAGGCCGGGATGCGCACCCACTGCACGAGGACGCCGTTGATCAGGCCGAAGAGCACGCCTGTCCCGAGGGCCGCGGCGAGGGCCAGGGGAAAGCTGCCGGTCTGGATCATGACCGTCACGAGGACCACCGATGTCAGGCCGTACAGCGCACCCACCGAGAGGTCGATGCCTCCGATCAGGAGCACGAAGAGGATACCGATGGCGGCCACGGAGAGGTCGGAAGCCTGCCGCAGGACGTTGCGGATGTTGTCGGCGCTCCCGAAGTTGGGCACGAACAGCGCCGCCAGGACCCACATCACGACGAGCAGCGCCAGGAGCCCCAGGGTTGGGTTGCGGCTGATGCGCTCCCACACGCCGGCCAGGCGGCTGCGCGACGCCCCGGCCGGCTCGGGTGTGACGCCCGGCCCGTCCACGACGGGCACTCCCTGCGCGGTCATGTGGCGCGCTCGCCCCGCACGCGCAGGAGGGCGTCGCCCAGGATGTCACGCAGCACCGGACCCTGGACGGTCACCAGGACCGCCACGATGATGAGCAGGCCGGTGACGAAGTCCTGCATGAACGGCTGCACGCCTTGCAGGTTCAGGATGTTGCGCAGCGCGACCAGGAAGATGGCGCCCGCACCGGCAGCCCAGAGGTGCCCGCGGCCTCCGAAGAGATCGACGCCGCCGATCACGCAGGCGGCCACGGCCGACAGCGTGAACGGTTCCCCCTGCAGCGGGCTGGCCGTCCCCAGTCGTGCGGCCAGCATCGTGCCCGCTGTCGCCGCCAGCAGCCCCGAGACCAGGTAGGCACTCGACAGGACCCGCACCACCGGCACGCCGGAGAGACGGGCCACGGCCAGGTTGTCTCCCGTCGCGCGTAGGTGCACGCCCCATGTCGTCACGCGCCAGACGACTTCTAGCAGGACGAGCACGGCGACCGCCAGGATGACCAGGTAGGGCACGCCGAGGACGCTTTCGTTGCCGATGGCGACGAACTCTGGCGGGAGGATGGGGCGTCCTACCAGGTCGGCCAGGTACAGCGCGAGGCCGGCCGCGATGCCCAGCGTTCCGAACGTGGCGATGAACGGCGGCAGCTTCAGCCGGGAGACGATGACGGCATTGACCGAGCCCAGCAGGAGACCGATTCCGAGGCCGGCGAGCACGGCCAGCGGCCAGGGCACGCCGATGCTGACGAGTGAGACCTCCAGGACGCCCACCAGGGACATCACGCCGCCCACCGACAGGTCGATACCGCCGGTGACGACGACGAGGGTCATGCCGAACGCCACCACCGACAGGATGGCTGCCTGCGACATGACGTTCTCGAGGTTGGGGATGGTCGCGAAGTGGGGCACGAACTGACCCACGAGCAGCACGCTCGCAACGATCACCGCGACGGCGATGATCGCGCGAAGCAGCCGGTCCCTCTGGCGGCTAGGCATCTCCGCGGCCTCCGTTGACGGCTGGCGCACCACGGTGTCGGGTGCGCCAGCCTTGGATCGAAGGGCCTAGAAGGCCTTTGCCATCGCCTCTTCGGCGTTGTCGATCGTCACCGTCGTGGTGCCCGAGTCGATGTACTTCTCGAGCGAGCCGGGTTCGACCTCACCGTTCGCGATGCCCATGGCGAACTCCGCGGCCATGGAGCCCATGGCCATCGGGTCCTGGGTGTTGTCGGCGAGCAGCTTGCCGTCGAGGACACCCTGGATGCCGACCGTGGAGCCGTCGATGGCCAGCACGGCCACATCGGTCTTGCCAGCACCTGCGAGCGCCTGGAGGATGCCGTCGACCATGACGTCGCTGGCCGACAGGACGGCCTGAAGGTCAGGGTTGGCGGTCAGGATGTTCTCCATCGCGGCCAGGGCCTTGGCGTTGTCCCACTCGCCCGTGGCAGAGGCCACTGGCGTGACACCGCCGGAGGCCAAGCCCTCCATGAAGCCGGCGAGGCGGTCATCGCCGGCCACCGAGCCGGGTGCGCCTTCGATGATCGCGACCTTGAGCTCCGGGTCGGGCATGGCCGTGACGAGGTAGGTGGCCAGCTGGCGTCCGGCATTCACGTTGTCGGTCGCGATGAGGGTCTCGTAGAGCGCCTCGTTGCCGGCAGCGATGGGCTGGTCGACCAGGATCACCGGCACACCGGCATCCTTGGCCTTCTGCAGCGCGGGCAGGACGGCCGAGCCGTCCAGCGGGCTGACGATGATGCCGTCGACCTGCTGGGTGACGAGGTCCTCCAGCTGGCTGGACTGGCTGGCAACGGCGGTCTGTCCGCCGGCGACCAGCAGCTGCACCGTGCCGCCGAGCTCCTCGACCTTGTCAGTCGCCGCCTGCACCCAGGCAGCCTGGAACGGATCGTTGGTGATGGTCTTGACGGACAGCCCGATGACGGGGGCCTCGTCCTGGGCGAGCGCCCCTGCGGGCACCATCGCCACGACTAGTGCTGCTGCCGCGATGACAGCTGAGCTGAGCCCAATACGTCGCATGAGTGATTCTCCGTTCGTGTGGTCGTTGCGGCCACGCTTCTGTCTTCGTCGTGGATCCCTCGGATGCCGTTGACTGGCCTCGCGGCGCTGCGTTCAGCGCCTGCTGTGGGGCTGGTTCATCCGCTTCCACCCGGTGGTTTCGTGCGTTCTGGCCCGATTCGTCACCCCCTCCCGCCTGCAGCCTGTGGTGCGCGTGCTAGATCCCGCCGGCGAGATGCCAGTAGGCGTCGTTCCAGCGCATCTCGCGGCGGAACTGCCGCGCGCTGGTGTCGGCGTCGATGGCCACCAGCTCGACGCCCACCATGGCGGCGAAGTCCTCGATGACCTCCAGACCGACGGCCTGGCTGTAGGCGGTGTGGTGCGGGCCACCCGCGAGCAGCCACGCCTCGGCCGAGGTGGTGAAGTCGGGCCGCGGCCGCCACAGCGCCCGCGCCACCGGCAGCCGCGGCAGCTCGCCGGGCGGGTCGATGGCATCGATCTCGTTGGCCACCAGGCGCAGGTGCGTGCCCATGTCGACGAGGCCCACCACGACCCCGGGGCCGGCGGCACCGGAGAAGACCAGGCGCACCGGATCCTCGCGACCGCCCACGAAGAGGGGGTGGATCTCGCAGGCCGGGGGTGGCGGCGGCGATGCTGGGACAGACCTCCAGCATGTGCGCGCCCAGGATGGCGGGGCTGGCGCTGCCGAAGTCGTAGGTGTAGTCCTCCATGAAGGAGACGCCACCGGGCAGGCCCTCGCTCATGACCTTCACCAGGCGCACCAGCAGCGACGACTTCCAGTCGCCCTCGGCGCCGAAGCCGTAGCCGTCGGCCATGAGCCGCTGGGCGCCGATGCCGGGCAGCTGTCTCAGGCCACCGAGGTCCTCGAAGGTGTCCACGAAGGCCATCGCGCCGTGCGCGGCGAGGAAGGCGCGCAGGCCCAGCTCGATGCGGGCCGCATCGCGCAGCGAGGCACGCCGCTCGCCACCGGGACGCAGCGCCGGCACCACCGCGTAGGCCTCGTCGTACTCGGCGCAGAGGCGCTCCACCTCGGCGTCGGCGACCTCGTCCACGACCGCCACCAGCTCGTTGACCGGGTGGGTGTTGCAGGCCGTGCCCAGGCGCGCCTGCACCTCGACCTTGTCGCCGTCGGTGTCGGCCACCTCGCGCATGTTGTCGCCGAAGCGGATGACCCGCAGCCCGCGGGCCTCGTGGGCGCCCGCGGCGGCGCGCATCCAGGCCCCGATGCGGGCCTGCACGGCGGGGTCCTGCCAGTGGCCCGCGACGATCTTGCGCGGCAGCCGCAGCCGCGACATGAGGTAGGCGAACTCGCGGTCCCCGTGGGCGGACTGGTTGAGGTTCATGAAGTCCATGTCGATGCTGCCGTAGGGCAGGCTGGCGCCGTACTGCGTGTGCAGGTGCAGGAAGGGCTTCTGCAGCGCCTGCAGCCCGGCGATCCACATCTTGGCCGGGCTGAAGGTGTGCATCCAGCCGATGACGCCGATGCAGGCGTCGTCGGCGGAGGCTTCCAGGCAGGCCCGGCGGATGCCCTCGGGGTCGAGCAGCGTGGGCCGCTGCACGAGCTCGACGGGGATGTCCGCCGCGGCCCCCAGGCCGGCCACGATGCGCGCCGACTGCTCGGCGACCTGCTGCCGTGTCTCCTCGCCGTAGTAGTGCAGGCTGCCCGTCAGGAACAGGATGCGCAGGCCATCGAAGGCCATTCCGAGCTCCTCCCTTGACCCCAACGGGGCCGCGTCGCTATGACTGCAACCGATTGTATGCAAGCGCATGTGTTGGAGTCAACCGGCAGATGGCCCGTTCGCTGTCAACGACGCAACCGGATGCCGTCCGGCCGCTAGGATGGGTGGCAGGAGGCATCAAGGCACCCATGGCACGAGCTGATCGGCGAGCGCAGCCCAGTCCTGACGAGAGCACGCCTGCCGTCCCCGCGAGCGTGGCCACGGGTGTGCCCACCATGCGCGACGTGGCCAAGGCCACGCGGGTCTCGCAATCGACGGTGTCCCGCATCCTGAGCGACGCGCCCACGGCCATTCCCATCGCGGCAGCGACGCGAGCGCGGGTGCTGGAGACAGCCAAGCGGCTGGGCTACCGGCCCAACCCGCTGGCACGCGGCTTGATGGGCGCACGCACCATGCTGCTCGGCGCCATCATCCGGGACATCACCGATCCGAGCTTCCCGGCCATCATCGAGGCGGTCACCACCGAAGCCCGCAGACACGGCTACAACGTCGTGCTGGGCCATGCGCAGGGGAGCGCCGGCGAGGCCGTCGAGCTCTGGGCGGTCCTGGAATCGCGCCACTGCGACGCCATCCTGCTGCTGGGTGACCTGAGCAATCAGCCGGCGCTCATCGAGGACCTCCAGGGCACGCGCGAACCGGTCGTGGCGCTCTGGCACGGCTCACGTTCCACCGTCATCCCCACCGTCAACGTCAACAACCGTGGCGCGATCACCACCGTGATGGAGCACCTGGTCTCCCTGGGTCACGAGCGCATCGCCTTCGTCGGCAGGAAGCAGCTCGGCGACATCGTGGAGCGTGCCGATGCCTACGAGGCCTACCTCGTACGCCAGGGCCGGCAGGTCCGCCCGGAGTACATGCCGGACGCCCCCAACGAGTACGAAGGTGGCATCGAAGGCGCTGCACCAGCTGATGGACCTGGACGAGCCCCCCACGGCCGTGGTTGGCGCCACCGACGTCCTTGCCATCGGCGTGGTGCATGCGGCGCTCCAGCGAGGGCTCCGCGTGCCCGAGGATGTGTCGGTGACCGGCGTCGATGACATCCCGGGGGCCCACGTCATCATGCCGCCCCTGACGACGATGCGCATGCCCGTGCGCGCCATGGTCAAGGCCGCCATCGACATCGCCATCGCCTCGCTCGACCGGGATGCAGACGCCGTGGTGGATGCGCACCCGGTGTTCGAGGCCGAGCTGGTGATCCGCGGTTCGACCGGACCGCCGCCGGCACACGGTTCCCGCTAGCAGCGACCCGGGTACAGCGTCCTAGGGTGTGCTGGCGCCGATACGGAAGCCATCGTGGACGCGGAACCCGCCGAGGATGAGCTCGTCGACGGCAGGATCGACCACGATCGCCGGTTCCATGCCCGGGCGCCTGATCGCCGGGCGGCCGCTGTCGGACCGGTCGATGATGCCCCCGACCGGATGGGTCCGGCCGCAGGCTCGAGGCCGTCCAGCGGCTCCCGAGGATCTCGAGCTCCGTGCCGATGTCGACCGGTCCCGGGCAGATGCCATAGAAGACGAGGTGGCTGCCATCCGCGGCCGAGGCGGCTGCTGCCGCGAGCGAGGTGCCGTCGCTCCGGACATCGCAGGCACGCCGGAAGGTCCAGGACCTGACGCGGGGAAGCTCGTGGTCGATGCCATCGGAACCCGTCCATGGGGAGACGTCCTCCTGGCCGAGCTTCGCGCCTGCCTTCCACCGAGCGACCTGTCCGATGACGATGCCACCCGAGACCGTCACGTTGGGCGCGATCTCAAGGGCATCCACCGCCGGATCGATGACCATGGCCGGGCGCGCGCCTTTCGAGACCAGCCGCGACCGACCGCCCTCACTGCTCCCGGCGCGGGCGCCACTGATCGACAGCGGCTTGCGCACGATGACCGTGCCAACGCAGGTCCCCGTCACCACGAGTCGCTCACCGGGGCGTGCGCGCCAGATCGCGCGCTGCAAGCTCCGATGCACGCTGCCGGCATCGACGTTCCGAACCACGCAGGTCGTCGGCGACACCGCCGTGGTGGTGGCCACCGGCAGCATGACCGCCAGGAGCGCCAATGCCGCAGACACGGCCGTCGCTCGGCCCAGTGCCCGGGTGTGTTGCAGGATCATGCTTGAACGCCCCTTCATCGGATCGGCGGCGATCTCCTGATGGCCGTCGTGCGCATCATCACCCGCCGAAGGTCCTGCCGACCACCTGGTACGACGTCCCGGTGTCCCCGGTCAACGCACACGCTCCGTCGCTCCTCTCAGGCAGGGCGAGGCAGCGTCTTCCGTGGCGCGGCCGACGCCAGCGCGGCCGACGCCCTCACCAGGTCTCGCCGCTGCCGAAGGGGAAGAGGACCACGGACGGCCGACGGCGGGGATGTGGACGGGCGAGCGGCCGGAGGGTCCGATCTCGCCCTCGATGATGCGGGCAAGTGCGCGCATGGAGGCGGGAGCCGAGCCGTACGTGGCCACGTAGACCGACGCGAAACGGAACCAGGCGACGTCGTAGGGCGAGCGGGCGCTGACGATGATGGTGCGGCCGCCCTTCTGGAGCCGGCGCACGAGCTGGCGCTGGCCGCGGTCAGCATCGAGGTACGCCGTCACGACGACCGTGATGTCGTGCCGACGCTGGGCACGGGCAACGGCCGCGATCTGGCGCGTCGTCGGGTTCTCGCCGGTCCAGCGCGTCTCGACCTCTCGGCCGCCGGCGAGCAAGGCGTCCTCCAGCGACTCGCACCCCTCGTCGGACCAGCCGGTGAGCAGGATCGACCACGGCTCGGGCGTCGGAAGGTGTCGCGTGGGTGTGAGCCGCAGCACCGTGACGGAGGCCTCGCCGATCGCCTGGGCGACCGCCTGGTGGTCGGCGGTACCCATGCTCGGCTCGGCCATCTCCGGGTCCACCATGGCATCGTCGAGCAGGCCCAGGTGCTCCTTGAGCCGCAGGACCCGCTCGACCGATTCCTCGAGGCGCTCCTCGGTCAGCTCGCCATCCGCGACGGCGTCGAGGACGGCCCGAAAGGCACGAGGCAGGTTCGGCGGGTCAGCCAGGATGTCGGCACCGGCCTTGAGCGCCAGCACGGGGACGCGCCCATCGCCGTAGCGCTGACGCACGGCCGCCATCGTCAGCGAATCGGTCATGACCACGCCCTCGTAGCCCATCCGCTCGCGCAACACCCCGGTCAGGATGGCGCGCGAGAGCGTGGCCGGCCGCCGGCTCGGGTCCAGCGCAGGCACGACGACGTGGGCGGTCATGATGACATCGGCGCCGGCGTCGATGGCGGCCTGGAACGGTGGCGCATCCACCGCCCACCACGTGGTATCCGAGTGGCGGACCGTGGGCAGGCCGGTATGGCTGTCGAGGTCGGTGTCGCCATGCCCGGGGAAGTGCTTGACGGTCGCGGCCACGCCCGCGTCCTCCTGGAGTCCCTGCACCTGTGCCTCCACCATCGAGGCCACGAGGCCGGGCCGGGAGCCGAACGAACGGATGCCGATGACCGGGTTGCGGGGGTTCACGTTGACGTCGGCCACCGGCGCCAGGTTCTGGCGGATGCCCACGGCGCGGAGCTCCTCGCCGGTGACGCGCGCCGCCTCGCGGGCAAGCGCCGTGTCACGGGTGGCGCCGATGGCCATCGCCCCGGGCAGCTGCGTGGCGGGCGGACCAAGGCGCCGAACGACGCCGTGCTCCTGGTCGGTGCTGATGAGGACGGGCGGCAGCCCGGCCTCGGCGGCTGCCTGCTGGATGCCGTTCGAGAGCCGGGCGATCTGCCCCGGGCTGCGCAGGTTGCCCGTGTACTCGAAGTAGACGACCGAGCCCACGTGGTAGCGCTCGACGAGGTCGCGTGCATCATCGGCCCCAAGATCGCGGCGGTTGGCACGACGCGCGCTGGGCGAGGGGTCGTCCGCTCGGTCACCGTAGACGCGGCTGGCGAAGAGCTGGCCGACCTTCTGGCGCAGCGTCATGCCCTCGATGAGCTGGCTGACGCGATCGACGGGTTCGGCGACACCCTGGCCGGCCATCGGTGCTGCGCTTCCCAGCGTGGCGCAGATGGCCGACAGCACGATGACAAGGGTCGCGCGGCGTCTCGGCATTTCGGGATCCCCAGGGCGCGCGGCTGCCGACCGGTCCGGCCGCGATGGCCGCACCCGGCAGCATAGTCGCCAAGCCACGGAACCGCGTGAGCCATCGGGCCGTCCTTGACGCATGAACACGAAGCTCGCCGCCCTGGTTCCACTCGCCCTCCTGCTGGCCAGCAGCGCATCACCGGCCCTCGCCGAAGGCGATGTGGGCGTAGCGCAGGCGGATGTCCCTCGGGCTTCGGTCGCGCGCTCCGACGCCAAGGAGGCCGGGGCAGCCCTCGAGGCCTTCGGTCTCGACCTCTATCGGGCGCTCGCGCCCGGACAGACGAACCTGGTCTTCTCGCCGACGAGCATCGCCCTCGCCCTGGCCATGGCGCGGGCCGGCGCCCAGGGCCAGACCGCCGCCGAGATGGATGCGGTCATGCACGAGCTCGCCTCGGACGACCACGCCGGCTGGCTGAACGCGCTCGACCAGGCGCTCGCATCGCGCAACAGGACCTCCACCGACGACAGCGGCCAGGAGCTTCCGGTCACGCTCCGGATCGCCAACGCCCCGTTCGCGCAAGAGGGGATGCCGCTGGAGGCCGCCTACCTCGAGACGCTTGCCGCCCGTTACGGCGCCGGGCTTCGGCTGGTGGACTACGCCTCGGCGACCGAGGAGGCACGCCAGGCCATCAATGCCTGGGTGGACAAGCGCACCGAGCAGCGCATCCCGGAGCTACTCGTCGAGGGTGTGCTCACGCCACAGACCCGGCTCACCCTCGTCAACGCCATCTACCTCAAGGCCCCATGGCAGACGCCCTTCTCGGAGGGGGCCACTGAGGAGGGAGCCTTCACGCGCGCCGACGGCTCGACGGTGGAGGTGCCCTTCATGGCCACGAGGGCGTCCCTCCCGCACGCGTCGGGCGATGGCTGGCAGGCGGTCGAGCTGCCCTACCTGGGCGGCTCGCTCGCGATGACCCTCGTCCTCCCCGACGACCTGGCCGGCTTCGAGCAGACCCTGACCCCCGATGGGCTCGCGACCATCACCTCGTCACTGACAGACACGCAGGTGGCGCTGGCGCTGCCAAGGTTCGGGATCGAGTCGAAGGCGGAGCTGGCGACCATCCTCGCCGACCTCGGGATGCCCACGGCCTTCGGCGATGCGGCCGACTTCAGCGGCATCACCACGGCCGAGCAGCTTGCCATCTCCAACGTCATCCACCAGGCCAATATCGATGTCGATGAGAAGGGCACGGAGGCGGCGGCCGCGACCGCGGTGTTGATGCGCGAGTCGGCGATGGTCGCCGAGGCGGTGACCGTCCGCCTGGACCGACCGTTCCTCTTCGCGCTCCGGGATGTCCCCACGGGCGCCATCCTCTTCCTCGGTCGTGTCGGGGATCCCTCGATCGGCGGCTGATTCGCGGGGCGGACGCGTGCAAGGGATCTGGCGTCGTCAGGGCCATCCGCAGCCGGAACGTGCACAGCCCTGGGGTACTAACCCCCTGGGTCTAGACGAGCGAGCGGGTTCCAGGCATGACCCTGCCGATGGCCAGCTCATGCCATGGGGACTGAAACGGTCCGACTCGGTGTCGCTCTGAGTCTGCGCTGACTCAGATCGTGCCCGGCAGGCCGGCTCCGGCCTTGGCGGACGGGCCACCAGCACCGGGAGGGTCATCCGAGCGCCAGTCTGGTCCCCGCGGGATGGAGCCACCCGGCTGGAGCCTGCAGCCCACTAGGCTGGATCCCGGGGCATGAAGCCAGTGGGCGCCTCGTGGGCCGGACCCCCGGGGATGGGGCCACCCGGGTCACGACTGGTGGGCCGGGGCCACAGGGGTGGGGTCATCGGGGCTGGGGCCACCCGGGGCTGAGCCCCTGGCCGCCCGGGGATGCCGGATTCGGTGGCGCGACGAACACTTGCTCATCTGGGCTTGACGCAAACGTATGCAGTGGTACGATTTCGCCGCAGCAAACGATGAGCGGCATACGTTTGCCAAAGCCCAACAGGGCGTCTCGTACAGGGAGGACCAGGTATGACAAGGGCATTCGCCCGCACCGGCGTGGCGTTGGCGGCCACGGTTGCCATGGCCAGCATGCTTTCAGGCCAGGTCGTAGCGCAGGACGAGTTCACCTACGAGGACATGACCGTCGGCTTCATCCAGACCGGCTCGGAGAGCGGCTGGCGCGCGGCTAACACGGCGTCCTTCCAGGAGACCGCCGAGCAGCTGGGCATCAACCTCAAGTTCTACGACGCCCAGAACAAGCTGGAGAACCAGGTCTCGGCCTTCCACCAGTTCAACCAGGACCCCGAGGTCGATGTCATCATCCTGGCCGCGCTCGACGTGACCGGCTATGACGAGGTCCTGCAGGAGGCCAAGGACAACGGCAAGATCGTGGTCCTCGAGGACCGCCGCATCGACGCCGATCCCGAGCTCTACGCCACCTACATCGGCTCCGACTTCAACCTCGAGGGCCAGAAGGCCGCCCTGGCCATGTGCGACCTGCTCGCCGACAGCGAGAGCAAGAAGATCGTCGAGATCACCGGCGCCGTCGGCGCGTCGGCCGCCATCGACCGCGCCGCCGGTTTCCGTGAGGCCATGGGCGAGTGCGGCATCGAGATCATCGACAGCCAGACCGGCAACTGGGGCGTGGCCGAGTCCAAGGCCGTCATGGAGGCATTCCTCAAGAACCACGATGACATCGCTGGCGTCTTCGGCCACAACGACGAAGAGGCCATCGGGGCCGTCCAGGCCATCGAAGAAGCCGGCATGGTCCCGGGCGAGGACATCAAGGTCATCGGCGTCGACGCGACTGCCCACGGCTTCGACTACCTCATCCCGGGCAAGATCAATGCCCTCATCGAGTGCAACCCGCTGCTTGGACCCCAGGTCTACGAGGCGTCGCTGGCAGCGATGAACGGAGAGGAACTGCCCACGTGGGTGCCCTCCCAGGAAGGCGAGTTCTTCGCCAGCCAGGGAGAGGAGGAGCTCACGGAGATCCTCGCCACCCGCAAGTACTAGTCAATCAGCAAGGCCTCGGAGCGGGAGCGACACCTCGGTCGCTCCCGCTCCGAGCCTGATCAACGCCTTTCCGGAGCATGTCGACCGTGTCCGACCCAGCGCCGCTGCTCTCGATGCGCGGCATCGCCAAGGCGTTCCCGGGTGTCCAAGCCCTTACCGACGTGGATCTTGACCTCAACGAGGGCGAGATCCATGCAGTCGTGGGCGAGAACGGCGCGGGCAAGTCGACGCTGATCAAGATCCTCACCGGCGTGGAGCGCCCTGACGCCGGCGCGATGACCTACATGGGCGAGCATTACGAGGTCCACTCACCGCAGCACGCCCAGCAGATGGGCATCAGCACCGTCTACCAGGAAGTCAATCTCTGCCCCAACCTCACGGTCGCCGAGAACGTGCTCATCGGTCGAGCACCAATGAGATGGGGCGTCAGCATCGACTGGAAGACCATGAACAGGCGCGCCAGGGAGATCCTTGCCGGCCTGGACATCCACATCGACGTGACCCGACCACTGGGCTCGTATTCGGTCGCCATCCAGCAGATGGCGGCCATCGCCCGCGCACTCGACATCTCCTCTGCCAAGGTCCTGATCCTCGACGAGCCGACGTCCAGCTTGACCGTGCGTGAGACGACGCAGCTCTTCGAGGTCATGGAGCGGCTGCGAGGCGAAGGCATCGCCATCGTCTTCATCACGCACTTCCTCGACCAGGTCTACGAAGTGAGCGACCGAGTGACGATCCTCCGCAACGGCGAGGTGGTCGGCACGTACGACACGGCGTCCCTTCCGCGGATCGAGCTGGTCTCCCTCATGCTCGGTCGGTCGCTGGCCGCCCTCGATGACATGGCCGAGCACAAGATGAAGACGCGCGAGCGCATCAGCGACGAGGCGTTCCTGCGAGCCGAGGGACTCGGCCTCACAGGTGCGATCGAGCCGTTCGACCTGGACCTCCACAAGGGCGAGGTCGTGGGGCTTGCCGGTCTGCTGGGATCGGGCAGGACCGAGCTGGCTCGGCTGCTCTTCGGGCTCGATCGGCCCGACGCGGGCTCGCTCGACATCGACGGCCAGGCCGTCGGTGACTACTCGCCGGCTGCCTCCATCGGGCGCGGCATCGCCCTCGCACCCGAGGACCGCAAGGAAGACGGCATCATCGCCGACCTCAGCGTGCGCGAGAACATCATCCTCGCGGTCCAGGCCAGGCGCGGCTGGCTCCGGCGCATCAGCACCCGGGAAGCCGAGGAGATCGCCGAGCGCTTCATCGAGCTGTTGCACATCGCCACGCCATCGACGGACCAGCCGGTCAAGAACCTGAGCGGCGGCAATCAACAGAAGGTCATCCTCGCTCGCTGGCTGGCCACGGACCCGCAGCTGCTCATCCTCGACGAGCCCACGCGCGGGATCGACGTGGGCACCAAGGCCGACATCCAGAAGCTCGTGCTCGACCTCGCCGCGGAGGGCAAGTCCTGCGTCTTCATCTCGTCGGAGCTGGAGGAGGTGCTGCGCACCAGCCACCGCATCGTGGTGCTCCGCGACCGCGGCAAGGCGGCCGAGATGATGAGTGGGGTCGACGAGAAGGAGCTCATGGCCGCCATCGCCGGGGTGGGCACGTGAGCACCGTCGGTCGCTCGTTCAAGGCCACCGCCGGCGACAGCCGCTTGCTCCTGCCCCTGGCCGTCCTGGGCCTGATCTTCGTCTTCGACTTCATCTTCATCCCCGGGTTCTTCGACCTGGAGATCAGGCAGGGCCACCTCTACGGAAGCCTGGTCGACATCCTGCGCAACAGCGCGCCGATCATCCTGCTCGCGATCGGCATGACCGTCGTGATCGCCACCGGCGGGGTGGATCTTTCGGTCGGCGCGGTCATGGCCATCTCGGCCTCGGTGGCGGCCATCCTGATCGACCCCAGGAAGGTCGGGTTCACGCTCTCGGGTGACATCACCGCCGTCGTGGGCGATGCGACGTACACCTTCATGCCGCTGCCGGTCGTGATCGCGGTGGCCCTGCTCGCGGCCCTGCTGTGTGGGATCTGGAATGGCGCCCTGGTGGCCTATGTGCGGATCCAGCCCATGGTCGCGACGCTGATCCTCATGATCGCGGGCCGGGGGATCGCCCAGCTGAGCACCAACTCCGTCAAGATCAACATCTTCAACGACGCCTTCGCCTTCCTCGGGAACGGCTTCACGCTCCTGCTGCCGTTCTCCCTCTTCATCGTCCTGTTGGTCTTCCTGGGATCGTGGCTGCTCCTGCGCAGGACCGCTCTCGGCCTGTTCGTGGAGTCGGTCGGCATCAGCTCGCGCGCAAGCCTCCATGCCGGCATCAAAGAGAAGCGGATCAAGATGTTCGCCTACGTGTTCTGCGCGCTCTGCGCCGGGGTCGCCGGCCTCGTCGCCGTCTCGAGCATCAGGACGTCCGACGCCAACGTGATCGGCCTGTACACCGAGCTCGATGCCATCCTGGCGGTGGTCATCGGCGGCACCGTCCTTGGTGCCGGTGGCCGGTTCTCACTGCTGGGTAGCGTCATCGGTGCTCTAGTGATCCAGACCACGATGACCTCCATGTATCACATCGGCGTGCCCGCGAGCGCGATCACCGTGGTCAAGGCCATCGTCGTCGTCGTCGTCATCGTGCTCTACTCGGAGCAGGCACAGGACGTCATCCGGCGGGCCGTCAACCGGACGCGGACACGGACGCAGAAGCAGGGTGTGTCTCCGTGACGCAGGCGCTGGGCGGATGGCTCTCGAACAGGCGGCGGTTCCTGCCCCTGGCGGCCACGATCGCGATGTTCATGCTGGTCTACGCCTTCGGTGTCCTGTCCTTCTCGGCGATGCAGGACACGCAGCCGGCGTTCACCCTCCTGAACACGGCGCCGTTCCTCCTGATCGCCGTGGTCGGCCAGGCGCTCGTCATCATCTCGGGCGGCATCGACCTCTCGGTCGGCGGCGTCATCGCCCTGACGACCGTTGCCGCGGCCGCCCTGCTCGAGGCTGGCTGGGACCCAGCCGTGGTGATCGTGCTGATGCTGCTGATGGGCATCACCATCGGCGGGGTGATGGGGTTCTTCATCACCTACATGAAGGTGCAGCCCTTCATCGCGACACTGGCTGGCATGTGGTTCGCGCGCGGGATGTGCTACCTCATCAGCGACGCCGAGATCCGCATCTACGATCCGACCTGGAAGACGCTGGCCGGCATCAAGGTCCTCATCCCGGGGCTGGCTGACCCAGTCGCCAAGACGGGCAGCTACATCACGGTGCTCGTCGTCATCGCGCTGGCCGTCCTGGTGGTCGGCCTCTACCTGGCTCACCTCACCCGCTTCGGCCGCACCCTGTACGCGATGGGCGGGAACAGCGGCCGCAACGAACTGTCCGCGCGCCTGATGGGCCTCCCCGTGAACCGGACCAAGATGCAGGTCTACATGTTCAACGGGTTCTGCTCGGCCCTGGCCGGGCTCGTTTACAGCGTCTACGTGGGTTCTGGTCACGGGTCGCACGCCATGGGCATGGAGCTGATGGTCATCGCCGCGGTCGTCATCGGTGGCGTTGCCCTGACCGGCGGAGAGGGCTACGTGCTGGGTGCGTTCTTCGGTGTCCTCATCCTCTCCCTCATCCAGAGCCTGATCCTCTACAACGGCCAGCTCAGCTCCTGGTGGACAAGCATCTTCGTGGGCCTGCTGATGCTCCTCTTCATCGGCGTGCAGAGCGTCTTGGCGACCATCAACGCTCGCGGGCTCGCGCGTGTGGCCTCCGGGGGTCGCGGTGCACGTGGCGCGCCGTGGCGGGACCGCCGCCTGTGGGCCGGTGCAGGCGTGGTCATCGCGGCCGTCGTCGGTATCCAGCTCTTCGGCGCGCTGGGCACCAAGCCGGCCGAGGCCCCG
This sequence comes from uncultured Chloroflexia bacterium, assembly GCA_963804575.1. Classification (GTDB taxonomy): domain Bacteria; phylum Chloroflexota; class Limnocylindria; order Limnocylindrales; family CSP1-4; genus JAFMJV01. The sequence continues at coordinate 28,236 of CAWDQY010000006.1, forward strand.
GACGAAGCTGGCGTGGTTGCGGCGGGGGCATGCGGTTCTGTCGAGTCCCGCGAGGAGGAGGCGGCCGCGATGCAGGCCGATGGCGCGGTCATCGTCTTCGAGAAGAGCGGCGGTTCCCGCTGCGTGGACCTGCTCTTCGGCGTGTATCCGGACGGGCGCGTCGTGGGCGACGATGGCACCCGACAGGCGGAGGCCCAGGTCGAGCCGGAGGCTGTGGCCGCCCTCGTGGCCAACCTCGAAGGGTTGGGCTGGTTCACCGACGACATGTACACGACTTGGCACTATCCGTGCGCGGAATGCTTCACCTACGCGATCACCGTCACCTCCGGCGACCAGACCAAGACCGTCGGTGCGGTCGACGGCGGCACGGACGCGCCGGCCAAGTACTGGCTGGCCACGAGCCGCATCTCTGCCGTCCTGCCTGAAGCGAACGGAGCTCCGTGATGCGCCTGATGAACCGCGGTCTGCTCGGCCTTGCTGTGATGACGCTCGGCGTCACCCTCCTGGGCTGCGACTACATCGTGATCCCGGAATCCAAGTCGACTCCACCACCCGCGGAGGCGGAGGGTGTGTGGACGGCCGTGGCCACGAACGTCGAAGAGACGCCAGACGGCCTGCACGTGGACCTGGCCATCCGCAACGACACCGGCGACTGGAGCGCCATGGAGATGGCCGAGGGCCGATCCGTCTCACTGATCGACGAGGGCGGTAGCAGCAGTTCCTGCAGCACAGCCGTCGTCGGGACCGGTGGCACAAGTATCCCGCCCGGGTTCATCATGCGCGGCTTCACCGGCGGCACGAGGACGGAACCGCAGACCGAGTTGCTGCGGGTCGAGTGTGAGGGTGCCTCGCTGGCCACCGGGTCGAAGCTCGAGATCCCCTACACGTTCAGCACCGGCGAGTTCAACTTCTACCGGCCCGAACCGCCGCAGAGCGGCACGCTCGAGGTCGACCTCGGCGCGCCCATCGCGGATCTCGCCTATCCCATCGGCACGGAGACGGACCTGGCGCTCACCAAGGTGGGCGAGCCGATCGAGGCCATCAACAAGATCGTGCTCACGCTCGTCGCCGCGGACAGGCTCGACGATGAGATCCAGTTCTCGTGGCGCACCGAGAACCCGACGAAGTACCAGGCCTTCGTCCACATCGGCAACCCGTCGGTCATCGGCTCGGACGGCATCCTCTACGGTCGCTATACGGCTCCGCACCTGGTCGACACCCCCATCACGCTCGCCAACGACTCGGCCGAGTGGACGAGCACCGTCACCGTGCCAGCCGATGTCGAGGGGTTGTTCGTGCTTCCCGCCGTGGAGTCCAAGCAGCAGAAGAACTACGTGAGCCACGCCATCGACCTCAGCGAGTCCTGAGACCAGGGCACGCGCTCGGCTCACCTGGGGACAACGACAACGTCCGACGTATCGTCCGTGGCGCGGTAGCGCATCGGGTGGTCTCGTGTCTCCGGTTCCCGTTAGACATCCGATGTTCGACTTGACAAGTCGAACGAGTGGCGCCAGCCTCTGACACGTGCACCAGAGCGTCGATCGGGCCATCCCACCCATCCTGCTGCATCCCGACGACGACGTGGCCGTGCTCGGGTCGGACGCCACGCCAGGAACCGTCCTCACGGTCGATGGCCGGGAGTTGATCACCACCGCTGCCATCCCTTCCGGTCACAAGGTCGCCTTGCATGCGATCGCGGCCACTGAGCCCGTGCGCAAGTACGGCCACGTCATCGGGAGCGCCACGGTCGCCATCGCGCCAGGCGACCATGTCCACGTCCACAATCTCGGCTACCGGCCGTTCGAGGTCGCCAGTCCGCTTCCCGAGCGACGCCCAACGCCTCCGCGCCCGGTCGCCACGCGCACGTTCCGTGGCTTCCGCCGCCGCAACGGGAAGGTGGGGACACGCAACATGATCGGGCTGCTGACCACGGTGAACTGTTCGGCCAGCGTCTCCCGCTTCATCGCGGCGGAGGTGGAGAAACGAGGGCTCCTCGATGACTACCCCACGGTCGACGGGATCATCGCCCTGACCCACACGTCCGGCTGTGCCATGCCCACGGCCGGCGAGGGGTACGAGCTCTTGCGGCGCACGCTCCTTGGCTATGCCAGCCATCCCAATTTCGGCGGCATCCTGCTGCTCTCGCTCGGGTGTGAGACCAACGAGTTGCAGGGCCTGATGGAAGACCCGCGCTTCGACGTCGCGGTGCCGCATCGTGCGCTGGTCATCCAGGAAGAGGGCGGGACACGAGAGACCGTCCGGGTCGGCGTCGATGCCATCCGCGAGTTGCTGCCTGAGATCGCAGCGGTCGAGCGCGAGGATGTCCCTGCCAGCGAGCTCATCGTCGCGATGGAGTGCGGCGGTTCCGATGCGTACTCCGGCATCTCGGCCAACCCGGTCGTCGGACGCGCATCCGACCGGATCGTCGCAGAAGGCGGGACCGCCGCCTTCGGGGAGACACCGGAGATCTACGGTGCCCAGCACCTGCTGGCAGCCCGTGCCCGCGAGCCCGGCGTCGCGGAGCGGCTCCTGGAGCGAGTCGCATGGTGGGAGCGATACGCCAGCGCGAACGACGGGTCGATGGACAGCAATCCCGCGCCCGGGAACAAGGCAGGCGGCATCACCACCATCCTCGAGAAGTCCTTGGGGGCCATCGCCAAGGGCGGATCCACCGATCTCGTTGATGTCGTCGGTTACGCCCAGCCCATGCGGGGACCCGGCCTGGTGTTCATGGACACCCCGGGTTATGACCCGGTGTCGGTGACAGGGCTGGTCGCTGGCGGGGCGCATGTCGTGTGCTTCACAACGGGTCGCGGATCGGTCTTCGGATGCAAGCCGGTGCCTTCGATCAAAGTCGCCAGCAACACGGCACTGTTCGAACGCATGGGCGATGACATGGACGTCAATGCCGGCCGCGTCGTGGACGGTGCGGACACAGTCGACCAGGTCGGCGACGAGCTGTTCGAGCTCATCCTCGAGGTCGCCTCAGGCCGCAAGCCGCTGAGCGAGGAGTGGGGCATCGGTCAGGATGAGTTCGCGCCATGGCCGCTTGGCGCCGTCATGTAGGACAGCCTCGAGCGTCGACGGTGGACGGGGCCGGCTTCATACGTCCACGATCGCCTTGATGGTCACGTTCTCGCCACCGGCCCAGTCCGGGAACACGACTGGCACATCCTCCAACGCGCAGCGCTGTGTCAGCCAGGCGGCGACGTCGACGGACCTCGATTCGAGCATGGCCACGCTTCGCTCGAAGTCGCTGGCAAGGGCGTTCCGGCTTGCGGCGAGCGTGATCTCGCGCCGGTGCAGCTCCGGGTCATGGAAGGTGATGTCGTCCTGTACGAGGCCCACGAACACGAGCCGTCCACCGTGCGCCACGAGCGAGAACGATGACGCCATGGAGGTGGCGCTGCCGGTCGCATCGAAGACCACGGTCGGGAGCTCGCCGTCGAGGGCATCGCGGACCGCGGCCTCCATGTCGTCGCTGGGTTCTATGACGGGGATCGCGGCCCAGGCAAGGGCGAAGTCGCGCCGCTCGGCGCTGATGTCGCACACCACCGGTTGAACGCCCCTACTGCGCAGGTGGGCCGTGATGCTCAAGCCGATGGGGCCGGCGCCGAGGATGAGCACACGGTCCTCCGCGGTGGGCCCGCCGCGGACCACGGCATGCCCGCCGATCGAGAGCGTCTCGGCCAATGCCAGCTCGTCGAAGGCCAGCGACGTTGACGCGTGCAGGTGGTCCGCCGGAACGACCTGCCGCTCGCGCATCCCGCCATCGATGTGAGCCCCCAGGACGGCAAGGTTAGGACAGCAGTTGGGAAGTCCTCGGCGGCAGGTATCGCACCGTCCGCACTCGAGATAGGGCCTCACAGCGCAACGGTCCCCAGGGCGGACGTTGGTCACGCCATCCCCGACCTCGAGCACCTCCACGCCAAGTTCGTGGCCCAGGATCCTGGGGTAGCGGAAGAACGGTTGCCGGCCGTGGAATGCGTGCAGGTCGGTGCCGCACACACCGATCCTTCGCACCGCCACCAGCGCCGCTCCCGCGCCGGGGATGGCGGCCTCCGGCAGGTCGATGGATCCGAACCGGCCCGGCTCGATGAGTGTCACTGCTCTCACGCGAGCACCCCCTCCTGGGAGAGGAGTGCCGCAAGCCGACGCGGAGGGTGTCCCCGAAGGCGAACGTACTCATCGTGCGTGGGCAGGAGACGCAGGCGCAGCTTCTGCCCGTGGTTGGTCGCGATGTCTGCCAGGCGATGATCGAGGTACGGGTTGCGCAGGCGTTCGAGCACGGTCGTGACGAAGTCGCCCCCGGCGGGGATGCGATCGGCCAGGGCAGGCACGACCTCGTCGCGGAGCAGGCCCTCCAGCCAGTCGATGACACGCGGGTCTTCGACCGCCTCGCGCACGAACTCGAATCCGGCTCCGCGGGTCTGGGCCACGAGGGCCGTGTGTGCTCCATTGAGGATCCGGATCTTGCGCAGGCTGTGCGGCGTCACATCGGTGGTCCGCGCCACGCTGGGATGCTCCAGGAGCCGGACGTCTCCGGCCACCTCGATCACCCAGGATGCGAAAGGCTCCACGACCACACCCAGCCCGCCGGCAGCGTCGGAGGCTCCCGGTGGTGCCGCGGTCACGATGCGGTCGACCATGGTGGTGGCCCACCAGTTCACGTCCTCGACCCTGGCAGCGATGGCCGGCTCCTCCTGCGCCAAAGCGAGCTCGTCAGACACGAGGCGACGAAGCTGGTCCCCGTTCCGCTCGATGAGTTCGCAGGGCAGGATGACGACGCCCGGCATCAGAGCGCGCGCACGCGCGGCCAGGACGGCGGCCAGGAGCCGAGGAAAGCGACCCGGCGCGTAGCCCTGCTCCGTGGTGTTCGAGACGATCATGGTCAGGTCAGGATCAAGGGCGGCTGCGACCACATCGTGCAGCTGCTCGGAGGCGTCCACGCTGCGATCGATGACGCCGATCATTCGGCTCGTGTCGACCAGCGCGCCCTCGCGCAGGCCAAGCACACGAAGCTCGTACGCGTGACCCTGGGACGCGAGTCGTCCGGCCATACCGGAACCGGATGTCTCCACCACCGTGACACGTCGGCCGGGTGGCTGCCCAGCGGCTTCCCGCGACCGTTCGATGTCGTCGATGAACGCCTCCACGAAGCCGCGCAGGAAGCGCCCGGTCCCGAACTGCAGTACTCGCTCCATGATCCCTCGCGCGAAACGTCCTCGAGGTCACCTTTGCCGGTCCGATGGGCGAGCGGCGAACGCTCCGTGCGCTCCGCCACTCGCCCATCGCGTTGGCCGGCTGTGCCTAGCCGCCGAACTCCGCCGCGTTCTCGGCGGTGACCATGGCGGTCCCGGTATCGACGAAGGCGTCGACGGCCTCGCCACTCACGGCCTTGAGGAGCGTATCGATGCCAAGCTCACCGATCTTGGCCGGGAACTGGGCGACACTGGCGTCCTCGGTGCCTTCGACGATCGCAGCCACCTCGTCAGGCAGCGCATCGAAGCCGACGAGGATGATGTCCTCCGGCGAACGGCCCGCGTTCGCGATGGCCGTGATGGCTCCGATCGCAGGCGGTCCACACGCGGCGTAGATGGCCGTCACATCGGGATCGCTGGTCAGGATGTCCTCGGTCGCGCTCTGGCCCTGGTCCTGGGCACAACCGGTCGGCAGGCGCTTCACCACCTCGACCTCGGCGGCGAGGTCGCCGAGCCCTGTCAGCATGCCGTCCACACGTGCATCGAGCGCCTGGACCCCGGGGACGCCCTCCAGGATGGCGAGCGTGTCGCCGGGCTCGAGGACGCCGGAGAGCCATTCACCCGCCAGGACGCCGCCAGCCAGGTTGTCCGTGGCGACCACCGCGGTCTTGCCTTCCCATGACGGCAGGTCGTTGTCCATGAGGACGACCTTGACCCCCTCGGCGACGGCAGCATCGAGTGCAGGGATCAAGGCGTCACTGGTGGGCGTGATGGCGATCCCGCTGACCCCCTGCGCGACGAGATCCTCGATGGCGGCGGTTACGCCGGCGTCGTCGGTGGCCGACTGGCCCTGGGCGAAGAGCACCTCAGCCTCGGGATGGGCCTCATCCCATGCCTTGGCTGCGTTCTCCAGGGTGAAGAAGAAGTCCACGGGGAACTTGGTGATGAAGCCCAGCTTCACGACCTCTCCCGTTGCCCCGGGGTCGTCGGACTGGGCCATGGCGGCGGTCGGGGCGACTGCCATGGCAGTGCCCATGGCGAGGGCTGCCCAGCGGAGTGTCTTGCTCATCGTGGTGTCGTCTCCTGCAGCGGTGACTGTGTCGTGGTCAGACCCCCCGTTGGTCTCGGCTCGACCGGGCTCTGCTCGTCCCTAGGCATCACCTCCCATGATCATCGCGAGGATGCGGGCCTGGTCCTCGCGCACGGACTGGACCTCGCCCACGACCTGGCCCCGTCGCATGACGATGGCGCGGTCGGCGACCTCGGCCACGTGGTCCATGGCATGGGAGATCACGATCACGGCGTGTCCGGCGTCCCGGAGGCGCACGATCAGGTCGAGCACATGGCGCGCCTCTCGCACACCGAGGGCAGCGGTGGGCTCATCGAGGATCACCACGCGCGAACTGAATGCCGCCGCCCGGGCCACGGCCACCGCCTGGCGCTGCCCGCCGGACATGAGACCCACCGAGGCGGCGCCCGGGGGCAGGTGGACCTGGAACCGATCCAGCACCTCGCGGGTGGCCTGGTCCATCTGCCGGCCGCGCATGACGCGCAGCCCGCGCGGCAGCCAACGGGGTCCAGCCAGCTCGCGACCGGCGTAGAAGTTGGCGGCCGCGTCGAGGTTGTCGAACAGCGCGAGGTCCTGGTACACGGTTTCGATACCGTGGGCGCGGGCATCCGCCGGCGAGTGCAAGGCGACGGTCTCTCCATCGATCTCGATCAGACCGGCGTCGAGGCGATGGACACCGCTGATGCACTTGATCAGCGTGGATTTGCCCGCGCCGTTGTCACCCAGGAGCGCAAGCACCTCTCCGGCCCCGACGTGCAGGTTCACGCGGTCGAGGGCGAGCACAGCTCCGAAACGCTTGGTCGCATCCCGCACCGCGATCGCCGCCACCTTGGCCTCGCCCGATGGTCGTGCTGAGCCACCCGCAGGCGAGGCGGCGCCGAGCCCGGTCACGCTCGCTCCGCTCGCAACACGCGTAGGCGCGATTCAAGGGCGCTGCGTATCACGTCCAGTTCGACCGCTGCCACGATCACCACGCCGATGACGATGAGCTGCAGGAATGCGTCGACGTTCAGCAGGTTCATGCCATTGCGGATGACGCCGATCATCACGGCTCCCACCAACGCATTGCCGACGTTGCCTCGGCCTCCCAGGAAACTGACACCCCCGATGACCACGGCCGCGATCGAATCCAGCTCGGCGAGCTGGCCGAAGTTGGGCGACCCGGCGTTGGCGCGACCGGCCGCGAGCACCGCCGCGAAGCCAGCCAGCAGTCCGCACAAGGCGTAGACCGAGAAGGTCACCCACGCCACGGGGATCGCGGCACGCAGGGCCCCTTCCGGGTTCCCGCCTACCGTGAAGATCCATCGACCCCAGACCATGCCTTTGGTGAACACGGCCACGGCGATCGCGAGGAGGCCGACGATGATGGCGCTCACGGGCACGAAGCCGACGCTGCCGCTGCCAAGGTAGCGGATGATGTCCGGCATCCCGCCCGGCACCGTGGAGCGGCCGTCTGCCAGCCACAGCGCCAGGCCGCGGGCGACGCTCATGGAAGCCAACGTGACGATGAAGGGATGGGGCATGCGCCCCTTCACCAGCACGAACCCGTTGACGGCACCCACCGCCAGGCCAGACGTCACCATCACGACCACGATCGCGAGGCCCACCTCGATGGTGCTGAAGGCGAGCGCGCCAACGACCGATGCCAGTGCCACCGTGGCTCCGACCGACAGGTCGACACCTCTCGAGACGATGACCATGAACTGGCCCATGGCGAGGACGGAGATGACGGCCGTCTGCGCGAGGACGTTGCCGATGTTGCGAGGTGTCAGGAAGACCGGCTCGAGCAGGGCCAGGATCGCAATCAGCAGCAGGAGCATCAGCACGGGCCCGGTGCGCAGGACCGCCATCACCAGCTCGAGGACGTTGAGATGCCAAGCCGATCCGTCCTTCAAGCCATCCTCCTCCCTCTTCGCCCAGCGATCCGCGCACTCTAACCGCAGGAGACATCCGATGTCTAGCCCGTTGTCGGAGTTCAGCAGGTATCATGGCAACGCACCGTGCAGCTGCTCAGGAGGATCGCTTGGCCGCCCCACTGACCGAGACGGCGATCGTCCGTCTGCGGGAACTCATCGCCTCGGGCACGTTGCGCCCCGGCGAGCGCTTGCCTCCAGAGGCCTGAGCTCGCGTCCCAACTGGGAGCGTCACGGAATACGGTGCGTGAAGCGGTGCGCGCACTGGTGACAGCGCGGGTGCTCGATGTCCGTCGCGGCGATGGGACCTTCGTGACGAGTCTTCGCCCGGAGCTGCTGTTCGATGGCATCGCCTTCGCCGCGGAGATGCTGCAGGCCGACTACTCACTCGAGCTGATCGCCGTGCGGCGGATCCTGGAGGGCGCCGCGTCTGGCCTTGCGGCCCGCAACATCGACGCGGAAGGGATCGAGCGACTCAAGGCCTGCCTCGAACGGATGCGCAATGCCGAGACGCACGAGGTGATGGTCAAGTACGACGAGCAGTTCCACGCCCTGGTGGCTTCGGCCGCAGGCAACGCCACGCTGGCATCCATGCTCGCTGGAGTATCCAGTCAGACCACTCGGGCACGGGTCTGGAGGGGCAATATCGACCGTGGCGTGGTCGCGCGGACGATCTCGCAGCACGAGGACATCGTGGCCGCTCTGGTCGCGGGAGACGCCGAGCTGGCGCAGGCCACTGCCACTGTCCATGTGGCCACGACCGAGGCCTGGATCAAGTCCACCATCGCTGCCGGAGGCTGGACCTCCTCCTCAGCCGGAGATGACGCGGACAACGCGGGAGCCGACTCGCCCCCGTAGCGTGATAGAAAGCCAATAGACATCGGATGTTACCCGTGCCGTCGAGACGCGCACCGCACTCGGCCGACGGGGCCGGATGGAGTCGGGCACGAGCTGCCTGATGGTGAAGCCAGAGACCTGGGAGCTGAATGGCCTGGCTGCGTGATGTCGCCGATGGTCTGGACGCGCCCCAGGTCGAGAGCCGCGGGTCGTCCACCGTCGTAATCGAGCTGAAAGGTTCGCTTCGTAGGGTCGTTGACAGATCACGATCCACACGGAGGCTCCCATGCTCACACCACAACCTGCCCGCCTGGATGAACACCCTGAGGCTGTCGGACGAGGGCACAGGCGATGACCAGGTGGATGACCTGGCTGGCCGCCGGCGCGCTGCTGGCGGTCGGGATCGGCGCGGTCTACCTGTCGACCGTCGGGCTCGGTGGGACACAGGCCGCCTCGAGCAGCTACCTCACACAAGCCGCGACGCTGACCAGCGTGACCAGCAGCTCCGCCGCCACCGGGGCAGTCGCATCTGCCCGCACGTACTCTCTCGCGTTCGGCGCTGAGCCGGAGCTTGCCGATGTCACCTCGTCGGCGGTGGCCAGCGACCGAAGCTGGACCGTCGATGAGGTCCTCGTCTCGGTCGGGGACCGCGTGACCACGGGGCAGTCGCTCGCTTCGGCGGTCACGTCCGAACTCGAAGCCGAGATCTCCGACACGGAAGCGAGCCTGGATCTGGCCCGCCTCTCCCTGGAAGAGGCCCAGGAGTCCCTCGGGGACGCGAAGCAGACGACGCGCCAGCAGCTCGTGGATGCCACCACCGCGGTCGAGGCCGCCAGGCTGACGCTGGCGAATGCCAAGGTGGCACGCAACGACGCGACCGCAGGCAACGCCCTGCGGCAGGCCAAGGTGGCGTACATCCAGGCGCAAGACCAGCTGCGCAGCGCCAAGCGCCTGCGTGACCAGCTCACGGAGCAGCTCGAGGGAGGCTATCCAGCCGAGACCATCGCCGTGGGGCAGGCCGAGGCTTCGGTCGCTGACCTCGCGTCGCAGCTCGAGGACCTCACCGATCAGCTCGAGCTGGCGGTGATCGTGGCACCGGTCGATGGGACGGTCTCCGAGGTCGCCCTGGTCGCCGGCCTCGTCGCCCCCAGCACCGGCGCCATCGTCATCGATGGCGCTACCCTCGAGGTCGTGGCCGACGTCGTCGAATCCGATGTCAGCGCCGTGGTCGTCGGTCAGCCCGCGGTGGTCACCATCGACGCGCTGGGGCTCGATGTCCAAGGCACGGTCACATCCGTGGCCCCCTCGACGACGGGGACCAGCAGCAGCGTCGTGACGTTCCCGGTGACCGTTACCCTGACCGACCCACCGGCACAGGTCAGGCCCGGCATGAGCAGTGACGTCGAGATCACCATCGCTGAGGCCGCCGATGTGATCGCCGTTCCGGCGGTGGCACTGGCGGGTTCCGACGGCAGCTACAGCGTGCAGGTGGCTACCGCGAGCGGTGCGGTCGGAGATCCGACCGGTCACGGTCGGGCTGGTGACCGAGACACTGGCTGAGATCCAGTCTGGAGTCGCTGCCGGCGAGGAGGTCATCGTTGGCGCCAGCACCGAACGGGTCACCTCGAGCGACGATGTGGCGAGCGGGTTCGGCGGTGGCGGTGGCCTGCAGGGCCTCGCCGGCGGTGGTGGACCGCCTGCTGGCTTCCGCCCTCCGGATGGTGCTGGGCAATGACCTACGCCGACGCCAGGCGAACCGCTTCGCGATCGGTCCCGCCGCCGTTCGCTCCGGGAATGATGGCGGCCATCGCATCGGCCCCTCCTCCCATCATCGAGCTGCAGGGTGTGACTCGCGTGTATGACACTGGCCGCGTCCAGGTGCGTGCGCTCGCGGGCGTGGACATCCGCGTCAGCGCAAGGCGAGTTCGTTGCCATCGTCGGCCCGTCGGGCTCGGGGAAGTCCACGCTCATGAACCTCATCGGCTGCCTGGACCGGCCCAGTGGCGGCAGCTACCGGCTCGACGGCACCGATGTGGGCAGCCTTGACGACGATGGGCTGGCCGCGCTGCGCAGCAGGCGCATCGGGTTCGTCTTCCAGTCCTACAACCTGCTGCCACGAACATCGGCCCTCGACAACGTCGCTGCGCCGCTGATGTACCAGGGGGTGCCTCTCGGCAAACGACGGAAGCTGGCGACGGAGGCGCTCATCCGCCTCGGACTGGGTGACCGGACCGACCACGAGCCGACCGAGCTGTCGGGTGGCCAGCAGCAGCGCGTGGCGGTGGCACGCGCCATCGTCACCGACCCGGCGCTCATCCTGGCCGATGAGCCCACCGGCAACCTCGACACCCACTCGGGGGCCGAGGTCATGGCGCTCTTCCACCAGCTGCATCGCTCGGGGCGCACCATCGTGCTCATCACCCACGAAGCCGAGGTCGCCGCGCAGGCCACCCGCCAGATCCACATCAGGGATGGGTTGGTGGCAGCGTGAAGACCTTCGACATGATCGGGCTGGCCCTGGGTCGCCTTCGCACCAGCCGGCTGCGCACCGCGCTCACGATGCTGGGTGTGATCATCGGCGTAGCTTCGGTGGTCGCGCTCGTCTCCGTGGGCCAGGGCTCGACGGCCAACATCACCGACCGGCTCGCCGGCCTGGGCACGAACCTGCTCACCGTCAACGCCGGCTCTTCCCAGACGGCGGGTACCTTCGGCGCGGCCGGCTCGGCCGAGTCGCTGACGCTGGCCGACGCGGAGGCGTTGGGGAGCCTGACCGCGCTGGCCGGCGTGGCTCCCGAGACCTCCACCTCGCAGCTCGTGGTGGCCGGGGAAGCCAACACGACCACGACCATCCTCGGCACCACCGCCGACTACCCGTACGTCCGCAGCTTCCAACTCTGGCAAGGGTCAGGCCTGACGGACATCGCCGTCGAGAACGAGCTCCGCGTCGCCGTCATCGGATCGTCCACCGCCGACGACCTGGGCCTCGGTGCTGATGCCGTCGGCAGCGAGATCAAGATCGGAGGGCTGCCGTTCCTGGTCACGGGCATCCTCCAGGCCAAGGGCGGCTCGGGCTTCCAGGACCCCGATGACCAGGTGCTCATCCCGGTAACCACGCTGCAGAAGTACTTCTCTGGCTCGGACTCCGTTCGGACCATCGCGGTCAGCGCCGCATCGGCCGATGGCATCGACGACGCCAGGGCAGCCATCACCGAGCTGCTCCGCGAAGTCCACGGCCTGGGCGTGACCGAGGACGACGACTTCGAGATCCTCGACCAGGCGCAGCTTCTCGAGACCGCCTCGGCCGTGAGCGACACCTTGACGCTCATGCTCGCGGGCATCGCCTCGATCTCCCTCATCGTCGGTGGCATCGGGATCATGAACATCATGCTGGTGTCGGTCCGGGAGCGGACGCGCGAGATCGGCATCCGCAAGTCCATCGGCGCGCGCAGCCGAGACATCCTGAGCCAGTTCCTCGTCGAGTCGGTGACCCTGAGCCTTCTGGGTGGACTGGTCGGCGCGGCACTCGGTGTGGCGGCCACGTTCCTCATCGGAGCGTTCGCCGGTTGGGACGTCTCGCTCGATGTCACGACCATCGTCATCGCGGTCGGGTTCAGCGTGGCCATCGGCGTGATCTTTGGTGTCTGGCCCGCACGCCAGGCTGCCCGGCTCGATCCCATCACCGCCCTGCACTACGAGTGATACCTCTACCCCGCGAACACGACAGGAGTCACACATGAATGAGATGGGCACGAACCCGGCTGTACCCGGCGCGGACGGGCACGACCTCCCGCTCCCCTCGGGATGGCCGCCGCCGGCGCCCACATGGCTGCCCGGCCCAACGTCGATGGCGCCCACGCCGACCTATCCCCCGCGCGGTCCCGTTTACCCGCCGACCCGACCGATCGTGACCACCCCGGTGTTCACGCAGGCGCAGCCGGCCATCGCGCCAGCGGCGCACTCCCGTGTATCGAGCCTGGCGCTGATCCTCGCCGCGTTCGTCGCGGTGGGCGGCATCGCCTTCGCCATCGGTCGCTGGAGTGTCGATAGCTCGACGCCCGCCCGCCCGGGACTCGGTGCCGCATTCGCCGCCGGCGTCGTTCCCGAACGGGCGGATCTACCCGCCACCGCCGCAGCTGTGACGGAGTCGTCGACTCTCCAGGGCGCGTCCTCGTCCAGCGCGCCGCTCGTCGATCCGGCCATCGATGGCGGGGTACCCGACGGCATCACCCCCGGCGACGCACCCGGGATGACCGCAGGCCTCGGGCCTGGCGCGTTCGCCGGCCTGGGGCCTGCTGCGTTCGCCGGCCTGCAGGGCCCACTGACCGGCATCGAGGCTGACTCCCTGACGCTGGAGGTCGATGGTCAGGAGCAGTCGGTGACGCTTGACGGTGCCACGACGTTCCTCCGTCGCACGGAGATCGAGCTCGCTGACCTCGCCGTCGGTGACCTCGTGCGGGTCAGCTATGGCTCGCCAGGTCGCTTCGGCGGCGAGCGACCGCCTGGGGAAGGCCCTCCGGGTGCCATAGGCGAGCCGGCGGAGGGTGAACCGCAGCTGGCTGATCAGGGCACAGGCGACGAGATGGACGCTGGAGTCGCCGCCGAGCTCGACGCTGGAGTCGCCGCCGAGGTCACCGTCATCCCGTCCGCATCGGACACGGAAGGACGCCCTGGCTCGACGCAGGGCACCCTCGCAGCCGTGGTCGAGGGGGCGATCATGATCACCCTCGCGGATGGCCAGAGTCGCCTGGTCGCCACCGACGAGGCCACCAGCTTCACGCGTGATACTGCCGTCGACGTCGAAGCTCTCCAGGTGGGGGATACCGTCGTGGTACAGCTACCGTTCGCGGGCCAGGGTGGTGGAGGAGCCGATGAGACGGACGCTGTTACCCCTGCGGCGCAGGTGATCGTGCTGACCAACGGGCCAGCATGAGCAGAGCCACCTCGCCGAAGGTGGCAGGATGCACGGGTGGCCGTACGCCACGAAGGAGGCCGGTCGATGCGGATCCTCATCGCGGAGGATGAGCCGGGGCTGCGGGACGTCATCGTCCTGGGCCTCGTCGACGCCGGCTACCAGGTCGACGCGGTCGCTCGTGGCGACGATGCCATCGACCAGCTCAAGTGGTACGACTATGACGTCGCGGTCCTCGACTGGCGCATGCCGGGAGCCTCGGGCATCGACGTGGTGCGCTGGGCCCGGAGCCAGGAGCGCCCGACGGCCATCCTCATGCTGACCGCACGTGACCTGACCGTGGACCGAATCGAAGGCCTTGACGCCGGCGCCGACGACTACCTCGTCAAGCCATTCGACTTCGGTGAGCTGCTGGCACGCATCCGTGCTCTCCAGCGCCGCCCTCGAGGTGTGGACACGCCGATCCTGTCGCTGGCCCGTCTCGCCCTGGACCCGGCTCGCCGCGCGGTGACCGTGGGCGGACGCGAGGTCGTGCTGACCCCGACCGAGTTCGCCATCCTGGAGCTGCTGCTGCGCCGCGAACCCGCCGTCGTCGATCGCAAGGCCATCGCCGAGCATGCCTGGGCGGACGAGACCGACCCCATCGGCACCAACGCCATCGACGTGCAGGTGAGTCGACTCCGCGCCAAGCTCGTCGGGAGTGGTGTTCGCATCATCGCGGTCCGCGGCGCGGGCTATCGTCTGCAGGTCTCGTGACGACCACCTCGAACCCCCAGGTCGGCCGGCTCTCGCGGCGTGTGGCACTCTCGGCGACGGGCCTCGTGGCTGCCCTCTATCTTGCCGTCGCAGCAGCCATCCTGGTCTGGCTGACCGTCAGCTTGACGGCACAGGTGGATGAGCGACTCCAGCGTGCGCTCGCGTTCGAGGCCTTCCTGTCAGACGCGGGGGACGAGCTACCGGACGGCGCTGGGCGCCTGCCACCCCCCGGCCAGCGCGAGCTCGAGGTGCTGCCTCTTGACCAGCCGGGCACGCCGCCGGGCCTGCCCTTCGGTCGGGAGCGTGTCACATGGCGCATCGATGCCGACGGGGAGGTCAGCAATGAACGCGCCGATCTCGAGCTCCCCGCACGCTACGTGGCAGCCACGGGCCCGCTGACCATCGAGATTGACGGCACGCAGATCCGCATCGCAGGCGGTGCCTCCGAGGAGGGGCACGTGATCGTCGGCGAATCCATGGAGCCCGTCAACGACGCGACCCAGACCGTCATCCTCGGCTTGCTGCTCATCGCACCGGTCCTGCTGCTGTCGGTGTTCTTCGGATCGCTTGCCGTGGGCCGGCGCGTGGCCATGCCGATCGAGCGCGCCTGGCAGCGGCAGCTCGCCTTCACGGCTGATGCCTCGCATGAGCTGCGGACGCCGCTGTCGGTCATCGAGGCCAACGCCAGCCTGGCGCTCGCTGCCGACCGTGACGTGTCCTGGTATCGGCGATCGTTCGAGCGCGTGCTCGACGAGTCCCATCGCATGCGCCGCCTGACCGAGGACCTCCTCTGGCTGGCACGCTTCGACACGATGCAGCAGCCACCGGCCGGTGAGCCGGTCGACCTGGGCATCCTGGCGGAGCAGGCCGTCGACCGCTTCGCGATGCTGGCCGAGACGAGATCGCAGACCCTCGTGGCTGAGATCGACGATGCGGGCGTGACGCTGTCCGCACCACCCGAGTGGATCGACCAGTTGATGGGCGTCCTGCTGGACAACGCCTGCAAGTATTCACCCGAGCGCGGAGACATCACCATTCGCATCGCCGCGTCGGGGGGACGGGCGACGCTCACCGTCGACGACAGCGGACCGGGCATCGAGGAGGAGCGTCGGGAGCGTGTCTTCGACCGCTTTCATCGAGAATCCAGCGCCGCCGCTGGGGCCGGGCTGGGGCTCGCCATCGCTGATGTCATCGTGCGTGCCACGTCCGGACGCTGGCACATCAGCACGTCCCCGTTCGGGGGAGCCCGCATCGCGGTCAGCTGGGCGATCGGGGCACGTGATCGGGAGCGTCCTGCTCACTGAGGATCGCGGCCCCAGCGGCTCTCAAGCGACAGCGGCTCTCAGCGACCCGGGTGCTGCGGTGAGCCATCGGGCCTCGGCGCACGTCGGGGCGCCGAGGCGATCGGGTGTGTGGCTGAGCCCGACAGCTCAGGGTCGCAGGCCCTGGCCCCCGACGAAGAAGTCGTAGTCGTTGTCGGTCTCACAGTCGACGCGGATCGAGCCCTCTCCGCAGTAGTCGTAGCCGACGCCGCCGTAGAGCTCGTCGTTGAATGGCTCGGTTCGGTCGCCACCCAGGAAGTCGCGTCCCTGTCCGCCATGGAGGACATCGTGGCCGAGGCCGCCATAGAACTGATCGTCGCCACCCTGGCCGTAGAGGGTGTCGTTACCGGCGCTGGGCTCGACGTAATCGTTGCCGGGGCCACCGAACACCGTGTCGTTCCCCCTGCCCGGCCTGACCCAGGCGGCCAGGGCGCCCGCCATGACGACATCGTCTCCGCCTCGGGCGCTGGCATGGTAGCCAAAGAAGTGCGACGCGGTGGTCGTGTCTCCCAACTGGATGCGGTCGCCGTGCTCGGAGCCAACCACGATCTCGATGTCGGCGATCGAGTCGGGACCTTGCCCCTTGCCGGTGCCGGCCCGCAGGTCCACGATGACGCGCCGGGGCGCATCGCGGTAGTCGATGGTGTCGATCCAGGCGCCACCCTGGACCCTGTCCCGGCCAGCCCCCGGAACGATGCTGTCACGGCCGTGGCCACCCCGGAGGACGTCATCGCCGGCCCCACCGTCGATGATGTCATCCTTCTGGCCGCCGCAGATCAGGTCGTTCCCGCCTCGGCCATCGATGGTGTCGGCACCACCGAGACCGACGATGACGTCATCGCCGGGCGTGCCCTGGAGCGTGTCGGCCCCGTCGGTGCCTACGATGGTGGCGGGCTCGCCTGCACACCGTGGCGCAGCGCTGCTGATGGGCGTCGCGCCGCTGACCGGCGCCACCGCCGACAGCATGAGCAGCCCGACAAGCGATAGGGATCCGACCACCTGGATCGTCGACGACATGGGATCCTCCCCGAGTGCTGGCTATGGGCACCTTGGGTGACCAGGGTGATGGTGGGGGGAAACACAGCATCCAGTCCCGAGCGTCCAGGTTCAACCTCGAGCGCATGTGCATCGCATGAAGGAAGCGACACGTGGTGCCCGGACGCGACGGCCAGCCGCGAGGAGCGCGCCGGCGCCTCGCCAACAATGCCGCCGCGCAGGTCCCCCGGGTGACCGATGGTGCCTGCGTTCGAGGTCGCTCGGCTCTTGCGGACCGTGGTACATCGAGGAGCATGCTGCTGACGTTCGATGGGCTGGCGCCGCGGATGTGTCGACGCCTCGATCACCCCTCGAGCCACGGGGGTTGCCATGGCAGGCGTCGTCGTCGCGTTCGTGCTGGCGTGTCTGCTGCTGCAGGGCGTGGTGGTGGCCGCGGCGGGTGAGTCAGCCTCGACACCCGCGATCGCCCTCAGACCTGCCGCGACCGACCCGACCCGGGTGCTCAGCGGTGCCTTCCGCTACGGGTCAGCGCTGGCCCTCGACGCGGCCGGGCATCGCCACGTGGTGGCGACGAGCGCGCAAGGGCACCTCTGGTACGCGACCGATCGCACGGGCGGCTGGCAGGACGAGCGGATCCTCGTCGGCAGGCGAGGGGAGTTCGGCTGGACCTACCCGAGCATCACCGTCGATGAGGGTGGACGTGTCCACATCGCCGTAGTCCGTGACGGGACTCCCTGGTGCGCTCCTGGTCCGTGCTCGGCCGGCATCTTCTACCTGACGGACAAGGACCGCGCCCGAGGCCACTTCGGACCCCCTCAGCGCATCACCGGCAGGCAGACGACGCAGCCGTCGCTGAAGGTCGAGGACGGCGTGCGCTACCTCGCCTACGTCAAGCCGGGGACGGACTGGCGCAGGCCGGAGCCGCCACGCCTCTTCTTTCGCACGGATCGCTCCGGGGCCTGGGAGGCCGAGCTGGTCGCCGATCACGGTCGCTCTCCATCACTGCGGGTGAGCTCCGATGGGCGGCCGCACATCGCCTGGAGTGCCGGCAACGGCGTGCGCTACATCCAAGCCCGCACCCGCAGCGGGGGCTTCGCGGAATCCCAACGCATCCCCGGTTCCCACGACGGCGGTAGGCCCTCCCTGGCCCTGGGCGCCTCGGGATCGCCGCAACTCGCCTGGGCCTCCGAGGACGAGGACGGCCCCGACCACATCTGGTACTCCCAGCGCTCTTCGGCTGGCTGGTCTCCGGCTCATGACCTCGGCGGCGGCTGGGACGCGGACCTGAGCCTCGATGCCCAGGACCGGCCCCACGTCCTTCTCGCTCGGCGTCGCGCGGGTGGCGAGGTCGTCCACCGCGTGCGCACCGCTGCGGTCTGGAGCCGCCATGTGGTCAGCGCTGGAGTAGACCCGACCGACGTGCACGTGCGGGCCTACGGCTCACGCGCCACGCTCGTATGGTCCCAGGGCGGAGGCGTCTGGGTCGCTCGCGACTGACGGGGTCGTCGATCGCTGAACCCTATGGTGCTGGCTGGAACCCGAAGTCGGTCAGGATCGCCTGTGCCTCGGGCCCAGTGAGGAACGACAGGAACTCTGGGGCGAGCGCGGGATTCGGCGCATCGATGCTGGCCACGGCAGCGTACGTGGCTGGCACGTTCGCTTCATCGGGGATGGAGATCGTCTCGACCAGCTCGGAAGCTGCCGCATCGGTCGCGTAAACGATGGCTGCGTCACCTTCGCCCAGTTCGATCTTCGCGAGCACGGCGCGCACGTTGTCCTCCTCTGACACGATGTTCGCCGTGACGGCAGCCGCGTAGTCTGCCGGGTAGTCAGGTAGCGCGCCGAGGTTCTCGATGGCCTCGGTGGCGTAGCGCGTGATGGGCACCTCTGGGCCTGCCATCACGTAGCGGATCCCGGGGCGCGCCAGGTCCGCCGGGGTCTGGACGTCCGCGGGATTGTCCGTCGGCACCACCACGACCAGGTCGTTACCGGCGAAGGGCGTGATGGGTCCGGGGGCCAGGCAGGCGTCCACGAGCAGCTGCGCGTTGCGCGTGTCCGCGGATGCGAGCACGTCCGCCGGCGCGCCCTGTTCGATCTGGGTACGCAGGGTGCTCGAGGCGTCGAAGGAGAAGACCAGCCTAGAGCCGGGGTGTGTCGCCCCCCACGGGCCGCTCAGTGCTTCGAAGGCATCCCGTAGCGAGGCCGCCGCGTAGACGGTCACATCTGCCAGCTCGGCATTCGTGCCCGGGCTGGTTGCCGCCACCGGTTCGATCGGAGGACAGCTTGGCGGCGGCGACGGCGACTGGGCCGCGACGGGCATGGCCACGGTGGCTGCCAGCCCGAGCGCAAGTGTGAAGCCCAAGTGGCGAAGGCGTGGAACGAGCATCTCGAACCTCCCCCGGTGGCGATCAGTAGCAGGTATCTCAGGTTGGTAGCACTGCGCGCCAGTGGGTCAGGCGGACCGCCAGGAGGACTCCGATAGCTGCTACCACGAGCACCGTGGCAGCAGCCAGCGCGGCGTCGAGGCCGCCCTGGAACTCGCTGTACACCAGCAGCGGCAGCGTGCGGGTCTGGCCAGCCACATTGCCGGCGAACATGATCGTGGCACCGAACTCACCCAGCGCCCGTGCCCAGGCCAGCACCAGGCCGGCGGCCAGGGCCGGAGCAGCGAGCGGGATGGTGATGGACCGGACGGTGCGACCGCCCGAGGCGCCGTCGACGGCGGCGGCCTCTTCGAGGTCCCGCTCGACGCCTTGGAACCCGGCCCGGGCAGCACGGATGTAGAACGGCGCCGCCACAAACACCTGGGCGACCACCACGGCGAGGGTGGTGAAGGGGATGGTGAGACCGACCATCTCGAGGCTGGGGCCAACAAGTCCTCGGCGTCCGAAGGCGAGTAGCAGGGCCAGGCCGGCCACCGTGGGGGGCAGGACGATGGGCAGGTCCACGAGGGTCTCGGCGAGGGCCTTGCCGCGGAACGAGCGCCTGGCGAGGACCCAAGCCAGGGGGGAGCCGAGCACGACGATGGTGACGACCGCGACCGCTGAGGTCACAAGGCTTAATGCGAGGGCTTCGAGCACAGCGCCGAGCGGTGCGCCGCTGATGCCACCGCCGAGCATGCCTCTCAGCAGCAGCGCGACCACCGGCAGCGCCAGGAAGAGCAGGCAGATCGCGGCCAGCGTCGCGGTGCCGAAGCGGGCGAGGCGCCCGTTGCCCGGCAGCCCGGGAGCTCGCTCCGGATCGTCCATGGCGTGACGCGTGGCGACCACCTTGGTGCCGGCCCGAAGTCCGGCGCTCATGGCCGCGTGCCGGTGGATCTCCCGCCGTCCGCGGATCGCGGGCGGCCCGTGAGCCAGCTCAGATCACGGCCCTCCGGGTCACCCGGGGACCTCGACGATGACGTTGGTGGCCTTCACCACGCAGACGGCCTCGGAACCGACCTCCAGCCCCAGCTCATCGATGGCCTCGGCGGTCATCAGGCTCACGACGCGGTGGGGGCCGGCCTGGACCTCGATGAGCCCGACGATGGCGTCACGCTCGATGCGCGTCACGACACCGGCGAACCGGTTTCGCGCCGACTGCGCCACGATGGGTCGCTCCTGGCCGCTCCGGCGGCGGTCGGACAGGAGTCGTGCGACGTCCGATCTGCGCACCAGGCGTTGGCCGCCGGGCGAACGCTCAGCCGGGAGCAGTCCATCGTCCGACCACCGCCGGACCGTGTCCGGGCTGACCCCCAGGATCTCGGCCGCCTCACCCAGCCGGATGCGCTCGTCATCCCTAGTGCTCGATGGTCTCATGCGCGGGAGTATCGCCTACGAAGGCTACGATGTCTATGAAGTTGGATCAGGGGCCTTGGGGCGCCGGCTGCTGCTCGCCAGGTCAGTCGACCCCGGCCGTGGGGGCCGCGATCAGGTGCGTGCGGGCTGATGTCGATACGGGGTTGACACACCGAGCGCACTCGTCTTAATGTCCGGTTATTCGGACAAGTGGAGGTGCCGGTCGGTGGGTGGGGTGAGGACGAGCGCGCAGCCCAACTGGGCATCCCTGCGCGTGGACACCTCTGATGTGACGCCGCTCTACCACCAGCTTAAGGGCCAGATCCGCGACCAATCGCTGCGACTGGAACCAGAGACGCTGATCCCCTCCGAGAAGGAGCTGATGGACATCTCTGGCGTCGGGCGTGCCACCGTGCGAAGGGCAATCTCCGACCTCGTCCAGGAAGGCGTGCTGCAGACACACCAGGGGCGTGGCACGTTCACGGCCCGGCCACGGATCGAAGCCTCGCTGTCGCGCCTGGCCGGCTTCACCGAGACGATGCGCAAGCTGGGCCGGTCTCCGAGCACCAAGGTCCTCAGGCTGGAACGCATCGAGGCCGGCACGGATGTCGCTTCGCACCTGGGCGTGGCGGCCGGGGAAGGGGTGTATGTGATCGAGCGGTTGCGCCTGGCCGATGGCGAGCCGTGCATGGTCGAGCGCACGCACATGCCGGAACGGAACGCGCCGGACCTGCTTGACCATGACCTGAGCTCATCGCTGTACGACCTGCTGTCGACCGAGTACGGTCTCGCGCCGGTGACCGGCTCCGAGAGCGTGGTGGCGGTAAACGCGGACCATCACCTCGCCAGCCTGTTGGGTGTGCCCATCGCGTCGGCCCTCTTGGCCACGGTTCGCATGACCAGGACACGAGATGGCAGGCCGTTCGAGTACACGCTTCGACACGCGCGCGGTGACCTGCTCGCTTTCTCCGTGACCCTTGACTCGGGCGCGACATTCGGTCACCGCGCCTCGACCCGCCCGCCCATCTCTGCGACCGCACGTTGAGCACGCCAGTCCCAGTCCTGCCTGTCAGCGCCGGCCACCAGGTTATGCGAACGACCGAATATGCGGACACCTTGGCGCTCGAGGGCGTATCGAAACGGTACGGCGCCGTGGTGGCCGTGGCCGACGCCTCGGTGGTGTTCCGCCCGGGCGAGGTGGCTGGCCTGGTCGGGGAGAACGGCGCCGGCAAGTCCACGCTCATCTCGCTCGTCACGGGAGCCCAGCATCCCGACTCCGGATCGATGTCCGTCGCGGGAGCGAGCGTGGCGGCTTTCGATCCGCAGCACGCCCGCGACGTGGGCATCTATGCGATCCGCCAGGAGCCCGTCCTCGTGCCCAGCATGAGCGTGGCTGAGAATCTGTTGCTGGGCAGGGAGCCGGCCCAGCGGGGCATCTATGCGAAGGGCCGCGCACGTGCCATCGCCGCGGCGTGGCTCGACCGCGTCGGCGCCCGGTTCAGCCCCGACGTCCTCGTCGAGACCCTCTCTCCAGCCGACCGTCAACTCATCGAGATCGCGCGTGCCTTGGGCCCCGGCGCGAAGTACCTGTTCTTCGATGAGCCGACTTCCGCTCTTGGCCCTGCCGAAACGGAACGGCTCTTCGAGCTCATCCGTCGGCTTCGGGACGACGGCACGGCCGTGGTGTACGTGTCGCACCGGCTTGAGGAGGTCTTCGCCATCTGCGAGCGCATCGTCGTGATGCGAGACGGCCACATCGTCGCCGACGAGCGTGCCGACTCGCTCGACGAGGGCAAGCTCTTGACGCTGATGGCGGGGCAGGAGCTGGCTGCCGATCTCACGGCGCAGCACGCCAGGCGCGAGCGCCCTTCCGGGCCCCCGCTCGTCTCGCTCGAGGGGATCGGCCTGCCGGGCCGCCTGCAGGACGTCTCTCTCGAGGTCGGCAGGGGCGAGATCCACGGCATCGCCGGCATCGTCGGTGCGGGTCGCACCTCGCTGCTCGAAGTCGTGGCGGGCATCGTCCGCCCGAGCTCCGGAACGATGCGACTCGAGGGGCGACCTTATCATCCCCGCGATACGGCGGCGGCCCTTGGCGCCGGTGTCTTCCTGGTCCCCGAAGACCGGCTGCGAGACGCCCTGTTCCCCGAGCTGCCGCTGGCCACGAACACGGTCCTGCCACTCATCAGCAAGGTCGCCCGGCGTGGGCTGCTGACGACCGACCGCGAAGCGGAGGCGGCGCTGCCGCTCATGCGCCGGCTCGATGTCCGACCCTTGCGTCCCTCCGCCCTTGGCAGAGCGCTCAGTGGCGGGAACCAGCAGAAGGTCATCCTCGCTCGCGCCCTGTTCTCGGAGCCGGAACTGCTCCTGCTCGACGAGCCGACTCGAGGGATCGACGTGGCCACCAAGACGGACATCCACGGACTCATCCGGGCACTCGCCGACGCCGGTGTGTCGGTCGTGCTCGTGTCGTCCGATCTGCGTGAACTCGTGGCCCTTGCCGACCGCATCACCGTGCTCTCCCGGGGCAGGGTTGCGGCGACGTTCGATCCACCGTTCGAGGCCAACCGCTTGTTGGCCGCGGCGACGGGAGATGTCAAGTGACGGCGGCAGGCTCCGGCACGCGCGCCGGAGGCGCCGAAGGGCGCGAGCTGCTGGCCGGCCTCCGAGGTCGGTTGCGCGAGCACGCCGCGCTCGTGGCGCTGGGTCTCGTGCTCCTCATCGTCTCGGTGTTCACCGCCACGCAGAGCGACGTCTTCCTCACGGTGGGGAACCTGAGGAACGTCCTCCTGCAATCGAGCGTGCTCGCGATCGTGGCCTGTGGCATGACCCTGCTGATGGTCTCGGGTGGCATCGACCTGTCGGTCGGGTCCCTGATGAGCCTGGCCGCGGTCGTGGCGGCGTTGCTGATGCGAGAAGCGATCCCGGTGCCCATCGCCATGCTGGTGGGCATCGCGGTGGCCGCTGGGTTCGGCGCCATCAACGGCACGCTCGCGGCGTGGAGCCCATCCCACCCCTTCGTCGTGACGCTGGGCATGATGATCCTCATCCAGGGCATCGCGATCTCACTGACCAATGGGCTACCGATCTCCGGGCTCGACGAGGGCTTCGTGCAGCTCGGTATCGGCAGGTTCCTTGAGATCCCTGTCCCCATCCTGATCGCCGCGGGTGTGGCCGTGCTCTGCGCGGCACTGCTGCGGTTCACGGTCTTCGGCCGTCGTCTCTATGCCATGGGCGGCAATGAGCTCGCGGCCATGCTGGCCGGCGTCCACGTCCGTCGAACCAAGGTGCTGCTGTACGCGCTCAACGGGGCCGTCGTGGGCATCGCGGCGATGGTCCTGGCGGCCCGGATCTCGTCCGCGCAGCCACTCATGGGGACGGGCTATGAGCTCCAGGCCATCGCGGCCGTCGCGGTCGGCGGCACGCCGCTCGCGGGCGGGCGCGGCGGGATCGTGGGCACGCTGCTCGGCGTGCTGCTGCTTGGCGTCATCTCCAACAGCCTGAACCTGCTAGGGGTCTCAGGCGCTTTCCAATATGTGCTCCAAGGCGGAGTGATCGTGGCGGCAGTCATGTCGCAGCGATTCCGATAGGTAGGAGGTAGGACTCATGGGCAACGGATCCGGAATCACGGGACCGCGACGAACGCTCGCGGTGGCACTGTTGACGACGCTCGCCGCGAGTGCGTTCGGTGCGGTACCCGCCCTGGCGCAGGATGATGCCGAGGAGCCGCTGGAGATCGCGTACATCCAGACAGGACCGTTCGACTACTACCAACGCGGTGTCGAGGGTGCACAGATGGCCGCCGAGCAGCTCGGGGTCAACATCAGCGTGCTCAACTCCGACCTGTCAGCCGAGCAGGAGATCGCCAACGTCGAGGACGCCATCACCAAGGGTGTCGATGGCATCGTCCTGTTCTCGGTCGGTCGCGCGTCCGAAGAGGCCGCGCTGACGCAGGCAGGCGAGGCCGGCGTGCCGGTGGCGGTGCTCTACGGGTATGCGCCCGAGCTCGAGGACCTGGGCGCCGTTTTCGTGCAGGCCGACGTCACCGGCACCGGTGCGATGGCCGGTCAGTGGGTCGCCGAGAACGTCCCGTCGGGCAAGGTGGCCATCATCCAGGGCACGCTCGGTCGCGGTGATGCCGAGGCATACACCGAGAGCTTCAAGACGGCGCTGGCGGCCAACCCCGAGCTCGAGGTCGTCGGTGAACCGTCGGGCGAGTGGGCGCGAGACCAGGCCCTCGCGGCGATGCAGGACCTGCTGACCGCCAACCCGGACCTGGCGGCGGTATTCGTGCAGAACGAGGACATGGCCCTCGGCGCGATCCAGGCCATCAAGGCCGCTGGAGCCTCGACCGTGGTGGTGTCCCAGAACGGATCACCCGATGGCCTGCAGGCCGTCGAGGCAGGTGAGATCGCAGCCACGGTCGGGTGGTCGCCGGCCCAGGAGGCCCAGATGGCCCTGTCACGACTGGTGACCACCATCCGGGACGGCGCCGCCCCCGAGCCGAAGCTGTGCAACACGCCGCTGAAGCTCGTCACCGCGGACAACGTCGGCGAGGCCTACTCGTGGATCCCGACCGAGGAGTCCACGACGGCAGCCCTCACAGCCGAGTGCGGAGGCTGACCCATGGCCATCGGCATCGGCTTCCTTGAGGTCACCCATCCCCACGTCTACACGCGGGCGGACATCCTCTCCGAGATGGATGGCGTCGAGCTCATCGGCGTGTGGGAGCCGGAGGATGCCGCGAACGCATCGGTGTTCGCGGAGCGTTACGGGGTGGCCAACTGCGCGACGGCCGAGGAGCTCCTCGACGATGACCGCGTCGATGCGGTCATCGTCGAGTCCTGGACGCATCGCATGGCCGACGTGGCCATCAAGGCGCTGGAGGCCGGCAAGAAGGTGCTCCTGGAGAAGCCGGGGTCGAACGACGTCGCCAACATGCGGCGCATCGTCGAGGCGGTGGATCGCACGGGGGGCTACCTGACCGTCGGCTACATGATCCGGCAGTCCACGGCCTATGCCAGGCTCAAGGAGATCCACCGTTCCGGCCTGCTCGGCCGCACGACCGTGGGACGGTTCCACGTCTCGGTCCCGGCACCGGACGCCGTCACACCCTGGTTCAACCTCGAGCACGACATCGGCGGCGTCCTCTTCGAGGATGGCTGCCACATGTTCGACCTCATCATCGACTTGCTGGGCAAGCCCAGGAAGGTCGGCGCGATGGTCCCCAAGTGGAGCGATCTCAGCCAGCAGCATGGACATCGCAACGAGGACGCAGCCGTCTGCACCCTCGAGTGGGATGACCTTGTCGCGACCGTCAGCCTCGTCGGCTGGGAGGCCAACGACTGGCTGGAGACCTGGGAGCTGGCCCTCTTCGGCGAGGCCGGTACGGCGTACGCCGGACCGCTCCCGGCACGGCTGGACGTCTTCCTCAAGCAGGCCAACGGCGGGGTAGCCGCCGGATGGACCCGACATCGTGAAACGGAGTTCAACGTCTCGTGGCTTGACCACGAGGCCAAGCACGTCTGGCACGCCGTCCAGCACCGCGCGTTCTTCCGCGCGGAGCTGGAACGGTTCGTGCAGGACGTCGCCGGGGGTGGTGCGCCGGAGATCCCGGCGCGTCACGCCCTGGCCATCACCGAGACCATCGCGGCCTTGTACGAGGCCGCCCGTGAAGGTCGAACGGTGGTGCTGTGATCGACCCGGCCGAACTGGACCTCGCCCCGGAACTGGGGTCCACGTCGTACCGGATCGGTGTCATCGGCGCGGGCGGCATCGTCCGCGCCTCACACCTGCCGGCCTACCGGTCCGCGGGCTGGGAGGTCGTCCGCATCGCCTCGCGCACCCTGGCCGCGGCGCGGGCGGCAGCGGAGGAGTTCGACATCCCTGCGGTTTCGAGCGACTTCGCAGAGGTCATGCGTGATGATGCCGTGGAGGTGGTCGACATCTCGTTGCCGCCTCACCTGCAGCGCGGAGTCGCCGAGGCGGCCTTCGCGGCTGGCAAGCACGTGCTCATCCAGAAGCCGATGGCGACCACCCTGGAGGACGCGGTCGCCATCGTCGAGGCCGCAGAAGGGTCCGGGCTCAAGCTGGCGGTCAATCAGAACGGGCGCTGGGACCCCGCCATCCGTGCCTGCCGCGAACTCATCGATCGGGGTGTGTTCGGGTCGCTGGTGACCGCATCGTTCGAGCTGCGGACCCGTCAGCCCTGGCAGGGCTTCTGGGAGGATGCCGAGCACTACCCGCGACTGATGATGCTGGGCATGTCCATCCATCACCTCGACCAGTTCCGCTATCTGTTCGGAGATCCGGTCGAGGTCACCGCCGTGACCAGCACCTACCCGGGTCAGCCATGGGCGGGTGACAGCATCGCGCTGTACGCGCTGCGCTACGAGTCTGGCCTGCTCGCGGTCGGGTTCGACGACGGCTTCCCGTGGACCCGCGACTGGAGCGTCGACTACCGCATCGAGGGTCTCGATGCCATCGCGCGCGGCGGTATCGGCTGGCCCACCGCCGGCTATTCGACGCTCGAGTTCACCACGCGCGATCGCCCAGATTCGTGGGTCCGACCGGCGTTCTCGCGCAAGTGGTTCCCGGATGCCTTCGTGGGCACCATGGGTGAGCTCTTCAGGGCCATCGAGACCGGGGATGAGCCCAGCATCTCGGGGCGCGACAACCTCGATACCCTGCGACTCGTCGAGGCAGCCTATCGGTCCGCAGCGGAACGCAGGGCCGTCCGTCTCGACGAGGTGCGACCATGACGACCGTTCCCGGCGGCGTCTTCACCGCCCTCATCACGCCCTGCCGCGATGACGGCGCGGTCGACCTCGAGGCCATCCGGACACTCATCGCATTCCAGGCCGGAACCGGCGTCACCGGACTGTTCGTCCTCGGTACGGCCGGCGCCGGTCCACTCCTCGACCGGTCCGAGCGCAGAGACGTCGCCCGGACGATCCTGGAGGCGGCCGCCGGCCGCCTCTTCGTCATCGTCCACGTGGGCGCCATGCCCACGAGTCTGGCCGTCGAGCTGGCGGCCGAGGCCGTCGAGGCCGGCGCCCCAGCAGTGGCGGCGGTGCCGCCCACCTACTACCAACCGGACTTCCGTTCGGTGCGGCGCTACTACGAGCGCATCGCCGAGGCGGCTGGTGACACGCCGCTGCTGGCGTACAACAATCCGCCCGCCACGGGCTACGACCTGCGGCCAGAGCAGGCTGCCGAGCTGTTCCGCGATGGGGTCATCGCCGGCGTCAAGCAGGCCAGCACCAGCGTCAGGGACCTGCACGCCCTCATCGACGCTGGTGTGCCAGTGTGGATGGCCAACTCCGGGCTCAACACGGCGGCGCTGTCGATGGGCGCGCGCGGCGTGATCTCCACGCTGACCAACGTGGTGCCCGAGCTCTTCGTGCGTCTGCAGCAGGCGCTGCAAGTCGCGGACCTAGCCGTGGCCCGGGACGCACAGTTGCGCATCGATCGTGCCAGCGCCGGTTTGCGGATCCCCATCATCGGCGCGCTCCACGCGGGTGCCACCCTGCGTGGGTTGCCTGGCGGTGCACCCCGCGAGCCACTGCGACTGCCCGAGCCGGATGAGCTCGAGCGTGTGCAGGGTGTCCTGGACCAGCTCGAGGACGTCTGACCGCCGTGCACGCTGAGGTCGTCGTCGTCGGCGCTGGCTCCGCGGGATGCGTGGCCGCACTGGCCGCCGCCCGCGCTGGCCGCACGGTGCTGCTCATCGACCGGCTGGGGTTCCCCGGTGGTACCAGCACGGCGGTCCTCGATACCTTCTACGCGTTCTTCACCGCCGGGGAGGCCGGTCGCAAGGTCGTCTCCGGCCTGCCGGACCTGCCTGTCCAGCGGCTGCGCGCGCGGGGAAAGGTCTTCGAGCGGCCCAACAGCTTCGGCTCCGGCCTCGGCTACACCTACGACCCCGAGACGTTGAAGATCGTGTGGGCGGAGCTGCTGCGCGAGCACGGGGTGGCGCTCATGCTCCACTCGCTCGTCACCGGCGTCCGAGCCGTCCAGGAGCGGGTCGAGGCGCTGACCGTCGCCACCCGCGCGGGACTGGTCGAGGTGACCGCGGATGCCTTCGTCGATGCCTCCGGTGACGCCGACGTCATCGCCGCGGCCGGTGGTGCCATGCTTGCCGACCGCGAGCTGCTGCAACCGGCGACGGTCACCTTCCGGATGGCCCCGGTGGACCTGCCCGCCTTTCGCGAGCACGGCCGGCCACGCTTCCGTGAGCTGCTGCGCCAGGCCCGTGAGCAGGGCTACGACCTGCGCGGCGACAGCGGCAGCCTGCACCAGTCCGGCGCCAAGGGGGTCGCGCTCATGGCCACGACGCGCATCGATGCGCCCGACCTGGCTGACCCGCTGGAGCCGGGCCGCGTGGAGCTGGAAGGGCTGGAGCAGGTCGACGAATGGGCCCGCTTCCTGCGCGACCAGATGCCAGGGTTCGAGCAGGCGGAGCTGGTCGCCATCGGCGCGATGGCCGGCGTACGCGAGACCCGCCGCATCCAGGGACGCTACGTCCTGACCGAGGAGGACGTCCGGTCCGGCGCCTCCTTCGACGACCAGATCGCGCGTTGTGGGGCGCCCATCGAGGATCTCGCCAGCGCCGACACGCGCTGGGTCCACGTGGGAGGCTCGGGCACCTACGGCCTGCCCTGGCGGTGCCTCGTGCCGAAGCGCCTGCGAGGCGTCGTCGTCGCCGGTCGTTGCCTGTCTGCCACGCACGCGGCGCATGCCTCAGCCCGTTCGATGGCCACCTGCATGGCGATGGGCCAGGCTGCCGGTACCGCCGCCAGCCTCGCGGTCGAGGCTGGCGTGGACGTCAGCGCGGTCGACGGTATCCAGCTCCGCGATCGTCTCGCGACCGACGGGGCTGATGTCGGCGCCACCACGACCCGATCGCCAGAGACCCAACCGAAGGAGGAAGCATGAGCACCGGCCAGTACCTTGACCAGATCATCCCCAGGCTCGACCGGATCCGTACGCAGGCCGCGGCCATCGAGGAGGCTGCCGCCCTCTGCGCCAGCTCGATCGCCGGCGACGGCGTCGTGCATGTCTTTGGCGCCGGACACTCGAGGATGATGGCCGAGGAGGCATACCCACGCATCGGTGCCGTGGCTGGCTTCCGTCCGGTGGTCGAGCTGGCGGTCACGTTCTTCCACGACGTCGTGGGGCCGAACGGCCTCGAGCAGGCGCTCTTCCTCGAGCGTGTCCCCGGCTACGGCAAGGTCATCTTCGGTGAGCTGGCCGCGCGCCCCGGTGACACGACCATCGTGTTCTCGAGCTCCGGGGTCGAGGTCATCATCATGGACTACGTCGATGCTGCGCAGGCCGCGGGCATCAAGGTCATCGGGGTTACCAGCTTCGAATACTCGGCCCAGACCTCCGCCGAACGTGGCGGTGCCCGGCGGCTGGCGGACGTCGCCGACGTCGCCATCGACAACGGTGTGCCCGTCGGCGACGCCCTGGTCACCATCCCGGGCATCGAGGAGCGCGTGTCCGCGTCCGCATCCATCCTCAACCTCGCGGTCATGCATGAGATCACCAGCGGCACCGCCATGGCCCTCGCGGAGCGAGGTGCGCCCCCGGTCGTGTTCGCTAGCCCCCATCTCGCAGGACATGAGCGCAGCAAGGAGCGCTACCTGCAGTCGCTCGCCGAGTACCGCCGGCGCGTATGGGGGACGCGGTGACCGCTGTGTCCGAGCGACGACAAGAAGGACGCGTCGCACTCGTCACCGGCGCCTCCAAGGGCATCGGCCGTGCCGCTGCGCTTCGCTTCGCACAGGAAGGTGCCGTGGTCGCGGTCAACTACCTGACTGACGCGGACGGCGCGGCGGGCGCCGTCGCCGAGATCGAGGGCGCCGGCTCGAGGGCCATCGCGCTGCAGGCGGACGTCTCGGACGAGCGCCAGGTCACGGCGATGGTACGGCGGGTGGCGCAGGAGCTCGGGCCCATCGACATCGCCGTCAACAATGCGGCCATCTTCCCCTGGCAGGCCTGGACCGACATCGACTCGGAGGAGTGGGATCGGGTGCTGGCCGTCGACTTGAAGGGCTGTTTTCTCGTTTCGCGCGCGGTCTACCCCCACATGCGCGAGCGTGGCTGGGGCCGCATCATCTCGCTCTCGAGCGCGACCGCACTCCACGGCCAGGCGGAGCTGATGCACTACGCCTCGGCCAAGGCAGGCATCATCGGGCTCACGCGCTCCCTCGCACGGGCGGTGGGGGACGACGGCATCACCGTCAACGCCGTCACCACCGGCCGGACCCTCACCGACGGGTTCCAGCGCTGGTTCGAGGACGGCACGCTCACGCGTGAGGAGACGGAGGCGTCGCGCGCTCACCAGCCGATCAAGCGTCTCGCCACCCCCGAGGACATCGTCGGGGCCATCGCCTTCCTGGCGTCGGATGACGCGGCCTACATGACCGGTCAGCTCCTCAATATCGATGGCGGAAGGACGATGTACTGATGGTCACCCGTCCCGTGCACCTGGTCGCCGTCGGCGGTGTCGGCCTGGGTATCCGCTTCGATGTCGAGCGCCCTGCCGCCGCGGGTGAGACCGCCTTCGCGCGGAACGTGAGCACCATCAACGGTGGCAAAGCCTCCAACCAGGCCATCGGCGCTGCCCTGTTCGGGGCCGATGCATCGATCATCAGTGCCATCGGCGGCGACGAGTTCGCACCGCTCGTGCGGGATCAGCTCGTCAGGCACGGCGTCGATGTCAGGAGCCTCGTCGAGTTTCCCGGCCACCACTCGATGGTGGGCGCGGTGATGGTGGATGGGCGAGGCGAGAACTACATCACCCTGGCACCCGGGGCGCTGGCGCAGCTGACCGCGGACGATGTACGCACGCACGCGGGCGCCATCGAGGGAGCTGACATCTGTGTCGTCAGCCTCGAGATCTCGATCGCCGCGGCCACCGAGGCGTTGCGGATAGCGCGGGACCACGGCGTCACGACGGTACTCAACCCGGCTCCGGCACCACCGCCGACCGAGGCTACGGCGCTGCTGGCGCTCGCTGACTGGGTCACGCCCAACGAGAGTGAGGCCACCGCGATGTGCGGCGAGTGTGGCTCGCCGGAGGAACGAGCGAGGGCGCTGCTGGACCGTGGTGCGCGCGGGGTGGTCATGACCCTCGGGCCCGACGGGGCGCTGGTGGCCACCGGTTCGTCCAGCCAGCGCGTGGCGACGACGGCGGTGCCGGATGACCAGATGGTGGACACGGCCGGGGCTGGCGACGCCTTCAACTCGGCCTTCGCGGTAGCGCTGGCGAGCGGTCTTGCCACCCTGGACGCGGTCAGCCTGGGCTGTCAGGCCGGATCGCGGATCTGTCGTGGGCCCGGGTTCGTGGAGGCGCTCGACCAGTTGCGGGGCCTCGCCGTGCCAGCGCGCATCGCGATGTAGGGATGGGTCGAGTCCGCACTGTCCTCGGCGACATCGACGCCGAGGCGCTGGGTATCACGTTCGCCCACGAGCACCTGGTCATCGCCGGCGGCCGACCGGTCGAGGTCTACCCGGACATCCGCCTCGACAGCGTGGAGAAGGCGGTCGAGGAGCTCGCGCTCGCCCAGCGGCTCGGTCTCGCCGCTGTCGTCGATGCCATGCCGGCGGACTGCGGACGCGACATCGAGATGCTGGTGGACATCAGCCGACGCAGCGGAGTGCACATCCTCGCGTCCACCGGACTCCACACCGCTCGTTACTACAGCGACCGGCACTGGAGTTGGCGCATGGGAGCGCCGGAGATCGCGCGACTCTTCATCGACGAGGTCGAGCAGGGCATCGACGCCTTCGATCTCGCCGGTCCGACCATCCGTCGCACCGGACACCGGGCCGGTGTCATCAAGATCGGCGGCTCAGCCGGTTTTCCTGATGGGCGTGACAGGACGGTCTTCGAGGCTGCTGCGATGGCGCAGTCCGTCTCGGGGGCGCCCATCCTGACCCACTGCGAGGATGGGCTGCGAGGCCCCGAACAGGTCAGGTTCCTCGTCGACCACGGAGCCGACCCTCGCCACGTCATCCTGTCGCACGTCGACAAGGTGGTCGACCGGAGCTATCACCGCGAGATCGCCGGGACGGGCGCATACGTCGAGTTCGACCAGGGGTTCCGCTGGCGTGAGGCGCAGAACGGCACGCTGCAGATCCTCGAGTGGCTCGTCGAGGACGGGCGGATCGGCCACGTCGTGATGGGCCACGACCACGCCCGCCGCGGCTATTGGAAGGCCTACGGCGGCATGCCCGGCATGGATTACCTGCTCGGCGAGTTCTCGCGGCTGATGGAGGAGCGAGGTCTGACCGCCGCGGCCCAGGCGCAGGTGTTCGTGGCCAATCCCTCGGCCGCCCTCACCCTGCGGGCACGCAGCAGCCCGACTCCGGGAGCGGTCGCGGCGTGCTCCGC
This sequence comes from uncultured Chloroflexia bacterium, assembly GCA_963804575.1. Taxonomy (GTDB): domain Bacteria; phylum Chloroflexota; class Limnocylindria; order Limnocylindrales; family CSP1-4; genus JAFMJV01. The sequence goes on from CAWDQY010000006.1 coordinate 61,415, forward strand.
GGAGACAAGAGCGCGCAGCATCCACGTCCCCTCGGTCTGCCATCAGCAGCGCGGGTGCGTTGTCGACGACGCCATCGCCCAGCGGGTCGACGAACCAGTCGGTCCGCGGCCCGGCCGTGATGACCAGGGCATCGGCCCGCGCGCTCCATGCGTCGGCAGCGTTAACCCAGCGCAGCGGTGCCGGAAGCGCCGGCACCTCGACGACAGCGGTCATCGCTCGCGGATGACGTTCTGGAGCCGGCCGGAGTTGGCCAGCTCGGCGAGGAAGTGGTTGTCGTGGATGTGCTGCCACTCGGGCAGCAGCCCGGCCTTGCCCTCGGCGGTGGGCTCGTGGCTGTAGCCGGAGTTCTCGCGGATGACCAGCGGCGTTCGGGCATCGCTGGGGCATCCGAAGCCGTGCAGGTGCTTGCGGGGCACGAGGAACTTGGGGTCCCCCTGCCGCAGGCGCTTGGTACGAGGTCAGCAGCTCCCAGGAGCTCCTCGCGTCCCTTGGGCAGGATGATGTCGTCGGGCCAGGGGTCGCCCTTGGGCATGGGCGTCCGCTGGATGGTCTCGTCGGCTACGACCCCGAGCTCGGGGAAGTCGATGACCTCGTGCGCGTAGAAGACGTCCATCTCGCCGAGCACCACCTCGTAGTACTCGGTCTTGCGCCAGTGGAAGTGGGCCGAGCAGAACTTGCCGGGGTGGACGATCATCAGCTTGTCGCAGAGGCCGCCGTATTCCGCCCACGCCATCGCGTCCTTGGGCAGGCCATCGACGGCAGGCTCGTTGATCGACTCGAAGATGGCGAAGACCTCGTATGGCTCGCGAGACCACATGCCGTTCACGAAGGCCTCGTACTGGTCGGAGCCGAGGACCAGACCCGTGCTGTCGTTGATCGATCGAATCCTGGATCGGGTAGCCGCAAGCGATCGCCAGCGCCGTACACTCGCTGATCCAGTCTGTGTACTCGCGTCGGGTGACGTAGTTGCGCATGTCCCACTCCCTTTCTGGCCCCCACCGGGAACCGGCTATGTCAAGAGGCTGCCCATGTAGCGACGCCGCAGCGCATCCAGGCCCAGCGCGATGACGATGATCGAGCCGACGGCCACGTACTGCCAGTACGCGCCCACGTTGTACATGTTCAGCGCATTGCTGATGAGCGTGAAGAAGAGTGCCCCGGTGAACGTGCCCAGCAGCGTGCCGCTGCCCCCGCGCAGACTGGTGCCGCCGACCACGGCCGCTGCGATGACCCGCAGCTCGTAGCCCTGGGCCATGATGGCGTTGGCCGAGGAGAGATAGCCCGTCAGCACGATGGCCGCGATGCCGATGCAGACCCCCAGCAGGGCGAAGGCGAAGATGCGCACCCGATCGACACGCAGGCCGCTGATGTGGCCGGCGACCTCGTTGCTGCCGACCGCCCGGATGTTGCGCCCGTAGGTCGTGCGCGACATCACCAGGTGCAGCCCGAGGTAGGTGAGCAGCATGAGGATGAAGGGGATGGGCAGCTCGGCGATGTCGCCAGTTCCTAGTTCCGGGAGCGGTCGGCTGATCGCGTCGGGGAGCAACCGCCGTAGGCTCGTCCATGATCATCACGCTGAAGTCCTGCGACAGCGCCTTGGCAACTTCCACCAGCTGCTTGTCGGCGACGCTCAGGTACTCCACGCGCAGATCAGGTTTGATATCGAGGCCGAGCTGCCGCAGCAGATCGGCCGCCTGGCGGTTGATCAGCGGCCAGTCGATGAGCCCGCCGAGCCGGCGCGGCTCGCGTCCGAGATGGATGTTGGACGCGATCGACAGCTGCGGGATGAGGTTGAACTCCTGGTTGATGACGCTGATGCCAGCCTGCTGCGATTGCAGTGGATCGCTGAACTCGACCACCCGACCACGGACCTCGATGGTCCCGGAGGTGGGCGGGTGCTGGCCGCCGAGCACCTTGATCAGCGTGGACTTCCCGGCACCGTTCTCGCCCACGAGGGCGTGGACCTCACCAGGTAGGAGCTCGAGGTCGACCCCCTCGAGCGCTAGCACGCCGGGGAATCGCTTGGAGATGTCGTGGGCGGTCAGGATGGGCTGTGACACGGGTCCGTTCGTTCGCAGTCGCTGTGAGGATGGCTGGATAGGTGTACCCCCGCCCGCGATGACGGCACCATGTGGCGCAGGGGGCGCGGACAGGTTGCTCGCCGGCTCCCGGCAAGGGCCAAGGGAGCCGGCGCAAGTGCCGCCTGGCTACTCGGCAGCCATGTACATGTCGACGTTCTCGACCGTCACGACTTCCACCGGGAAGAACAGCGAGCGGGTCTCGGGATCGTCGTAGGTCAGCTCCCCGCCGTCGAGCAGGGTCATGGCGGCCTCGACCGCTGCCTTGCCCTGACCGTAGGGATCCTGGCGGATGGTTGCGGCCATCTCACCCGCGGCGATCAGCTCGAGCGCCGGGGCATCGCCGTTGAAGCCGACCAGGAGGACGTCTTCCACACCGCTCTTGCCCGCCTGCTTCAGCGCCTGGTTGGCGCCGATGGCCTCGGGGTCATTGGTGGCATAGATGCCGACCAGGTTCGGGTTCGCTGCGAGCGTGTCGCGGGTGACCTCGAAGCCACCCTCGACGGTGTCGTTGCCGTTGAGCTCGGCCACGATGACGAAGTCCTCGTGGTTGGCCATCTCGTCGCGGAAGCCGGCCGCGCGAACCTCTCCCACAGCGGAGCCAGGATGCAACAGGATCGAGAGCACTTCCTTGGTGCCCTCGACATCAGCCAGCTGTTCGACCATGTACTGGGCCGCGAGCACGCCGCCCTCGTAGTTGTCGGACAGGACGAAGCCGTCGTAGTCGCCTTCGGCCCCGACGTCGCCGATGAGCACCGGGATCTTGGCCTCGTGCGCCGCATCGATGGCCGCTGGCAGCGCGGCCGGCTGCACCGGCGAGATCGCCAGCGCACTGATGCCCTGGTTGATCAGGTCGAGGCTGCCGGAGACTTGCGCCTCCTGGCTGCTCTTCTGGTCGCTAAGCAGGAACTCGGCGCCGGCGGCCTCAGCGGCCTCCTGCACGCCACGCGCGTACTCCTGCCAGTACGGCTGCTGCATGTCGTAGACCGAGTACCCGACCTTCAGCGGGTCCTTCTTCTCGAAGGCCAAGTCGTCCTGGGCCACGACGGCTCCGGCGCCGAAGACCAGGCAGGCCGCAGCAGCGATGCTGACGGTGCGGAATGTGGTTCTCATTTCAACCCTCCGTGTTCGCTGGCGGCACGGAACCTCCGTGGGTTGGCCAGCCCCTCCGATTTGCGAAGTAGCGTCATGGACTCCCTCGGCGCGGCACCTCCTTCTGTGCTCTTGCCTCCTGGTTGGATGGCCGGGCCGTCGATTGGCGGACCATGAGCTCCGGCTCGAAGATGACCTGAGGTTCAGTAGGTCCTCGGCCGGCGATGAGATCGATCAGGATCTTCGTCGCCAGCGTGGCCACGTCGGTGAGGCTCTGGCGGACCGTGGTCAGGGGTGGTGTCTGGTAGGGCGCCAACTCGATGTTGTCGACACCGACGATGGAGATGTCCTTCGGTACACGCAACCCGCGTTCGACCGCCGCGCGCATGGCGCCGATCGCGAGCCGGTCATTGGATGCGAAGACGGCGGTGGGAGTGGGCGCGCGGTCGAGCAGTTCAAGCATCGCCTGGTAGCCCGAATTCGCAGCTCCAAGCCGCGTCGCCCACGGCGTAGGGGAGAGGCTCCAACCCGCGGGAGCGGATGGTGTCGCGGAATAATTCGAGACGTTCGATCGACAGGCGCAGGTTGAGTGGTCCGCAGATGTGCGCCAAGCGCTCGTGACCCAGGTCCAGCAAGTGCTCCGCGACGATGGCTCCCGTGCGGGCGTTGTTGAGGATGACCGAGGGGCCGTCGTAGCCGCTGGGGATGCGATCGATGGCCACGACCGGGATGCCCGCCTGCTGCAGTTCCCACAGCCCGTGCAGCGTATCCGTCGTGGTCACGAAGAGCATACCGTCCACCCAGCGCTGGGCGGCGATGTGCAGGTATGCACGCTCGCGCTCGGGATCGCTGTGGGTGTTGTACAGGATGACGTGGTAGCCAGCCCCATGGGCGTGGTCCTCGACGGCGTCGGCCATGCGTGCGAAGAAGGGGTTGGTGATGTCCGCGACCATCAGCCCGATGGTGTTGGTTGCCCCGGTGCGCAGGCTGCGGGCGGCGGCCAGTGGCCGATAGCCCAGCTCCTCGATGGCGGTCAGGATCCGATCCGGGTGTCCGCCGAGACGACCGCCTTGTCGTTGACCACGACCGATACGGTCTGGACTGACACGCCCGCGAGGCGCGCGACGTCCCTCATCGTGGAGCGCCGTCTCGCTTGGAACCCTGGCGCCACATCCCCCTCCGGCTGCGCTGTCTGAACGTTCACGTGACCGTTCATGTGAACGTTCAGATTGTCAGCCCTCTGTCAAGGCCAGGTCAACCATCCGGCCGAGCTGCTGGGCCTGACCGAGCGCAGCACCCGCCGGCTGCGCGCCCGGCTGGGAGGCGAGGGACCAGCCGGCCTCGAGCAGGCGATGCCGCCGCCGCTTGCGCCTGAGCGTCTTTCGGCGCTGTCGACGAACCTCGGTCAGCGTCCGGCGCGCCAGGCGTCGCGCAGCTTCATCCTGCCGGTCGTCTGGAGGACGGCGCCACTGTAGATGCGGGCGCCCACCTCGAAGAGCAGCCAGATGGCCGCCACCGTGACGACGATGGCCCCGCCGATCTCCGCGGCCGAGATCGCGTCGAACGCGGCGCGCATGGGCACGACGAAGGGCGCGGTCGGCGGCAGGAAGGTGGTGATGACGGCGATGGCCCCGGAGGGGTCCTCGCTCACCGCGAAGATGGCCACGAAGTAGGCGACGATGGCGACCACCGTGACCGGGGTCGAGACGTTCGAGGCCTCCTCCATGCGCGAGGCCAGGGCTGCCAGCGCGCCCAGGACCGTAGCGTAGAGCGCATACCCGAGGATGAACCAGATGGCCACCAGCACGATGGCGGCGGGCGTCGACGCGGGCAGCTCGAGACGTTGCGTCACGAGCGAGGCGATGAGCGCCGCGATGACGAAGACGGCCAGCTGGACAAGACCCAGGATGCCGATGCCGAGCACCTTGCCCATGAGCAGATCGCGCGCTCGCACGGTGGCCAGCACGACCTCCACGACGCGGCTCTGCTTCTCCTCGACGACTCCCGTGAGCACCGTGAAGCCGAAGCCGAAGATGCCCACGAGGATGAGCACGGCGCCGATGTTGGCGACGATGAAGCGCCCCTGGCTGTCGGCGTCGGGCGGGTCGACGATGGCGACCGCTGGAGCCTCCTGGGCGGCCTGGAGCGCTGTCGTGTCGATGTCCGCGGCGGCCACCACGGCGGCGCTCCGCAGCTCGATGACGGCACGGCTCACCACGTGCGTGAGCACGGCATCGGCCTCCTCCTGGAAGCGCACGCTGCCGGGCCCGGAGAGGTCGGCAGGCACCTCGACGACGGCCGCGACCTCGCCCGCCGCGAGGGCATCGGCGGTCACTTCCGAGTCCGCCGGCTCGGCGACCAGGAGTCGCTCACCGAACGCCTGTGCCTGCTCCGCGATGGCCTCCGCCAGGCCGGCTGGCGCGGGGCTCGTGAGGCCAACCCGCCGGGCATCGTCCTCGTCGAAGAGGATCGCGGGGACGACGAAGGAGCCGATGATGATGAGCGTCGTGAAGCCGATGGAGAACAGGAAGCCGCGGCTGCGCCCGCGCTCGAGGATCTCCCGTCGCGCGACCAGGCGGATCGAGCGCAGGCGCGTCACTTCTTCACCTCCTCGTGGGTCGGCGTGCCCGACGCCGCGATGTCCTCGTGCTGGGGCGCCGTGACGGCCTCCATGAACAGCTCGGAGAGACGCGGCGGACCGTAGGCGAAGCGACGCACCTCGCCGGCCGCGCGCGCCGCGGCGAGCAGCGCCGAGAGGTCGGTGCTCTCATCGACGAGCAGCTTGAGGCGGTCACCCTCCTGCTCGAGGATGGTCTGCCCGTCTGGCTCCAGCCAGTCACCGGCGGCGCCGCTGACCTCGACCTCGAGATGGCGTCGATGGGCCCGTGCCTTGAGGTCGGCGATGGGCCCCTCGGCGACGACCCGGCCGCGACTGATGATGATGACGTCCTCGCAGACGTCCTCGACGAGGTCGAGCTGGTGCGAGCTGAAGACGACCGAGGTGCCCGCCGCGGCCCGCTCGGCCAGGACCTCGCTCATGGTGGCGACACCGAGGGGATCGAGGCCCGAAAAGGGCTCATCGAGGACGAGCAGCTCAGGGTCGTGGACCAGCGCCGCCGCCAGCTGCACACGCTGCTGGTTGCCGTGGGAGAGGTCTTCGAGCTTGCTGCGCTCCCGGTCCGCGAGTCCCAGGCGCTCGAGCCAGGCGGAGGCCGCGTCACGCGCCTCGCGGTCGGAGAGGCCGTGCTGGGCCGCGAAGTAGGCCAGCTGCTCACCGACTCGCATCCGCGGGTAGAGGCCACGCTGCTCGGGCATGTACCCGAACCGGAGGCGATCCGCCGGCACGACGGCCTGACCTCGCCAGCGCACCTCTCCGCCGTCCGGGCGCACGAGGCCGAAGATGCAGCGCATCATCGTCGTCTTGCCGGCGCCATTGGGGCCAAGGAAGCCCACGATCCGGCCGGCTGCCGCGGAGAACGTGGCACCATCCAGCGCGACGACCGATCCGTAGTGCTTGGTCAGGCCGATGACCTCGAGCATCGTTTCGCTCGCCTCCGACTCCGAGCCGCCAGATCGCGTCCCGGCGGAGGGCTAGCCGTACCTGACGGCGCTCCGCGTCGACGCCACGGTCCGGGGCACACGGCGATGATGCTGACGCCTCGCGGACCTGGGGTCATCTT
>CAWDQY010000007.1:0-368314 GCA_963804575.1 uncultured Chloroflexia bacterium
GCCGATGAGAGCGGCTTCCTGCTCGTGTTCGACGAGATCGTTACCGGCTTCCGCGCCCACATCGGTGGTGTCCAAGCGCTGTTCGACATCCACGCGGACATCACGACCTATGGCAAGGTGCTCGGGGGCGGACTCCCCATCGGCGTAGTGGCCGGCGCGTCGGAGTATGTCGACGTCATCGACGGCGGGCCATGGTCCTTCGGCGACGACAGCTTCCCCGAGGCGGACATCACCGCGTCGGGCGGCACGTTCATCAAGCACCCCCTGACCCTGGCCGCAGCCAAGGCCGTGCTGACGCACCTCGATGAGCGCGGGCCCTCCCTGCAGGCCGAGTTGAACGAGCGAACCGCTGCGGCCGTGGCTGCCATCAATGGCGCCTACGAGCATGACGGGCTACCGATCCACGTCGAGCACTTCAGCTCCTTCTTCCGCCCCGCCTTCACCGCCTCGACGCGCTTCGCCGGCATGTTCCAGTACTACTTGCGCGAGCATGGAGTCAACACCAACCCACCCTCGCCGTCGTTCCTCTCGACCGCCCACAGCGAGGCCGACGTCGAGGCGGTCGTGTCGGCCTATATCGAAGCTGGGCGTGCGATGGGTCGCGATGGGCTCCTGGAGACCACCCCGCCCTCCTCGACCGAGCCAGCCGTGGCCCGCGACGCGGGGGCCCTCGCCATTCCTGTTCCGGTCCTCCCCAACGTCGCCCGCTTCCTCGTCGAGCGCAACACTCCCGATCCCGATCACTGGAACCTCGGCGTGCTGCTTCGACCCGAGCCCGCACTCGATCCCGTCGTGACACGCGAGGTCGTGCAGCGCCTGGTGGAGCGCCACGACGCGTTGCGGCTGCGCTTCTTCCCCGATCGCGACGGTTGGGCATCTTCTATCGCCGCGACCATCGAGCCGCTGCCCATCAGCAATTTCGACCTCTCCGGCCTCGACGGGGACGAGCAACGGTCCTCGCTCGAACGGCACGCCGGCGAGATCCAGGAGAGCCTCGACCTCGAGCACGGGCCGCTCTTCCGCATCGGCGTGTTCGACCTCGGTGGCGGCGAACAGCGGCTGCTCGTGGTCATCCATCACTTCGCCATGGACGCGTTCTCGTGGCGACCGTTCTGGGATGACTTCGACTCGATCTACCGGGATATCGAGCGCAGTCAGCCGGTGACGCTGTCACCGCCGTCGACGTCCTTCGAAGCGTGGGCCCATGCGCTGCAGCGTCGCGCTGACTCCGATGACCTGCGCAGCGAGATACCCGACTGGCTTGGGCTGCCGTGGGACCGGGTCCGCTCCATCCCGCTTGACAACAATGGATCGAACGACGCCAACACGAACGCCTCTGCGCGCCAGGTCACGCTCGACTTCTCGGTTGAGGAGACGAGCGCGATGCTCCAGCGAACACCCAGCATCGTCCACAAGACGGACCTGCTGATGACCGCGCTGGCCGAGGTGGTCGCCGACTGGACCGGCTCCGATACGGCGCTGTTCGACATGATGGGTCACGGTCGAGACGAAGACAGCTTCGACGACGTCGACCTGTTCGGTACCGTCGGCTTCTTCATCTCCTATACGCCGATGGTGCTGGCCGTGTCGGCCCCGCGGGAGATGCCAGCGGTCCTGAGTGACCAGATCCAGCCCATCCTGCGACGGGGACTTGGATTCGATCTGCTGCGCTACATGGCCAGCGACGGGTCCGTCCGCCAGACCTTCCGGGACCTGCCACGAGCGCAGATCATGTTCAACCACCTCGGCAAGCGCGACGAGCTCGACGCGGTGCCGCGAGGGTCGCTGTTCTCGCTGGCCCGCGAGTCCATTGGTCACACCCACAGCCCGAGCGGGATCCGCTACTACCCGCTGGCGATCTCGTCGGAGATCTGGAAGGACCAGTTGCGGCTGCGGTTCGTGTACAGCGAGAACCTGCATGATCGATCGACCATCGAGTCACTGGCCGACGGCTTCAGGGACCGGCTCCTCAGCAACGTGCAACGGGCGCAGGTCGACCTCGACCAGCTAGCTTAGCCCGCGGCTAACTCAAGTACTAGTCTCGCGAGACGTCCCAAGACGCGAAGATCCGTGCTCAGGCCTTGCGTTGGCGCTCGACCGCTGCGATGAGGCCCTCGGCGACTCGCCTGACGCTGTCCTCGGTCAGGCGAGGCCCCCAGGGAAGCGCCAGGGTGGAGGCCGCGACGCGCTCGGTGACCGGAAAGTCACCCAGTGCGCTAGCCAGTCGCGGCCATGATCGCGGGCTGCAGGTGGAGCGGGCTGAAGTAGGGTCGCGACGGCACCCCGACCCGCGCCAGGTCCTCCATCACCGCGTCCCGGTCGATCGATGGGTCGAGCCGGATGACGTAGACGAACCAGTCCACCGACTCCGCCGGGCCGGCTTCGGGCAGACGAACCCAGTCCCGCTCACCCAGCGCCTCACGATAGGCAAGGGCAACACGTGCCCGGCCCTCACGAAGCTCCGGCAACCGCTCCAGCTGCGCCACGCCCACGGCAGCCGACAGCTCATCCATGCGGTAGTTGTAGCCAAGCCTGATGTGGTTCATCCAGGTCCCGTCATCGTCGCGGCCCTGGTTGCTCAGGCTGCGGAACGTCGCGGCCAGCTTCTCGTCGTCCGTCACCACGACGCCACCTTCGCCGGTGGTGATCTGCTTGTTGGGATAGAAGGCGAAGACGGAGGCTTGGCCGTAGGAGCCCATCGGTCGTCCGCCGCGGGCCGATCCGAGTGCCTCGCAGGCATCCTCGATGAGGTGCCAGCCTCGCCGCCCGGCGGTCTCGGCGACCTCGTCGATGCGGCTGGGCCGCCCGAAGACATGGACCGGCAGCACGGCCGCCGTACGCTCGCTGGCCACGCCCTCGACGAGAGCGGGGTCCAGGCCCAGCGTGTCTTCCTCGATGTCGACGAAGACCGGTGTCGCCCGCTCGTAGAGGATGCAGTTGACGGAGGCCACGAAGCTGAACGGCGTGGTGATGACCTCGTCGCCCTCGCCGATCCCGAGGGCACGGATGGCCATGTGCAAGCCGGCCGTGCCGCTGCTGCAGGCGATGCCGATAGCGTCGTCCGGCCAGCGCTGCGACCTCGTCCGCAAACCGGCGAGCGAAGGGACCCAGCGCCAGGACGCCACTCGCGAGCACCTGCTCCACGAGCTCGCGCTCGCGCTCGCCGATGACGGGCTCGGCCATCTGGATGCTCGTTGACGTTGCGTCGGTCATGGTCGCCTCCTGGTTCCTGCTGCCCGCTGGGCCATGGACGTGCGCCCATCCTCTGCTTGCGGCGTCGGGTCGGATCGGCCATGAGCGCTGGGGGTCGGATTATCCGTCCTTTGCCCGCGCGCTGGCGGTACCAGGGGGTCGAAGCCGTTGCGCCCGGGCATCACCAGGCGCCATCCGACGGGGATAGGAAGCGGCCGGCGCTGGAGGGGAGCACAGCACCGGCCGCCAAGGGAAAGACCGAGCGGGTTCAGGCGGCGACGGTCTCCGCGTCGTCGCGCACGAGCTCGTCGTCAGCGTCGACGTCCTCGGGGTAGTCCTCGGGGTCGACAGGGTCAAGGCCCATGACCTCGGCCTGGGTCTCGAGCGCCTGCGCCGCAGCCTCGGCGGCGTAGTCCTTCTTGCGTCGGCCGGACAGCATCTCCACGCTGTTGGCCACGATCTCGGTGCGGTAGTGCTTGACCTTGCGGTCATCCTCCCAGCGGCGCGTCTGGAGGCGACCCTCCAGCGAGACCATCTGGCCCTTGCCGAGGTACTGGCCGCAGATCTCGGCCAGGCGCTCCCAGGTCACGACGGTGTGGTACTCGGTGCGCTCCTCTCCGCCGCGGTACTCGTTGGTCGCCACGCTGAAGTTGGTGACCACCTTGCCGCTGGGCAGCGAGCGCACCTCCGGGTCGCGCGTGAGCCGTCCGGTGAGCAGGACACGGTTCATGAGAAGACCTCCCTGCCGGACGATCACACACAGCGTCCGGCCATCGACACAGCGGCGGGTATCGACTTCGGCGGGTCCTCGGCGGTTGGTGTGATCACGATAGCGAGCGGGGCTTATCGGCGGCTGCGATGTCGCTTCGCGCAGGGCGGTGGGCAACGGGCCACCATCGTGGCAGCGGCGGGCCGTGACCGCGACCACGGTGGAGCGGCGTCGGCGATCGACGTGCCATCATCGGCCGGTGACGAAACCCGGGCACAGGTGATCACTCCCCTGCCTGCACCAGTCGAGCGCTGGCTCGAGCGCCTCGGCGCCACGCAGCCGATCCGATCGCGACGGCGGTGATCGAGGGCAGCGCCCGCTTCCGGCGCGCGGGCAAGGGCTTCTGGCTGCCCATCGAGGCGGTGATGTGGCATGAGCTCGGTCGCCACCACGTGGTCGACCTGCGCGTCGGCATCGGGCCCCTGACGTTCGTGCGCGGCCTGGATGGCTACGTCGATGGCAGCGGCTTCAGCCGGATCGGCCACACGCTCGATATCGGCCCCGAGATCGACCAGGCCTCGCTGCTGTTCATGTGGTCGGAGGCCATCCTCTTTCCTGGCGCCTGGGCAGGGCGCGAGGACGTGGATTGGGCGCCCCTCGATGACCACCGCGCCGCCGTGACCTTGAGCGCGCCGGCGGGGCCTGTGCCAGCGGTCTGATGGAGTTCGATCCCGACTCCTCCATGCCGGCACGCTTCAGCGCCGAACGCTTCAAGGGCGTGGGCGCGCCCAGGGTCGGGTGGAGCGTCGACTACGGCGCCTGGGGTCCGACCGAAGATGGCGTCCTGCTGCCGGGCAGCGCGGCGGTGACGTGGGCGGATGAGCCAGGTCCGTGGTTCCGCATGCAGTTCCGGCGCGCCAACCCGGGCGCCGATGTCAGCGCCGCCCTGGCTCGAGGCCGACGCCTGCAGGCCGAGATCGCAGCCGACCCGACGCGCCGGGCGACCGACCCGAAGGGCGGCGCTAGCCGTCCTTGAGCGAGAACAGCTCGCGGCGAGAGAGGCCCGTCTCCTCGGCCACCACCCGCGCCGCCGCCGACCGCTTCAGCCCCTGCGTCACCAGCATCGCCACGCGCGCCCGAGCAGCCTCCAGGCTGACGGCCGCTGACCCGGCCTCGCTCGCGCCGGCGAGGACGATGACGACCTCACCCCTGGGCGGCACGGCCAGCAGCTCCTCTGCCAGCCGACCCAGCGATCCCCGGCGAACCTCCTCGTGCAGCTTGGTCAGCTCGCGACACACCGCGGCCGGCCGGTCCGGCCCGCAGGCGCTCGCCAGGTCGGCCAGCGTGGCGGCCGTCCGGCCGTGCGCCTCGTAGATGACGGTGGCGCGGTCGTCGGCGGCGATGCGGGCCAGGCGTTCCCGCCGCTCACGGCCCTTGCGCGGCAGGAATCCTTCGAAGCCCCAGCGGGGAGCCGGGATGGCCGACGCCACCAGCGCGGCCAGCACCGCCGAGGCACCCGGGATGGGCACGATGGTCCCGCCACGCTCGGCCCAGGCCGCCACCAACACCGCGCCCGGGTCACTGATCAATGGTGTGCCGGCGTCGGTCACGAGCGCCACGTCGTCGCCCGCTGCCAGGCGCCGCAGCAGCTCCTGCGTGCGCCCGTCGTCGCTGTGGGCGTGGTAGCTGAGCAGCGGCGTCTCGATGGCGAAGCGCGCCCACAGCTTGCGCGTGACGCGGGTGTCCTCGGCCGCCACCACGGCCACATCCTTGAGGACCTCCAGCGCCCGCAGCGTGATGTCGCCCAGGTTGCCGATGGGCGTGGCCACCACGAAGAGGGTGCCGCCGCCGGCCTCCCCTGCCCCGCTCAACTGGCGCTCGGGCTAGTCACGCGCCGAGCGTGGCCGGCGGCGCGGGTAGAGGTAGTCGATGCCGGCCGTGCGAGGGCCGATCTTGGCGATGGGTGGGACCTGGCGCTTGAACTCGGAGCTCGCCACCATGCGGTCCACGCGGTCGACCAGGTCGCGCGCGAAGCCATCGGCCACCACCTCCTCGATGGAGCGGCGCTGATCGACCAGGCGGAAGAGGATGCGGTCGACCTCGGCGTAGGAGAAGCCCACCTCCGCCTCGTCGGTCTGGCCGGGCCACAGGTCGGCCGAGGGCGCCTTGGCGATGATGGCATCGGGCACGCCGACCGCCACGCTGAGCTGCCGCACCTGCGACTTGTAGAGGTCGCCGATGGGGTTGAAGGCGCTGGCGCTGTCGCCCCAGAGCGTGCTGTAGCCGATGAGCGTCTCGGTCTTGTTGCCGGTCCCGATGACGAGGCCACCCCAGGTCACCGAGTGGTCGTACAGCACCATCATCCGTGCGCGGGCCATGAAGTTGCCGCGCCGCAGGGCTGCCGCATCCTGCCGCCCGGCATCGAAGTAGCCGTCCACGATGGAGCTGATATCGACCAGCTCGCTGCGGCAGCCCAGCCGGCGCACGACCTCCTCGGCATCAGCGCGCGAGTCCGGTGACGACGTGCGGTACGGCAACAGCAGCGCCAGCACGTTCTCCGCGCCGATGGCCTCGGCGGCGAGATACGCCACCAACGCCGAGTCGATGCCGCCGGAGAGTCCCAGCAGGACCTTGCCGAAGCCGGCCTGGCGCAGCTGGGCGCGGATGAACTCGGCGATGATGCGGCGGGCAGCCACGGTCTCGATGGCCAGCTCGGCGGGAAGCTCGAAGGCAGCGGCGGCCATCACGATCGCTGGGCGCTGCGGGCGTTCCGCTCGAGGCGCTCGGCCAGGATCTGGTCGAGCTGGCGGATGACGACCTCGGGACGCTCGTCACGCAGCAGCGGGGAGGCGATGCGCTCGCGGCGAAGCTCGGCCGTCTCGATGTCGGCCACGTACAAGCCCTCGTCGTGCGTGGGCGCCCGAAAGACGCTGGCGCCGTTGGGAGCCACGATCTCCGAGCCACCCCAGAAGGTGATGGACTCGTCCACCCCCACGCGGTTGACGAAGATGACGAAGCTCGTCGTCAGCTGCGCGTAGGTACGGTTGAGCGAGCGCCACGACTCGGCGGTGCCCAGTCCGGTCTCGTTGATGGCGGCCACGTCACGCCCGGGCGAGGACGAGACGTTGATGAGCAGCTCCGCTCCATCGAGCGCCAGCAGCTGGGCCGTGGCGAGATGCCAGAAGTCCTCGCACACGCTGATGCCCAACCGCAGCCCGAGGTGCTCCGAGCTGGCGGCACGGATGGTCGAGCCGGGCGCGAAGAAGCGGCGTTCATCGAACAGCCCATAGGTGGGCAGGAACACCTTGCGGTGAACGTGGCGCACCAGGCCGGCCTCGAGCAGCGCGGCGGCGATGAAGAGCTTGTGATCGGACGATTCCTCGACGAACGAGACGACGACGCTCATGCCATCGGCCGCACGAGCCAGCTCCAGCAGCCGCGGGTCGTCGCGGCGGATGGCGACCTCCGCGTTCAGGTCCTGCAGCAGGTAGCCAGTCAGGCCCAGCTCGGGAAAGACCACCAGGTCGGCCTCGCGCGCTCGAGCCTCGCCGATGAGCTGGTGGTGGCGCTCCAGGTTGGCCTCGAGCTCGCCAAGTCGCGGGGCGATCTGGGCCAGCGCGACACGCAGGGATGGCATGCGCGCAGTGTATGTCGCAGCCGCCGCGTGGTCGCAGCCGTCGCGTGGTCGGAGCCATCGCGTGGTCGCAGCCGCTCAGTACGTCTCCACGCGGACCGGCGTCAGTGCGAAGTCCCGGACGTTCCGTGTCAGCACCGCAGCCCCGATCGCATCCGCTGCAGAAGCGATCAGCGCATCTGGCAGGCTCAGGCTGTAGCCCCGCTCGTGCGCGAGCCTGCGCCACTCGCCCGCCGCCATGGCCGCTTCCGGACCTGGCTGGATGAACTCGATGGGCTCCAGGAGGGTTTCCAGCTCCCGGACATCGACGTAACGCAGACCAGCACGCACCTCGCAGACGACGATCTCGTTGACGAAGGGCTCATCGCCTTCCTCGAACAAGAGCTGCTGCCGCCTGATGGCCTCGGGTACTCCTGCCAACACATCGATCACGAAGGCCGAGTCGAGCATCAGCCTCATTCCTGGTCGACGTCCGTGCTGGTCTCCTCGGCTCGCATCATGCGCACCCATTCGACGACATCCTCGGAGGTGCGCCAGTGCGGGTAGTGCCGCATGTCAAGCGACCCAGCAGCCTTCTCGCCTGCGATGCGGAACTGCTCGCGCTTGATGGCGCGTCGCAGGGCCTGTTCGGCGAAGGCGCTGCGGTTCCGTGGGCCGGCCACCCCGTCGAGCTCCTTCACCAGGTCCTCCGGCAAGCTCAGGTTCACCGGGATCCGTCTCGGGGCAGGTCGGGGTTCGTAGGTCCAGTCGATCGCGCGTGTGCGTACTGCCATGCGCAAAGTGTCGCGCACAGCTTCCGACATGTCAACGCCCGGCAGAGGCAGGGCCTCGTGACAGCGCGATGCACACGGTGCTAGGCTTCCTCCACGCCGCGAAGGGTGCGGGCGCTGTATCGCGCTGCGCACCTGCGGGTGGCTGTTGGGGAGGACGGTCGGACCGGATCCGGGGTCGCTGCGATGTGGCGCCCGCGACGGCCGACGCCTCCCTGGGAGTGCCGCCCGTCGCCGTCGCGGCGAGCAAGAGGAGACGAGATGACCCGACGACCCACCTGGTTGTCTGGAGCAGTCATCGGTGGCGCCATCGCGTTGGTGGCGATGTCTGCTGCACCGGTGTTCGCCCAGGCCGCACCCGAGGCGCCGCCTGCGGGCGGCTACAGCGCCTACCCCACCTATGCCGATGTCGACTGCGAAGCCGGCACCTTCAACGGTGCGGAGTACACCGGCAACATCGCCAAGATCGAGGCCGTGGACGCCGCGACGGCGGTCTTCACGCTCTGCAATCCCGACCCGGCGTTCCTGCCCAAGGTCGCCTTCTCGCCCTTCGCCATCAACGACGCCGACTACCTCATCTCGGCCGTCCCCGACCAGAGCATCGTGGACAATCCCAACGGCACCGGCCAGTACACGCTCGAGGAGTGGCGCCGCGGCCAGGAGGTCATCTTCGCGGCCAACCCCGAGTACTGGGGTGAGGCTCCGCTCAGCGACCGCGTCGTGATGCGCTGGTCCTCGGAGCCCGGCCAGAAGCTCATCGAGCTGCAGTCCGGCACCGTCGACGGCATCGACAATCCCAGCGTCGACGACCTGGCTGCCATCGAGTCCGATCCTGCGCTCGCCCTCATCCCGCGCGAAGGCCTCAACGTCTTCTACGTCGGCATGAACAACACCTACCCGCCCTTCGACAACGAGAAGGTCCGCCAGGCCATCGCCATGGGCATCGACAAGGACCGCATCGTCAACAACTTCTACAGCGAAGGCTCGACGGTGGCGGACTACTTCACGCCCTGCTCGATCCCCTTCGCCTGTGAGGGCGACGCCTTCCCGGCCTTCGACCCCGAAGGCGCGCAAGGCCCTGCTGGCCGAAGGGCTCGCCGAGGCCGGCCTCGAGTCCTTCCCCGAGGTACCCATCTCGCTGCGCGTCGTGGACCGCGCCTACCTGCCCTTCCCGGAGCAGGTCGCGGTCGACCTGCAGGATCAGCTGCAGACGAACCTGGGCATCACCACCACCATCGACGTCCAGGAGTCGGGCACCTTCATCGACAACTCCGACTCGGGCAACCTGCCAGGCTTCCACCTGCTGGGCTGGAACGCTGACTATCCCGATCCCACCAACTTCCTTGACTACCACTTCGGCCCCGGCGCCAGCGACCAGTTCGGCGAAGGCTTCCCGGATGTCCACGCGGCCCTGACGGCCGGCGGGACGACGGCCGACGAGGCTGCCCGCCAGGCGGCCTACGCTGAAGCCAACAGCTTGCTCGCGCAGCACGTGCCGATGGTGCCCATCGCCACCGGTGGCTCGTCCACGGCCTGGCGTGCCGACGTCGAGGGAGCCCATTCATCACCACTCGGCAACGAGGAGTTCGCGGCCGTCGGGCCGGGTGCCGACGACGTGCTCGTGTGGATGCAGAACGCCGAGCCGATCGGCATGTACTGCGCCGACGAGACCGACGGTGAGTCACTGCGCGCCTGCGAGCAGATCATGGAGCCGCTCTACGCCTTCGAGGTCGGTGGCACCGCCACCGAGCCGCGACTGGCCGAGGAGTGCACCCCCAACGAGGACCTCACGGTCTGGACCTGCACGCTTCGCGAAGGCGTCATGTTCCACAACGGCGCCGCCCTGGATGCCAACGACGTCGTGACGTCGTATGCCGTCCAGTGGGATGCCGCCAACCCGCTGCACGTCGGTCGCGACGGCAGCTTCACCTACTTCTCCAGCCTCTGGGGCGGTTTCCTGAACCCGCCTCCGCCGGCTGAGGAATAGCGTCAAGGCACTCGCAACCGAAGCGAGAGGGGCGTCACCGACCGGTGACGCCCCTCTCATGCATCGTCTGCCACCCACTGGCATCGCCAGCCGCCTGCCACGTTCCAGCCCCTGACTACGAGATGGGATGACCCAGTACATCATCCGGCGCCTGCTCCTCAGCATCCCCGCGCTGCTGGGCATCGTCTTCTTCGTCTTCGCCATCGCGCGACTCCTGCCCGGCGACCCCTGCCTGTCGGCGCTGGGTGAGCGTGCCACAGACGAGATCTGCAACGCCTTCAACGAGCGTTACGGGCTCAACGAGCCGATCCACGTCCAGTTCTTCCTGTACCTGGGGCAGCTCCTCCGTGGCGACCTGGGGGACTCCATCCGCTACGGCCGGCCGGTCACGGAGATCCTCATCGAGCGCCTGCCCACGACCATCGAGCTGGCCGTCTACTCGCTGCTGTTCGCCTCCGTCCTCGGCGTCACCCTGGGCCTGATCTCAGCGCTGCGACGCAACTCCAGGACGGACGTGACGACGATGTTCGGCGCCATCCTGGGCGTGTCCGTCCCGATCTTCGTCCTCGCGCTCATCCTGCAGTTCGTCTTCGCCGTCTTGCTCAAGGGCACGGTCCTGCAGCTGCCGCCGTCAGGCCGGCTGTCGCCGGGCTTGCAGTTCGAGACCATCCCCCAGGCGTGGGGCCTCGAGTGGGTGCAAGGGTTGCCCCGGGCCATGCTGGACTTCCTCTCCAACATCTACACGCTGAACTTCACGGTCACGCTGCAGTTCGGACCCCTGGTGGACGCCATCCAGCACCTCATCCTGCCGGTCATCGCGCTGGGCACCATCTCGCTGGCCATCATCGCGCGCATCACCCGTTCATCGCTGCTGGAGGTCCTGGGCCTGGACTACATCCGCACGGCGCGGGCCAAGGGCGTCGCCGACCGCAACGTGCTGCGCAAGCATGCCTTCCGCAACGCCATGCTGCCGGTCGTGACCATCATCGGCCTGCAGCTCGGCCTGCTCCTGGCCGGCGCGGTGCTGACCGAGACCGTCTTCAACCTCACCGGCGTGGGCCGCACGATGTACGACTCCATCGTCGGGCGAGACTACATCGTGGTGCAGGGATTCACGCTCATCATCGCCCTCATCTACCTCAGCGTGAACCTCGTGGTCGACATCTCCTACGCCTACCTGGACCCGAGGATCCGCCTCAAGTGAGCCCGACCCGATGAGCCTTCAGCCTGAGCCCGCCGCGACACCCGTGGTGCTGCCGGTCAAGACGCGGACGGTGCGCTACACGCGCTGGCGCGAGACGCTGCGCAACGTCCTCTCGCAGCGCTCCGCCCAGGTGGGCCTGGTCCTGCTGGTCTTCCTGGTGTTCACCGCGCTGTTCGCCGACGTCATCGCCCCCTACGGGCCCAACGAGCAGCTGAACGGACCAGGCGAGCCGGGTCGACGAGCCGACCCCTGCATCCACCTGCTGGGCTGCCCGGCCGAGCAGATGGAGACCTATCTCGGAACGGACGGCAACAGCCGCGACATCTTCAGCCGCGTCGTCTATGGTGGCCGACTCTCGCTGCCCATCGGCCCCGTCGTGGTCGGCATCGCCATCCTCATCGGCGCGGCCATCGGCGCCATCTCCGGGTTCGCCGGCGGCCTCACGGACAACCTGCTCATGCGCCTGATGGACATCGTCCTGTCGTTCCCGGCGCTCATCCTGGCCATCGCCGTGGTGACATTGCTCGGCCAGGGCCTGGTCAACGCGGTCGCGGCGGTGGTGGTCGTCTCGATCCCGCTCTACGCGCGCCTGACGCGCTCAGCCGTGCTGCAGACCCGCGAGAGCGACTACGTGACGGCATCGATGGCCCTGGGCGAGTCCAGCGCGGGCATCCTGCGACGACGCGTCCTGCCCAACTCGATCACGCCGCTCATCGTGGCCGGCTCCCTGGGTATCGCCACGGCGCTGCTGGAGGTCGCCGCCCTGTCGTTCCTGGGCCTGGGCATCCAGGAGCCCGCGGCGGAGTGGGGCGCCATGATCGGACGGGACTTCAACTCCATCTTCAGCAAGCCGCTCCTGGTGATGGCGCCGGCCTTCATGCTCACCCTGACCGTGCTGGCCTTCAACCTCATCGGTGATGGCCTTCGCGACGCCTTCGACCCGAGGTTGAACCGGTGAACGAACCGACCGCCGGCCGGGGCGACTCCCGGCCGATCCTTGAAGTGCGTGGCCTGCGGACGTCCTTCTACACGCGTGCCGGCGCCATCCGCGCGGTGACCGGCATCGACTTCAGCGTTTCGAAGAACGAGGTCCTGGGCCTCGTCGGCGAGTCGGGCTGCGGCAAGTCGGTGACGTCGCTATCGATCCTGGGCCTCATCACCGAGCCGGGCCGGGTGGAGGGTGGCGAGGTCATCTTCGATGGTCGGGACCTGCTCACGATGCCGCGGGATGAGATGCGCAAGATCCGGGGTGATCGCATCGCCATGATCTTCCAGCAGCCACAGTCCTCACTCAACCCGGTCATGAAGGTCGGCAAGCAGATCAGCGAGGCGCTGGAGATCCACCGCGACCTGGACGAGAAGGGGGCGCGGGCGAGGACGCTGGAGCTGATGGACATGGTCGGCATCCCGGACGCCAAGCGGCGCTACGAGGCCTATCCGCACGAGATGTCCGGTGGCATGGCGCAGCGGGTCATGATCGCCATCGCGCTCGCCTGCGAGCCGGAGCTGCTCATCGCCGACGAGCCCACCACCGCGCTCGACGTGACCATCCAGGCCCAGATCCTGGACCTCATGCGCACGCTCCAGCGCGAGACCGGCACGGCCATCGTCCTCATCACCCACGACCTCGGCGTGGTCGCCGAGATGTGCGACCGGGCAGCCGTCATGTACGCCGGCGAGATCGTGGAGCAGACGGACGTGCGCACGCTCTTCTCCGACCCCAAGCATCCCTACACCCAGGGCCTCATCGGGGCCGTGCCGGTGCCAGGTGAGATCCGCGCGGAGCTGGCCACCATCCCGGGTTCTGTGCCCAACCTCATCGAGCTGCCCGACGGCTGCCGTTTCACGCCGCGCTGCACGTCCAGGGTCGAGCACGGCAACGTCCTCGCCGAGCGTGCCCATCCTGAGCTTCGCCCGGTCGACGAGGGCCACCTGGTGCGCTGCTGGCTCTATCACCACGAGGATGGCTCGCGGCGCCCCGACCCGGACACCTGGCCCGAGGCCCAGTCATGACGGATGCCCCTGGCGTGACCGATCCCCATGGCGTGACCGATCCCCGCGGCGTGACCGAGTCCCCGCGGCGTGACCAGCGCCAGCGGCGTGACCAGCGCCAAGGTGCTGACGACGCTCGGCACCACCAGGGTCAAGGACCCGCTGGTGCGCCTGGACGGCCTCAAGAAGGCCTTCCCCATCCGGGCCGGCGTGCTGCAACGGACCGTGGCCGAGGTGCGCGCTGTCGACGGTGTCGACCTTGAGATCGCGCGCGGCGAGACGCTGGGGCTGGTAGGCGAGTCGGGCTGCGGCAAGACCACCATCGGGCGCCTGCTGCTCCGCCTCATCGAGCCGACGGCCGGCCGCATCATCTTCGACGGCAAGGACATCACGGCGCTGAAGGGCAAGGACCTCCAGCCCTACCGACGCAAGATGCAGATCGTCTTCCAGGACCCCTTCGCCTCGCTCGATCCGCGCCAGCTGGTCGGCGACAGCATCGGCGAGGGCCTGCGCATCCATCGCATCGGGAACAGCGAGGAGCGCCGCAAGAAGGTCGCCGACATGATGGACCTGGTGGGGCTGCAGCCGTACCATGCCGACCGCTATCCACACGAGTTCAGCGGCGGTCAGCGACAGCGCATCGGCATCGCGCGAGCGCTGGTCCTGGAGCCGGAGATCATCGTCTGCGACGAGCCCGTATCGGCGCTCGACGTGTCGATCCAGGCGCAGGTGCTGAACCTGTTGAAGTCGCTGCAGAAGGAATTCGGCCTGACGTACCTGTTCATCGCCCACAACCTGGGCGTGGTGGAGCACATCAGCGACCGCGTGGCGGTGATGTACCTGGGCCGCGTGGCTGAGCTCACCAACCGTGAGCAGCTCTACCGCGACCCGCGTCATCCCTACACCATGGCGCTGATGTCGGCCATCCCCATCCCCGATCCCACGCTCGAGCGCAAGCGCATCATCCTCACCGGCGACGTCCCCAGCCCGGTCAACCCACCGGAGGGCTGCAACTTCCACCCACGCTGCTGGCTGCGCCGCCATCTCGGCGAACCCGAGATCTGTGCCACGGACGTCCCGCAGCTGGTCGACCCGCTGCCGGACGACGGAGAGGCGCAGCTGGTCGCCTGCCACTTCCGCGAGCAGAGCGCCGTCGAGCTGGCGCAAAGCCACGCGCCTGGAGGACGTCGTCAGCTAGTGTCCCGATGAGGGGCGCCGCGGGAGCGGGCGCGGCGGGAGGGCCGCCTGGCGGGCGCCGGGCGGGCGCTAAGCGCCGGTGCAAGGGCGCGAAGCACCGGTGCAGTGGACGCGAAGGCGCGAAGCGCCAGTGCAGTGGACGCGAAGTCGTCGCCGCCATGATGCGTCGATGTCGACCGTGGACCGCGCCAGGGACCGAGGCCACCGGCAGGCTCAGAGGCTTCTGCGAGAGCTCGGCAGCGAGTTGCGCGATGTGAGGCTCGCCGCCGGCCTCAGCCAGCGTCACGTCGCCCAGGCCGCGGGGCTGAACCAGTCGCGGATGAGTCGCACCGAACGGGTGCAACGCGTATCGCCCCGCGTCGACGAGCTGGCCGCACACTGCGCCGTGCTCGGACTGCAGCTCAGCCTCAAGGCGTACCCCGACGGATCGCCCGTCCGCGACATCGCACAGTTGCGCCTCATCGAGCGGTTCCGGCCGCGGGTCGGCGAAGGGTTCCACTGGCGCAGCGAGGTGCTCATCGGGGGCGCCGGAGACCTGCGGGCCTGGGACGTCCGCTTGGATGGTCCCGGCAGCATCGGTATCGACGCCGAGACAAGGCTCCACGACATCCAGGCCCTGCAGCGCCGTATCGAGGCGAAGTGGCGCGACAGCGGCGTCGATCGGGTCGTGCTGCTGGTCGCTTCCACAAGGCACAACCGGAGGGTGCTGAGCGAGCATCGCGATGCACTGCGCTCCACCTTCCCGGCCGACACACCCGAGATCGTGGCCGCGCTCCGCCAAGGCCGACTGCCCGGCAGCAATGGCATCGTCGTGCTCTGACCTTCCTTGGGCCGCCGTGCCATGCCGTGAGCGACTGAGTCGACAGGCCTCACTGTCGATCCAGGCCGTGAGGGCATCGCACCGCCCGGGCGCCTGCCGGTTGAAGCAAGCGTGGCATCGCGTGCGAGTGCGAGACGCTGTTCCAGGCGTCAAGGGCATAGACGCACAAGCCACCTGCCGACTCAAGCGTGGAGGGCATCAGCGAAGGATCCTGCGGGCGTCGGAGCGCGCGCAGGGGCTGGACGCGCGGGCGCGGCGGCACTGCAGGCGGTCGCGCGCGCGCCCCAACGGGAGGTCCGGCGGCGCACGAGCCGCCCGCCGCAACACGAACCTGCGGACCACGACGGCATGCACGGACCATGTGGGAGACTCGGCACGACTCGCGCCAGCCAGGGAGGGACAATAACGTGCCGACAAACGTCGGGCCGATCGTGGTGCTGCTCGGGACACTCGACACCAAGGGTCCCGAGATGCGCTACCTGCGCGACCGGATCGTCCAGGACGGCTGCGAGGTCATCCTCGTCGACACCGGCGTCCGCAGCCGCAGCTGGGTCGCAGACGGCTCGATCGCAGACATCTCGGCTGATGACGTGGCGGCAGCAGCAGGCGAGGCTCGAGCTGCGCTGGCGGCTGCGACTGACCGCGGAGCGGCGGTGATGGCCATGGCTCGCGGCGCGACCGAGATCGTGCGCCGACTCCACGCGGAAGGCCGCCTCGACGGCATCGCCTCGGTCGGCGGGTCGGGAGGCTCGTCGATCGCGGCCGCGGCCATGCAGGCGCTGCCCATCGGTGTGCCCAAGATGCTGGTCTCGACGATGGCCTCGGGGGATACGCGCCCGTACGTCGGCACATCCGACATCGCGCTCATGTACTCGGTGGTGGACATCGCTGGGCTCAACCAGCTCTCGGAGCGGATCCTCGCCAACGCCGCCGCTGCCATCGCGGGCATGGCCCACTCCGCGGCCGGCTTCCGCTCCTCGTTGCCGGCTCGACCGGTCGTGGCGGCCACGATGTATGGCGTCACCACGCCCTGCGTGGAGACGGCTCGCGAGTGGCTCGAGGCGCATGGCTACGAGGTCCTCGTCTTCCATGCCACCGGCTCCGGCGGCCGGGGGATGGAGTCGCTCATCCGCTCAGGCTTCATCAGCGGCGTCCTCGACGTCACCACCACGCGAGCTCACCGACGAGGTCGTGGGTGGCGTCTTCACCGCCGGGCCCCAGCGACTGGACGCAGCAGCAACCGCAGGCATCCCGCAGGTCATCTCCCTCGGCGCGGCGGAGATCGGCACGTTCGGCCCGCCGGACACGGTGCCTGCGCGCTACCGGGAGCGCCTGCTCTACCGTCACAACGACAGCATCACGCTCATGCGCATATCAGCCGACGAGGCCGCGCGCCTGGGTCGGTACATCGCCGCCAAGCTCGATCGCTCGACTGGACCGGTCACCGTCTTCGTCCCGCGAGGCGGCTTGTCATCGCTCTCGGTCCCGGGCGCGGTGTTCCATGACCCGGTCGCCGATGCCGCGATGTTCGCCGCGCTGCGTGAGGCGCTCGACCCTCGTATCGCGGTGGTCGAGATGGACGCAAGCCTCAACGATCCGGCCTTCGCCCTGGCCATGGCAACGCGACTGGACGAGCTCATGAGGGCTGAAGCACAGCGGTGAGGTGATCCGGGACGACGCCATCTACCCCGAAGACTCGGACCCCGGCGTGCTAGGCTGGCGGCCTCATCCACCGAACAGGAGGGGGGCGCATGAGGCCTACCGCAACCGTTGCTCTGATCCTGGCCATGGGTCTCGTCGTCGTCGCCTGTGGTGGAGATGACGCCACGGCCGTGCCCATCGCCGACCCCACACCAGCGGCGGTCAGCAGCGAGCCCACCGAGGCACCCGGGGCGACCGTGGCAGCGACCGTGACAGATGCGCCGGTCGCAGGTGCCACCGACGCGCCAGCCCAGCCATCTCCCGGCTCGACGCCCGTGCCTGAGTTCGCCAAGAAGGCCGCCCACACCAGCGAGGATGACCCCAACGCCACCTATGGCCTGATAAGCGGACGTTACCGTCTCGCCTGGGACACCCCGCCCGATGACTCTGCCGAAGCCTGTGAGCGGGTGGAGGTCGCGGTCGTCCAGCAGGATGGCGACTTCGAGTACGTGAAAGCGTCGACGTCGGCCCGCTTCAACTCCACCGTCAACGATCTGCCGCAGGGCACCTACAAGCTCGAGCAGCGAGACCCAGCCTGCCCGATCTGGCAGCTGCGCATCGACTGGATGACCAACTAGCGCGACCGCCCAGCGCGGATCGCCCGCGGTCAGCCGCTGGCGTCTGGTCGCCGCAGCGCCCGGGTCAGCCGCTGGCGTCCTTGCGCCCCGGCGTGCGGAGTAGCCGCGTCGGTGCGCGATGTCAGGCCGCGTCGGCAGCTTCGCGTTCACTCTCCAGCGGGTCGAGGTGGACGGCGACGAGCTCTTCGTGGCTCCGCTCGGCCGCCTCGGTCACGGCCCCCGCGGTCACGTCATCAGCGAAGTGGCAAGCGCTCAGGTGTCCGCCACCGACATCGCGCAGGTCCGGCTCCTCGGTCTCGCAGCGCTCCGGGTTGCCCAGCTGCTCGCGCAGCCAGCAGCGGGTGTGGAAGCGACAGCCGGGGGGCGGCGCCACGGGACTGGGCACGTCGCCCTTGAGCACGAGCCGCTTCTTGCGGCGCCGGGGATCGGGCTCGGGCACCGCCGACAGCAGCGCCACGGTGTAGGGATGGCGCGGCTGGGCGTAGAGGCTGGCCACGTCCGCCAGCTCGACGAGCTTGCCCAGGTACATCACCCCCACGCGATCGCTGATGTGCTGCACCACCGCGAGGTTGTGGGCGATGAAGAGGTAGGTCAGACCCAGGTCCTCCTGCAGGTCGGCCAGCAGGTTCAGCACCTGGCTCTGGATGGAGACGTCCAGGGCGGAGACGGGCTCGTCGAGCACGATGAAGTCGGGGTTGAGCGCCAGCGCGCGAGCGATGCCGATGCGCTGGCGCTGGCCACCGCTGAACTCGTGCGGATAGCGGTGGATGTGACTCTGGTTCAGGCCGACCTTGGCGAGCAGGCTGCGCACCAGCTCATCCCGCTCGGTCTTGTCCTTCATGCCGTGGACCATGGGCCCCTCGCCCACGATCTCACCCACGGTCATGCGCGGGTTGAGGCTGGCGTAGGGGTCCTGGAAGACCACCTGCATCTGCTTGGGCACTTCCTGGCGCTCGGACTTGGACATCGTGGTGATGTCCTTGCCCTTCAGGTAGATGTGCCCGTCGGTGACATCGAGCAGCTGCAGGATGACCTTGCCCAGCGTGGTCTTGCCGCAGCCGGACTCGCCCACCAGGCCCAGGGTCTCGCCGCGCTTGACCTCGAAGGAGACGCCGTCCACGGCGTGCACGGCGGCCACGGAGGTCAAGCCGAAGAGCCCGCCCCTGATGGGAAAGTGCTTGACCAGGCCGTCCACTCGAAGCAGCGGCACGTCTCGGTTGGAGGGCCCGCCCAGGGTGTTGGGCTGCACCACGCGCTGCTCGGTCACGAACCTGACCCCTTCTTGTCGCTGATGACGGGCTCCGGGAGCACGGGTGGCTCCACTGACAGCTCGAGCGCGGCAGCGGTAGCCACCTCCGGGGAAGCGTCGCGACCGATCTGCGGCGCTTCGCCGTCGGGGCCAAGCCAGCAGCGCGAGACGTGGTCCTCGCCCAGGCTCCGTACCGGCGGTGGCGTGTCGCACACTGGCATGGCCATCGGGCAGCGCCGCTTGAAGAGACAGCCGCTGGGCAGGTTGAGCGGGTTGGGGACGACGCCGCGGATGACGTCCAGGCGGCGGCGACGCTCGCCCAGCTTGGGGATGGAGGCCAGCAGACCCTTGGTATAGGGGTGGTGTGGCTGCTCGTAGATGGTGATGGCGTCGGAGCGCTCGACGACCCTGCCGCCGTACATCACCACCACCTCGTCGGCCATCTCGGCCACCACGCCAAGGTCGTGGGTGATGAGCATGATGGCCATGTCGTTCTGCTCGCGCAGCTCCTTCATCAGCTCCAGGATCTGGGCCTGGATGGTGACGTCGAGCGCCGTGGTGGGTTCATCGGCGATGAGCAGCTCCGGCTCCGTCGAGAGTGCCATGGCGATCATGACGCGCTGGCGCATGCCGCCCGAGAGCTCATGCGGGTACTGCCGGGCACGCTGCCTGGGGTCGGGGATGCCCACCCGGGCCAGCATCTCGATGGCCCGCTCGTGCGCCGCCTTCGATCCGATATCGCGGTGCAGCGTCAGGGCCTCGGTGATCTGGTCGCCGCAGGTGAAGACCGGGTTGAGCGAGGTCATGGGCTCCTGGAAGATCATCGCGATGCGGTCACCGCGCGTGGCCTCCATCTCCTTCTCGGAGAGCGTCAGCAGGTCGCTGCCGCGTAGGCGCGCGCTGCCGCCCACGATGCGGCCGGGCCGTTCGATGAGCCCCATCACCGACATGGCCATGACGCTCTTGCCGCAGCCGGATTCGCCCACCACGCCCAGCGTCTGGCCTTGACGGATGCCGAAGCTCACGCCGTCGACCGCCTTGACCGTGCCATCGAGCGTGTCGAACCAGGTACGTAGGCCGTCGACCTCCAGCACCATGTCCACGCGGCTGCCGGTGATCTCGCCGGCCAGCTTCTCCGTCGGCGCGGTCACGCGACTTCGATCTTCTGGCGGGGGTCGAGCGCGTCACGCAGGCCGTCACCAAGGAAGCTCGCCGAGAGCACCATCAGCACCAGGATGATGCCCGGCCAGACCACCATGAGCGGTGCGCGGATGAAGTACGTCTGTGCATTGTTGAGCATGTTCCCGAGGCTGGCCTCCGGCAGGCTGATGCCGAAGCCGAGGAACGAGAGGGCCGCCTCGACCACGACCGCATCAGCCACGCCGATGGCAGCGGCCACGATGAGCGGACCGGTGGCCGGCGGCAGCATGTGGCGGAAGATGATGCGGCGGTGGCTGGCGCCGAGCGCACGCGCCGCCTGCACGAAGTCCATCTCCCGCAGCATCAGGAACTCTCCCCGGATGAGTCGAGCTGCCAGCGTCCAACCGGTGATGCCGATGGCGATGACCACGACCCAGACGTTGCCTTGGCCGAAGAAGCCCACGATCATCAGGATGATGAACAGGATGGGCAGGGTGAGCACGATGTCGACGAAGCGCATCAGCATGTTGTCGACCCAGCCACCCATGTAGCCTGCGATGGATCCCACCAGGCTGCCCAGGCCGGCGATGATGATGACGGCACTGAAGCCCACGATGAGCGAGGTCTGCGTGGCCTTGGCGAGACGCACGAAGACGTTCTGGCCGATCTCGTCATATCCCAGCGGCGCCTCCGGGAACTCCGGCGGTGCGTAGATCTTCTGCAGGCTGGGATCCTTGTACAGGTCACCGGTCAGCCACGGCACGATGACGGCATAGGCGATCAGGACGGCCAGGATGGCGAGCGAGATGACGGCCATGCGGTGCCGCAGGAACCGGCGCCGAACGAGCTGCCAGTAGGTGCGGACCGGCGCGAGGTCGACCTCGTCGATATCGTCGGACAAGCCCACGACCGGCGTCGCCGCGAGTGGGCTGGCGGTGTCCTGGGGCTTTGCCGTGGCGATGACGTCTCTCCCTAGTACTTGATGCGCGGATCGACCATGCCGTAGAGCACGTCAGCGATCAGGTTGCCGACGATGACGGCGATGCCGCTGAGCATGGCGACGGCCATGATGACCGGGTAGTCTCGGTTGCCCACCGACTCGACGAACATCGAGCCGAGTCCGGGCCAGCTGAAGATGGTCTCGGTGATGGCGGCACCGGCGATGAGCGTGGGGATCGACAGGCCCAGCAGCGTCACGATGGGGATGAGGGCGTTGCGCAGCGCGTGCTTGTAGAGCACCGTTCGCCGCGGCAGGCCCTTGGCCTTGGCCGTGCGCACGTAGTCCTGGTGCAGCACGTCGAGCATCGAAGAGCGCGTGTAGCGGCTCCACGCGGCGATGCTGAGGATGGCCAGCGAGGTCACCGGCAGGACCAGGTGCCAGGCCACGTCCAGCGGGTCCCCCCGGCTGCCCAGGCTCTCCATGCCGAAGAGCGGGAAGCCGACCGCGCCACCCGTCCACTGCTTGACCAGCACGCCACCGAGGTACAGCACGTAGGTGCCCAGCAGGAACGAAGGCAGGGCATAGCCGATGGTGGCGGCCGTGGTGATGATCTTGTCGGTCCAGCTGTACTGGCGCACGGCGGCGAGGATGCCGATGGGGATGGCGAAGACGATGGTCACGATGAGGGCCGTGCCCATCAGGAGCATCGTGGGCGGCAATCGCCGCAGGACCTTCTCGAGGACGGGCAGGCCGTCAACGAAGCTGTAGCCCCAGGCCTCGATGTTGAGGCTCATGGTCCGGAAGTCGATGACGTTGAAGAAGGTCGTGACCCACGCGAGGTACTGCTCGGGCAAGGGCTTGTCCAGGCCGTAGGAGCGGATGAGTGCCTCGATCTGCTCCGCGGGCACACGGGGTGTACGGAAGCGGTCGGTGGGATCACCCGGCGAGGCGTACACGATCAGGAAGACGATGATCGAGACGCCGATGACGATGGGGATGGCCTGGATGAGGCGCCGAACCATGTACTGAGCCATCAGCTGGCTCCCTGGGACGACGAATCGGCCGCGAGTTGAGGGGGCACGTACTCTGCCAGTGCGGAAGGTAGTCGCGTGGGGGGCCGTGCCGGACGCTGGGCGCCTGCACGACCCCCCACGGCGTGACTAGGTCACGCTAGAAACGCGATCGAAGGGTCACTCCGCGACGGTGGTGCCGCCCTTGGTGATCTTCTCGAACTCGTAGAACCAGGTGGGAGTGCTCATGACTTCGGCAGTCCACTCGTTCTCCCCCTGGACGGCGACCGAGAGGCCTTCCTTGGCCTCGTCGGACCACGCCCACAGGGCGGGCAGCTCCTCGGCCATGATGGCCTCGAACTCCTGGTAGATCTCGGCTCGCTTGGCCTGGTCGAGCTCCTTCAGACCAGCCTCGATGAGCTCGTCCGCACGCTCGTTGTCGAAGCCGATGTAGTTGTAGGTGTCCGGCAGGTCCTCGGTCACGATGTTGCTGCTGTGATAGAGGCTGTAGGGATCGGGATCGTAGCTGGTGCTCCAGCCGCCGAAGTAGGCGTCCCACTGCTCCTGCTGGCCGGCCATGATGAGCGGCCACTCGAGGCCCGGCAGCAGCACGGTGCCGAAGTCGGCCTCTTCAAGGGTCAGGTTGAAGCCGCAGTCCTTGACCTGGTCGGCGAGGAGCTGCATGAACTTGGTGCGGTCGGGCTTGCCGGCACGCAGCAGGATGTGGGTCTCGAGGCGCTTGCCGTCGGCGTTGACGCGGACGCCGTCGTCGCCCATGGTCCAGCCGGCCTCGTCGAGGATCTGGTTGGCCTTGTCGACGTCGTACTCGTACTTGGGAACGTCCGGGTTGTAGGCCCAGCTGGCGGGCGGGATGTCGGCGTAGATGGGCACGCCCTGGCCGTCCGTGGCGGCCTCGACCGTGGCGTCCTTGTCGATGCAGTAGGCCAGCGCCTGGCGCACCGGCTTCTCGGCGAAGAGGCGGCCTTCGCGCAGGTTGAACTGCAGGTTGAAGTAGCCGAAGTCGGGGTAGAGGGCGAACTTCAGGCCGGCAGCATCGCGCAGCTGCGCGTAGCCATCAGCGGTCAGCGAGTACTTCCAGTCGATGTCACCACCGGCCAGTGCCGCGGACGCGGCGACGTCGTCCTTGATGATGGGCATGTACAGCTTCTCGAACGAGGAGGGACCGCTGGTGGTACTGCTCGTTGCGCGCAGCGGTGATGTCCTGGCCGGGGCGGAACTCGGTCACGTAGAAGGGACCGGTGCCGACCGGCATGCGGGCGGTGTCGATGAGCTTGTAGGCCGCGGCGATCTGGTCGATGGCCTGGGCGTTCAGGATGGTGGAGAGTTCGGTCAGGCTGGTCTCAAGGCCGACCAGGTAGCTGGCCTCGTCGAAGGCGCCTTCCTCGTCCACGTAGAGTGTCTCGTCCGGGAGCGCGAACTCGGCGGATGTCAGCAGCGCCTCGGCATCGGCGCGGTAGTTCTCGGCCTCGACGCCGGCGGCGATGAGGGCATCCACGGCCGCCACGTCGACGTCGGCGGTCTGCTCCTGGAAGCGGGCGAAGGAGGCCTCGACGGCGTCCTTGCTGTCGATGTACTTGCTGGGCAGGTGCACCGTGGCGAAGGGAGCGTACTTGTCGGCCAGGGTGAACTGCACGGTGAAGTCGTCGAGCGCCTCCACCTTCTGCAGCACCTTCACGGGCTCGGTGGCGCCTTCGGGCGTGACGGTGACGAAGCCCAGGCAGCTGTCAGGGTTGAACTTGCAGTTGTCGCTGTTGGCCAGCTCGTAGGTGAAGACGACGTCCTCGGCCACCAGCTGCTCGCCGGTGGGCTGGAAGTACACGTCATCGCGCAGCTTGATGGTCCAGACGGTGCCGTCCTCGCTGATCTCGGCCAGCTCGGACGCGATGTTGGGGACCGGCGTCAGGCTCTCGTCGAGGCCATAGAGACCGTCGTACAGCCACTGGATGGCCTCGGCGGTGGGGATGTCATCGGCGCCGTTGTTCAGCGCGCTGATCTCGCCGTCGATGGCGTAGATGAGCGACGACTCATCCTGCGCCATGACGGGCACGGCCGACAGCGCCGTGGCTGCCAGCACGAACGCCGCGCCGAAGGCGAAGCTTGTTCGAGTCCTATGACTCATCAGAGAGGATCCTCCCGTGTGGCGCGTCGCCGCCTGGATGGCGCCGATCGCGGTTAGCGCTCTTCTGCGGCCGCTCGCCCGGGCTGCACGCAGGTACGCGTCTCCCGTGCTGCTGCTCGCAGGTCGTTGGATTGTATAAGGGCCTATCGAATGGGTCCACCGTAGTGCCATAGGTCAGTGTCGCGCGCGACGATGGTCCCGCCGCTCAAGGCGCGAGCTCGACCTTCAGGCTCGGGTTCGAGCGTCCAGCTGGCGATGTCCCAGTCGTAGCGTGCGCCAGAGGGGTCCACCGGTCCGGCGGGACCGCGCAGGCGGGAGGATACCGCACTGGTGGCGGAGTCGTACCACAGCGGCCAGTAGGGCACCAGCTTGCGCAGCTCGGCCTGCACCTCGGCATAGGCCGCGAGCGCGCTCAGCCTCATCGTAGGTGTCGCGCGCCGAGGCGACGAAGAAGTCGACCAGCTCGGAGGTGAAGCCGCTGGGATTCTCGTCGGCGACGTTGTCCTCGCTGGTGACACGCGACGACTCGAAGGCGCGCACGGCGCTGTCGGGGTCCGGCCCCGGGCGCCGCAGCCAGAGCAGCGTGTCGAAGTCGTTCGGCCAGCGCAGCTGGTTGAGCATGGTGTCACCGGTGAGATCGAGCTCCTCGACGATGAGCTCCATGCCGCACTCCCGCAGCTGCTCGGCGGCCTGGTTGGCGAAGGTGAAGAGATCGACGCTGGTGGGCCGCACGGCGATGGTGGTCGAGAGCCGCGTCCCGTCCTCGCGCACGCGCACACCGTCGGTGGCCATGGACCAGCCGGCGGCATCGAGCAGGGCGTTGGCGGCGTCGACGTCACGCTCCTGCAGGCTGGCCTCGGGCTGCGCCCAGGAGGTGGCGGTGAAGGGCGTCGTGGCCAGGTGCCGCTCGTCGTCGAGCGCGGTCGCCAGGCCTTCGTGGTCGATGCAGGCGATGAACGCACGGCGCGTGGCGACATCGAAGTAGATGCGGTCGGAGCGGACGTTGAAGAGGATGCCGAACTGCGTATCGATCGGTCGTGACGCCGCGCTGAACCCGGGTGCAGCGTCGATGACGTCGGCCTGCTCGGGCGTGACCTGCAGGATCCAGTCGGCCTCGCCCGTCAGCAGGCGCGTGGTCGCGACCGAGGGGTCCCGCTCGATGCGCACCTCCATGCGCTCGATCTGAGCGACGCGGCGGGTGTGGTCGGGGTTGGCCTGCAGGACGTAGGTGCCATCGTCCTCGATGCCCACCAGCGCGTAGGGCCCGCCGCCGAAGGGCTTGACGGTGGCGTCCAGCAGACCCAGTGCCGCCGAGGTCTTGTCGCTGTCGAGGCTGCTGAAGACCTGCGCCAGTGCCTCGAGCCGCTTGAGCAGGGCTCCCAGGTAGGCGTCCTCGTTGAAGGCACCGGTCTCATCCACGTAGGGCGCACGCGGTGGCAGGTCGATGCGGGCACGCGTGAAGATCTGCTCCAGGTCCTCGCGATGGTCGCGCAGCCGACAGCCGTCGGGCGGCTCGGCCTCCAGGCACTCGTCGCGCAGGGTCTGCTGGGTGATCTCGCTGATGATGTTGTCGGGGCGATTCTCGTTGAGCCGGCCGGCGGCCGCGATGAGCTCATCGGTGGCCGTCTTGACGTCGTCCTCGCTGAGGATGGGCAGGCGCCCGAGCACCTCGGTGAGGAAGGGCGCGTAGGGCTCGCGCAGCTCGATGCTGACGACGTTGTCGTCGCGCTCCGGGTTGCCCACCATGTAGTTGCGGACGGTCTCGCAGAGCGCTCGACCGAGGGGGCAGGAGGGCGAGGCGGCCATGCGCAGGGAGAAGGTGACGTCGCTGGCACGCAGCTTGGCCCCGCTGTGGAAGCGCGCGTCGACCTTGATGGGGATCGTCCACGTCAGGCCGTCGTCGCTGATCTGCGGCAGCTCCTTGGCCAGCTCCGGCACCGGTCGCTGTTGCTCGTCGAGCCGGTAGAGCGGGTCATACAGCACGTCCACGAGCAGGCTCTCGGTCGCGTTGAGGTTGTCGCCGGGCAGCAGGCGCGTGGGGTGAGTCGGGCGCCATCACCACCAGCGTCCGCCCGTCGCTGGCCTGCTGGCGTGGCGTGGCCGTGGGTGAGGGTTCGGCGGTCGGCGGCGCCGTCACCAGCAGCGACGGCGCGGACGACGGCGATGGTGAGGGCTCGGCATCGGCCAGGCAGGCGCTCACCACCAGGAGACCCAGCAGCGCCAGCAGCGGCAGCGCGCAGGCGGCGCCACGGGCTCACGCTTAGCACGCTGTCTCGACCTCGCCGGTGGCCGGCCAGCGCAGGTCCGGCTTGCGCGCGGCCGTGGTCTCGTCGAGCCGGCGCACGGGCGCGTCATGTGGCGCTTCGGCGAGCAGGCCTGGATCCTCGTGCGCTTCGCGAGCGACGGCGATGAGCGCGTCGGCGAAGGCGTCCAGCGTCTCGAGCGACTCGGTCTCGGTGGGCTCGATGAGCAGGCACTCGTCGACGATGAGCGGGAAGTAGATGGTGGGCGGGTGGTAGCCATGGTCGATGAGCCGCTTGGCGATGTCATAGGTGCGTACGCCGGTGGCGGCCTTGATGGCGCTCGCGCTGGCCACGAACTCGTGCTTGCAGGGACCGGCGTAGGGCAGCTCATAGGCCTCCCCCACCCGCTGGCGCAGGTAGTTGGCCGCCAGCACGGCATCTTCGCTGACCTGGCGCAGGCCGCTTCCGCCATGGGCGCGGATGTAGGCGTAGGCGCGCACGAGGACGCCGACGCTGCCGTGGTAGGCGCGCATGCGGCCGATGGAGGCGGGGCGCTCGCCGGGACGCTCCAGGCGGAAGCTGCCGTCGCGGTCGCGGACCACCAGCGGCTCCGGCAGGTATGGCAGCAGGTGCTCGGCGACGGCGATAGGCCCGGCGCCGGGGCCACCGCCACCGTGTGGCGTGGAGAAGGTCTTGTGCAGGTTGTAGTGCATGACGTCGAAGCCGGCCTCGCCGGGGCGGAAGTGCCCCAGCACCGCGTTCATGTTGGCCCCGTCCATGTAGGCGAGGGCGCCGGCGGCATGCACCGCCTCGAGCAGCTCCACCACGTGGTGCTCGAACAGGCCCAGCGTGGAGGGGTTGGTCAGCATCACCGCGGCGGTCCGTGGACCGAGGGCGGCACGCAGGGCCTCGATGTCGACCATGCCATCCGCGCCGGAGGTGATGGTGACGGTGCGGAACCCGGCCATCGTCGCCGTCGCCGGATTGGTGCCATGCGATGAGTCGGGCACGATGACCTCGTCGCGCTCGATGTCACCGCGCGCGAGGTGGTAGGCGCGGATGACGAGGATGCCGCTGAGCTCGCCATGGGCACCGGCGGCCGGCTGCAGCGAGACGGCGGGGAACCCGCCGATCAGGCCCAGCTGCTGCTGCAGGTGCCACATCAGCTCCAGCGTGCCCTGCGCCAGCGCGTCGGGCGCCAGCGGATGCAGCTCGGCGAAGCCGGGCAGGCGCGCCGCCCACTCGTTGACCTTGGGGTTGTACTTCATGGTGCAGGAGCCGAGGGGGTAGATGCCGCCGTCGACCGAGTAGTTGAGGTGCGAGAGGTGCATGAAGTGGTGCACCACCGTGGGCTCGTCGATCTCGGGCAGAGCCGGCGGCGTGACGCGGCGATGCTCGCTGGGCAGGCGCTCGAGCGCAGCGGAGCGGCACCTGGGGCACCTTGAAGGAGGAGCGGCCGGGGGCATGCAGCTCGGCCAGCGTCGGCTGCAGGTCCGGGCCCACGGCCGAGCGACGCGCCTTGGCTGGCACCAGCAGGGGGCGGTTGGTGGCGAGATGCGGCTGCGTCATGCCGTCACCTCCACGAGGGCGTCCACCAGTCGCACGATGGCTTCGTCGGTGGTCAGCTCGGTGGTGCAGAGGAGCAGGGCGTCGACCAGCTCGGGGTCGTCGGGGTACCACCGCGCCAGCGGCAGCCCGGCCAGCAGGTCCTTCTGCAGCAGGGCGGCGTGGGCGGCCGCCGCCCCGGGCACGCGCACGGCGAACTCGTTGAGATAGGGCGCCGCGTGCACCCGCTCGAAGCCGGCGTCGGCGAGGGCAGCCTCCAGGCGCTGCGCGGCAGCGGCACCGGCGGCGGCGACATCACGCAGCCCGTGCGGCCCGAGGATGGCCAGGTAGGTCGTGGCCGCCAGGGCGCACAGCGCCTGGTTGGTGCAGATGTTGCTGGCGGCCTTGTCCCGCCGGATGTCCTGCTCACGCGCGCGCAGCGTCATGACGAAGGCGCGCCGACCATCGGCGTCCTCGGTGCGGCCGACGAGCCGGCCCGGGATCTGGCGCAGGAGCGGCTGGCTGCAGGCGAGCAGGCCCAGGTAGGGCCCGCCGAACTGGGCCGCGATCCCCAGCGGCTGTCCCTCGCCCACGGCGATGTCGGCCGCGTAGTCCCCTGGCGGCGCCAGCACCGCCAGCGACACCGGTTCGACCACGGCCACGAAGAGCGCGCCGGCGGCGTGGGCCAGCGCGGACGCGCGCGCCATCGGCTCGAGCAGACCGAAGGCGTTGGGCTGGCCCATGATGACGCCGGCCACGGGGCGGCCGGGCTCGTCGAGGGCGGCTGCGAGGGCGGCCAGGTCGGTGGTTCCGTCGGGCGCGGTGGGCAGCTCCTCCAGCTCACGGCTGCCGGGGCCGAAGTACGTCCGCGCCGTCTCCACGTAGTGGCGGTGCACGGCGCGACTGACGAGGACGCGCTCGCGACGGGTGGCCCGCAGCGTCATCAACGCCGCCTCCGCGGTGGCCGTGGCGCCGTCGTAGTGCGAGGCCGACACCACGGGCAACCCCGTCAGCTCGGCGATGAGCGACTGGAACTCGTAGATGCTCTGCAGCGTGCCCTGGCTGATCTCCGGCTGGTAGGGCGTATAGGCGGTGTAGAACTCGCCTCGCGAGAGCACCGTGTCGACGGCGGCAGGGATGTAGTGCTGGTACACGCCCGCACCCAGGAACGAGGCCAGGTCGATGCGGTTGCGCCCTGCCAGCGCCGCCAGCCCGCGGCTCAGCTCAAGCTCGGACAGCGGCTCGGGCAGATCGAGGTCGGTGGCCCGGACGCTCGCCGGGATGTCGTCGAACAGCTGCTCGATGGCATCGAGGCCGAGCGCCGCGAGCATCTGCTCGCGGTCCGCTGGAGTATGGGGGCCGTAGACCACGCCGATCAGCCGCCGATCGACTCGCTGTAGGCCGCCGCGTCCAGCAGGCCCTCGGCGGCAGCTGGATCGTCGAGACGGAGGCGCACCATCCAGCCACCCGCGTAGGGCTCGCTGTTGACCAGCTCGGGCTCGTCGCCGAGGGCATCGTTGACGGCCACGACCTCACCCGCGACGGGTGCGAACAGGTCGCTGGCGGTCTTGACCGATTCGATGACGCCGAAGGTCTCGCCCTTCGCCAGCTTGCGGCCGACCTCGGGCAGCTCCACGAAGACCACGTCGCCCAGCTCGTCGGCGGCGTGCGCGGTGATGCCGACCACGCCCTCGCCGTCCTCGATGCGCAGCCACTCGTGATCCTCGGAGTAGCGCAGCGTCTCGGGAATATCCACCTCAGAGTCCTCCAGCTTCGTCCTCGGCCCGACTCCCCCGGCGGGCCAGCGGGTCGGGACTAGCGGCGCGCGCGACGATAGAACGGCAAGGGCACGACCTCGGCTGGCACGGCGCTGCCGCGGACGATGATGTCGAGCATGGTACCCGTCGCGGCGTGAGCCGGCGGAATGTAGGCCATGGCCACGGCGATCCCCAGCGTCGGCGACTGGCTGCCGCTGGTGACCGTGCCGATGGCCGCCGACTCGCCCGCCCGTGCCACGGGGTAGCCATGACGGGCGATGCCGCGGCCGCGCACCACCAGGCCCACGAGCTGCCTGGACGGCGGCTCAGCCGCAGCCGCCACCAGCGCGTCGCGGCCCACGAACTCGTGGTCCAGCGCGACGGCCCAGCCGAGGCCGGCCTCGAAGGGCGTACGTCTCGAGGTCCAGCTCGTTGCCGTAGAGCGGCATGCCTGCCTCCAGTCGAAGGGTGTCGCGGGCACCCAGCCCGCACGCCGCCAGCCCGTCCCGGGCGCCCGCCGCCATGAGGGCATGCCACAGGTCCGGCCCGTCGCTCCAGGCCACGAACAGCTCGAAGCCGTCCTCGCCGGTGTAGCCGGTGCGCGCCAGCAGCGCCGGCATGCCGGCCACGCGGGTCTCGGCGGCCCAGTAGTTGCCGAGCCGATCGAGGTCGAAGCCGGTCAGGCGCGCCAGGATGGCGGCGGCCGCCGGTCCCTGCACGGCCAGCAGGGCGGTGTCCAGGGTCTCGTCCTCCAGGACCGCCTCGGATGCCCGACCAGGCGGGCTCTGAGCTCACCGGCCACGACCTCGCGATTGGAGGCGTTGGGCACCACCAGGAAGACTTCGTCCGCGATGCGGTAGACGATGAGATCGTCGATGACGCCGCCGTGGGGCGCACACAGCAGCGAGTAGCCGGCACGGCCGACCGGGAGCCTGCCCGGGTGGCTGACCAGCGCGCCGGCCAGGCCGACCGCGGCTCCGGGACCGCTCACCCGCAGCTCGCCCATGTGAGAGAGGTCGAACAGGCCCGCGGCTCGGCGCACCGCCTGGTGCTCCTCGATGATGGAGCCGTAGCGCAGCGGCATCTCCCAGCCCCCGAAATCGGTGAAGCGCGCCCCCAGGCCGGCATGCACGTCGTGCAGCACGGTGCGCATCGCGGACATCGCCCTAGACCGCGCCGCTCACGGGCGGGCGAGAGGCGGCCATGGCGCGAGAGGCGGCCATGGCGCAAGCGAGGATGTCACGTTCGGTCGCGAACTGCATCGCCACGTCGGCTTCGGCCACCCCGAACCAGCGGATCTCCTCGAACTCGTGATCGTGGTCGCCGAGATCACCGCCGACCGCCTCCATCAGGAAGTAGCGCACGGTCTTGTCGATGCGCACGCCCTTGCGGACGAAGCGGTAGTGGATGTCACCGAGGTAGTCGATGACGCGCACCCGCAGCCCGGTCTCCTCGGCGACCTCGCGCAGGGCCGTGGCCTCGGGCGTCTCGTCGCCGTCGGGCGTGCCCTTGGGGAGCGACCAGATGGGCCGGCGGCGGTCACGGCAGCGACGGCCGAGCACGACCTCCGGACCGTGGCTGCCCTCGCGCAAGACGACGCCACCGGCGGAGAAGGCGTGTTCGACCGACAGCTCGGGACCCGGTCTGGGACGAGCCCGGGCCACGTCAGCGGGGAGCGGGCACCGCGCGGAACGAGCGCGGGTCGCGGAGCGCCCGCCGTGGCGTGGACCAGTGCATGGAGGCTCGGCGGATGGTCACGTCCGACGCTGACGGGATGGGTCGGTCAGGGGTGAGGCTGCGTGCCGAGCGGCGCATCGCACCGACCGGGTCGCGCTCGGCCGCCGCTCGGGCTGCGACGCGGGATGCGCGGGGTGATACGGGAGTGCCCGCGGGAGAGGGGGTGAGGCCGGCGACCGGACCCGGCCGGCGACACGAATCGCGTCCCTCGGTGTGTTGCCCGGATCGATCCGACGCCTCGCTGCATATGGCGATGGTAGCGCCTATCGCGCTTCGAGCAGACGGCGCAGCGGCTCGGCCTTCGTCTCGTCCAGGTCGCCTCGCCCGACAGCCAGTGCCAGCTCCCGCCGAGCCGTGGCGCGGTACAGCTCCAGGGCCCCCGGAGACAGGCGCGCCACCGCCGCCAGGTGGTCGCGCACGGTCCCGACATCCCCGCGCACGAAGGGACCGGTGAGTGCGTTGGCGATGCCCATCCGCTCGGCGTTGGCGAGCGCCTGGCGGATGAGCGGCAGGTAGATGGCCAGGGCGCCGGCCTCATCCAGGCCGGCGCCACGCGCCACCTCGGCGACGCCGTCGAGCAACCCGATCACGCCACCACCGGCGAGCACGGCCGCGGCGTGATAGGCCGTCTTGCCGGTCGGCGGCAGGCGCACCGGCTGGGCGCCGATGTCACTGGCCAGCTGGCCCAGCAGCGCCACCAGCTCCTCGTCTCCCTCGACCGCGATGGTCGCGTCGGACAGCGCCGCCACGGCCGCTTCCTGCTCGGCGAAGGCGACCATGGGATGGAAGGAGCCGATCTGCGTGCCGGCCGCGCGGGCAGGTTCGAGCACGCGCGCATCGAGGGCGCCGGAGGTGTGCACGGCAGCCTGGCCGGCGTAGAGGCGCAGGCTGGCGGCCACGTCGGCGATGGCGTCGTCGGGGACGGTGACGAAGACGAGGTCGACGACATCGGCGATGGCCGCGGCCGACGACACCGGATGCGCGTTGGGGACGAGCTGCCTGAAGCGCGCCTCGCGCGCTGGGTCACGCGTGGCCACGGCCGCCACGGGCCAGCCGGCGCGACTGAAGGCGACCCCCAGGGCGCAGCCGACGCGGCCGGCGCCGACGAAGCCGATGCGCGGGTGGCCACCCGGATCGCCCGGCGGATGGGGATGGTGGTGGCCAGGTGCACCATGGGCCTCGTTCACCACCACAGCCTATCGCTCCCGGTGCCGGTCGTATACTGCCTCACGACCACATCCGACCGACCCGAGGCGGGCACTCCCGTCAGGAGCCGACATCGCGAGCGCGCCCGCCGCGCCCTCAAATGGAGCTCGCCTCATGGCATCGATGCCCACGCCTCCCGCACTTGCCGCCCGCGCTCGCTTGCGCGTCGGCGATGCCGAGCACACCATCTATCGCCTCGATGCGGTCAGCGACCAGCTCGAGCGCCTCCCCTTCACCGTCAAGGTGCTGCTGGAGAACGTGCTGCGCAGCAGTGCCACGGGCACGGCCACGGCCGACGGACGTGGCGGCGCTGGCCAGCTGGCGACCAGGCAGCCAGGGCGACCTCGAGATCCCCTTCATGCCGGGACGGGTGCTGTTGCAGGACTTCACCGGCGTCCCTGCCGTGGTCGACCTGGCGGCGATGCGCGATGCCATGGCTGAGCTGGGTGGCGATCCGGCGCACATCAACCCACTCGTGCCGGCGAGCCTCGTCATCGATCACAGCGTGCAGGTGGATCGCTTCGGCTCGGCAGGGGCGTTCGCCTTCAACGTCGAGCGCGAGTACGAGCGCAACGGCGAGCGGTACCAGCTGCTGCGCTGGGCCCAGACCGCGTTGCGTGGCTTCCGCGTCGTGCCGCCCGGCACCGGCATCGTGCACCAGGTGAACCTCGAGTTCCTCAGCGAGGTGGTCAGCCTGCGCGAGGACGACGAGGGCGAGACGATCGCCTTCCCCGACACGCTCGTGGGCACCGACTCCCACACCACCATGGTCAACGGACTCGGCGTCCTCGGCTACGGGGTCGGCGGCATCGAGGCGGAGGCGGTGCTGCTCGGTCAGCCGCTGTACCAGCCGCTGCCCACGGTCGTGGGCGTCCGGCTCCACGGCGAGCTGCCGAAGGGCAGCACCGCCACCGACCTCGTGCTCGTCATCAGCCAGCTGCTACGTGCTCACGGCGTCGTCGGCAAGTTCGTCGAGTTCTACGGTGACGGCCTGGCCTCGCTGGCCCTGGCCGACCGGGCCACGCTTGCCAACATGGCGCCCGAGTACGGCGCGACCTGCGGCGTCTTCCCCATCGATGATGAGACGCTGGCATACCTGCGTCTGACCGGTCGCGATGAGCGCGTGCCCCTGGTCGAGGCCTATGCGCGGGCGCAGGGCCTGTGGCGCCTGCCCGGTGCCGAGCCCGACTTCGACGAGCGGCTGGAGCTCGACCTCGGCAGCGTCGCGCCCAGCGTGGCCGGCCCGCGCCGGCCACAGGACCGCATCGTCCTGGGAGGGCTGCGCGAGTCCTTCGAGCGCGACTTCCCACCGCCCGGCGATAACGGCTCGGGATACGCCCGCGTGCCCGTGACGGCGGGCGGTACCTCGACCTCGATGGCGACCGGGTCGGTGGCCATCGCGGCCATCACCAGCTGCACCAATACCTCCAACCCCAGCGTGATGGTCGGAGCCGGATTGCTGGCGCGCAACGCCGTCGAGCGCGGGCTCAGCGTTGGCCCGACCGTCAAGACCAGCCTCGCGCCGGGCTCCCGGGCGGTCACCGAGTACCTCCGTGGCGCCGGGCTGCTACCCCCGCTGGAGGCTCTCGGGTTCGATGTCGTGGGCTACGGCTGCACCACCTGCATCGGCAACAGCGGCCCGCTCGACGAGAGCATCGCGAGCGCCATCGAGGAGCATGACCTCGTCGTCGCCGCCGTCCTCTCGGGCAACCGCAACTTCGAGGGGCGCATCCATCCCCTGGTGAAGGCCTCCTACCTGGCCTCGCCACCGCTGGTGGTGGCCTTCGCGCTGGCCGGCACGGTCGACATCGACCTCGAGACCGAGGCACTGGGCACGCGGCTCGGACGGACGACCCGTCTTCCTTGCCGACATCTGGCCCAGCAGCGAGGAGATCCGCAGCGCCATCGGCAGCGCCGTGACACCGGAGCTGTTCCGTCGCACCTATGCCAGCGTGTTCGAGGGCGACGATCGCTGGCGCGCGCTGCCGGTCCCACAGGGCGACCGCTACGAGTGGGACACGACGTCCGACTACATCGCGGCACCGCCGTTCTTCGCCGGCCTCACGCCAGAGCCCACGCCGATCCGAGGCATCCGTGGGGCGCGCGTGCTGGCGATGCTGGGCGACTCCGTCACCACCGACCACATCTCCCCGGCCGGTGTCATCCCGCACTGGAGCCCCGCCGGCCTGTGGCTGCAGGAGCACGGCGTACCGCCGTCGGAGTTCAACTCCTTCGGTGCCCGACGCGGCCACCACGAGGTGATGATGCGCGGCACCTTCGGCAACATCCGCCTCAAGAACGCACTGGCCGAGCAGGAGGGCCCGTACACCACCTTCCAGCCTGGTGGCGCACCGATGTTCATCTATGACGCCGCCATGCGCTACGCGGACGAAGGCACGCCGCTGCTCATCCTGGCGGGCTCCGAGTACGGCAGCGGCAGCTCGCGCGACTGGGCCGCCAAGGGTACGCGACTGCTGGGCGTCCGCGCCGTGCTGGCGGAGTCCTTCGAGCGCATCCATCGCTCCAACCTCGTGGGCATGGGCGTGCTGCCGCTGCAGTACCTGCCCGGCCAGAGCGCCGCATCGCTGGGCCTGACCGGCACCGAATCATTCGACGTGCTGGGGCTCGATGACGACCTGGCCGCGCGCTCCACGGTCACCATCCTGGCCCGCGGCGATGGCGCCGAGGTCAGCTTCGAAGCGATCGTCCGGCTCGACGGTGCCATCGAGGTCGACTACTACCGCAACGGCGGCATCCTGCCCACGGTGCTGCGGCGCCTCGCCGCCCAGTAGGTTCCTCGCGGCCCTTGTGCGTACAGGGACGGAGCGAGAACATGGAGCGCGAGGTGTGGCGGCGGCCACGGCAGTGGCACCAGCGCGATCGGAGGGACGGAGAGGTGACGTCAAGCCATCAAGACGAGCGCCCGCGAGCCGGCAGCGACGCTGCGCACACCGGGCCAGGGAGTGCGCGGCGGCGCCGACCGCGCAAGGCACTCGCGCTCAAGCGTGGGCTCGATCTGGCTGGTGCAGCCATGGCCATCGTGCTCCTGTCGCCCTTGCTGGCCTGGACGGCAGTCGCGGTCGCGGCGACCCAGGGCCTGCCCATCCTGTTCCGCCAGGAGCGGCCCGGCTTGCAGGGCAGGCCCTTCACCATCCTCAAGTTCCGCACCATGCGTCCACCCAGGCCGGGCGAGGTCTGGTACGCCACCGATGAGCAGCGGCTGACGCGGCTAGGGCAGTTCCTTCGCTCGACGAGCATGGACGAGCTGCCCGAGCTATGGAACGTGCTGCGTGGCCAGATGAGCCTCGTCGGCCCTCGCCCACTCCTGATGGAGTACTTGTCCACCTACTCGACCGAGGAGCAGCGTCGCCACGACATGCGCCCCGGCATCACCGGCTGGGCCGCGGTGAACGGCCGCCATGCGCTCACCTTCGACGACCGCCTCGCCCTCGACGTCTGGTATGTCGATCACTGGAGCCTCGCGCTCGATCTCAAGATCATCCTCACCACCATCGTCCAGGTGCTGCGCCACACCGATGTCACGGCGGTGCAGGACATCGAGAAGATCGGGTTCCGCGTGCCCGCGGTCACCGCATCGGAGACGCCGCAGGACTAGGCGTTCGGACGGGATCGCCGCTGGCGCAGCCGAAGCCAGGCGGAGATGGCCTGTCGGCCTGCGTCACTCGGCTGGATGCGCGCTGAGCGTCGGGCGCGCGGCAGGCCCGACGACGGTGACGAGGGGGGCCACGTCGCGGGCGACCACGGCCCCCGCCCCGACGACAGCGCCGGCGCCGACGTGCAGGCCGGGCAGGATCACCGACCCTGTGCC
The DNA here is from genome assembly GCA_963804575.1 of uncultured Chloroflexia bacterium. GTDB lineage: Bacteria > Chloroflexota > Limnocylindria > Limnocylindrales > CSP1-4 > JAFMJV01. Next base: position 36,581 of record CAWDQY010000007.1, read on the forward strand.
CAGGGTCGCGCCCTCTTCGATCACCACTCCGCCACTGACGTGGACGCCGGGGTGGATGGTGACGAAATCGCCGATGACGACATCGTGGCCGATGGTGCAGCCGAGGTTGATCACGCTGTGTCGACCGACCTGGATGTTGGTGGTGAGATGCGCATGGGCACACACGATGGCGCCCTCGCTGAGCCACACGTCGCTGCCCACCACGGCGGCCGGATGACGCAACGTGGCAGCCATCCGTTGCGACCCTTGGGCGACGGCATCGATCTCTCGGCGTGATCTGGCCGAGGCGATGGCGATCACGTAGCTGGCATCCAGTTCGGCCAGCTGGTTGGACGCACCCAGGACGCTCGCCCCGAGGCGACCGATCACCCCGGCATCGACCTCGCCGTCATCGAGGTAGCCGAGGAAGTCGAAGGTGGGATCGACGGCATCGATGTCCCGGACGAGGCCCAGGACCTCGCGTCCGAAGCCACCGGCACCGACGATGACGAGGGGTCGCGCGGACACGACTAGCGAGGACCGCGACGGGGAGTCAGCGATGACACACCCCCGAGTGTAGCTGGCGATGCGATGCCGTCGTGGCCCGACGGGGAATCATGACTCGGCATCTCCGCCGGCGCCGGCGAGACCAGCAGTCCCGGCTGGCTCGATCGGCCAACCAGGAATGGCGAACCCATCGCCTCATCGTACGATGTGGGTGTCGGCTCGGCCCCCACTCGTCCCGAGGCGTTGCTTGTCACCCGTACCATCGAGGTCCTCCTCGAGCCGGCAGCGCCGCCCGTACAATGCAGCCCGTCCCACATGGGTGCGCCGCGACGCCCACGTCCATCCACGCCAGAACCGTTCGGAGACCGATGTTCTCACGCGATGTCCTGCATATCGACGCCGGCCAGGCAGCCGGACGGGCCGAGACCGCCATCCGGGCCGAGGTGCTCGGCAGCCTTCGCCGACGAGGCGCGGTGGTCGGTCTCTCGGGGGGCATCGACAGCTCCGTGGTCGCCTCGCTGTGCGTACGCGCGCTGGGGTCCAAGCACGTCGTGGGCCTGCTCATGCCCGACCGGGACTCGTCAGCGGAGGCGTTGCGACTCGGCAGCCTCCTGGCCGAGAGGCTCGGGATCACCTACCTCGTCGAGGACCTGACCGCGGCACTCACCGCACTCGGCTGTTACGACCGACAGACCGAAGCCATCCGCATGGTGGTTCCCGAGTACGACGGACGGCTGGAGCTGCAAGCTCGTGCTGCCCTCGCTGCTGGAGGGTGACCGCCTGAACCTGGCCCGGCTCACGGTCGCCGATCCCGCCGGTGCCGAGCGATCCACTCGCATGCCTCCCGATGCCTACCGCCAGATCGTGGCGGCCACCAACTACAAGCAGCGGGTCCGGACGATGACGGCCTACTACCATGCCGATCGGCTGCACTATGCCGTTGCCGGCACCCCCAACCGACTCGAGTACGACCAGGGCTTCTTCGTGAAGCAGGGCGACGGCGCCGCGGACTTCAAGCCCATCGCGCACCTCTACAAGACGCAGGTCTACCAGTTGGCGGAGTTCCTCGGAGTACCCGAGGAGATCCGTCTGCGCCCGCCCACCACCGACACCTTCTCCATGACACAGTCACAGGAGGAGTTCTACTTCGCGCTCCCCTACGCGGAGATGGACCTGTGCCTGTGGGCCTACGAGCACGACGTGCCGGCAAGCGAAGTGGGGGCGACGGTCGGCCTCAGCGTCGAGCAGGTCGAGCGCATCTTCCGCGACGTCGAGGCCAAGCGGCGCGTGGCGCGATACCTTCATCACGTGCCCTCGCCGCTGACGCAGCCGTAGCGTGTGCGGCATCGTGGGTGGCCTCGTGCTCCAGGATGGGCAGCCACCGCCGACGCTCGACGAGCCTCGCGGCTGGCGTGGGCAGCTTGCGGCATCGTGGCCCCGACGAGAGCGGCGCGTACCGGGATGGGCGTGTGGGCTTCGGTCAGGCGCGGCTCTCCATCGTCGACCTGGAGACCGGTCAGCAGCCGATCTCGGACGAGAGCGGCTCGCTCTGGACCGTCTTCAACGGGGAGATCTTCAACTACATCGAGCTGCGCGCCGACCTGCTGGCTCGTGGTCACCACTTCCGAACGAAGAGCGATACGGAGGTCATCGTTCACGCCTACCGGGAGTGGGGTGAAGGCGCATTCGAGCGGTTCAACGGCCAGTTCGCCATCGCCCTCTGGGACGCCCGTGACCAGACGCTGATCCTGGCGCGTGATCGCCTCGGGATCTGCCCGCTCTATCTGTGCGAGCATCGCGGCCGCCTCTGGTTCGGCAGCGAGGTCAAGGCCATCTTCGCCGCCGACCCGACCATCCCGCGCGCGTTCGACCCGCTCGGCCTGGCGGAGACCTTCACCTTCTGGACGACCGTCGCGCCGCAGACCGTGTTCGCCGCTGTCAGCGAGCTTGAGCCGGGCCACGTGCGCACGGTCTCGCGCCAGGGCATGCGTGATCACGCCTACTGGTCGAGCAGCTACCCCGTCGACTCCGCCAGCACCTTCCCCGGGTCCCTTGACGACGCCGTCGATGCGGTCCGCGAGCGCCTCTTCGCGTCCGTCCAGCTGCGCATGCTGCGATCGGACGTGCCCGTGGGCTGCTATCTCTCGGGAGGCCTGGACAGCTCGCTCGTGGCGGCCCTCGGTCACGAGGCGAGCCCAGCCGCGTTCCACACGTTCTCCGTCCGCTTCGAGGACGCGGAGTACGACGAGACGCACTACCAGCAGCTGATGGCCGAGAGGATCGGCAGCCGACACCACGAGATCACCATCGGCCCGACCGACATCGCGGAGGCCTTTCCCGAGGTCGTCAGGCATGCCGAGCGACCGCTCCTGCGGACAGCCGCGGCTCCCATGTTCCTGCTCTCGGAGCTGGTCCACCAGAGCGGCATCAAGGTCGTCCTGACCGGTGAGGGCGCCGATGAGATGTTCGGCGGTTATGACCTGTTCCGCGAGGCCCGGGTCCGGCGGTTCTGGGGTCGCCAACCGGCATCATCGATGCGACCACGCCTGCTGGAACGGCTGTATCCCTACCTGCATCGGTCTCCGGTCGCTGAGCGCACGATGGCGCGCGAGTACTTCGGCCGGGAGCGTGAGCGCTGGCAGGAACCGGGCTTCGGTCACGCCATCCGCTGGCGCTCGACCGCGGCGCTGCAGCGGATCTTCGTCGCCGATCTGCGCCAGCAGACAGCAGGGCTTGATCCGGCGTCACGACTGCTGTCCGATCTGCCCGCGGACTTCCCGGCCTGGTCCTTCCTGGACCAGGATGCATACCTCGAGAGCCGGACCCTGCTCTCGGGCTATCTGCTCTCCTCGCAGGGCGACCGGATGCTGATGGCGCACTCGGTCGAGGGGCGTTTCCCCTATCTCGACCCGACGCTGGTGGAGCTGGCGGGCTCGCTGCCGGCGCGCTTCAAGCTGCGCGGTCTCGACGAGAAGCACGTCCTCAAACGGGTGGCGTCGGGCTTGCTGCCCGACGAGATCATCCACCGCGCCAAGCAGCCATATCGCGCGCCCGATGTGCGCTCCTTCGTCGGGGATGACACGCCCGACTGGGTCGCGGAGCTGCTGAGTTCGCGCGCCGTGGTCGAGGCTGGTGTCTTCGATCCCGTGGCCGTGGGACGCCTGTGGCGCAAGTGCCAAGGCAGCTCGGCCGAGAGGCAGCCGTCCAACGCCGATAACATGGCACTCACCGGCGTCCTGAGCACCGGCCTGCTTCACCAGCAGCTCATCAGCCGGGTACCCTCGGCACCGCCGCTCACCTTCCAGACCATCGTCGACCGGGTGCCGACTGGGTCGACCGTCGAAGCCCGCAACCAGGCCACCAGGGAGAGATCGCTGACGTGAACGTTCAAGAGCAGGTCAGGGGGTTCATCGTCGAGTCCTTCTACCTGAGCGACCCACAGGAGCTCACCGATGACACGTCGCTCATCGACAGTGGCATCGTGGACTCGACCGGCATGATGGACATCATCCTGTTTCTCGAGGGCACCTACGGCATCCGCATCGAAGACCACGAGACGGTCCCCGACAACCTGGAGACGATCACCCGCATCGCTGCCTTCGTGGCGCGCAAGCAGCTGGCTGCGGCCGAGGCCTGAAGGTGCTTGAGCAGGGCACATGATCCTCGACCATGTCGGCATCGCGGTTCGCTCGATCGAGCAGGCTGTCGAGCAGTGGCGCACGGTCTTCGGCTATCGCCCGCTGACCGAGGTCGTCACCAACAGGACGCAGAAGGTGCGCGTGATCTTCCTGCAGAAGGCTGGCTCTCTCGAGGTCAAGCTCATCGAGCCCACGGATGCCAGCTCACCCATCTATGCCCTCGCCCAGCGTGGTGGCGGGCTGCATCACCTGTGCTTCCGCTGCGACTCGCTCGATGCCGAGGTCGCGCGCCTGCAAGCTGCCGGCCTGCGCGTCCTCGCCGATGCGCAGCCCGGCGAGGCCTTCGACGGCGAACGGATCGCCTTCGTCTACGCTGGCAACGGCCTCAACGTGGAGCTCATCGACACGGACAAGCGAGCGTCGCGCCTGGAGCCGCTGACTGGCGAGTAGGACCGCGGCTCAGGCCGGGCGGTGGCCGCTGATCGCGAGCACGTGGCCGGCGCTGGTGAGCAGGTACAGCTCGCCGGCGTCATCCTGGCCGAACGACACGGCCTGGCCCAACTCCGTGGGCACCTGGCCCACGACCGCCGGCTGGGCGCGACCGGCGAGCAGCTGTGCTGCGGGCACGGCCCAGATGGTGCCACTGCAGTGGTCGGCGTAGAGATAGGTGCCCTCGGGCAGTGAGCCTGCCGCCCCCCGGTAGGCGTAGCCGCCGATGACGCGACAGTGGGCCACGTCGGCATCGACATGCGGATACGCGATGACCGGCAGGATGTGCTCGTCGGGGTCGCAGGCGCCGCTCCTCGAGGCAGTCGGGACCCTCCATCTCGCTCCACCCGAACGAGCCGCTGCGCGTGCCTCGCGGGAGGACGTTGACCTCCTCCCAGCTTGCCTCGCCGGTGTCGGCGAGGTAGAGGTCACCGGTCTCCCGGTCGACGCTGAAACGCCACGCATCGCGCAGGCCGATGGCATGCAGCTCGGGTCTGGCCGCCGGGTCGTCGGCGAAGCCGTTGTCGAGGGGCGTGGCGTAGGGCCAGCCACGGTCGACATCGAGGCGCAGCAGCTTGCCCAGCAGCGAAGCGCGATCCTGTCCCTGCCCGGGAGCGTCGCTGGCGGAACCGCCGTCGCCGATCGACACCATGAGCATGCCGTCGAGGTCGAAGGCGAGCATGCCGGCCTGGTGCACGGCGAACGGCTGTGGGATGGTCAGCAGCACGCGCTCGGTCGACTCGACCAACGGCGGGTCCGTGGCGCCGGCGACAGGAGCGGTGAACTGGCTGATCGAGGTGGCTCCATCGTCGCGGCGCGAGTACGCCACGAAGAAGCGGCCATCTTCGCCGTAGCGAGGGTGGAACGCGAGGCCGAGCAGGCCGCGGTGCTGGTCGACGAGGACGCGATCGCCGATGTCGAGGAAGGGCTGGTCGTCGATGGTGCCGTCGTCGAGGAGACGCATGATGCGGCCGTCCTGCTCGACGACGAAGCGATCGCCGCTGCCGTCGCCGGAACCCAGCAGCAGCACCGGGGCGTCGAGGCCCTCGGCGACCGGATCGAGGCGGATGGCCAGTTCCAGCGGCTCGACCGCCAGCGGGTCCTCTCCCGACACGAGGTTGACCAGGAGCAGGCCAGCGATGGCGAGAAGGCCCAGGCCGATGATGCCGATGTTCAGGATGGCCCCTGCTCCCAGGCGCCGGGGCTGCTGCTGGCCCTCCCTCACCCGCCGGTCTCTGGGGGCATCTCCGAGGGCACCACGGCAGGCGGGTCCTCGACGGCCGTGAGCTCCAGCAGCGGCGCTCCGGACGCATCCGCCAGTACCAGGCGGTCGCCGTTGCGCTGCCAGAACACGGTCGCCTCGAAGATCCGCAGCAGCCGACGTTCCTGGGCCCTCACCTCGCCCTCACAGGGCAGGCCGATGGTATCGACGGGCGCGATCACGACCAGGTCGGCCTGACTCGTGTAGAGCCCTTCGATGGAGCGGCAACCAGTGCTGCCCCGCAAGCTGCCGTCAGCGTCGAAGGTGAGGAGGATGGGCTGCTCGGCGCTGGGCTCGGCCGGCTCGCCATTGGCGCGCGCGTAGCGCGTCGCGCTCCAGTCGCCGGGCAGTCCCGCGGCCTCGGCGCGCGCCAGCACGACGCGCACGGCGCCGTCTTCGTCCAGCAGCTCCACGGCGTCGTCGGTGGCTCGCCAGCTGGCCACCGCCTCCAGCGCCACCGAGTAGGCCACGGCTTCCTCGGTCGTCGCGACGTCGCACGGGTCAGGGCCCTTGCTGATGATGCCCATGCCGAGCCGCTCCCCGTCGATGGTGTAGGCGCCGAAGTACCTGCCGCAGCCGGTGGTGCCTTCGAGCCGGGAGTTCGACAGGAGACACGGCCGTCAACGACCCTTCCGAGCGTGGCGGGCCGAGGCCCTCACCCCAGGCATCGAAGGCAAGGACGCTCCAGCTTCCCGTCAGCGGGTGCGCCGCCGGCGTGGCGTTCGCCAGGCGCGGGGCGGCCGACGCAGGGCTGGCCGACGGGCCAGGGCTGGCCGACTGCCCGGCGGCAGCTGCGCCGAGCGCGACGGACAGGCAGGCACTGACGATGAGTGACGCGAGGGGGCGCATGGCGATGCGAGTGGTCACGACGCGGTCAGGGTACCGCCGATGACGCATGCGGGCAGGCGCAGCGCAGCCAACCGCCTACGCCTCCGCTCCCGTGCGCGTGCACGACCAGGACCGAACAGTGCGCGTGGTGGAGCACGTTGCGGGTGACGCTTCCCATGAGCAGCCGGCTCAAGCCCGTCCGTCCGTGGGTGCCGAGCACGACAAGGTCCGCAGCGGTCGCCTCGGCGGCCTGCACGATCTGCTCGGCAGGGTCACCCGCGCGGCACTCCGGTACCGCCCGCAAGCCGGATGCGGTGAGCCGGTCCACCATCGCCTGTGCCATCTCCCGATGCTGTGCCCGTGACGGTTCGGAGGCTCGCGCAAAGGCCTCCGCGGCGGCTGCCTCGCCCACCATGCCCGTCTCCACCCACCACGGTGGCGCCGCGTCCGCCACGCTGACAACCCGGATCTCGATCCCATCGAAGATGCCCCACTGGGCGAGGAGCGCGGCGGCCTGCTCGGCGCCGTCGGACCCATCCCAGGCGAAGACGACCTGCCGCATGCGCGGACCACGGGCCACGAGGACCGGCACGCGGCTGCGGTCCACGATCTCGGCTGAGACCGATCCCAGGAGCATCGACTCGAGCGTGCCATGCCCGCGGCTACCCACCACGATGAGGTCAGCCCGCCAGTCGGCGGCGATGGTCATGATGACGTCAGCCGCTCGTCCACTGGCGGTCGACGTCTCGATGGAGTGGCCGCTGCCGGTGAGCCGGTCGGCAGCGACATCCAGGTGCTTCTCCGCCTCCACGCGGATGGCGTCGTCGAAGGCAGTGGTGTCGACCGGCGGGACCGGCGGCCACGGGCCGCCGAAGACGGCCAGCCCGGAGGAGACCGCCTCCACGACGTGGATCGTCGAAGGTGATGGCCAGTCGATGGAGGCGACGAGCTCGATCCCGACCTCAGCGCGCTCCGAACCATCTGTGGCAACGAGGACTCGCATGTGGCTTCCTCCTGCTGCGCGCTACGGGCTCCCGCTCATCGGCAGGCCCGCTGACCGCTGCCCTGTGGCTGTGCCGTCAGGGCTGATAGTGCGGGGTGCCGCGCCAGGCGTCTGCCACGAGATCGGCGTAGATCACCCCCAGCGCCTGCTCCCAGGCTGCACGGTCGACGCGCACGGCATGCGAATGGCTACCGGCGTTGAAGCTGACCTCGGGCTCGCTGGCGACCGCGATGTCGGCGTACGTGGGGACGCCGAACAGGTCACCCACCGCCGGCATCGCGCCGGCGTCACAGTCCGGCGCCAGCGCCCTGATCTCCTCCTCCTCGACCAGGGTCACCTTGCTCGACTTGAGCACCTCGCGAGCCTTGCGCAGGTCGAGGTGGTCCTCGGCATCGATGACGATGAGCGCGTCCATGCCCTCGGCGGTGCGCACCCAGATCACCTTGCCGAACGTCCTGGGATCGACGCCTTCGGCACGCGCCGTGGCCAGGGCTGTCAACGATCGGGGATGCTCGTGGACCTCGTAGTCGATGCGCTTGTCGTCAAGCCAGCGCAACAAGCTCTTCAGCGGGCCCTTCGAGACCATCGTGTTCATCGTGGTCCTCCTTCAGCAGGCACAACCGAACCGCTTCCATCGAACACCACGGGCCAGCGGTCCGCCAGTGGCGCAGGGCAACATCGAAGGGGCCGTTGGTCGCGAACGGCGCACCACCTGGCAGACCGCGCGGCACCGGAGCCGCGTGGGCCGTGGCAAGCAGGTGCTGGAACGTCGCCCGGAGGCGTTGGCTAGGGTAGCCGCCGGGTCCGAGCCTTCGGTCGCCGGGGCCAGGCCTGCCCACCCGACCGCGCCGCCCGGCGTCGCGGGATGGACCAGTCGTGCTGTGGTCGATGACACACGTTGGTGGCACTGGGATCGTCATCCCTCGCCAGGGCGTGAGAGGCGGATCGCCGGTCGTCCTGGCGCTCGAGCTGATCCTGCATCGGCTGCTCAGGCTCCCACAATTGGACGGTAGGCCCCCCACACCGTGTGGATGACCTACCTGGCGGAGATGCTCTGCCTGCGGATGACGTCGCGCATCCGGGCTGGCACGGACACGCCCACGGAGTCGCACCTACGTGTCCGTAGCCGTCCTGTGGCGGTCACGTGGCGGTCGCTCCGGGTGCCTGTGGGCAACACGAGCGGCTGTCTCGCCCCAAGCCTTGAGGCATGCCGACCCTCGCGCTCAGGCTCGACAGATCCTCGCGGGAACGGCATACGCATGGCAATCAGGTCGGGTCGTGCTCCTGGACGTGCACCGCTCGCACCCGGTACTCGTCGCGTGGGATGACGCTGATCCGCCCATCGGGCTCCAGGATCGCCCACTCGATGGCGTCCAGGTCCAGGTAGCCCGCAGCGCGGACCGCACCCGACACTTCATCAGGCGTCACTCGCTCACGCAACAGGTTGTCCTCGTAGAGCCGTCCGCGGTAGAGGAGCACCGTTGGGTCGCCGCTGATGAGCTTCTCAGCGCGTACGTTCGTGGTCTGCAGGTAGGAGGTCGCGAGCACGAGCGCGAGCAAGGTGGCCACGCCCACCAGGGCATTGGTCAGCGAGAAGTCATCGCCGACGATGCCCTGGGAGACGATCTCGGGGATGAGCAGCAGCGTGATGAGCTCCATGGGCGAGAGCTGCGAGAACTCGCGCTTGCCCATCACGCGCAGTCCGACGAAGATGGCCACGTACACGAGCGCGACGCGGACGACGGTCTCCATCTCAGGGAAGCACCAGGGTGCTCAGCGGCAGCCGGGCCACGACCTCTTCCACCGTGGCCACCTCGATCCACCCCTCGTGCAGCCAGTAGCGCTCTGCCCGCAGCTCGCCCTTGATGAGGCGGTCCTGGTGCGCTCCGATGTCCCCCACCGGGATGACCGTGCGCTGTCGCGAGGCAGCCGTGGCCGTCGGCAGGAAGCTCACGTCGGAGAAGGCGTCGAGGTAGCTGGAGTCGATCGCGACCGAGACGTCTTCGATGGCGTGGTCAGCCGCCTCGATGGTCAGCTTCAGGGCCCCCACCGTCTTGTATCGCATACGCGTGGGGTACTCGACCGAGATGGTGACCGACTCGGTGCGGGCCTGCGCGCCACCATCTGCGTGGCCGACAGCTCCGACCAGGGCTAGCACCACGATGAGCACGATGACCGCCTGACCGACGGCGTGCTCCCGCGACACCACCAGCCGCCGAACCATCGAAGGCGCCTGCGGTAGCTGCGGCGGCCCGGGTGCCAGGGTCGGGTCTTCGGTCGAGCGCATCTGGGGCCGATGGTGTTCCACGACACCTTGCGAAGGCCTCGCACGGGAGGCCGGCATGACCACCAGCACCATTGCAGGGCGCCGGCCGGGGCGGGCACGGCGGGACGATCCGTCCCCGCGCCGACCCTCTGGTCTCGCGCCGACCCCCTAGCTCTCGCGCCGACCCGCTAGCTCTCGGAGAGACCTCCCGACGCGCTCCAGGACACCACCTCGGCGATGACGATGCGGATCAGGGGCCGCACGTCGATGGCGTGTCCGCGGTACTGCGGGTACTTCGTCCGGAGGGCGTCGACCGCCGCCGCGTGGGCCTTGGCATCATCACTCGGCTCCACGAGCGATGCGCTACCGCGGGCGCGCAGCCAGGCCAGGCGCGACCAGTCTTCGCTCCAACGGTCGAAGAGCAGCGTCACCTCCGGCCGCTTCAGGATGTCCGCGACCCTGGCCAGCGCGCGCACGTCATCGCCCCGCTTGGGCTTCTCATCCAGGGGCGAGTACAGGATGGCGATCGGCTCCGCCGGAACGGGGACGGCGAGCGCGAAGCAGATGGGTACGAGGCGCGGCTGGCCGCTATCGGAGATGGTCGCCAGGGTGGCCGTGCGCCGTTCCTCGATGAATCGGCGCTGCTCGATGTCGAGCACGTCAAGGACCTCCCGGGCGGCAGACCGACGAGGAGCTCTCCGGAGGATCGCCTACCTCGGCTCGATGTCGTAGGCACCCTGGGCGATCATGTCGTGGGCTTGCGCCTCGGTTATCCCGAGCGCGGCGTGATATTCCGCGATGTGCGCTGTTGCCTGCTCGACGATGCCCTCGTCCGTCTCGGCCTCGAAGTGGGTCGGCTCTTCGTGGCTGCCGTCCGGGGCGACGCAGTCGAATCCACGCATCGGAGCACCTCCTGCACCCCCCCGCCTGATGGATCGATGGTCCGGGCATGCGTCAGACCGCGCAGCCCGATTGCAGGCTCGGATCGCGGCGGCCGCTCGTCGAGCCTGTCCGTGACGGCCGACGTGCGGGCGGCGCTTCGTGGCTGCCGTCGGGGCGACGCGAGTCGAATCCACGCATCGGAGCACCTCCTGCACCCCCCGCCTGATCGGATCGATGGTCCCTCCCTGCCCAACCGGAGACCGGGACCATGCGCCGCGATTGTACCGACCGGACGGCGGGCTCGGCCACTGTGAAACGGGGGCGCACTGCGAGCCGCCCGGAGATGCTTGTTGGTGAATGCCAGGTTCGCCATCACGCCGATCGCGCGCTCACAGGGTGGATGGCGGATGCGAGCACGAAGGCGGAGCCGTCGCGACTCCGCCTTCATCACTGAGGTGCCGATGGTGGGCGATACTGGATTCGAACCAGTGACCTCGCGGATGTGAACCGCGCGCTCTAACCGACTGAGCCAATCGCCCGTTGCGGCAGAGTATAGCCTGCCGAGTCGCGCCCTCCCGACACGCCCCTCGCGACCCGCAGCGCCGTTGGTCGACGCGCCCGTCCGCTCGGCATGCGGCGACGGGACAAACGGACGTGGCGCGAGGCCATGGCAACGGCCAGCGTCACGGGCAGCGGAGTTGCCGACGGTGGCCTCCGGCCAGCGAGGTGTCCAGCAACCAGCATGCAGCTCCACGTCATCCCGGCTACGCGACCGATCGCACGTCCACGGTACGCGTGGCTGGCCTTCGCGGCCGCCGTGTTCACCGGCGTCCTCGCGATCCCAGTCGGGCTGATGTTCCTGACCGATCCGACGGGCGGCTCCATCGGTCTGCCCGCGGGCTGGATCGAAGAGACGCCCTTCGGCAGCTATCTCCTGCCCGGCCTCTACCTCTTCGCCGTCAACGGCCTGGGCATGCTGGTGCTGGCCGGCCTGATCGTGCTGCGCCACTGGAGCGCGCCCTGGCTGACGGCCATCCTCGGAGTCGGCCTCATCATCTGGATCCTGGTCCAGCTCGTGGTCATGCCCGAGACGATGATCCTGCAGTGGATCTTCCTGGCCACGGGACTGCTGTTGGGGTTCGTCGCCCTGTTCTGGCTGCGCCACACGGAGCAGCTTCGCCTCTGGTAGCCGGAGCTCAGCTCCGCAGCGACGCACCGGGCCAACGAGCCGCGATGGCACTCGCATCGAGGCCCGCGATGCGCAGGCGCTTGTGACGGCTGGTCGCCCCTGATACCAGCGTGACCGCGCCCTTGGGCACGCCCAGCGCCTTCGCCAGCAGCTTGATGACCGCCTGGTTCGCCGCACCGTCCGCTGGTGCGGCCGTCACCCACACGCGCAGCGCGCCTTGCGCATCCACGCCCTCGATGGCGTCGCGGCCGGATCGCGGCGTCACGCGCACGGGCAGCACGACTCCATCGCTCACCGCTAGAGGAACACGCGCATGAGCAGGCCCAGGCCGAGGAGCAGCACCAGCGGCGAGAAGTCGAACGTGCCGGTCTGGGGCAGGACCCTGCGGATGGGTGCCAGGAACGGCTCGGTCAGGCTGTAGAGGAACTGGCCCAGCGGCTTCTCGAAGCGGGGGTCGATCCAGCTCATCAGCACGCGTCCCAGCACCACCAGCCAGGCGGCGGTCACGAGCGACTGCAGGACGAAGGTCAGGAGCTGGCCCATCGGTCGTGACTCGATCCTTGCGTTCCGGTCGGGCTGGCCCGTTCACCGAAGAGGGCCCGGCCGACTCGCACCAGCGTACTGCCTTCTTCGATGGCCACCTCGTAGTCATCGCTCATGCCCATCGACAAGCCGCCGCCCAGGCCCGGCTCGGCGGCCCGCAGGCGCTCGGACAGCTCGCGCAGGCGCACGAAGGTGGGGCGTGCCTCGCCCGCATCGCCGGCCAGCCAGCCCACGGTCATCAGGCCACGCACCTCCAGGTTGGACAGCGCCAGGATGCCGGGCAGCTCTCGTTCGAGGGCGTCGGGCGCGAAGCCTGACTTGGCCGGGTCGGCGTCGACGTTGACCTGGAGGTAGATGGGCAGCGAGTGGCCGCTGCCCGCAGCTCGTTCGCCCACCAGCCGGTCGAGCCGCACCGCCAGCGCGGTCGAATCGACCGACTCGATGACGTCGAAGAGCTCCATCGCCCTGGCGGCCTTGTTCCGCTGCAACGGTCCCACCAGGTGCCACGTGGCGAGCGACAGCAGGGGGATCTTGGCAGCGGCTTCCTGCACGCGGTTCTCGCCCAGCAGGTCGTGGCCAGCGGCCTGCGCCAGGCGCAGCCGCTCGACCGGCACGGTCTTGGAGATGGCCACCAGCATGACCGCCTCGGGTGCGCGCCCGGAGCGCCGCGCGGCCGCCGCTATGCGCTCAAGGACCTCGGCGCGAGCAGCCGCCAGCTCGGAGATGGCCCGCTCGTCAGGCGAGCCCACGTCAACGATGGGCGGTATGGGTCAGCGGCTGCGACGCAGGAACGCCGGGATGTCGAGATCTTCGTCCTTGCTGCTGCGGGACCCGCCGGCGGGCACTGGATCGCCGCTCGAGACCGGCACCGCCACGGCCTGGCGAGCCTCCGTCCCACCCTCGCCCTGGTCACCGGCGGCAGTGCGCTGGCGCGCCAGCTCCTGCATGAAGTCGCGGTTCTCCAGGCCGGCCTGCACTCCCCCGGCCAGGTCGGCCGAGGCTTCCGCACCCGAGTAGACGTGGGGGCGGTTGTGATCGAAGCCGGTGGCGATGACGGTGATCTGCAGGTCGTCGCCCATGCGCTCGTCGATGACGGTGCCGAAGATGATGTTCGCCTCCGGGTCAGCCATCTCCTTGATGATCTCGGCCGCCTCATCGATCTCGAAGAGTCCCAGGCTGGGACCGCCGGTCACGTTGAAGAGCACGCCCTGGGCGCCGCTGATGCTCACTTCGAGGAGCGGGCTGCTGATGGCCTCACGCGCGGCTTCGGCAGCGCGATCGGGGCCGCTGGCACGACCGATGCCCATGAGGGCGGATCCGGCCGAGCGCATCACGGCGCGCACGTCAGCGAAGTCGAGGTTGATGAGGCCGGGCACGGTGATGAGGTCACTGATGCCCTGCACGCCCTGGCGCAGGACATCATCCACGACACGGAAGGCGTCGACGATGGACGTCTCCGCGCTGACGACCTCCTTGAGACGGTCGTTGGGGATGGTGATGAGCGTGTCGACCTTGTCGCGCAGCAGCTCCGCCGACTTCTCGGCGTTGAGGCGGCGACGCGCGCCTTCCCAGCTGAACGGCTTGGTCACGACGCCGATGGTCAGGGCGCCCATGTCGCGCGCGATCTCGGCGATGACCGGTGCCGCACCCGAACCGGTCCCACCACCCATGCCGGCGGTGATGAAGACCATGTCGGAGTCACGGAGGGCGTCGGCGATCTTCTCGGAGTCTTCCTCGGCGGCGCGCTGTCCGATGGAGGGGTCGCCGCCGGCGCCGAGACCGCGCGTGATCTTGTCACCCACGCGGATCTTGTTGGGGGCGTCGGACTGCAGCAGTGCCTGGGCATCGGTGTTGACGGCGATGAACTCCACGCCCATCAGCTCGGCCCGGATCATGCGGTTGACAGCATTGCTGCCTCCACCGCCGACACCGATGACACGGATGAGAGCGAAGTTCTCTGAGTCGGAACGCAACGGCATGTGAGTGAGTCCTCCAGATCGCGCCACCAAGCATCCACAGCCCGTCGGGCCGCCCGCACGGGCTAGGCGACTCCTGAGACCACCTGGTCGTCGGCCGAGTATATCCCCGCGTCTGCCCCCACGGATAGTGCGGGCTCCCGCAGCGGCGTGCGTGCCCGGCGGGCTCGGCGAGCTTCATGGCGCCTTTGGTCAACAACCGCGGGCGATCCTTCGCCGGGCTAGGGGAAGAAGCGCCGCAGCATGTCGCGCATGCGGTCCCAGCTCTGCGAGCGAGGCGGCGGCTCATAGCGCTGCAGGTCTTCGGCGGTGACGACGCGAGCGGCCCACAGCAGCAGGCCGATGGCCGTCGAGTAGGACGGCGTGAGCAAGTGGTCGGTCAGCCCGCCCACGCCCTCGGGCGACGCCACCCGCACCGGGATCTGGAGCACGTCACGGCCAAGCTCGGCGGCGTTGGCCAGCTTGGCACCGCCACCGGTCAGCACCAGTCCGGCCGGCAGCCGGTGGGCGCTGGCATTCTTGGCCAGCGCTTCGCCGATCTTCTCGAAGAGCTCGTGCATGCGCGCGTCGATGATCTCGGTGACGTCGGACTTGCGCGCCGGGCGGGCCACGCCGTCGTCGATGATCTCGACCGGCGCCTCGGTGGCGGGATCGGCGTTCCTGGCCTCGGCGCCGCCGAAGCGCATCTTCAACTGCTCCGCGGCGGTCAGGTTGGTGCGCAGGCCGATGGCGATGTCGTTGGTGACGTTGACGCCGCCCAGCGGGATGACCGAGGTGTAGAAGGGCGATCCGTCGGCATAGAGCGCGATATCGGTGGTGCCGGCGCCGATGTCGGCCACGGCCACCCCAAGCTCCCGCTCGGTCTCGCTCAGCACGGCTTCACCCGAGGCGATCGACGAGACCACCAGCTCGTCCGGACGCACGCCCGCCTGGCGCACGCACTTGGTCAGGTTCTGCAGCGCGGTCGCACCACCGTGGATGATGTGGGTGGTGACCTCGAGGCGGATGGCGCTCATGCCCTCCGGGTCCTTGACGCCTTCCTGTCCGTCGACGGTGAAGTCGCGCGGCAGCACGTGCAGCACCTCTCGGTTGGAGGGGATGGTGACCGCGCGGGCGACCTCGGTGGCGCGCTCGATGTCCTCACGGGTGACCTCTCGATGGGCGCCACTGACCGCCACCGTACCGCGCGAGTTGAGCAATTCGAGGTGAGCGCCGCCGACGCCGACGAAGGCCGCCTCCAAACGCAGCCCCGAGAGTCGCTCGGCCTGCTCGATGGCCCCGCGGATGGAGCTGACGGTCTGGTCGATGTTGTTGACCAGGCCCTTCTTGACCCCGGTCGTGGGCATCGAGCCCTTGCCGATGATGTCCAGCGTGCCGTCGTTGGCGACCTCGCCGACGAGTACCGCGACCTTGCTCGTGCCGACATCGAGCGCTACCAGGATCGCTTCGATCTCCAAGTGCTTCCTCTCCCTAGCGCGCCAGACGCTCGCCGGCCCGGTGCGTCCACGCACCACCGCGTCTACATTGTGGGCGATGCGGCGCGGCTTCGCAGGGCGACACTAGCCTTGCCTGTCCCGCTTCGGTTCCGCCGCCCGGTACGTCCCGCAGGTGCGCTCGCCGACCGCCAGCCAGGCACGCTCGAGCTCGGTCTCGGCGCGAGCCAGCAGCGAACGCAGGCACTGCACCTGGCGGGGCACGCGATCGGGCGGCTGAAGCGTTGGCGTGTAGTGACCGAAGAGTGCGTCCCAGCCAAGGTCGCGGCTCTCCAGCACATAGCCGTCGACGTTGTCGACGCTGAGCCGCAGGTCTTCGGATCGGCTGCCCAGCAGCTCGGGCGTCAGGGCCAGGAGCTGACGCATCACCGCCATGTCGATCGCCGCCAGGGTGCTGCCAACGGTCGGCCGGGGGTCCGGCTGCCGCGCATCCCTGACCATCGGCAGCGCCGCTCGGGCGGCCGTGCCAACGTCAACGGTCGCCGGCGCATCCGCCGAATCCGCCTGTGCCTCCGCCGGACCCTCCCCCTCCGTCGGCGCATCCGCCTCCGCATCCGCCTCCGCCGGGGCCGGCGCCACCGCCTGCCGTATCTGACACGGCGGTGAGGTCGTCAGCCGGAGCGAAGAGCATGCCCGCATCGTCGACCAGCCAGGACACCTCGCCGTCGGACCAGATGAACACCGGCTCGCGCTCGTCGAGCTCGACGCTGACGCTGGCGGGCAGGGTCACGCTGGCGGCGGCAGCGTCCACCTCGATCAGCCCCGAGAGGTCGGCGACGATATCGCTGGCACGCACGCGGAACACGTTGGGGGCCCGGTCAAGGTCGGCCAGGTACGACCGCACCTCTGCCTCGTCTGCGTGCCGCAGGCCGCTGAAGGTGACATCGGCCTCGGTGACGCGGAAGGCATCGTCGGTCAGCAGCCAGAAGAGCAGCGCGGTGAGGGTGATCATGCCCATGGCGCCCACCACGCGGGCGAATCCGCGATGGCCACGCCGCGCCGCTGACACCGCGACGGTCGTGCGCGGCACGATCACGCCCTGCTCCCGGCGTGACGCGTATCGGCTCATGGCAGGTCGTCAGGTACCAGTCGGTGGCTGGGACGGACAGCGGCACGCTCGATGGCCAGCTCGACGACGCGCTCACAGGTCGCGGCGAAGTCGTAGCCGCCCGCAGCGGTCATGCGCGGAAACAGGCTGATGGGCGTGAACCCGGGGATGGTGTTGATCTCGCTGACGTAGGCGATGCCATCACGCGACAGCAGCATGTCCACGCGCGCGAAGCCGACGGCCCCGATGGCGAGATAGGCCTCCACCGCCGCGCGTCGGATGGACTCGGCGAGGTCCGGCGCGAGGTCGGCCTGCGCCACGGTGACGCTCTCGTCGGAGCGGTACTTGGCCACGTAGTCGTAGAACTCGCGGCCGGGCATGATCTCCCCCGGGCCGAAGGCCACGACGTCGAGGCGCGTGTTGCCCATGACGCTGGTCTCGAGTTCCCGCGGATGGTCGAGATAGGGCTCGACGATGACGAGGTCGTCGTAGCGGAAGGCCTCCTGCAGGGCGCGGCGCAGCTCTCCGGGCGCCTCGATGTCGTGGACGATGGTGATGCCGATGCTCGAGCCGAGGCGCGCGGGCTTGACGATGAGCCGATGGTCGTCGAATCCGGCGGCGAACGCATGCAGACCGGCCTCGACGCCGCTGGCATCGGCGAGGTGCTCGGCCGCGCGCACTTCGACCCACGGCAGCAGCGACAGCTCGAGCGTGCGGCAGATGCGCTTGAAGAGCGACTTGTCCATGCCGATCGCCGACGCTGCGGGGCCCGCGCCGCAGTAGACCAGGTCGGCCGACTCGAGCAGTGACTGGACCTGGCCATCCTCCCCGAAGGGTCCATGGAGCGCCGGGAAGACGACCGGACGAGGATCGCGCGCGGCCAGCACCTCGAGCGCGGCGGCGGCGCCAAGCGGCCCATCGGCGCCGAGGCTCGCGGGATCGCGAAAGACGCGCAGCGGCAGCGACGGATCGAGCGCATCCTGCGGGAGCCGCCACCAGCCACCGTCCAGGTCGAGCAGCCAGCCGTCGACGTCGTGGCCGGCGCCGGCCAGCGCGGTGGCGATGGCCCGACCGGACACCAGCGAGACCTCGTGCTCGGCCGAGGGTCCACCGAAGAGGACGCTGATGGCGGTACGCGCCAGCGTCATGGACGTCTCCGCATGGCGCTGCGCCCGGTGTTGCTCATGTCCCCTCCTCTGTCTCGTCCCAGTCGCCCACGAACTCGACCTCGTAGCGCAGCTCGATGCCGCGCTCTCGGCGCACGCTCTGGCGCACGAGCTCGGCCAGGCCGCGCACGTCGGCGGCCGTGGCCGCGTCGCTGTTGACGATGAAGTTGGCGTGGCGCGGGCTCACCATGGCGCCACCGAGGCGGCGGCCCTTGAGTCCGAGCTCGTCGATGATGCGCCCAGCCGAGTCCCCTTCCGGGTTGCGGAAGACGCTGCCGGCCGACTTCTGGCCGACGGGCTGATGCGCCTGCCGCCAGCGACGGATGTCGTCGAGGCGCGCACTGATGGTATCGGAGCCGGCCGGCTCGAGCGCGAAGGTCGCCTGCAGCACCACCTCGGGCCGTCCCGGCAGGTTGTGCTTGAGCTGGGTCTCGCGGTACGCCATGCCCAGGTCCGCTGGTCGCAGCAGGCGTTCCTCGCCATCCGCGCCGACCACCAGCGCCTCCACCAGGATGTCGCGCACCTCCGAACCATGGGCGCCGGCATTGGCCCACACGGCGCCGCCGACGGTGCCGGGGATGGCCAGGCCGAACTCCAGGCCCGAGAGACCGGCGACCTTGCTGCTGGTGGCCGCCCGCGCCATCTGCAGGCCGGCGTCGGCGATGAGCCGATCGCCCTCGATGCGCTCAGCGGCGGCGCGCACCACCACCACCAGGCCACCGATGCCGGCGTCGCTGATGACCAGGTCGGAGCCGCGGCCGATGAGGAACAGCGGGATGTCGCGCGAGCGCGCGAAGCGCACGATGCCGCGCAGCTCGAAGAGGTTGCGCACCTCCGCGAACAGGTCCGCGGGGCCGCCCACGCGCATGGTGGTGAAGCGTGCCAGGGGCTCGTTGCGCGAGGTCTTGATGCCGAGGCGCCGCTGGATGTCGCCGCCCAGCTTGAGCTGCTGCTCGGGCGTCAGGCGAGGATGGCTCATGCCGGCATCACCCGGCCACCAGCCGGGCATCCAGCTGCGCTTGCGTCGGCAGCGCCTGGTGCGCTGCCAGCAGCTCCAGCAAGTGCACGCTGGCGCTGGCCGCGAAGGGACGACCGACGCTGCGTGCCGCCGCTGCCATCGCCTGCAGGCGCTCGTCGAACAGCAGCTCGCCGGCGCGACGGAGCGCCTCGCCGTCGAGGTCCTCGTCGGCCACCAGGATGGCTGCGCCGGCATCGACCATCTCGGCGGCGTTGGCCCGCTGATGCGCGGCGGCGTGCGGATAGGGCACCACCAGCATGGGCAGCCCGGCCGCGGCCGCCTCGGCCAGGGTGGAGGAGCCGGCACGGCCGACGAGCAGGTCAGCAGCCGTGAGCGCCGCGTCCATGTCCTGGTGCAGGAACGGGAAGGGGCGATAGCGCTCCCGTCGCGCCGCCGGCAGCCCGTCGCGCAGCGCCTCGGCCTCGGTGATGGCGGCACTGCCGGTGATGTGCACCACGCTGCAGCGCTCGACCAGGTCGGCGATGGCGTCGGCGATGGCGTCGTTGAGCCGTCGCACCGACTGCGAGCCGCCGAAGACCAGCAGCACCGGCACGTCGGCGGGCAGTCCCAGGCGCGCGCGGGCAGCGGCCTTGTCGCCGCCGCTGAGGTCACGGATGGGCGTGCCGGTCACGAAGGTCGGCGCCGGCAGTCGGGCACGCGTGGCCGCGAAGGAGACGGTCCTGGCGCTCGCCAGCCGTGCGCTCAGGCGGACGCTCCGGCCGGGGATGCGGTTGCCTTCCCACAGCAGCGACGGGATGCGCAGCAGGGCCGCCGCCAGCAGCACCGGGATGGCCACGTAGCCGCCGGTGGTGTAGACGACGTCCGGGCGCTCGCGCGCCAGCTTGAACAGCGCCTGCGGCACCGATGCGGCCAGGCGGAGCGGATCGAGGATGAGGTTGATCGAGGCGTCGACAGTGCGCAGCGAGCGCAGCCACAGCCGCTCCAGGGGCAGGCCGGCCGCGGGCACGATGTCTGCCTCGAGGCCGCGGCGTCCGCCGATCCAGCGCAGCTCGAGGTCGGGCAGCCGTGTCCGCAGCGTGGCCAGCACGGCCAGGGCGGGGTAGATGTGGCCACCGGTGCCGCCGGCTGCGATCAGGATCCTCAATGCGCGCTGGCGCCTCGCGTCGTGGACTGGTTGGAGCTCGAGGTTTGGCTGGGGCTCGAGGTCTGGCTGGAGCTCGTGGTCTCCCTGGAGATGGAGAGAAGGATACCCACCGCCGCCAGGGCCACCACCAGCGAGGTGCCGCCGTCGCTCAGGAACGGCAGCGGCATGCCGGTCATGGGGATGAGCAGCACCACGACGCCGATGTTGATGAAGGCCTGGAACGTGAGCCAGGCGGTGATGCCCAGCGCCAGCAGGCCGCCGAAGGTGTCGGGCGCGTGCATGGCGATGCGCATCCCGCGCCAGGCCAGCAGCAGGAACAGCCCGATGACGAGCAGCCCGCCGATGAGGCCGAGCTCCTGCCCTACCACGGCGAAGATGAAGTCGTTCTCGGCCGCCGGCACCCTGAGACCATCCGGCTGCTGGCTCACGCCAAGACCCTTGCCGGTGATGCCGCCCGAGGACAGCGAGAACAAGCCATAGGCGGTCTGGTGGGTGGTAGTCGGTGATGTCACTGAAAGGTTCGAGGAAGATATGGATCCGCTCCAGCATGTACGGCTTCATCATCACCGCGCCGCCCACCGCCGCGAGCCCGACTGGCGCGAGGAGCAAGATCTGCCACAGGCTGCCGCCGGCCACGAAGAACATCGAGAAGGCGGTCAGCACCAGCACGCCGGTGGTGCCCAGGTCCGGCTCCAGCACGACCAGGATGGCGATGAGGCCGACCAGCAGGCTGAAGGGCAGCAGGCCGTGGCGGAATGACCCCACCTGCTTGCCGCGCGCCGTCAGCCAGTGGGCCGCGAACACGACCAGCGCGAGCTTGGCGACCTCGGTGGGCTGGAAGGTGGGAAGGCCACCGATCTGCAGCCAGCGGTAGGAGCCCCTGACCGCGACCGGCTCCAGCAGCGGCGGGATGGCAGGGGCCGATGACCAGCACCAGCAGCACCAGCGCGACGACGATGCCGAGGATGGAGAAGGAGCGCCAGTAGCGGTAGTCGATGCGCATCAGCGCCAGCAGCACCAGTCCGCCCAGCATGCCCCAGCCCAGCTGCGTGGTGACCGCGCCGAAGACATTGCCCCCCTCGTCGGCAGCCTCGAAGCCGGTGCTGGAGTAGACCATCAGGATGCCGAGGGCGGAGAGGGCGACCGCCACCGCCAGCAGCACGTAGTCGGGCTCGTGACGCTCGCGCTGCGGACCACGCACCACGCGGCCCGCCGTGCCATCGCGCGGGTTGGGGCGGGAGGCGTGCCCACCCGTGCGCCGGGGCGGTCGCCCACGCTCGTCATCCCGCCGGTCGATGGGCTTGCCAGCCTGGCTACGGGTTCTCCCCGGACTGCGGCTGGGGCGCCGGACTTGCGGGGCCGGAAGGTGCTCGGCGCGACCTCGCGCCGCCGCTCGTCGTCCCAGGGGAAGCGCAGGGCCTCCATCACGAGCCGCCTGCGCCGCGATCTTGTCCACGGCCCGCTTGAACGCGGCTCCGCGTGCCTCGTAGTCGGCGAACATGTCGAAGGATGCAGCGGCCGGGCTCAGCAGCACGGTGGCGGGCGCCATCTCGCGCGCGATGCGCGTGGCCAGCCGGACCGCCTCGTCCATGGAGTCGGCGTGCTCGACCCGCGCCAGGCCGGCGGCGCGGAAGGCCGCCTCCAGCTGGTCGGCGGTCTCGCCGATGAGCACACTGGCCGTGACACGCTCCGCCACCACGCGGGCCAGGGCATCGACGGGATTGCCCTTGGCGCGGCCGCCGGCGATGAGCACGAGCGGGGGGTCGAAGGCGCGCACCGCGGCGATGACGGCATCCGGCTGGGTGCCCTGCGAGTCGTTGATGTAGCGCACGCCGGCGATCTCCGCGACCGGCTCCAGGCGGTGCTCCACGCCGCTGAAGTCGCGCACGGCCGCGGCGATGGCGGCAGGTGCGACGCCGTGCAGCAGGCCCACCGCCACCGCGGCCAGGACGTTGGAGACGCTGTGCTCGCCGGGCAGCGGGATGTCGGCCAGGCGCAGGATGCGGCGGTCCCCGCCGAGGCGGTCGGCAGCGAGCAGGTCCTCGCCGGCCACGATGTGACCGTCCACGACGCCGACGCCATCGGGGGCCGGGGCCGATCGCCGGTAGGACAGCGTGCGCCGGCCAGCTGGCGCGACGTAGCCGGACACGACCGGATCGTCGTCATTGCGCACCAGCGTGCCACCAGCCGGCAGCAGCTCGAGCAACCGGCGCTTGACCTCCCGGTACGCCTCCAGCGACCCGTGGCGATCGAGGTGGTCGGAGGTGACGTGCGTGTAGACCGCGACATCGGTGCCCCGCGACAGTGTCGGCAGCTGCAGCTCCGAGAGCTCCAGCACCACGCGATGGGCCGGCGTCAGCTCCGGCAGCCGCTCGATGAGCGGAACGCCGATGTTGCCGCCCAGCATCACCGGGGCGTCGCCGCCGGCCAGCACGGCGGCGACCAGCGAGCTGGTGGTGGTCTTGCCCTTGGTGCCGGTGACCCCCACGCTCACGGCCGGGCAGAGCCGCAGGAACAGGTCTACCTCGCTGACGACGGGGGCACGTCCCTCGGCCTCGTGCTCGGCCAGGGCCGCTCGAAGGCGGGGCTCGGTGGTGGGGAAGTGGCTGCTCACCGAGGGCGAGGTGCAGATGAGGGCCTGGCCGGCCAGCGCCTCGCGTGGGTCCACCTCCGGCCCGAGCAGCAGCCGCGGGCGCCGCTCACCCAGGGCGGCGATGGCATCGGCGAGAGCATCGGCCGGCCGGCCGTCGTAGACCGTCACCGCCGCGCCATGATCGACCAGGAAGCGGGTCAACGCCAGGCCGCTGCGGGCCAGCCCCAGCACGGCCACCGGCCGGCCGGCGAAGGACCCCAGCTGGAGCCCATCGAGCTGGATGGCGGAGGTGCGCGGTGTCGCCATCGCGCTCAACTCAGCAACCCGATGGTGGCCATGTAGAAGGCCACGCCGACCAGCGCCGCGAGCGCGCCGATGATCCAGAAACGCAGCGTGATCTTCTCCTCGTCCCAACCCATCAGCTCGAAGTGATGGTGCAGCGGCGACATGCGGAAGAGGCGCTTGCCGCGCAGCTTGACCGAGGCCACCTGCAGGATGACCGAGCCGGTCTCCAGCACGAACACCAGGCCGATCAGCGGCAACAACAGGACCTGGCCACTGATGAGCGCCGTCACCGCCAGCGTGGCACCCAGCGCCAGGGCACCGGAGTCGCCCATGAAGATCTGGGCGGGGTGGACGTTGAACCAGAGGAAGGCGGTGATGGCGCCGATGATGAGCGCGCACAGCACCGCCAGGTTGGGCTGGCCGAAGGTGACGGCGATGACCATGTAGCCGGTGAAGGCGAAGATCAGGGTTCCACCCGAGAGCCCGTCGAGGCCGTCGGTGATGTTGACCGCGTTGCTGGTGGCCACGATGGCGAAGGCAGCGATGAGGATGTAGACGATGGGGTTGACGGCGACGGCGCCGAAGAAGGGCACCACGATGTTGGTGATCTGGTAGGTATCCTGGATCTGCCACGCGGCCACGCCGCCCACCACCGACTGCCACAACAGCTTCTGGGTGGCGCTGATGCCGTCCCCGGTGCGAGCGTTGAGCCAGTCGTCGGCCGTGCCCAGGGCACCCACCAGCGCCAGCGTCGCCAGCGGGGCGAAGGTGGAGCCGTCGAGGAAGTCCTGCGTGGTCAGCTCGAGCACGACGGCGATGCCGATGACCACCGCCACGATGAGCAGCCCGCCCATGGTGGGCGTGCCCTCCTTGACGTAGTGCGTCTGCGGACCCTCGAGACGGATGCGCTTGCCCATGCCGATGCGCCGGAGCAGACGGATGAAGCCGGGCATCAGCACCACGAGCACGGCGAACGCGAGCAGGATGGCCTGGACGATGGATTCACCGCCGGTCATGCCCGGGCGTCCCCTGTCCCGGCCGCCAGCAGGAGCTGCTCGACGAGCACGTCGAGCGCGGCGCCGCGCGAGGCCTTCAGCAGGACCGTGTCACCCTCGCGCAGCTCGGCCAGCAGGGTCGCCAGTGCCTCGTCCCGGTCGGCGGCGATGGCGACGTGTGCCGGGTCCAGCCCGGCGGCAAGGGCGCCGTCGGCGATGCCGCGGGCGCCGTCGCCGACGACGATGAGCCGATCGACCACGCCCGCGGCCTGCTCGCCCACGCGATGGTGCTCGGCAGCGGCGGTGTCGCCCAGCTCGAGCATCTCCCCCAGCACGGCGATGCGCCGTCCCGGCAGCTCTGCGAGGAGGCCCAGGGCTGCCAGGACGGCGTCGGGAGATGCGTTGTAGGTGTCGTCCAGGATGGTCCAGCCGCCGGCCCGCAGCAGCTGCGAGCGGTGGGGCATGGAGAAGGCGCGGCCGAGCCCACGCACGATGGTGGGGGCATCCATGCCGGCACAGCTGGCCACGGCAGCGGCCGCGAGCGCGTTGTGGACCCCGTGGCGGCCCAGGGCCGGCGAGACGACCGTGTGCGTGCCCTGCCCGGGCAGCCGAAGCTCGAAGCGCATGCCGGCGGCTCCCAGCGACTGCACCTCCGTGGCGCGCACGTCGGCCTCGTGGCTGAAGCCGTAGGTCAGGACCTGCGCCGCCGTCGACTCGGCCATGCCCAGCACCCGCGGGTCGTCGGCGTTGAGGATGGCCCAGCCCTCGGCCGGCAACGCTTCCACGAGCTCGCGCTTGCCGGCCTCGATGGCCTCGATGGAGCCGGCCCGCGACAGGTGCACGCCGCGCACGGCGGTGACGACGCCGATGGAGGGGCGCGCCAGCTGCGCCAGCAGGGCGATCTCGCCGGTGGTGTAGAGGCCCATCTCCAGGACGGCCACCGCATGCTCCGGACGCAGCTGCAGCAGCGTCATGGGCAGGCCGATCTCGTTGTTCCAGTTGGCCGGGTTGCGCAGGACGGTGAAGCCCTCCGACAGCACCTCGGCGACCTGCTCCTTGGTGGAGGTCTTGGCCAGCGAACCGGTGATGCCGACCACCAGCGGGTCGAAGCGGTCGCGATAGGCCGCCGCCACGTCGCGCAAGGCGACCGTGGTATCGGCGACGTGGATGACGGTCACCGCGCCAGCGGCCGACAGCGCCTCCAGCCGATGGGAGGGCAGGTCCTGGCTGACCAGCAGCGCCGCGGCCCCGGCCGCGACCGCGTCCTCCAGGAAGCGATGCCCGTCGGTGTGCTCGCCAGGGAGCGCGAAGAAGATGCTGTCCTTGCCCACGAGGCGCGAGTCGACGGCGCCGCCGGTCGCGAGCCGGCTACCGGCCCGGAGGATGCGTCCACGGGCAGCGGCAGCCAGCTGCAGCGCGTCGAATCTCGTCGCGGCGCCGTTCGACGACGCCGCGTGGATCGTGCCCTGGCTCGGCCCCTCGCTCACGGCGGCCCATGCTGACACAACTAGGGAGAACCGCTGTCGTCGGAGACTTTCCCGGCCGGCGCGTCGAGGTCTTCGCTCGAAGGATCCCCGCTGCCCGCCTTGGCGGCCTTGGCGGCCCCGCCCTCGCGGCGCTCCTGCTGCTTGGCCTTCTGTTGCGACGCACGTTGCGCTTCGCTGTTGCGGACGGGGTCGAGCGTCCGGGCAGCGTCGGTCCCGATGATGGGTCGACCGGCATCGGGGTCCTTCGACGCCTTCACGCCAAGGTGCTTGATGGTCGCCCAAGCCACCTTCCTGAACGCTTCGTATGACTCGACCTCCAGGTCGATCAGGCCCTGCTTCGTCGAGACCGGTACCGACTCCTCCAGGCGGACCGCGATGACGTACTCCTGCTTGCGTCCGCCCACGTAGCCGACGAAGCTGTGGTTGAAGCGGTCCTCCTTCCACTCGTTCTTGCGCACATTCCAGATCTGGCCCGTGCCGGTCTTGCCACCGATCTCGAAGCCGGGGATGAGCGAACCCTCGGCGTACCACGGCACGGACCCGGTCACGTAGGCGAGGATCTCCTTGGCCTGGCGGGCGTACTTGGCGTCCAGCACCCGCACCGGCTGGACGCGTGCCGCGTCGCTGTCGGCGACCAGGTGCGGCTGCACGAGCCGACCGCCGTTGACGATGGTGGAAACGCCACGGGCGAGCTGCGGTAGCGTGACCGCGATCCCCTGGCCGAAGGAGGCATTGCCGAGGTCGATGGGCATCCACGCACGCTTGGCGGGGTCGTGCAACTCGCCGTCCGCCTCGCCGGCGACACCCGCGCCGGTCGGCTCGGTCAGGCCCACCCGGCGCCACAGGTCGTAGAGGCGGCGCACGGCACGCTGGGTGTCATGGGGCGCGAGCATCCTGGCCAGCTTGGCCGCGACTACGTTGCGCGAGCGGGCGATGTGGTCCTTCACCGTCCGCATGCCCCGGCTCAGGTGGTCGGAGTTCCGGACTTTGTCTGTTGGCGAGTAGCGGAGGACGGCCTGGTCGCCGATCCTGGTGTTGGGCGTCACCTTCTTCGCCTCCAGCGCGGCCGTGACGGTGAAGATCTTCATCACCGAGCCGGGCTCGTACTGGTCCTGGAAGAGCCGGTTGCGCAGCCCATCGGGATCCTGGTTGAACTCGGCGGCATACTCGTTGGCGTTGTAGCCGGGGACGGTCGCGGCGGCCAGGATGGCGCCCGTGTACGGGTCCATGACGAGGGCACTGACGCTCTTGGCCGTGTTGGCCTTGCGGATGTAGATGAGCTCCTTCTCGACCTGTTTCTGGAGCCCCGCATCGATGGTGAGCTGAAGCTCCGGGGGGTCGTAGTCGGCCAGGCTTCCGGGGACCCCGGCGATGCTGGCCAGGTCCAGGCTGCCCGGATCGGCCGTGGTGAGCTGCTCGTCGTAGTAGCGCTCGATGCCTGCGGCGCCGCTGCCATCACCGCTCACGTAGCCGACGATGGGGGCCGCCAGCGTGGTTTCATGCCGCCCTCCCACCTGCCCACCCTTCACGGCGTAGCGGCGCGTGGGGACCGGCGTGAGCGTGAGGCCGCGGAGCGAGGGCTCGGCTTCGATGGCGGCGGCGATCGCTTCGCTCTCCGCGAAGGTCAGGCGGGTGTCCAGCTGAACGTACAGCTTCTTCTCGTCTGACAGCGCAGCCGCCCACTGCTCGCGCTCGGCCGCACCCAGCCGCAGCACGGCGTCGAGCGTCTCCATGATGACCGGGACGTCCTCGGGATCGATGATGTCGGGGTGCGCCTCGAGGCTCTGGTACGAGACCGTCGTCGCCAGCACGGTGCCGTTGCGATCGACGATGTCGGCTCGCACGCTGCGCTCGGTCGCCGTGGCAGAGCCCGATGACGGCTTCTGGGCCAGCGTCTCGTCGGCGGCAACGACCTGCCAGTAGCCCAGCCGCAACCCGGTGGCGGTGGCGAAGATGGCGAAGACCAGCAGGACGGCCAGCATGCGCCGGCGGCTGTCCGTACGACCAGGCATGGCTTCAGGGGGCCCGCAGGACGGTGGGGTTGCGCAGCGACCGGAAGCCCTGCTTCTGGGCACTGGCCCGGACCAGGTCGACGTCGGTCAGCCCCGTCAGCTGGAAGCTCTGGTTTCTCAGCGTCGCCTGCAACGCCACCTTCTCGGCCTGGAGGCGATCGACCTGGCTGCTGGTGGCGTTGGTGCCCAGGGTCTGCGTGAGGTAGGCCAGCCCCAGCATCGTGGCCACCAGGATGCCGGCCAGGAGCAGGCCGACCGGGCGCACGCCGCGGGTGGCACGGACGGCGGCGGTTGCCGAGGCGCGCGCCGCACGGCGGGCGTGCTCACCCTTGCGGCGGGCGTGCTCACCCTTGCGGCGGGCAGTGCCGTGCTGCGCAGGCGAGCCGCCTGGAAGACAGCCATCAGTTGGTGCGAGCGCTGCTAGCGCTCTGGTCGATGCTCGAGCTGGGACGTGGCAGCCGGTGGTCGGAGTCCCAGGCGTCGCCGCGGTTCCAGCCTCCCGGTCCCTCCAGGTCGACCTCCAGGTCGGTGCTGCGACGCGATCGCAGGTCCTTCATGCGGCGGCCGTACGTCTGCCGCCGCGAGCTGCCGTGGCCGTTGCTCATGCCTGAAGCCTCCTGGCCGCGCGCAGCTTGGCGCTACGCGCACGTGGGTTGGACGCCACCTCTGCCTGGCTGGGGACCTGTGGCTGTGCGCCCACGCTCGCCATGCGAGGGGTCTTGCCACAGACGCAGACCGGGAGCTCGGGTGGACAGCTGCAGCCGCGTCGCTCTTGCGCCAGGAAGCGCTTGACGATGCGGTCTTCGAGGGAGTGGTAGCTGATGACGCAGAGCCGGCCCGCCGGCTTCAACAGGTCGATGCACGAGGCGAGCGCGGCCGGCAGGGTCTCCAGCTCTCGATTGACCTCGATGCGCAGGGCCTGGAAGACGCGGGTCGCCGGATGGATGCGCTGCCGACGGCTCGCCCGTGGCCGCGGGGTCGCACGGGCGACCACCTCGGCCAGCTGGGCCGCGCTGCGGATGGGCCGCTCGGCGCGCGCCGCCACGATGGCGTGCGCGATGCGGCGCGCGAATGGCTCCTCGCCGTGACGCCTGAAGACGCTGGCCAGGCTGGCCTCGTCATAGCCGGCGATGACGTCGCTGGCGGGGATGCCGCGGCTGGCATCGAAACGCATGTCGAGCGCGTCGTTCGAGCGGAAGCTGAAGCCGCGGTCGTCGTCGTCGAGCTGCTGCGAGCTAAGGCCGAGGTCCATGAGGATGCCGTCGACGGCGCCGAAGCCGACCGTGGCGGCGACCTGCCCGATGGACTCGAAGTTGGCCTGCCGAAGCGTGACTCGCCCGCCGAAGTCGGCGAGGCGTCGCGTCGAGCGCTCGATGGCCCTGGGGTCGGCATCGATGCCCAGCAGCCGGCCGTCGGGATTGGTGGCCTCCAGGATCCGAGCGGCGTGCCCTCCGCCACCAACGGTCGCGTCGATCTGGAAGCTGCCCGGGTGCGGCGAGAGAGCCAAGATGACCTCCTCTAGCATCACGGGCAGGTGCCCTACTTCCTGTTCCATCAACGACTCGACCGCTCCGACGGTCCACCCGGACCCTGGAGACGCATATGGTCTAGATGCCCAGCCCCTGGAGGGACTCTGCGAGTGCCTCCGGCTGATCCATCTGCTCGCTGAACTTGCTCCAGCGCTCCGGCGACCACAGCTCGATGCGATTGCCGGCGCCGACCACCACGACCTCCGACTGCAGCCCCGCGGATGTGCGCAGCGGCGGCGGAAGGACGAAGCGACCCTGGGGATCGAGCCGGACTTCGTAGGCCGATCCGTAGAGCAAGCGTCGGAGCGTGCGCGACCTGTTGTCGGTGAACGGCAGGGCGTTGATCTGCTCGGCCAGCGTTTCCCACTCAGCGGCGGGATGCAGCGCCAGGCAGCCATCCATCCAGTTGCTCACCTGAGCGCCACGGGCGAGCTCCGCACGAAAACGAACCGGGACCGCGAGACGTCCCTTGTCGTCGAGCGTGTGTCGATACTCACCTGTGAACATCGGGCTGGGCTGCTCCGACCGTGACATCACTGGTGGCCGGCGGCCGGGATGTCTCCCGACTGCTTCACCGGCGGCGAGTCGGCTCACCTGCCTCCCCGTCGGCCACCATCACGGCGGTGGACCGACCAGGCGGGTTCACCTATGCTCCCCACTTAGCACCACTTCGTGCCACTTCGATGGGCATCATACCCAATCCATGGGCTCCGTCAAGAGCCAATTCGCAGACCGCCCACGCCCCCTGGTCAGGGTGCTGAGGGTGCACGCTCGGGGTACCGATGGACCATAGGCAGCCGCGTCGGGAGCCGATAGCGTGGCCCTCCCAGCCGCCTGCAGAGGACCACCACGTGACCATCGCTCGGCGCAGGCCGACGACCCTCTCCGCCATCGCCGCGCCCATGCCGAGCGCACCGGTGCGACCGCCCTTCCCGGGCATCGGCGTGCCGCTGCCGCTGGGAGACGTGCCGGCGCCCGATTTCGTCACGCCCGTGGGGCGGCTGCGCCGCTGCACCTTCCGTCGCATCGATCGGGTGGAGGCACTTCCGGGCCGTGGCACCCGCAGCGAGTACGAGGTGATGTGCCTCTATGGCGCCGGCGGCGATCCGCAGGCGCTGGGTGACATCAGCCAGGCCCGTTCCGTCTGCGACGCCTGCACCGCAGCCGGCATCTTCCGGCCCGACGAAGCCTAGGCCGCCGCACCGTCGCCGGGCGACGCGGGGCAGGCCGCAGACAGCATGACGCCCGCCCCGGGGTCGGGGCGGGCGTCATCGCTCGGTATGGCCTGGCCCTGCTGGACCAGGCAGAAGTCGAGGGCGATTCGCCCTCGACGACCTCGTCGCGTCGCTTCGGGCATGGACGACTCCGTGGCCATCTCATCGTCGGTGCCGGGATCCATGGCACCAAGCTCGCTGCACACGACCCAGGCCATGGCTTCGCCTGGCACCAGCGTGATCTCTTCCGAGATGGTCGTGGTCTCGGGCGTGAACTCGGACATCATCATGCTGCTGAACATCTCGACCGTCTCGGGCGTGACCTCCATGCCGCTCATCTCGAGCAGCGCCTCGATGAAGGGCACCATGGCCTCGGCGTCGATGTCCATGCTCATCGAACCCTCGACCTGCAGGATGGCCTCGGCGTCGGTCTGGCTCAGCACCTCCATGGAGGCGATCTCGGTGTCGATGATGAAGGCGTCCAGCAGCGTGCTCGCATCCATGCCCTCGGGCATGCCCTCGGTCAGGGCGTTCAGGTCGAAGGCACCCATGGCGCCAGCGAACTCCTCGCAGAAGAACGTCGGCAGAGCTTCGAAGTCCTTGGCTTCGATCGCGGCGAGCAGGCCCTCGATGGTGGCCTCGGGACCGTCCTGCGCGAGGGCAGCCGGCACGGAGACGAGCGCCAGTGACAACGCCAGGCTGGCGCTGACAGCGGCGAGACGGGTGCGGGTGTGCGACATGGGGATGACAGCTCCTTCGTGCTGATAGATGGCACCGACAGGGGTGCCGGCAACGAGAGTCTAACCGGCGCGCGTCGGATGACCGAGACCCGATGGTCCGGGTCGCGGGTCAGCCTTCGGCGCCGTCGGCGGCCTCGACCGTGTCGACGCGGGTGATCCAGTACTCGGTGTCGGGCGTGACCTCGGTACCGAAGCGGGCGTTGACGGCCCACAGGTGCTCGCCCACGAGCGCCATGGTGGTCGGCACGTCGAAGTCGTCCGCGGTGATCTCCGCCAGCAGCGCGGCCGACTCGGCTGCCGCATCGAGCTCGAGCGCGACGACCAGGTTGGAGGTGTTGCGCAGCACGTACAGCGTGTCGCCGTCGAGCTCCAGGCCATCCCCGCCGGCCAGGGAGACATCGCCGCTGTCGATCTGGCTCGAGACACCCGTGGCGGGGTCGACCCGGTACAGCGTGCCGTCGCCGGAGTGGACCACGATGAGGCCGGCCGGGGCGGCCACGATGCCGTTGACGTTGAAGCCTTCGCCGTAGACCAGCTCGCCGCTCAGTGGCAGCGCCGTGGCAGCGTCGGCATCGGGCAGCGCACCGGCCTCGCCCAGCGGGATGACCAGGATCTGGGGCAGGAACGAGTCGGTGACGTAGACAGCCTCGGCGGTGGCAGCGACATCGTTGAGGAAGCCGGCCTCGGCCGTGAACGTCGCCAGCAGCTCACCGGTCGCGGCGTCATACGCTCGCACCTCGCCGGTGGGACCACCAGCTGCCCACAGCCGACCGTAGGCGTCGTGCTCGATGCCAGCCGCGACGCGGCCCTCGGCGCCGGGGGCGAGCACGTCGCCTTCGCCAGTGAGCGGGTCGGCCTGCCAGATGGCGCCGTCGACCAGCGAGCCTGCGTACAGGCGCTGACCGTCGGTGGTGATGCCCTCGGGTGCCCAACCGCTGGGCAGGTCGATGCGGTCGAGCTCGTCCTCCTGGGCGGCCACGGACCCTGCCAGGAGCCCGATGCTGAGTAGCGCGGCGATGCCGGCTGTGATGACACGACGCATGGCCTCACCTCCGTATGCGGACCGGGGGTTGGTCCGTTTGGGCGGAGTCTGCCCTGAGACCGCGACGAAAGGATGACGAGCGGGGATCATGCCAGCGAGGTGGCCTGTAAGCCGAGTTCTGTCCCGCGTTGCGGGGATGGTCATCCATCTGGGACGCCGGTTGCCCGACGCCTCTTGCGGCCGACCCGAGAGCGGGGCGACGCACCCCTGTGCAGCTCGCGCCGCACGCGCCCTCCTATTTGGCCTTGCACCAGGTAGAGCTTGCCCGTTTCACCCGGCCGGGCACGAAGCCGCGGCCGACTCGTCTCTGTGGCGCTGGTCCTCACCTTGCGGTGGACGGGAGTTACCCGCTACCACGCGTCGTGGTGCTCGGACTTTCCTCGGGTGACGAGTCGCCTCGTCACACGCGACCATCCGGCCACCTCGCTGACGACATGACTCTAGCACCGGCAGCCCGACGGCCTTCCGGGACAGCCGGCGTGACGGCACCGGCCACAGGCGGCGCGGCGATTCCCGCAGGGCGGGCCAAGGTGACGTGAGCAGCGCCGTCTCGGCCGCGCCTGTCCACTCCGTGGGAGGGGGTGACGTTCCTGACCCCGGAGCGGGACAGTCCGGCGGTGCTGACTCCAGGCTGGACGCCCTGGCCCGCTGGATGGGAACGGCACGACTCGCTCCGCGAACGGCAAGGCCCCAACCGACGTGGCGCGAACGAGCGCTCAGGCCCGGTACTTGGCCTCGAGGCGGGCGGCCGCGGCGGGGTCGTCCAAGGCCAGGTTGGCCAGCGCATCGGCGGCCCGGTTGGTGACCCGCGGCTCGTGGGTGGCATGCCAGCGCTCGAAACCCGCCAGCAGCTCCCGGGCCCTGGTCCAGAGCACGCGCATCTTGGCGTCCTTCACCCGCCAGCGTCCGTGCAGCTGTTCCACGATGAGCTTGGAGTCAAGGCGCAGGTCGATGTCACGGGCACCCAGCCGCGCCGCCTCCTCCAGCGCCAGCAGCAGCGCGGTGTACTCGGCCACGTTGTTGGTCTGCACGCCCAGCGGGCGCGAGACGACCGAGACTGGTGTCGCGTCGGGGTCCGCAGCGTCGGGTCGCGAAGCGTCGATGAGCACGGCGCCGGCCGAGGCCGGACCCGGATTGGAACGCGAGGCACCATCGGTACGGATGAGCAGGCGCTCGACTGAGCTAGCGGTCACCTGCCGGTCGGACCGTGCGGCTCATGCTCGTCGGCACCGGCCTCGAGCGATGCGGCCGAGTGTGCCAAGGCCCCGTCGGGCGCCGTCGGCACGGCCTGGTCGACACCGGCCGGGTGCGCCACGGCCTCGTCGGACACCACGGCCTCGTCGGACACCACCGCGCCAGGGGCGTAGCGATCGCCACGCAGCTTGCGCCAGAGGATCCGCAGCGGGTCGTAGTACTCGTCGGCGACGCGCTCCTTCAGCGGGATGATGGCGTTGTCGGTGATCTTGATGTGCTCGGGGCAGACGTCGGTGCAGCACTTGTTGATGTTGCAGTAGCCGATGCCGCCCTCGTACTTGAGCTCGGCCTTGCGGTCGGCCGTGTCCATCGGATGCATCTCCAGGCTGGCCACCCGCGCCAGGAAGCGCGGGCCGATGAACTCGTCCTCGGTCTCGTGGTTGCGCAGCACGTGGCAGACGTCCATGCACAGGAAGCACTCGATGCACTTGCGGAACTCCTGCGAGCGCTCGCCATCCTCCTGCTGCCAGCGCCACTCCGACTGGGGCAAGTCCGCCGGCGGGGTGAAGGGCGTGATGCGGGCGTTGACCTGGTAGTTCCAGGAGACGTCGGTGACGAGGTCGCGCACGCGCGGAAAGGCCCGCATGGGCTCGACCGTGATGGCCTCACCCTCGGGGAAGTCGGACAGGCGGGTCTTGCACATGAGGCTGGGCTTGCCGTTGATCTCGGCACTGCACGAGCCGCACTTGGCGGCCTTGCAGTTCCAGCGTGCCGCCAGGTCGGGCTGCACGTTCTGCTGGATCCAGTGGATGGCGTCGAGCACGACCATGCCCTCCCCCGCCGGCACGACGTACTCGTAGAAGTCGCCCTCCTCGTCCGCCTCGCCACGGAACACCCACAGCTTCGCTTCGTCGACCATGCCCTAGCCCGTCCTGGCCAGGTGTTCGCGCAGCTCGGCGGGAACCTCCAGCACCGGCGTGCGGCGGACGGTCATGGCGTCGCCATCCCGGCGCGTGGCCACGTTGACCACGTCCCACGCCTCGGCCATGCCGGGGTGGTCGAGGCGACTGTGCGCCCCGCGGCTCTCGGTTCGCTCCCGCGCGGAGCGAGCGATGGCCTCCGACACGGTGAGCATGTTGCGCAGCTCGAAGACGAGGTCCCACGTCGGATTGAAGCGACGTGGTCCCTGCACGCGCAGGCCGTGCCAGCGTTCCTTGTAGCCCTCGATGCGCTCGAGGGCCTCGCTGAGGTCGGATTCGAGCCGGAAGATGCCCACCAGCGATGACATCGTGGCCTGCAGCTCCGCATAGCAGCCGATTGGGATCCTCGCCGGAGCTGCGCTCGAAGGGCCTGGACATGGCCTCGAGCGATTCCTCGACGAACGCCGGCGCCAGTGCATCGACCGGGTCCGCGGCAGCCGCCGCCTCGGACGCCGCCTCGCCGGCGCGCCGACCGAACACCAGCAGGTCGGTCAGCGAGTTGCCGCCCAGCCGGTTGGAGCCGTGCAGGCCGGCGGCGACCTCGCCGGCGGCGAACAGGCCCGGCGTGGTCGTCTGGCCGGTTTCGGCGACCACCCGGATGCCACCCATCATGTAGTGCGCCGTCGGCCCGACCTCCATCGGCCCGGCGGTGATGTCGACGTCGGCGAGCTCCTTGAACTGCTCGTACATCGAGGGCAGCTTGCGGCGTACGCGCTCGGGCGGCAGGTAGCTGATGTCGAGGAAGACGCCACCGTGCGGCGAGCCGCGTCCCTCCTTGACCTCGGTGTAGATGGCGCGGGCGACGTTGTCGCGCGTCGACAGCTCGGGTGGTCGCCGAAGGTCGGTCTGGCGTCCCTCGGTCAGGGCGTCCACCCAGGCGCGTGCCTCTTCGTCGGTGGCCGCGTACTCGTGGCGCCGGTCCTCCGGCAGGTAGCGCCACATGAAGCGCTCGCCCTCGGCGTTGCGCAGGATGCCACCCTCGCCGCGCACGGCCTCGGTGACCAGCAGGCCCTTGACGCCGGGCGGGTGGACCATGCCGGTGGGATGGAACTGCACGAACTCCATGTCGATGAGCTCGGCACCGGCACGGTAGGCCAGCGCGTAGCCATCCCCTGACGTCTCCCAGGAGTTGGAGGTCA
Source organism: uncultured Chloroflexia bacterium (assembly GCA_963804575.1). Lineage (GTDB taxonomy): Bacteria > Chloroflexota > Limnocylindria > Limnocylindrales > CSP1-4 > JAFMJV01. Next base: position 72,182 of record CAWDQY010000007.1, read on the forward strand.
CGGTGAACGAGCGCAGTGCGCCGCCGGTGGCGAGGATGACCGTGCGCGCCGGGAAGGCCATGGGCACACCGTCGATGCGGTCGGTACCCGATCGCTCCGTTGACCCCGTCCCGGCCCATCGAGAGACGGGTGATGATGACCTCCTGGTAGACCTGGACGCCGATGCCGACGCTGCGGTCCTGCAGGGTGCGGATGAGCTCGAGACCGGTGCGGTCGCCAACGTGTGCCAGTCGCGGGTAGGTATGGCCGCCGAAGGGGCGCTGCAGGATGCGGCCGTCGCTGGTGCGGTCGAAGACGGCGCCCCACTCCTCCAGCTCGCGCACGCGGTCCGGTGCCTCCCGCGCGTGCAGCTCGGCCATGCGCGGGTTGTTGAGCAGGCGGCCGCCGACCATGGTGTCGCGAAAGTGAGTCGGCCAGCTGTCGCGATCGTCGACGTGCGCGAGCGACGCGGCCATGCCGCCTTCGGCCATCACCGTGTGGGCCTTGCCCAGCAACGACTTGCAGACCACGCCCACCGACAGGCCGGCGTCGATGGCGGCGACCGCGGCACGCAGGCCGGCGCCGCCGGCGCCGATGATGAGGACATCGTGGGCTCGGGTCTCGATCATCGGCCTACAGGAAGCCTCCGATGATCGGCGTGCCGCTGTTGATGATGTCCAGCGCCAGGGCACGCACGTACAGGTCGACCAGGATGATGCTGAAGAGGCTGGCCCAGGCCCACACGCCGTGGTACTGGTTCCAGGCACTCACGCGCTGCCAGATGCCGTGGCGTCGCCGGGTGTTGGCGGTGCAGCTGAAGCAGTCCATACCGCCGCCCACGAGGTGGCGGAAGGAGTGGCAGGAGAAGACGTACAGGCTGACCAGGATGGCGTCGGCGGCGATGAGGAAGACGCCGAGACCCAGTCGCAGGCCCCCGTCATGCCAGAGGGACAACACCAGGTCCCACCACAGCACGGCCAGCGGGATGAAGGCCAGGTACAGCGAGAAGCGGTGGGCGTTCATGAGGATGAACGGGAAGCGATTCTCCATGCCGTACTTGCGGTGCACGGTGGGCTCGCCTACGGCGCAGGCGGGCGGATCCATGAAGAAGGCCTTGTAGTAGGCGCCGCGGAAGTAGTAGCAGGTGCCCCGGAAGAAGACCTGGATCCAGAGCACCAGGATGGCGGGGCTGAACCAGGCCGGCAGCACGGTCTCGCCGAGGGCGATGCCGAAGAACGGGGAGTGATAGCCCTGGGCGGCGTAGTCCACCCCGAAGTAGGGGATGCCGAAGACCGCTGAGACGGTGGCGTAGAGGATGAAGGCCAGGAGGCCGAAGGCGATGAGGCCCGGCTTGATGAGCCAGCGGTCCACCCGCATGGTGGTACCGAAGCCACGCCTTGCGGTTCCCGCCGGCTTGCTCGCTGGTCGCCGCTCGACGCGACGGCCCTGCTCGAGCTGCTCGGAGGCAGTCATGGGCGGCGGGTCAGCGGCAACAGCGCGGGCTTCATCGAGACGCTTCGATCCCTGTCATGGCGGTCGGTCGAAATGGGCGTTCGGCTGGTCCGTAATGTATCGCATCGCCGCCCGGGGGAGCAGCACCCCGGCGGGACGCCACGGTCACGCTCCCGGGCACGCCCCCGACTCGCACGGCCGCCGCACCACCACGCTATGCTCGGTCTCGCTCGTGAAACTCCAGGAATCCCACGCCAAGACCCTGCTGTCCCGTGCCGGCCTGCCGGTGCCTCCCTATGCGGTGGCATCCACGCCGCAGGAAGCCCGTGCCCAGGCAGCGGCGTACCTCGAGGGCGGCGCCAGCGCGGTGGTGGTGAAGGCGCAGGTGCTCGTGGGCGGCCGCGGCAAGGCCGGCGGCGTGAAGCTGGCGCGCTCCGCGGACGAGGCCGAAGCGGTGGCCGCTGCCATCCTGGGCATGGACATCAAGGGCATCACCGTCCGCCGCGTGCTGACGACCCCGGGCGCCGACATCGTTCGCGAGCTCTACCTCGCCGCCGTCCTGGATCGCAGCCGGCAGCGCATCCTGCTGATGGGCTCGGCCGAGGGTGGCGTCGAGATCGAGACGCTGGCCGAGGTCGATCCAGGTGCCATCGTCCGCGTGCATGCCCACCCGCAGCTGGGCCTGCAACCGTTCCAGGCACGCCAGATGGCCTTTCGCCTGGGACTGGGTGATCACCTGCCGCAGGCCGTCGCCATCTGCTCCGGCCTGGTCAGGGTCATGCTCGACGAGGACGCCGACCTGGTCGAGGTGAACCCGCTCGCCATCGTGCGCGAGGATGGTCCGGTCGGCCCGGTCGAGACGCTGCAGCTGCTCGACGCCAAGATCACGCTCGACGACTCCGCCCTGGGCCGCCACCCCGGCCACGAGGAGATGCGCGACCTCGACGAGGAGGATCCGGCCGACATCGAGGCTCGCGCCGCGGGCCTGTCGTTCATCCGCCTCGACGGCGACATCGGCTGCATGGTCAACGGCGCCGGCCTGGCCATGACCACCATGGACCTGGTCAAGCGCGCCGGAGGCGAGCCGGCCAACTTCCTCGACATCGGCGGCGGCGCACGCAGCGACAAGGTCGCGCAGGCCATGCGACTCATCCTCAGCGACGCCTCGGTGAAAGCCATCCTGGTCAACATCTTCGGCGGCATCGCCCGGGGCGACGAGGTCGCCCGCGGCCTCGTCGAAGCTCGCTCCAGGCAGGCCCGCAGCGTGCCCATGGTGGTGCGCATCGTGGGCACCAACGCCGACATCGCCGCCGAGATCCTGAAGGACGCTGGTGACGACATCGTCAGCGCCGAGTCGCTCGACGAAGCCGTCAGCAAGGCCGTCGAGCTGGCGGGCCGCGCCGCATGAGCATCCTCATCGACAAGCACACGCGCCTGTTGGTGCAGGGCATCACCGGTCGCGAGGGCGGCTTCCATGCCGGGCAGATGCTCGCCTACGGCACCAACATCGTGGCCGGCGTGACGCCAGGCAAGGGCGGGCAGACCGCGCTCGACGGGGCCGTGCCGGTCTTCGACACCTGCAGCAGCGCGGTGGCCGCGACCGGTGCCGACACCAGCGTCATCTTCGTGCCCGCGCTCGCCGCTCCCGACGCCATGCTGGAGTCGCTCGACGCCGGCATCCGCACCATCTTCGCCATCACCGAGCACATCCCGGCCCTCGACATGATCGCGGTCGTGGCCGAGGTGGCCGCCCGTGGTGCCCGCCTCGTGGGCCCCAACTGCCCTGGCGCCACCACGCCGGGCGAGGCCAAGGTGGGCATCATCCCCGGGTCCATCCACCGGCCTGGCCGTGTCGGCCTGGTGAGCCGCTCGGGCACCCTGACCTACGAGGTCGTGCAGGCCATGACCGATGCCCGCATCGGTCAGTCGACCTGCGTCGGCATCGGCGGCGATCCGATCAACGGCAGCAACTTCATCGACATGCTGGAGCTCTTCGCGGCCGACCCCGAGACCGACGGCGTCGTGCTCATCGGCGAGATCGGCGGGGGCGCCGAGGAGGCGGCCGCCGAGTGGAAGATGCAGCACATGCCCGAGACGCCCATGGTCGCGTTCATCGCCGGCCGCACGGCGCCACCAGGTCGCCGCATGGGCCACGCCGGCGCCATCATCAGCGGTTCCGGTGGCACCGCCGAGGCCAAGATCAGCGCCCTGGAGGCCGCCGGCATCCGCGTCGCGGCATCACCCACGCAGATCCCGCAGATGCTCATCGAGGCCGGGATCGCGCCCGACTGAAGGCCGGTCTGGCTCTACCGGTGACGGTGCCGAGCCTTCGGCTCGCTCTCGCCCGGGCGCCAGGATCGCGACTGCTGCCGCGGCCACGATCAGGATCACTGCGGCGATCAGGACCGCGTTGCCGACGCCACCCACGAAGGCCTCGCGCGCCTGCAGCACGAGCTGGTCGCCCGCATCGCCCATCATCGCCACCAACGGTGAGGCGGTGAAGGCGATGGAACCCAGGACCCGCTCGGCCAGCTGTGGCGGCAGGTTCGGCACCGCATCGGCCATGCCCTCGCGATAGCCCTGATTGAGCAGGCTGCCCAGGATGGCGATGCCGAAGGCGCTGCCCAGCTCGCGCGAGGTGTCGTTCCAGGCCGACGCCACGCCCTGCTTGGACATCGGCAGCGACGAGGTGATGGCGGTGGTGGCCGGCGTGCCGGCAAGGCCCATGCCGAAGCCGAAGAAGACCAGTCCCAACACGAAGTGCCAGTAGCTGGACTGGACGCCCAGCTGGCTCATGATCAGGAATCCGGCCGCCATGGATACCAGGCCGACGGGGCCAAGGCGACGAAAGCCGACACGGTGCATCAGGAGCGGGGCTCGACGTGCGGTCGGCAGCAGGATGAACGGCAGCGGCAGCAGCGCCAGCGCCGCCTCCAGCGGCGAGCGGCCGGTCACGAACTGCAGGTACTGCAGTGACACGAAGAAGAAACCGAAGGCCGCGAGGAACTGCACCGTGATGGTGAGGCTGCCCGCGCTGAATCCGCGCAGGCGAAAGAGGCGCGGATCGAGCAGCGGCTTCGTCTGCCGCAACTCCCAGAGGATGAAGGCGACGGCGGCCGCGAGACCCAGGCCGACGGCACCCAGGGTGAGCGGGTCGGTCCACCCCTGCTCCGGCCCCTCGATGATGCCGAAGACGAACGCCGTGACGGCCACGAGCGACAGCAGCGCACCCACGATGTCGATGGCCGGCGGGTCACGCTCGACCGAGCCGGGCACGATCGCCAGGGTGCCGATGAGTGCGATGGCGGCGAAGACGACGTTGAGCCCGAAGAACGACGTCCAGGGGAACCACTCCAGCAGCAGCCCGGTGACGAACAGGCCCAGCACGGCCCCGCCGCCGGCGATGCCGACCCACACGCCGATGGCCCGGGGCCGCTCCTCCTCGGGGAACGAGGTGGTGATGACCGAGAGGGTGGTGGGCATGATGGCCGCAGCGCCGATGCCCATGAGCATGCGCACCACGATGAGCTGGTCGGGATCGGTGATGAAGAGCCCCACGGAAGCGGCCGTGCCGAAGATGACGAGCCCGACGCTCAGCAGGAGCTTGCGGCCGAAGCGGTCACCCAAGGCGCCGGCGAACAGCAGCAGCCCGGCGAAGACGACGGTGTAGGAGTCGACGATCCAGGTCAGTTGCGTCTGCGTCGCGCCGGTATCGAGCGCGAGGCTGGGCAGGGCCACGTTGAGGCCGCTGACGGCCGAGATCACCGCCATCAGGGCGAGGCCGACCACGGCCAGCAGCAGCTTGCGTCGTGCCGGAGACAGCGGCACGGTGCTGTCGGTCCTGCCGGTACTGACGCTGGTTGGTGACATGGGCGCTGCTCCTGTGCGTTATTCCTCGGCTGGCGAAATGATATTCTTCAGTGGACGAAATCGCAAGAGGGCACGATGGGCACACCCAGACGCGGCCGACGACCAACGGGCAGTGGCACCCGCGACGCCATCCTGGTGGCGGCGCGCCGCCAGTTCGGGGAGCTCGGCTACGAGCGCACGACGCTGCGCAGCGTGGGCGCCACCGCCGGTGTCGACCCACGGTTGGTGCTGCACTACTTCGGCTCCAAGCGCCGCCTGTTCATGCAGACGGTGCAGCTGCCGGTGGACCCGGAGGCACTGCTGGCACGAGTGTTCGCACCCGGCGAGGGCAGTCCCGGCCGCCGGGCTGCCGAAGCACTGCTGGGCGTGTTGGAGGAGCCAACGACGCAACAGATGGCCATCGCGCTCATGCGTGCCGCCGCATCCGAGCCGGAAGCCGCACGGCTCATCCGGGTGGTGCTGACCGAGCGAGTGCTGCTGCCGCTCACCAGCCGGGTCGGCGGCGATCAGCCCCAGCTGCGGGCGAGCCTCATGGCCTCACAGTTCGTCGGTCTCGCCATGGCGCGCTACGTCGTGGGTATCGAGCCACTGGCCTCGGCGCCCGTCGAGCAGCTCGTGAGCGCGCTGGGCCCCGTCTACGACCACTACCTCTCCGGTGACTGGGCGGGCGCCACGCCGGCGGCGCAGGAGCAGCCCGCGACTCGCAGCGATCAGCCAGCCAGCGGGTCGCCCTCGTAGCCCAGGCGCCCCCAGGCCGGTCCGCCGGGTGCCTCGATCAGCTCCGTGAGCACGCCGTTGCACGAGCGCGGGTGGATGAAGGCCACCGGCCCCTCGGCTCCCTTGCGCGCCTGCTCGTCGATCAGCTCGACCCCCTTCGCGGCAAGGTCGGCCAGCGTGGCATCGACATCGGGCGTCTCGAAGCAGACGTGGTGGAAGCCCTCGCCCTTCTTCTCCAGGAAGCGGGCCACGCCGGTGGTCGCCGAGGTCGGCTGCACCAGCTCGATCTTGGTCTCGCCGACGTCGAGGAAGGCGATGATGACCTCGTCGGACTCGATGGGCAGCAGCAGCCCCACCGGCAGGCCCAACGTGTCACGGTAGAACGCCAGCGACGCCTCGATGTCGCGCACGATGACGGCAACGTGATGCACCCGACTGAACGTGCGACCGGCGACGTCGACCATGATCCCTCCCCTGCGCTTGCCAGGTGTCGTTGACCCGCTAGACGGTGACGAGCTCGCGGTGCTCGCCCCAGACGCCGCGCAGCCGATCGCTGATCTCGCCCAGTGTCGCCTCCGCCTTCACGGCAGCGATCATCGCCGGCAGGATGTTGTCCGTGCCACGGGCGACGGCCTCCAGCTCATCGAGCGCGGACTGCCAGGCGGCCTGGTCACGCCTGCTGCGGAGGGCGGCGATGCGCGCCACCTGCTCCCGTTCCAGCCCCGGGTCGATGCGCTGCAACGGTGGCGTGACGAACTCGTCGTCGGTGAAACGGTTCACGCCCACCACGATGCGGTCGGCGGCCTCGATCTCGCGCTGGACGCGGTAGGCCGCGTCCTGGATGTGCCGCTGCTGATAGCCGCTGTCGATGGCCGCGATGGCCCCGCCCATGGCATCGATCTCGTCGAGGTATCGCTGCGCGGCGGCCTCCAGCTGGTCGGTCAGCGTCTCCACGAAGTAGGAGCCGGCCAGTGGATCGGGCGTGTCGGTGACACCGCTCTCGTAGGCGATGATCTGCTGCGTTCGCAAGGCCAGGCGTGCCGTCTCGGGCGTGGGCAGCGCCAGCGCTTCATCGCGCGCGTTGGTGTGCAGGCTCTGCGTACCGCCCAGCACCGCGGCCAATGCCTGCAACGTGGTGCGCACCACGTTGTTGTCCACCGACTGTGCCGTCAGCGAGCTGCCCGCGGTCTGGACATGGAAGCGGCACATCATCGAGCGGGGATCGCTGGCGCCGAAGCGGTCGTGCATGATGCGCGCCCACATGCGGCGGGCCGCACGGAACTTGGCGACCTCCTCGAAGAGCTCGCTCCAGGCGCCGAAGAAGAACGAGAGCCGGCCGGCGAAGGCATCCACGTCGAGGCCGCGCTCCACGGCGCCGTCGACATAGGCGATGGCATCGGCCAGCGTGAAGGCCAGCTCCTGTGCCGCCGTGGCGCCCGCCTCGCGCATGTGGTAGCCGCTGATGGAGATGGTGTTCCAGCGTGGCAGCTCGGTCGCGCAGAACTCGAAGATGTCGGTCACCAGGCGCATCGACGCGGCCGTGCCGTAGATGTACGTGCCGCGCGCGATGTACTCCTTGAGGATGTCGTTCTGGACGGTGCCGCCGAGCAGCTCGCGGCCGATGCCGCGGCGGTCGGCCACGGCGACGTACATCGCCAGCAGGATGGGGGCGGTGGCGTTGATGGTCATGGAGGTGGTGACGCTCTCGAGCGGCAGGTCCTCGAGCAGGACCTCCATGTCGTCGACGGAGCTGATGGGTACGCCGACGCGGCCGACCTCGCCGGCGGCGAACGGGGCGTCCGAGTCGTAGCCCATCTGTGTCGGCAGGTCGAACGCCACCGAGAGTCCCGTCTGGCCCTGCGCCAGCAGGTAGCGGAAGCGTTCGTTGGTCTGCGCGGCGGAAGCGAAGCCGGCGTACTGGCGCATCGTCCACAGTCGGCCGCGGTACATGGTGGGCTGCACGCCGCGCGTGAAGGGGAACTCACCGGGCATACCCAGCCCGCTGTCGGGGACGAGGTCGGCCGTGTCGGCGGCGGTATACACGTCGGCGATCTCGATGTCGGATGTGGACGCGAACCGCTCACGACGTTCGGCCCCTCCGCGCAGCGACCTGGCGCGCGTGGTCTCGCGCCATCGTTCCCGGCCCGGATCGTTCGCTGCCATCCCCTACCTCACTGTCAGGAGCTCGTCTCGGAGCTCGACGCTGCTGCCGGCGGCGACGCGGATCGACTCGATCGTGCCGGCGCGGGGAGCACGTACCTCGTTTTCCATCTTCATGGCCTCGATGGCCAGCAGGCGCTGCCCGGCCTCGACGGTATCACCCTCCGCCACCCAGAGCCTGACCACGCGACCGGGGATCTGGGCCCTCACCACGTCACTGCCCTGCCGCGTGCTCCGCTGGTTTCCCTGCCCGGCGCGTTCGCGCAGCAGCGACCTCGGCTCATCCTCGACCGCGACCTCGAAGACCCAGCCCTTCACCGTGGTCTCGTAGCGACGCACGCCGGCAGCACGCTCGTCGGCGGTGCGCTCGCGAAGGCGCACCTCGGGTTCCCGGCCGGTGGCTGCCGCGAGCTCCTCCGGCGCCCGATGCAGGCTGGCATCGAGGCCGTCGATGCGCAGGCGCAGATGCCCGTGGTGCTCGGTCAACCCCAACCCTCCCCTCTCCAGCCACGCTCCGGGTCCGCGCAGGGTTTCTCGCCGGCCTCTGCTGCCGACGCTCCGATCGTGGGGTGGCTGGCACGCCAGTCGTGGCGGGCGACGACATCGGCCGCGCGCTCGGCGGCGGCGGCTCGCAGCGACCCGGGTCGCCAATCGCGATCGACCAGGTCGGTACGCATGCGTCCCTCGACGAACTCGGCGTGTTCCAGGAGCCAGGCGTGGAATGGCAGTGTCGTCTGCACGCCGCCGGTCTCGAACTCGTCGATGGCACGGCGCGCCCGCGCGAGGGCCGTCTCGCGGTCGGGAGCCACCGTCAGCACCTTGGCCAGCAGGGGGTCGTACTCGCCGGGCACGCGCCAGCCCTGCACGATGCCGGAGTCCATCCGCACGCCCGGCCCAGCCGGCTCACGCCAGCGCGTCACCACGCCCGGCACCGGCGCGAAGTCGCGAGCCGGGTCCTCGGCGCTGATGCGCAGCTCGATGGCGTGGCGCTCGGGCGTGGCGGCGCGTCTCGCTGCGGCAAGGACGGCCTCCGAGAGCGGCCGCCCGGCAGCGATGTGGAGCTGCTCGCGCACCAGGTCGAGCTCAGCGACCAGCTCGGTCACGCCGTGCTCGACCTGCAGCCGCGCGTTCACCTCCAGGAAGTAGAAGGAGCCGTCGGGCGCATACAGGAACTCGGCGGTCGCGGCATTGCGCAGGCCCACCGAGCGCGCCACGCGGACGGCCATCTCGTGCAGCTGCTCGCGCTGCGCCTGGGTCAGGCCCGGAGCGGGTGCCTCTTCGACCAGCTTCTGGTGGCGACGCTGCACGGAGCAGTCGCGCTCCCCGAGCGCCACGACCTGGCCGCGGCTGTCACCCAGCAACTGCACCTCCACGTGCCGGCCGCCCTCCACCAGGCGCTCCAGGTACACCGAGCCGTCGCCGAAGGCCTGCGCCGATTCGCGCGCGGCAGCCGCGACGGCGGCGGCCAGGTGCGCCCGGTCGTCCACGCGCCGCATGCCCCGCCCGCCACCCCCGGCGGCCGCCTTGATCAGCAGCGGAAAGCCGATGTCGGCCGCGGCCGCCTCGATGGCAACGGTGGCCCCGGCACCCTCGACGAGGCAGCGACTCGAACATGCCCGGCACGATGGCGACACCAGCCGCTACGGCGGTCGCGCGTGCCTCGAGCTTGTCGCCGAGGGCGGCCAGCGTCGCTGGCGCCGGACCCACGAACACCAGGCCCGCCGCCTCGACCGCGGCGCCGAAGGCGGCCTGTTCCGACAGGAAGCCGTAGCCGGGGTGGATGGCTTCCGCACCCGCCGCCAGGGCCGCCTCCACGATGACATCGCCGCGCAGGTAGGACTCGGTAGCGGGCGCCGGACCCAGGCGCAGCGCGTGGTCCGCAAGGCGGACGTGGAGCGCCTCGCGGTCGGCATCGGAGTAGACCGCGACGGTCTCGATGCCCAGCTCGCGGCAGGTGCGCATGATGCGCACGGCGATCTCACCGCGGTTGGCCACCAGGAGCCGCCGGAAGGGCGAGGTCAGGTCCGGCATGAGCGAGCCGCAGCCCAGCCGTCTTTGCGCAAAGACAGCCTCACAGCGGGATGTTGCCGTGCTTGCGCCGCGGGCCTTCGACTCGCTTGCCCTGCAGCATCTCGAATGCGGCGATGACCCGCGGCCGCGTCTCCGAGGGCACGATGACATCGTCGAGATAGCCGCGACCGGCCGCCACGTAGGGGTTGGCGAAGCGCTCCTCGTACTCGTGGGTCAGGCGCGCCAGCTCGGCGGCCTGGTCCTCCGCCCCGGCCAGCTCATCGCGGAAGATGATCTTGACCGCACCCTCCACGCCCATCACCGCGATGCGTGCCGTGGGCCAGGCGAGGTTGACATCACCACCGACATGGCTGGAACTCATGACGTCGTACGCGCCGCCGTAGGCCTTGCGCGTGATGACGGTCACCTTGGGCACGCTCGCCTCGCAGTAGGCGTACAGCAGCTTGGCGCCGTGACGGATGATGCCGCCGTGCTCCTGTGCCACGCCGGGCAGGAAGCCGGGCACGTCCACCAGCGTCAGCAGGGGCACGTTGAAGGCGTCGCAGGTGCGCACGAAGCGCGCCGCCTTGTCGGACGCGTCGATGTCGAGGGCGCCCGCCAGGACTGCCGGCTGCTGCGCCACGACACCCACGCTGCGACCATCGAAGCGAGCGAACCCGACGATGATGTTGGCCGCCCAGGCCGGTTGCAGCTCGAGGAAGTCGCCGTCATCGACGATGCGGTCGATGACCGCGTGCATGTCGTAGGGCTGCGCAGGCGACTCGGGGATGATGCTGTCGAGGTCGGCAGCACGACGGTCGCGGGGGTCGGACGTCGAGACGCAGGGGGCGCTGGTGGTGTTGTTCTGCGGCAGGTGCCCCAGGAGGCGTCGCGCCGTCGCCAGCAGGCTGCCCTCGTCGGGCGCCGCGAGGTGGGCCACGCCGCTGATGGCGGTATGCACCGAGGCGCCACCAAGGTGCTCGAAGTCGACCTCCTCGTGGGTCACCGTGCGCACGACCTCCGGTCCGGTGACGAACATGTAGCCGGTACCCTCGGTCATCATGGTGAAGTCGGTGATGGCCGGCGAGTACACGGCGCCACCCGCGCACGGGCCCATGATCAACGAGATCTGCGGGATGACACCGGACGCCATGGTGTTGCGCAGGAAGATGTCGGCGTACCCACCCAGTGAGACCACGCCCTCCTGGATGCGCGCGCCGCCCGAGTCATTGAGGCCGATGACGGGCGCCCCGACCTTCATGGCGAGATCCATGACCTTGCAGATCTTCTCGGCATGGGCTTCGGACAGCGAGCCGCCAAAGACGGTGAAGTCCTGGCTGAAGACGAAGACGAGGCGGCCGTCGATGCTGCCGTGGCCGGTGACCACCCCGTCACCAAGGATGCGCTGCTCGGCCAGCCCGAAGTCGCTGGAGCGATGGGTCACGAAGACGTCGAGCTCGACGAAGCTGTCATGGTCGAGCAACAGCTCCAGGCGCTCGCGCGCGGTGAGCTTGCCTTTCGCGTGCTGCGTGTCGATGCGCGCCTGGCCGCCGCCCAGGCGCGACTGCGCCCGCAACTCATGCAGACGCTCGATCTGCGCGCGCTCGTCGCTCACTCCGGTCTCCCTCCCGGTCCTCGCCTGCCCCCACGGTCCTTGCGTCAGGGAATCCTACTGCCCGCGGCTCCTCCTGCGGGGCGGGAGCCGGGAAAGCCCGTTGGTCCATCGCAGCAACCATTTGGTAGATTGCACCCAGCAGGCCGCAGCGACCGAGCCGACCGCAGCGACCGAGCCGACCGCAGCGACCGACCACGCCGGTGGCCCAGGAGGACGTCTTGGCACGCATCATCTCGATCGCGAACCAGAAAGGTGGCGTGGGCAAGACGACCACCGCCATCAACCTTGGCGGGGCCCTCGCGGAGCTTGGCCACAAGGTCCTCTGCGTCGACATGGACCCACAGGCCAACCTCACCGTCGGCCTCGGCCTCAATGCCCGCGAGATCGAGGTCTCCATCGCCAACGTGCTGCTGGACCCATCGCTCACGCTGGAGGACATCGTCGAGCAGACCGAGACCGAGAACGTCGACGTGGCACCGTCCGACATCGACCTCTCGGCCACCGAGAACCAGCTCTTCAGCAGCATCGGCCGCGAACACGCCCTGCGCGAGGTGCTGCACGGGTGGGCGGAGAAGCACTACGACTACATCCTCGTCGACTGCCCACCGACGCTCGGCCTGCTGACCATCAACGCCCTCGTGGCCAGCGACGGCGTGATCATCCCGGTGCAGACGCAGTACTACTCGCTCAAGGGCTTTCGGGCGCTGGCCAACCTCGTGACGCAGATCCAGGTCAAGGGTCTCAACGCTCGCCTGCGCATCCTTGGCATCCTGCCCACGTTCTACGACGGCCGCACCAACCTGGCCCGGGACATGCTCGCCGAGCTCGGTGAGCTGGGTGACTACCACGTCTTTGCCACCATCGTGAAGCAGACCGTCCGCCTGGGGGAGGCACCACTCGCGGGTAAGCCCGTGACGTCGTACGCCACTCGCTCGACTGCCGCCACGGCCTACCGCGAGCTGGCCCAGGAGGTGATCGAACTTGGCTAGACCGGACTTCCGATCGCAGGCCGCGGAGCGCCTCGCGCACGAGCGAACCGAGTACACCCCCGCCCTCATGGACCTGCTGCGGCCCGAGGAGCGCACCGACGTCACCGACGTGCGGCGCCTGCCCATCGATCGCGTCTATGCGAACCCGAACCAGCCTCGGCAGCACTTCGACGAGGACGCCCTGGCAGATCTCGCCGCATCCATCCGTGAGCACGGCGTGCTGCAGCCGGTGCTGGTGCGTCCACGAGCCGACGGGCACTACCAGATCATCGCCGGCGAACGCCGCTGGCGGGCGTCCAGGATGGCTGGGCTGACGCAGATCCCCGTCATCGTCGAGCACATCGATGACGAGGCAGCGCTGGAGATCGCCATCATCGAGAACCTCCAGCGCGAGGACATCTCGCCCCTCGAGGAGGCCGAGGTCTTCGAGCGCATGACGCGCGAGCACGGCTACAGCCTGCGCAAGCTGGCCACCAAGCTGGGCAAGGACAAGGGCTACCTCGAGAACCGCCTGCGCCTGGCGGATGCGCCGCCCGAGATCCGCGAGCTCGTGGCGGTCCGACGCGACACCTTGTCGCACGCCTACGAGCTGATGAAGGTAACCGACCCCGCGAAGCGCCGGCGCCTGGCCAAGCAGGTCGCGTCGGGCGAGCTCAGCCTGGTCAAGCTCAAGGAGCGGATCGAGGGCAGGCCCAAGCCTGCGGCGGCCCCCGGGCCGGAGCTCGCCGCTGCGCCGGAGCCTGAGGCGGCGCTGCTGGAGGTGGCCATCGAGCCCGATGGACCGGCCGTGGATGCCGACCCCGTGAGCATCGATGTCGCCAGCGAGCACCTCTCGGCCGCCGTGCGCGAGCTCGTGGCTGCCTTGACGACCGATGCCGCGCTGGACGAGGCGTCCTCGAGCGAACGCCAGCAGTTCGCCAAGTACCTGACGCTGGCCAAGATCAAGCTGGAGAACGCCATCGCGGTGGTGCGCGCGGGCGAATCACACGGGGCGGCGAGTTCGCTGGGCGCTGACAGCCTCACCAGCCAGATCGGGCGTGACAGCGGGCGGAGAGCGGCGCTACTAGCGCGAGGGGCGTCGCGAGGGTGTCGCGTCCTCGCTGCCACCGGCCGGCCCCGATGATGATCCCGATGGAGCTGCTCTACCTCCTCATCGCCGTGAGCCTCGGCGCGCTCGTGTACCGCTACGTCACCGGCCGTGGCGGGGTGCAGATCCTTCGCCCCGACTTCGCCGGACTGCCCGCTCGCGGCCAGGTGGTCGCGCAACAGCACGACGTGCGCTGGTCCGCGGCCGACGATGATTCGTTCGTCGCCGCCTGGCAGCTCGAGAGCGGCCAGCTGGTGGCGATGCAGGTCGTCTTCGACCGGTCTCGACGAGCAGGATCCCGACCTGGGGCGCATGGAGCTGAGCGTCGAGCGTCGGCGCATCGCCCGCGATATCGGCTGGACCGAGAAGATCCGCGACCGGACCCTGCGGGCCGATGTCGAGGCGGTGCTGAAGGCCCTCGCCCGCGAGGCCAAACGCGCCCGCTCGGATGAAGCGCGGCTGGCCGCCGCCAAGGTCGTGAGCGGCGAGACGCGACATCGACGGCGGGGCTCGGCACTAGCACCGGCCAGCCCCGCCGGACCGGCTGAGCGGCGACGGCACGCGGCACACGCGGCCGACGCTAAACGTCAGGCGCCACCGACGCTCGCCACCCACACCACCGCCAGCACCGCCAGGGCCGCGGCGCCGAGCGTCCAGCCGACGTCGCTCGCGGCTGTCCGAGGGTCGATCGACAGCAGGACGCCGAGTGCAGCCAGCACCGTCGCGGCCGACAGCGCGAACCCACGCCGCCACCGAGGCCGCTCCGAGCAGGACCAGGCCGAGCGGGGCAAGGGTCCAGATCACGACGGTGAGAACCACCAGCGTCACGCGAGCGCGCCGCGGCCCGAGCCGGGTGGCCAGGCTCATGGCACCGCTGCGACGGTCGTGGTCTGCGTCGGCCATGCCGTTGGCCAGGTGCACGGTGGGCCCGGCGAGAGCCGCCAACGGCAGCAGCGCCGGCCAGCCGGGCGGCAACGTTCCGGCAGCAGCCAGCCACGTCCATACCAGCAGCGCCGGGAGGGCCACGGCGAAAGTGAGCCAGCCGAGCCCCACGCGTCGCGCCAGCAGGTCGTAGGCGTAGCCGCAGCCGAGCCCGACGACACCGACGAGAAGCACGGGCAGGCCGAAGCCGGCAGAGACGCCGAGGCCGGCGAGGGCGCCGGCGAGCACGATGGCCAAGGCCGCACGCTCGGAGACGATCCCGGCCGCGATGGGCTTGGCGGGCTGCACCTTCCGGTCGCGCTCAGCATCCACGATGTCGTTGAGCGCGCCGATGGAGACCTGGAAGCCGAACATGCCGACGGCCAGCCAGAAGACCTCCCAGCGTGGGGCACCCGCGACCACGGCCAGCGCTCCGACCGCGGTCGCCACCAGGGCGGACGGCAGCGGATGGAGGACGGCAGCGCCCCTGGCGATCCGCCGCAGCGACGCGCCCGCCGATGGGGTCAGATGTAGACGACCTGCTCGAAGCCGTGGACGAGGAAGTCGATCTCCTGCTCGCGCGCCCTGCCCGACTGGGCGCGCAGTCCCGGCACCAGGAAGTGCAGCGAGATGGCTGGCACCATCAGCTCGCCCGCGGCGGTACGGCCGATGGTCGCGCGCGCCCCTCCCCCGGCGGTGAAGATGCGCTCGATGCCGCGGTCATCCAGCCCGGTGGCCTGGCGGAGGTCGGCCAGTACGTCAAGCACACCACGGCGGATGGACATGTCGCGCATGAGCTCGATCATCCAGGCGTCGAGCTGCTCGTCGGACTGCTCGGCGAGACGGCTTCGATACACCGCCGGATCCTGGGACAGACCCTCGGACGTCAAGCTGGGCTCCTTCTCGATGCGTGACGCTGCGCGTGACTCGCAGTGAATGGTAGCGCGGGCCGGCGAGTGTGGCGGGCTGGTGCGCGGGCGGCGGGCGCGCGGGCGGGGACGCGGCCGGTGGCGGCGGACGATGTCATGGCGCCGTGACGGAGCCGGGTTACCATCGGTCCATGTTCCTCTTCCGACGACCCTCCAGCATGCCCTCCCCCGAGGATGCGCTCCCCGGTCGTGCCCAGCCCATCTCCATCACGCAACCCCACCACGTCAGCGGCGCCTCGCTGACGCCGCCGTGGCCCGAAGGGACGCGTACCGCCATCTTCGGCCTGGGCTGCTTCTGGGGAGCGGAGAAGGCGTTCTGGCAGACCAACGGCGTCATCTCGACGGCCGTGGGCTACGCCGGCGGCTTCACGCCCAACCCTACCTACGAGGAGGTCTGCACCGGACAGACCGGCCACGCCGAGGTCGTGCTCGTCGCCTACGACCCCGGGCGCATCACCTACGAAGGGCTGCTGAAGGTGTTCTGGGAGCACCACGACCCCACGCAGGGCATGCGCCAGGGCAACGACCAGGGCACGCAGTATCGCTCGGCCATCTACTGGCAGACCGACGATGAGCGAGCCGTGGCGGAGGCTTCACGCGACGCCTACCAGCAGCAGCTGACAGCGGCCGGGTATGGCCAGATCAGCACCGAGATCGCAGGGCCGGCGAGTTCTACTACGCGGAGCCGTACCACCAGCAGTACCTCAGCAAGAACCCGGCGGGCTACTGCCCCGACCACGGTACCGGCGTGGCGTGTCCGATCGGGCTCGGAGTCGGCGTCGTCACTGACTAGGACCGAGCACGGTGCGAGCCGAGGACTACCTTGCTGGTCACCCAGCGGCGATCGCCGTCTACGACAGGGTGTGTGGTGTCCTGCGCGAGCTCGGACCAGTCGAGATCCGAGCGTCAAAGAGCCAGATCGCCTTTCGCCGCCGACGCGGTTTCGCCTACCTCTGGCTGCCGGGCCAGTACCTGCCCAAGCCGGCGGCGGAGCTGGTCATCTCGTTCGCCCTGGGGCGTCACGACGCTTCGCCGCGGTTCAAGGAGGTGGCGCATCCGTCGCCGACGCAGTGGATGCACCACCTGGAGGTCGACGGTCCGGATGACATCGATGACGAGGTTGTGGCGTGGCTCGCAGAGGCCGCCGAACGCGCGAGCTGACAGCTCAGCGATCGGCCAGCAGGTGACGGGCATCATCGCCGCGTGGTGGAGGCAGAACGCGAAGGCCTCCGCACAGACGACGCTACTCGTCCAGCGCCACGTCACTCGTCAGGCTGCTCCTCTGTCATTGCCGGCACCGCCTGGCTGCACCGAATCCCGCACCTGATCTACCGCTGCAGCAGGTTGGCATATGCCAGACTGGAAGCGATCGATGATCCTGCCGGTGATACATTGCGCTGATGACCCAAGACCCCGTCGATAGCAACCCTGAGTTCTACCGCGTGGTCATGGAAAACTCGCGCATCCGCGTGCTCGAGTACCGGGACGAACCCGGCGATCGGACGACACCCCACGTCCACCCAGACTCCGTCATGATCACGCTCAGCGCCTTCAAGCGCCGATTGGTGCAGGGCGGCCAGTCGGTCGACGTCGAGCTTGAGGCTGGCCTGACCAGGTGGCTCGATGCGCAGGAGCATTCGGGCGAGAACACCGGCACGACACCGACTCATGTGATGCTGGTCGAGCTGAAGGAACCGGATCCCAGCCGGGGCGATCACAAGGACCCCATCACGCTGGGCCCATCGCTCCCGGGCGACGATGCCGTCGGACCGGGTCGGCCGTAGGCCTAACGAAGATCCTCCACCGACGCAGTGGCCACGATGCCCTTGACGCTGTCCTCCAGCTCGCTGTCCATGGTCACGAACGCATCGGCCTGCAGCTGCGTGAGCGCGATGTACTCGGCCTCGTACGTCGAGGCCCAGCCGAGCTGGTCGGCGACCATCCACGCCTGGCGGCGCAGGACCGCATCGCCGAGGAGCCGCATCGGCAGCAGCCGGATGCGCTCGAGGTGGTCGTGGGCCACCTCGGCAGGGATCTCGCCCCGCTGGACGGACTCGTGCAGCATCGAGAGCACCTGGGATCTCAGCAGTGTCGGCGCCAGCAGCTCATGCTTCCTGGCGACGTGCACGTTCCCAGCCGCCAGGTACAGGGCGGCGCTATGGTGGATCACGAACCGTGTCATGCGCGACCTCCCGGCTTCCTCATCTCGACGAGTCTGACAGTAGCGCACGACCGATCCCGGCAGGCCGATCTAGTATCGGATGATGGGAGATCAGCCGACGACCACGAGCCAAGACCGTGGACGACTACATCCAGTCATTCCCGTCCGACGTGCAGGTGGTGCTGGAAACGCTGCGAGCGCTGGCCCGCAAGGCCCTGCCCGACGCTGAGGAATCGATCAGCTATGGCATCGCCGCGTACCGAGTCGGCGGTACCGACATCGTCTACTTCGCCGGCTGGCAGCGGCATACCAGCCTCTACCCGATCCCGGTGGTCGGCGAGGACCTGGATCAGGAGCTGAAGCCGTACCGAGCGGGGAGAGGGACGCTTCGGTTTCGACTTGGCGAACCCCTGCCCACGGCCCTGATCGAGTCGGTCATCGAGCTGCTCGCGCAGCAGCGTCGACCGGCCTGATCGCACCCGGGGACCCAGGCTTAGTAGTTGCCGCCGAACTCGGTGATCTCGAGGGAGAAATCCGCATCGTCGGTGATGATCAGCCGCCCCGTGACGATGCGATAGGTCAGCCTGGCCAGGTCGACTGACGGAGGCACGATGAGCGCCACCTCGCCGCCATACGAGAGCGAGAACACCCGCGTCCGCCGATCGTTCCGTCGTTCGTAGCCGCCGACGTTGTTGGCGATCCAGGCGTGGCCCTCCACCCGCACCAACGATCCCGAGCATGCGGTCACCGTCCCGATGAAATGGCGGCGCAGGTCATCGGCGAAGGTTCGCTTGGTGATGATGACGACGTTCTCGCCGACAGCGATGACCTGCTCAGGCATGCACGACGCCTCCCCGTTGGCTCGATCGACGCACTGACCGCGCCCATCGTGGTCCCAGCAGTATGGCATCCGCTCGACCGTGGAACCCAGGGCCAGACCGAGCGCCAGGCCGGTGCCTACCGGCCCTGGTACAGGTGTTCGGCCGGCAGTCCATCCGGCATACCGTCGGCGGTCCGATGGCGGCATTGCCAGGCTTCGGCATGTCGGTCATAACCAAGGATGTCGATCCGTGTCGACATCGTGCACGAGGGACTGTCGATGGACCTGTCCGTGTTCCTTGCCTTGGCCGTGCTGCTCCTGGTGGCGCTGTGTGTCTACGTCCTGGTCAACGATGTGCCGCGACGGGGCGCGGCCGGGGCTCGCCGTCGCCGGTGAGCGAGCGCGTCCTGGGGCCGCTACCGTGTGGCCATGACTGATCACGTTCGCAATGCGCTCGTCAGCGCCGACGACCTGCTGGCGGCCTTCGATGATCCGAGCATCCGGATCGCGGACGTGCGCTGGTTCCTTGGCGAGCCTGAGCGTGGACACCGCGAGTACCAGCAAGCGCACATCCCCGGTGCCGTCTTCGTCGACCTCGACCGTGACCTGGCCGCTGCCCCCGGTGCGGGGCGCCATCCCCTGCCCGACCCCACCGCCTTCGCCGACCGCATGGGTCAGCTCGGGTTCGGTGACGAGCACACCATCGTCATCCACGATGCCAACAGCGGACAGTACGGCGCGCGGCTGTGGTGGATGCTCGACCGCCTGGCGCATCCAAGCGTGTTCGTGCTCGATGGTGGCCTGGATGCCTGGCGAGATGCCGGGGGCGAGCTGACGGCAGAGAAGACGTCACACCTGCGGGCGACCCTGACCCTGCTGGAGCGGTGGCCGAACACCATCGACTGCGAAGGCGTCGCAGCCAGCGTCGGCTCGATCGACCTGGTCGACGTGCGCGCGAGCGAGCGCTACACGGGTGAGTCGGAGCCCATCGAGAAGGTCGCTGGCCACATCCCCGGCGCACGCAATCGGCCGTGTGCGTCGATGCTGGATGCGGACGGCCGGATGCTGCCTCCCGAGCAACTGCTGCCGCTCGTCCGAGGTGACGGCGCACGAGCCGGACTGCCGCTGGTGCTGTCCTGCGGGAGCGGCGTGACGGCGTGCTTCGGCATGCTGGCGGCGCGCGTGGCGGGCCTGCCCGACCCCATCCTCTATGCGGGCTCGTACAGTGACTGGGTCGGACGCGGCATGCCTGTCGCGATCGGCCCCGATCCGGGCGGCCCGCTCGCGGGTTGATCCTCGGCGCTCAGGACACGCGCCAGGTGCGCACGCGACCGTCGGCGGCCGCCATGGCCAGCAACGCGCCATCGTGCGAGAAGGCGAGGCCGTAGACGCCCTTGGGCAGGTCGGCGACGATGGCCGGCGGCTCCGTCTCATCGGCGCTCCAGAGTGCCACGTGGTTGTCCCAGCCCAGGGCGAGACGGCTACCGTCGGGGCTCAGGGCCACGCGGCAGCATGCCGCCTCCACCGCTGGTCAGCGACCTGACAGGCTCCCAGTCGTCGGTCTCCCAGAGCGTGGCGCCGCCCGGTGCCGAGGCGATCACGAACGAACCATCGGCTGACCACGCCGAGGCCGTCGTGACCTTGGCATCTGCGGCCAGGCGAGTGAGCTTCAGCCCCGTCGGAGCCGCGTACGGAGATGCCGGCCCCCACCGTGGTCGCCGCCAGGGTGCCATCGGCGACCCGCACCGCGACCGACGTGACCGGTCCTCCCAGGTCGAACGAATCGACCAGTTCACGGCTGGACAGGCTCCAAGCCTGCAGCCTGCCGTCGTGCCCGCCGCTCCAGGCTCGATCACGAGGGACATCCAGGTCGAGCGCCAGCACCTGCTTCTTGTGCCGGCCAAGGACGGCCATCTGCTGGCGCGCGGGGATGTCCCAGAGCCGCACGGTCTTGTCCGATGCAGCCGTGATGGCCATCGAGCCATCCCCGAGATGCGGATGACATTGACCGAGGACTCGTGCCCCGAAAGCTCGCCGACAAGCTCACCCTCGGGTGTCCAGATGCGTGCCTGCCCTCCGAAGCCCCCCGACAGCAGATGCGCGTCGTCGGGCGTGAACTGCACCACCATGCAGTGCTTGTCGTGGGCGCGGAACTCCCCCATCAGCGCGAGTGCCGGGGCAGGCCGGGCGCTCCACCAGGTGGCGACGTGCGGCGGTGTACGACTCGCCGGTGTGCGCCATGCGGGCGCGAACGAGTGCCTTGAGGTGCTTCTGCGCAGTCATCGTCTCTCCTCCGGCCGTCGAGCAGCCCTGCGCACCGGTCGGCGGCCCCAAGGTCGATGACCATCAGGCCCGCTCTGAGGACACGAATCCCCTTTGGCTCCTCGCGTGGGTCGCGCAGGGACCCGGGCGGAGCTTGGGCGTTGAGCAGCACGCCGCCATGACTATATGGGACTCGTACCCGACGGGGCAAGCCCTGGTCAAGCGGGCCAATCCCCGATCAGGCGTCAGCCGCAGGCGCGGGGCTTCGGACGCGGGCGGGGCTCGTCGGTGCTGGAGGCTCTCACCAGGCGAGCGGCCACGACCAGCTTGGGGTCGGAGCCGAAGCCCGTGCTCGTCTGGAGCACGAGGCGGTGCTCGCGCTCGCGCCGGCCGGCCGTGGCGAGACGCAGGTCGGAGTTGCTGGTGCGCGGGTTCACCCGGAACGTGCGATACGTCAGCAGGCGTCCGTCCCGCAGCTGCAATTCGACCAGGCGTCCACGAAGGCTCAGGGGGCCTTGTTCGTTGGCGGCCTCGAGCAGCGGCAGGAACATGCCCTCCTGCGCGTGCGCCATGATCCAGGTGGTGCCGGGCTGGCCCGGCCGATCGAAGACCTCCCACCAGATGGCCACGTCGCAGGCGGGATAGCCCGGCGTTGAGCCACGTACGCGCCGATCACTGCGGATGACCGGCAGGTCGATGCCGAGCGAAGGGACGCGGATGCGCACCGGCAGCGAGGGCTTGTCGAGCGCCACACGCTCGGGAGTGGGGCTTGGCGCAGGGGTCGGATGCGCCCAGGGCAACAGAGCGCAGCCTGCCACGGTCATGGCCAGGAGCACGACCACGAGCGCGGCGCGCAGGCCCAGTCCCGGTTCCGGTCGTGTCATGCGACCACGCTAGCAGCGTCCGCCGATCGTGACCACGGTGGGCGCATAAGCATGGCCCCGGCGGTCGGCGCCGACCACGAGTCCGGCGCTGGAGCTCTCCTCGGCCAGGTCGATGTGGAGAGCATCGCCTCCGGAATACCATTGGCCCCATGCGCACGCCCTACCTGCTCGCGCTCGCCATCGCCGTCCTCGTCGTCCTGGTCGCACCCGGCGGCGGGATCGCCCGCGCCGTGTCGTTCGCTCCTCCCCCACGCGGCGTGGCGGCGGACTACCAGCTCGGTGGCGACTACCGCCTGCCGCCGAGGGTGTACGTCGTGGCACGCGACTGGTTCGCCGGCCGGGTCCCGACCCGCGGGGGAACCTACGCGATCTGCTACGTCAACGCCTTCCAGACCCAGGCCGATGAGCCCGGGACCGAACGGCCGGACGAGCGCTCGGCCTGGCCACCGGATCTGGTGCTCGAGGAGCTCGAGGATCCGGGCTGGCCGGGCGAGCTGCTCATCGATCTCTCCACGGCTGCGTCGCGCGAGGCTGCGGTCGCGCACGTGGCCCCGATGCTGCAGACCTGCGCAGACAAGGGCTTCGAAGCTGTCGAGCTCGACAACCTCGACAGCTGGACCCGCTTCCGCGGCACCCCGCTCGATGCGCTGGTACCGTTCGGACGAGCAGACGCGGTCGACTATGCCCGCCGGCTCGCCGCGGTCGCCCACGAGCTCGGGTTGGCGGTGGCCCAGAAGAACACCGCGCAGCTCTCCCGGCACGAGGTGCACGAGTTCGTCGGCTTCGACTTCGCGGTAGCCGAGGAATGTGCCCGCTACCACGAGTGCGGACGCTACCGGGCGCTCCACGGCCGGCGCGTGATCCTCATCGAGTACCGGCGCGATGACTTCCGCCGGGCCTGTCGCTGGCACGGAGACGTGTCGGTCGTGCGGCGCGATCGCGGCCTCTCGACGCCAAGCTCGCCCGACTACCGTTACGCGCGCTGTCGCTGACGAGCGGGTCATCGCCATCGGCGCTGGTCGTCACGCGGGCATGGTCCGCTCGTTCGACGGCGTGACTGGATCTCCGGGTTCGTACGCGGCAGGGCACTTGAGTCCCCATCGGAGCGGTCGGCTACCCTTCGATGACCATTCGCAGGGAGCGCTGACCGATGAAGTTGACCGCCAGGATGATGCTGACCGTGGACGGCGTGTACCAGGGTTCCGGGGCCCCGGATGAGGACCGGCGCGGCGGGTTCGAGCGCGGCGGATTCCGGAGCGTGGACCGACGCACGACCTGACCCCGGTCGAGTCGCGGTCGACGTCGTCCGGGGTGACGATCCAGACGTTTCGACCGGCCGGGCGGGCGACGTTCGGGTCCGCCGGGGAGTAACGCAGGGCGAGGACGGCGGGCGCGTGGTGCCGGAGGCCACAGCGCGATCGATGAGCCCGCGGAGGACCGACCGGACTTGTGACGGCGGTCGTGCAGAGCTACTGCGGTCGCAGCAGCTGCCAGCCCTGGGTCTCGAGCACGCTCGAATCAAGGGCGCCATCCTCCACCGCAAGGTATTCGCCCTGTTGGTTCACCCAGTAGGAGTTCCAGCCCGTCGGGAGCTGGACCACCCGTCCCGACAGGGGATCGACGTAGTTCTCCACGCCGCCCAGGATGTCACGCCGCTGCTGCGCGATGAGGTCCTGTGAGGCCCAGCGCTCGGCGGTCACCTCGGCCTGGAGTGCCTGCGACTCCGCGCGGTACTGCGCGAGGAGCTCACCGAAGCGGGCTGTATCGGCCATCTGCTGCTGGATGCCCTGGTAGAAGAGGCGTTGCACCAGCCGGTAGGTGGCCTCCCACTCGTCGGTCGTGGCGCGGCTGGCCAGGATCGTGGCGATGGTGGCATGGTGCGGGTCCAGCGATCCGGCCGGACCACTGACCGTGTACGCAAGGTTCACGTACCACGACGTGATGCCGCTCGCGGAGGTCCACAGGAGCGCGAATCCGACATCCTGTTCCCAGGGCTCCCCATCTCGCGTGTAGGCGTACCGGAGCACCCAGGCGCCAGCGTTGGCGGAGCCACCGTACCCGCTCAGGAACGCATCGGCGGCCAGCGGCTCTTCTCGCGAGGACACTAGCTCGGCGTCCGCCAGATGGCTCAGGACGGTGGGCATCCAGAAGGCACGAACGAACTCCGCCGGATCCCCGATGGGCGGCACGAACGCCTTCCCCTGGTAGTTGCCGCCGATGGGCACGTCGAGCCCCGCGGGCGCTTGGAAGTGGATGAAGTCCTGGATAGGCAGCCAGGCGATGGCGATGCCGCTCGTCGGGTCGGTGACGTACGTGTGGAGCTGTGCGACGCGGGACCAGGCGGGCAGCCACTCGATGCTGCCATGGGCCTCCCAGCCCTGGGGCACCAGGACCGAGACCGCAGCGATGCCGCCAGCCATGGGGTCGTCGAACACCACAGGCTGGAACCGCTGCATGGGCTGCATCTGATCCTCCGCCGCGGCCGCCCCTGCGACCGGCGCAGTGAGCCCGCCGATCGCCGCGAGCGCGGTCACGATGAGGGCCCAACGACTTCGAACCTTCACGACGCCTCCTTCTCAGATGGTTGGCTGAGTCACTCGTACGCCGTCTGCTCCGCTTCCGTCGGAGGGCCGGGGCTCGTTCGGCAGCTCGAAGGTCGCTTCGGGGTGCGCCTGGAGGTTAAGCCACCCCAAGCGGGCTCAGCCTCCCCCCACCCATCATGGCCAAGGTGACGAGGTATGGGCCGTCCACGTGGTAGGTGCATCACCCGCCTCGCCCGCAGGGGGCGTTCCACGAGGGATAATTGGCTCCGGCGGTAGGATTCGAACCTACGACCAATCGGTTAACAGCCGACCGCTCTACCACTGAGCTACGCCGGAATGGGGTGCGGCCAGAGGATAGCATCTTGGGGTCCCAGGTCCCTCGACGGCAGCGCCGGAGGCCGGCCCGCAGCATCCGCCACCATGCCCGCGGGAGTACTTCCGAACCCCTTTCGTGGTGCATCCGGCCACCGCTAGCATCGCGTGCGTGAGCGACGACCTCTTCACGCCGTTGACCCTGTTCGTCATGGCCGGCCTCGTCGGCGGCATCGTGCTGTTCATACGAGGTCTGCAGGCCTACCGGCGAGACCGTCTCATCTCCTCGGTCGCCACCTCCAGCCTGGACGGTATCGCCGCCGGCGAGGTGCGCGTCAGCGGCACCGTTGTGCCCATCGACCAAGCGCTCATCTCGCCGCTGCAGTCCCGGCCGTGCGTCTGGTATCGCGCACGCGTCGAGACGACGGGGAAGGATTCGCGGGTCATCATGGACGAGGAGATGGCGCAGGAGTTCCGGGTCCGCGACGAGACCGGCTCGATCCGCGTGGTGCCGCGTGGCGCGCGCTGGGAGATCGGCCCCGCGTTCGACGAGCGCACCAGCA
This sequence comes from uncultured Chloroflexia bacterium, assembly GCA_963804575.1. Lineage (GTDB taxonomy): Bacteria > Chloroflexota > Limnocylindria > Limnocylindrales > CSP1-4 > JAFMJV01. The sequence goes on from CAWDQY010000007.1 coordinate 97,456, forward strand.
TCGTCGGTGCCGAGCCGCCCGGCCTCGCCCGCCGCACCGGCGCCAGCTACGCCACTTTCGAGGAGCGCGACGTCGAGCAGATGACTGAGCTGGAGCGCCAGGCTGCGGCGCAGGCCTTGCTGACGGTGCAGCGGCCGACGGGCGCCGTGGATACTGACTGGCTCGACACCACCGACCGCTCCGGCGCACCCTTCATCGAGCAAGGCGGGCGTCGCTACCGTGAGTCGCGCCTGGAACCGGGTGCCACCGTGACCATCCTCGGTCAGGCCTGGCCGTGGGCGGAGGTGCGCGAGGTCGTGTTCGCCTGGAGCCCGGGTGACAACACCGAGGCCGACATGGCCGCCGACATCGCCGATGCCCGCGAGATGGGGCTCCTGGCTGCCAGCCCGGAGGAGGCCTGGGGCAATGCCGCCATCCCCGGTTTCGGCATCGGCGCCCCGACCGTCCAGCCGGCGCTCGATCCACGCGCCCAGCAGCCGAAGGTGGCTGCAGGTGACTCGCACAAGGCAGCCCTGGAGAAGTACCACATCCCCGACGAGGAGCTGGTGCTGTCCCGCGGGCTGCGGGGCGGCTTGGCCATCTACCTGGGATCACCACAGGCTGCCACGGGGCATCACGACTTCGCCTTCTGGGTGGGGCTCGCCGGAGCCGTGATGGCCGTCATGTCTGCTTTGAGCCTCGGCGTCATCGCCACCGGTACGCTGTAGGCCATGGCCATCCAGTTCACCCTCATCGTCGCCGCAATCCTCACGCTGGTGCTGGTCGGCTTCCTGGCCATCGCCACCTTCAACAACGTGGTCTCGTTGCAGCGTCGCTGCCAGCGCGCCTGGGCCAACGTGGACGTGGCCCTGAAGCAGCGCCATGACCAGCTGCCCAACCTGGTGGCGGCGGTGCGCGGCGCCATGGCCTTCGAGGAGCGCGTGTTGGAGGAGGTGACTCGGGCACGGGCTCGATATGAGCCTGATGCGCCGGTCCACCACCAGGCGGTCGTCTCAGAGGAGACGAGCCAGGCGGTGCGCTCCCTCTTTGCGACGGTGGAGGCGTACCCCGAGCTGCAGTCACACGCCAACGTGATGGCGCTGCAGCAGGAGATCGAGCGACTGGAGACGCTCATCGCGCGGCGGCGGGAACTCTTCAACAACCAGGTCTACCAGTACAACTCCACCATCCTGCAGATTCCGGCTGCCTTCCTGCGCCCGCTCTTCGGGTGGCGGACTGTCGACTCGTTCAGCGCCAGCGAGAGCGAGCGCGTGCGACCCGAGGCCGGCGTCTCCCTTACCTAGGCGGCGATGCTGATGACCTTACGACCGCGAGCGTGGCCCAGGCCCTGCTGGCGGAATGCCTCGGGGACCTGGCTGAGGTCGTAGCAGCCATCGATGACGGGGGTGACCCGGCCTGCCTCGATGAGCTCGCGCAGCACGTCCAGGTCGGCCTTCGACTCATGGGCGGCGTGGACGACGACCCGACCGCGGGCGACGACCGAGACCAACGCGGCCCGCAGCAGCACGCGGAGCTTGCTGGTGGACGCGACGTAGACGCCGCCGGGGGTCAGGACGCGCCGGCAGGCTCCGATGGGATGGCTGCCCACGAGGTCGAAGATGAGGTCATAGCGGGCACCGCCGCGGGTGAAGTCCTCGTGGGCGTAGTCGATGACGTGGTCGGCGCCGATGGTGCGGACGAGCTCGGCGTTGCTGGCGCTGCAGACGCCGCTGACCTCGGCCCCTAGCGCCTTGGCGATCTGGACCGCGAAGGTGCCGACCGCGCCAGAGGCCCCGTTCACCAGCACGTGCTGGCCGGCCTTGAGGCGACCGGCGTCGCGCAGGCCCTGCAACGCCGTGCCCCCGGCCAGCGGGACTGCGGCAGCCTGCTCGAAGGTAAGGTTGGCCGGCTTGCGGGCGAGCAGGCGGGCCGGTACGGCCGCGAACTCGGCATGGGCGCCGAACGGGATCTCGCCGTAGACCTCATCGCCTACGCGGAGGTCGCTGATGTCGGCACCGACGGCCTCCACGATGCCGGCGACGTCGCGGCCAAGCACCCGATCCCGCGGACGCAGCAGTCCGGACGCGGGGCGCATCAGGAGTGGCGAACCAGTGAGCCAGAACCAGTCGCCGATGCTGACCGAGGAGGCGCGTACGCGCACCAGCGCCTCGTCACTCGAGATCCGCGGCGTCTCGATGTCGTCCAGTCGCAGGACATCGGCCGAACCGAACCGGTCCCTCACCATCGCCTTCATCGCACCATCCTCCTGTTCAGGGCCTTGCGTCGACTTCATCACTCTCGCCCTCCTTCGTGGAACCTTGCGTCGCCTCCATCACCCTCGCCTCCTTCGCCGTGCCCAGGGTCGCTTCTCGCGGGGCCACTTGCCCGTGGCCGGCCGGCTTGCTCCCTCCACACCTAGGACGTACACTGTAAGCATACGGTGTACGTACAGTACACATACGGTGTAAGTCTGTCAAGCGTCAGGGAGGGTCGGGAGTGGCGAAGTCGAGTGTCCGCGGTCCAACGAAACGCAGGCCGCTCAACCGCGAGCGCGTTCTGCGAGCCGCCATCGACCTGGTCGACGAGCACGGCATCGAGGCGCTGAGCATGCGCAAGCTGGGCCAGGCGCTGGGCGTGGAGGCGATGTCGCTGTACAACCACGTGGCCGGCAAGGACGACCTGCTCGACGGTATCGTCGACCTGGTGGCAGGGCAGTTCGAGCTGCCCCGCGAGCGGCTTGGCTGGAAGGAGGCCATGCGGGGCTGCGCCATCGCGGCGCACGAGGTGCTGTTGCGCCACCCGTGGTCCGCTGCGCTCGCCGAGTCGCGCATGCAGTCGGGGCCGCAGCGGATGGCCTATCTCGAGGCCCTCGTGGGCACGTTGCGCCGGGGCGGGTTCTCGGTGCGGTCGGCCTATCACGCCAACCTGACGCTCGACAGCTACGTCTACGGCTTCACCCTGCAGGAGGTGTCCTGGCCGATCACGGGCGAGGCTGTGCCGGCGTCGGCGGCCGACTTCGTCGCCCGCGCCGACATGGCCGCGTATCCCCACGTCGTCGAGATCGCAGCCCTCGTGGCAGAGGAGGGTTTCGACCCACATGGCGAGTTCGAGCTTGGCCTGGACCTCATCCTCGACGGCCTGGAGCGCCTGCGCGATCAAACCTAGGGTCAGCGCCGGCAAGGCCTTCGGTCAGTCGCCCGGTGGGATCTCGTGGTCAGTTGCCGGCAAGTCTTTGGGGTCAGTCGCCCAGCATCGCCCGCAGCACGGCGCACGCCCGCAGTGTGACCCACTTGCTGGGACGGCCCTGCGCGTCGATGTCGGCGATCATCTTGCCCGCATAGGCGTAGCGGTTCGCCCAGCGTCCCTGCTCATCCTGGTTGCTGAGCAGCCAGTCGAGCGCGTGGGCGAGGCGTCCATCGGTGGCCCGGCCGGCCTCGGCGAGGCCCTCGAGGACCTGCAGCACGTCGGCCACGTAACCGGAAGGGAAGCCGAGCTTGAACCAGGATGCGTTTGCGCGCGTGTTGCCCCAACCCATGGGGTAGTCGGCTTCGGCCGGGTCATGCGAGAGCAGGAACTCGGCAGTGGCGTCGATCGCCGCGGTCACGCTCGCGTCGCGGCGCGGCGGTGGGATGCGGGCCAGTGCCAGCAGCACCTTCGCGGCGCCCCATGCACAAGGCATGCCTTCGTTGGCGGCACAGCGGAAGCCGGGGCCAGCCGTGCCCGAGGCGAAGTAGTCGATCGCGCCGTCGCCGGTGACTGCGGCCGCCTGCCAGGCGATGACCCGGGCGACGCGCTCGTCATCGCCCAGGCCGAACCCGATGAGCGCCCGCAGGACATTGCCGTTGAGGCAGTGGATGACGGTCGACGGCGGGGGTGGCTTCCTGGTCTCCCTGCCGCCACGCATGCCGATGCCCCCACTGGGTGCCTGCGCATGCTCGAGCAGGTACTCGCAGCCGCGGCGGACCCGCTGATCGGACCCGTCGGCACCCATCTGGTCGAGGAAGATGAGCGTCCAGACGGTGCCCCGATACTTGGGACCGTATCCGGAGCCCGGCATCATCCACCAGCCCTCGGGGTCCTGGGCGTCGAGGAACGTCGCGATCGGATGGCTGGCCATGGCAGCGGCACGCTCGGCTCGCACGGCCGGGGCATCGTGGTCGGCATCGAGCAGGCGTTGCAGCGCGAGGTGCCGAACCGCGTGGTCCTCGTCCTCGAGCAGCCACGGCAGCGGATCGGCCTTGAGCGCTGCCTGCCATGCTGTCGTCATCACCCGCCCCCCTGCATGCGCGACTCGGCCATGTTGGACCCGAGGCCGAGCCTTGGCAAGCTGCGGCACCATCGCGGCCAGGTCGCGGACAAGCCGTGGGTAAGGCTCGGGCAAGTGGCGGACATGCCGTGGATGGGACGCAGCCATGAGCTGGCGGCCAGCATCAGCGTGTGGCCGGTCACGAGAAGCGCACAGAGCGAGCAGAGCGGCAAGCGCGGCTCATCATCTCGGACCTCGGTCGCGAGCTGCGCCTGGCACGCCTGAGCCATGACCTGAGCCAGCGAACCGCCGCGCAGGCAGCCGGCTTCTCTCACACCAAGTGGGGGCGGATCGAACGCGGAGTGATGACCGACGTCGGCCTGCTCGACATCGCCAGGGCCCTCGCGATCGTCGGTCTCGACGTGCATGCACGGGCCTACCCGTCAGGCCATCCGCTCCGAGATCAGGCCCATGCTCGACTGCTGGAGGAGCTGCGTCGACACCTCGGCAAGCGGGCCGAGTGGCGGAGGGAGGTGCCCCTGCCCAACCCGGGTGACCGGCGAGCGTGGGACGCCATGATCGGACTGGCCCGAGTCCGCATCGGCGTGGAGGCGGAGACGCGCGCTCGAGATGCCCAGGAGCTCGAGCGGCGCCTCAACATGAAGCGGCGGGACGGCGGCGTGGACCACGTCATCCTGCTCCTGTCAGACACGCGCCACAATCGGACGTTCCTGCGAGCGGCAGGTCCTGGGTTCCTCGCGCTGTTCGATGTCGATGGTCGAACGGCCTTGCGCCGGCTCGAGCAGTCGGAGGATCCGGGCGGCAGCTCGATCATCCTGCTGCCGACGGGCCGGAGTCGGAGTGATGGCGATGGAACGCCCGGTGGTCCAACGTGACGCGTCGTGGTGCGACTCAGGGCGATGGTGGTGCGACTCGGGGCGATAGTGGTGCGACTCAGGGCGATGGGTCGCCCGGTGGTCCAACGCGACGCGTTCGAGCCTGGACTCGTCGGTTAGGAACGCGGCGCGTGCCAAGCTGTCGACCCGGAACGCTGGGGGCACCAGGCCTGCCGTTCGAGCCGCCATTCGGTCGAGATGGCACACGTGGCGACCCAGGGCCACGTGGCGACCGCCCCAGGCAACACGTGGCGACCCAGTCGTCACGTGGCGAGCCAGGCAACACGTGGCGACCCAGCGCCACGTGGCGACCCAGCCCTCCAGTCGTCGACCCCAGGCAACACGTGGCGATGGGTCGCCCGGTGGTCCAACGTGACGCGTTCGTGCCTGGACTCGTCGGTTAGGAACGCGGCGCGTGCCAAGCTGTCGACCCGGAACGCTGGGGGCACCAGACCTGCCAATCGAGCCGCCATTCGGTCGAGATGGCACACGTGGCGACCCAGCCCCGTGGCAACACATGGCCGTCCAGCAGTCGGACCCACGGCCCCGCGGCGACCCAGCCCCAGGCCCCAAGGGTGGCGTCCCGGGCGGGGTGCCGCTACTCGAGGTAGTCCTTGAGCTTGCGGCTGCGGGACGGGTGGCGCAGCTTGCGCAGCGCCTTGGCCTCGATCTGCCGGATGCGCTCGCGGGTGACGTTGAACTCCTTGCCCACCTCTTCGAGGGTACGGGAGCGCCCGTCCTCGAGCCCGAAGCGCAGCTGCAGGACGCGTCGCTCGCGCCCGGAGAGCGAGTCGAGCACCGCCTCCACCTGTTCCTTGAGGAGCTGATGGGAGGCAGCGTCCGCCGGGGCCAGCGCCGCGCGGTCCTCGATGAAGTCACCCAGGTGCGAGTCCTCTTCCTCGCCGATGGGCGTCTCCAGCGAGACCGGCTCCTGGCTGACCTTGATGATCTCGCGCACCTTGTCCGGCGTCACCAGGACGACGTTGTCGATCTCCTTGTCCTTCTTCTTGGGCAGCTTCACCTCGTAGGTGTGGCCCGAGCCCACGATGGCGTAGTCCTCGTTGGTGGTGGCCTTCACCTGGCGGTCGTCGAGCACGTGCACCGTGATGGTGGCCTGCCTGCTGGCGTTGACCTCGATGTGCGCGAAGTTGGTGGCGCCGCCGAGGCGATTGAGGATCTCGGTGGCGAACTCCGGGCCGACCGTCATGGCGAAGGCGATCTCCTCCACCGTGGGCTCGCGTCCCAGCTCCTGGAGCAGGCCGCGCGAGACACGGATGAGGCGGTTGATGGTCTCGACCATGTGCACCGGGATGCGGATGGTGCGGGCCTGGTCAGCGATGGCACGGGTGATGGCCTGGCGGATCCACCAGGTGGCGTAGGTGGAGAACTTGAAGCCCTTCTCGTAGTCGAACTTCTCGACCGCACGGATGAGGCCGATGTTGCCCTCCTGGATGAGGTCCAGGAACGACATGCCGCGACCGATGTACTTCTTGGCGATGGAGACGACCAGGCGGAGGTTGGCCGAGGTCAGCGACTCGCGGCCCTCGCGCCCATAGCGCACCACGATGCCGCGGCGGTTGCGCGGCTTCAGGTGCTCCTGGGTCATCTCGGGGTCCCAGCCCCAGGCATCCATGACCTCGGCTTCCTTGCCCCCCAGGATGTAGCGGCGGAGCGCCTCCTGGGCGATGCCGTGGGACCAGTCGAAGAGGGCGCGCAGGCCCTTGTTGTCGCGGCACTCCTGGTCGCCGTTGTGGACGGACATGTAGCTGAAATCGACCATCGCGGCGAACTTCTCGGCATCGGGTGCCTCGTCGTACTCGGCCACGATCTTCTTGGCGTCCTTCAGCACGGCCTTGGGATGCTCTTCCTTGGCGGCGCGCTGTGCGCCGGTGAGCTTGAGGTCCGGTGACGCGACCAGCAGGCCATCCTTCTCGGCGGCGCGGAAGGCGCCCATGACGATGCGCTCGGCGTCGGCCGCGAAGTAGTCCAGCCGGTGCTCCGGTCGCTTCTGGCGGCTCTTGTGCTCGGTGGCGTTCTTCGTCCAGGCCCACAGCGAGAGCACGGCCCGCCACGGCTCTGCCACGATCTGCTCGCCCAGCTCGATGGCCTTGGCGAAGACGACCTCCTCCTCGGCGTTGAGCAAGGGGACCTTGCCGATCTCCTTGAGGTACATGCGGACGGGGTCGTCGATGCCGACCATGTCCTGGGCCATGGCCTCCAGCTCGGCCTGCGTGGAGGGCTTGTCGTCGTCGTCATCGTCGAGCTTGGCCGGCGGATCCTGCCACGGCTGCTTCTGGCTCTCTTCGACGGTGACCTGTACCCCGAGCTCGGCCGCGGCGCCGAAGTTGCGGGGGGCCCCGATCACGTCCTCCTGCTCCGGCTGGACGGTGTCGCTGTCGATGTCTCGCTTGCCGCGCTCGAGGACGGATGCCACGAGCATCTTGTCGGTGGCGTCAGTTGCCATGGGTAACCTCCACGTGATCTGCCTGGTCTGCCAGGTCGGCTTGGTCTGCTAGGTCCGCAGGACTTGCCTGCTTTGGTTTGATGCGTCGTCGTGCCAGCAGCGAGGAGTCCGCCACGGCCCGATCGAGCTCAAGGCGGCGGCGCTGCAGGTCCAGGACCTCGCGCTGCAGTCGCTCCAGCTCGTCGTCGTCGTCGGCCGCCTCGGCGTCGGCCAAGCGCGCCCGCGCGTACTCGATCTGCTCGGCCAGCCGCCCGCGTTCCAGCGTCAGCAGGCTCTGGTCGATGGCCTGCTGGAGCTGCGCGTCGTCGTCCGGCAAGGGATCGGTTCGCGCCATCAGCGTCTGGGCCACGGCGCGGAGGGTAGGCTCGAGGGTGCCGATGAAGCCGGCACGGTCGAAGTGGGCGGAGCCCTGCTGCGTCAGCGTCTCGCCCAACGCCTTCCACAGCTCGCGCGCCGGCGTGGTCACGAAGGGAACCGCGCCCATGGTCTCGGCCGTGGCCTGGTAGCGACCCGGATAGCGCAGCACCAGGCGCAGCAGCGTGGCTTCGGCCGGCTCGATGGCACGCTCGACGGCACGAGGATCGAGGGCGTCGGGCTGGGCCATCACGGCCTCGAGGTTGATGCGGGCGCCGACCTGGGCGGCCTGTCGGGCACCACCGGCGAGCGGCTCGTCGCGGCGTCGCAGCGCCTCCAGCAGCGTGCGCTCCTCCACGCCCGATCGTCGCGCCAGCAGCTGCAGGTAGCCGTCGCGGCGAACCGGATCGCTGATGGTCCGCAGGGTCGGCAGCACCGCCGCGACCAGCTTCTCGCGGCCCGGGACGGTGGCCGGGTCATGGCGCGCAGCGGCGCGATCGATGAGGAACTCCATGATGGGCTGGGGGTGCTCGGTGGCCTCGCGCCAGGCCTCGGGATCGTCGCGGATGATCTCGTCCGGATCGCGGCCGTCGGGCAGACGCACCACGTCGACATCGGTGAGGCGCCCCCGATACGGCGAACGCTCGATCTCGCCCACCAGGGCGGTGAGCTCGGTGGCTCCGAAGGCGGCCGCGCCCTGGCCGGCCGCGTCGACGTCGTAGGCCAGCGCGATGCGTGGCGCATAGCGGGTGATCAGCTCGACCTGTCCGGCCGTGAGCGCGGTGCCCATGCTGCAGACGACGTTGGTGAAGCCGGCCTGGTGAGCCATGAGCGCATCGGTGTTGCCCTCGACCAGTACCGCCACACCGGCCTTGCGGATGGCCGACTTGGCCTTGTCGATGAGGAAGAGGGTGCGGCCCTTGTCGAAGAGCAGGGTCTGGGGCGTGTTCAGGTACTTGGGGCCGGTGTCCTCGCCCTGGGCCCCGAGGATGCGGCCGGTCATGCCGGTGGCGCCACCGGCGGCATCGCGGATGGGGAAGATGACGCGGGCGCGGAACCGGTCGTAGATGCCACGGCCGGTGCGACGCCGGCTGGCGAGGCCGGCTGCCTCGAGGTCCGCCTCGGCGATCTGGCGTTTGCCGCTGAGCGCGCGGGACAGGGCGTCCCAGGTGTCCGGCGCCCAGCCCAGGCGGAAGGTCTCGATGGTCTCATCGCTGAAGCCGCGATCGTGCAGGTAGGCCAGCGCTGATCGGCCAGCTGGATGGCTGGTGAGGACGGTGTGGTAGAACGAGATGGCCGCGTCGAGCGCGTCGCGCAGTCGCTTGCGCTGTGCATCCTCGCGCGTGCTCTGTTCCGACAGCTCGACACCGGCACGACCTGCCAGCGACCGCAGCGCGGTGGGAAAGTCCACCCCGTCGCGCTCCATGACGAAGCTGAAGATGTCCCCTCCGCGGCCACAGCCGAAGCAGTGCCAGCCCTCGCGAGCGGGCGTGACCGTGAACGAGGGCGTCTTCTCGCCGTGGAACGGGCAGAGACCCTTGAACGTGGTCCCGGCCTTCTTGAGCTGGACGGTCTCGCCGATGAGCTCGACGATGTCCAGCTTCTCCTTGACAGTGGCGGCAGCGCCGATCGACAACCTGGAAATGCCCCTTCGTCTCGCGTGTGCCCGTACGCAGCGGGTCCTTCGCGATCCTCACCAGCGGACCGCCCCGCCGGACCCGTCCGCCTGCGCTTGACGGACACACGAGTGGCCTTGTCAAGTCTTGACAAGGCGCTGAAGCCACATTCTAGCCTCTTGACAAGGGCTTGACAAGAGGTCTGCGGCTACTGCGTCACGCCTCGTTGCAGTGTCGGATGGACACCAAGATGTCACGGTGTGTGACTTCTCAGAGACCTGTCCACGAACCTGGCACCGGGACGATCTCGTGAGAACCATGGACGCGGTGTCGAGAAACGGCAGCGTCTTCGGTCGTCGGCTCGGATGGGCTCATGCCGCCACCCGCGCGGATGGCCTCGAGCAGCTCGGACAGGGCAGACTGTGAGAGAGTCATCGGTGGATGTCCTCGTGCTCTTGCGGGAACACGCTGAGCATCACGCCGGTGGCCCCTTCCGCGCTCGGTCAGTGCGTCAGGTGACTCGGCTCATTTCCCACCACTCTGGGGGACACTCCTCATCCGGCTCGGCTCGGTTGCACGAGACCGGTCCGTGAGCGACCATGCCTGACGGATGCTGTCCATCGGCTGGGGTCAGGCACTCGCGTGGCGCATGGGTCGGCTGCTGCTCGACCCGATCGGCACGGAGCCGGTCGATGTGGCGGCGGCGGGCGCCCAGCGCAGCGCCGCGGCCGAGATCCGCAAGACGCCGTGGCGCTGCCGGGGTCGAGCTGCGCGGCCGAACGGCAGGATCATCAAGACCTTCGCTGGAGACGACGACGGAGGACGAGCGGAGCCTCGCGCTGCGGGCAGCGGGCCGCATGTGAACGGACGCGCGAGCGCGCGCGAGCGCAACGGACTCGAGCCGTCGCAGCTGGGACCGCGCTGCGGAGGTCGTGCGAGGCGCTCGCGGACGGGCCGCGCGGGACCTGCGCTACGCGGCCCGCGATATCCTTCGGGCCGCCGCGCGGCGCCACTCCGGCGGCTCGACCAGAACCAGCGCGCAGGTGTGCCGGACCTTGACGAAGCCGGACCGCGTGCGGTCGAGGCGTACTTCCGCTCCTACGGCCCGGCCACGCCTGGACATGCGCACTACTGGCTCGGCGAGGGTCTTGGTGCAGGGCGTCGCCGGATCGAGGCGTGGATCGGGGGCCTGGGAGGACGGCTCGCGGAGGTCGACGTGGGAGGCGATCCCAGGCTGATCATGCGCGAGGATCTCGAGGCTCTGGCGGCGACGCAACCGACGACGGCCGTACGCCTCCTGCCCGGCTATGACCAGTGGGTCCTGGGTCCGGGGACGGCGGATGAGCACATCGTGCCGCCTGCCCGGCGAGCGCTGGTCAGCCGGCAGGCGAACCTCGTCGTCGAGGGCGGGGTCGTGTCCGGGACATGGGCCCTCCGTGAGGACCGGGTCTCGATCGGCTGGTTCTCGGAAGCGGGGTCGCCGCCTACCGAGGCCCTACGAGACGAAGTGGGGCGGCTCGGCACGATGCTCGAGCGACACCTCCAATCTGCCATCGAGGCGACCTGAGGCTGATCCTTGTGCTCGGGGAACCAAGCTCTACGGAACGCATGACTGCGGCAGGCGCTGGCTTTCGGTGGCGCGGCCGCTGGCCTCGTGGCGCTCGTCCATATGGTCGACGATCCTTTCCACCAGGCGATCCCGTGAGAAGCGTCGCCACTTTCGTGCGAACTCACTCCCAGGTCAATGAGAACTGCTCACGCAGTCTGTTGAGAAGTCACACCGATCCCAGCCCGCTCTTCGACGGCAGGGTTCCAGCGGCGGCTTCATCCTCAGGGGTTGAACTCAGCGCGTAGACCAGACGAGCGACAGGGTGATGCACGAGGGGCAGACCGCCATCCTCGGGCCCATAGAATCGCTCGGGCTCGGCAACCTGCTGGAGCTCACGCAGCCGCAACGCAGACCCTATGGGGCCACATCGGGAACGACGTGGCACGATGTCGGTACCTCGGCCCGTGGTCGCGGTATCGCCCGAGGTCCCGAGAACAAGACGTATCGAGGTCGCGAGCCATGACGGGGATGACGGCGGTCGAACGATGCCGGATCGTGCTCGAGGGAGGAGTACCAGACCGCGTGCCCGTGGGCCTGCTCAACTTCATGCCCGCGGCCGCCATGGCGGGCATGACGCTCCGGGAGTACTGCACCGACGGCACCGCCATGGCGGAGGCACACATCGCCGCTTGGCAGCGCTATGGACACGACCTCATCGATCTCGAGAACGGGGTCGCTGCCCTCGCGAGCGCGGTCGGTTGCACGGTCGGGTTCGAGGCGGACACCTCACCGCCCTGGGTCACGGCACCCGCGCTGGAGCGCATCGAGGACATCGAGCGGCTCCGCCCGATCGATGTCGAGACCGATGGCATGCTGCCGGAGATGGTGAAGGCGACGCGCCTCATCTCCGAGCGACTTGGTGACCGGGCGTTCCTGCCACCGGGCTGGTCGTGCGCCGAGGGGTCATCTCGGTCGCGGCCTCCTCGGGTCAGCTCGCGAGCCGCATCCGCTTCTTCACGAACGTCACGGGCGAGTGGACCCATGAGGACATCCGCGTCTTCGGGGGGAGCAGGATCGAGGAGCCCTCGCTCGCACGCTACCGCGACGGGCGGCCCGTCATGGCCTACACCGTCTTCCCGACCGGCCTCCGGGATGCCGTCCTCCGGCTCGCCGTCGGGAGCCGGCCGAGCGGCGGCTTCACCACCACGCGCGTCGCCGCCGAGTGGGGCATCGTGAACGCTTCGCTCGCCCTCGATGCGCAGGGGGATGCCCGGCTCGCGTTCGACCAATGGGGCCCGAGCGGCAACGACGACGACGGGACATACGTGGCCAGACAGACCAGGACGGGCTGGCTGCTCCGGCACGTGTGGCGGGACAGCCAGGAGAGCCGGCTGCTGCTCGGCCCAGACGGCCGGTCCCGCGTCGTGGCCCTGCGGGGTGGCCGGCCCGAGCTCTGGTACGCAGCACGCTCGTCGGGGACCTGGCACAAGACGCCCCTGAGCAGCCGAGCCACCTACGAGTTCGCCTTTGCGGTGGGCAAGGCCGACGGCATAAGTCACGTCGTCTACCCGATGGGCGGGCAGCTCTGGTACGCGCACAGCCGCTGAGAGACGTTGGGCGGCGGCCCGGACAGTCCCTGCCGAAGCGTGCGACCCTCTCTGGTAGGCCACGCGCCTGTCCGATATACTCGGGAGGCACCATATCGGGATCGCCTTCCTGGGGCCGGTTGGGCGATCACCCATTCAGTGGGCCACCCGGGAGCGGTACGGGCACACACGCATCCTGGTCGTTTGGGAAGTAGTCCCCTTCGGTGGTGTGGTGGTCGAGGTCGACCAGCCGCACCTGGCCCAGGCTCAACGTCTCAGGATCGCCCAGGTATGCGAGCGGGATGGTGATTCGCAGGGTCCTGCCTTCGACCTCGTAGTGCAGCAGCTCCTCGACGAAGTCGGTGAATGCGATGTCGTTGGTTCCGGAGATCCAGGTGCCCGACGGCCACTGGGCTGCCTCGGCGGTCGAATCCGGCCCGGGGGTGTGGTCCGCCGGCTCGGGCGGGGCGGCCCGCTCCGAGCCGCTTCCTCCGAGCCACTTCTGCGGCCTGGGCTTCGTCCAGATCCAGGCCACCTCGCGCTGATAGGTGGCGACGGGGTCAGGGTACAGGGAGGCCCACAGCGTCGACTCGGCCAGCGTCCAGACCTCCATCAGCTCCCCCTCGAGGACGACATCCTCGTCGGTGGCCCACGTCGACACGGCCACGATGTCTGGTCCGTCGGGGCGACTTGGCCTCGTTCACCGCGACGGACACCAGCCATGGACGCAGGCGCTCAGGATCGCGGACCTCGTGGAGCTTCCTCCAGGCCACGAGCCAGGCGGCCTGCACGGCCTCCTCCGCGATGAGATGGTCGCCGCTCACAGCCAAGCAGACCCGTCGCATGTCCTCGTGGTAGGCCGCGACGATGCGGCGGAAGGCGATCTCGTCGCCGCCAGCCGCAGCCGCTACCAGCTCGACCTCCTGCCCATCTGCGAGCCGTGACACTGCCTCCATACCTCATAGCGCCACGGGATGCGCCTACTGTGACAAGCGCATGGCAACTTCGCGAGGGATGGGCTCGCGGGTCATCAAGCAAGTACCGTTGGCGAGCCGCTCGTCTCGTCTGTCGAGGTCCACACGGGGGCCCCCAGCCCCTGCAACCTAGGGCTTGAGCGCCTCGGTCTTGGCGCCGACGGTGATCACGATGTCGGCCTGGGCTGCCGGGATCGTCGAGGTAGACCAGCTCGCGCTCCTTGTCCTTGAAGGTGCGCTTCAGCCTGGCGGCGGTCTCCGGCATCGCTTCCTCGGCACCGTTGTAGAAGGTGATGATGGTGCCGCTGACGTCGTCCGAGTCCGCCCGTCCGCCCGCCAGCGGGGGCACCAGCGCATCCATGCCCTTGGTCCCCAGGTTGGAGGCGATGTTGACGGCCTTGGTGTTGGGACCGCCCTGGCCGTTGAGGACGTGCACGATGGCGCCCTCGTCGCGGATGGCGCTGATGGAGCGCGCCTGCGCCCGGGTGGTGCTGAAGACGTTCTGCACCGCCTGCTTGATGGCCTCTGGCTTGGCCAGCAGCATGTATCTGGTGGGGATGGGGCAATCGGGCCAGCAGTGGATGACGAAGCGGCTGCTGCCGAGGACCAGGTTCTCGCGACGATCGAGGTCGACCTTCTGGGCCAGCGACAGCATCGAGGGCACCAGCTGGGTCGGGATGTTGGTCTTGACGTTCTCCTTGAGCTGCTTGATGAGCCCGGCCAGGACGCCCGGCTGGAGCAGGCTCTCGACGTCCGACTGCTCGCGCACCGAGGTGATGACGCGCTGCTGTCGACCCGCACGGTCGAAATCGTCTGACCCGTGGCGTGAGCGGGCATAGGCCAGGGCATCCTGGCCGTTCATGCGGGTCATGCCAGGGGGGATGTAGAGCTTGAGCTTGCCGCGGCCGTCCGCGGTCGAGTAGCCCTCGTCCAGCACCGGCACCTGGACGTCCACGACGACGCCACCGAGCGTGTTGACCACCCCGCGGAAGCTGCTCAGGTTGACCGCCACGTAGTAGTCGATGTCGAGCCCGTAGAGCTCGCCGAGGGCGCCCATGAGCGCTCGGTATCCGCGGTCCCTGTCGTTGCCTTCGAAGTACGCCGGCTGGCTGCGGGCGATGGTGTAGAGCGTGTTGATCGTGCTGGGGTAGGTGCCGCCCCAGCCGGGGTCACCCTGGCCCCTTGGCAGCGGCACATAGCCGGTGTCCCGCGGCAGCGAGATGAACGCGAGCCGCCCGGTGCGTGGGGTCGACGCTGACGGTGATCATCGTGTCGGTGAGGAAGCTGGCATCGCCGCGGCCCTGGCGGCCGCCGTCGAAGCCGATGAGCAGGATGTTGAGGCGCTCCTTGCCGTCCCAGTCGGGCAGGTCGCCAGGCTCCTCGGTCGGTTCGGACGTGGGCGGCGGTGCCTCGGTCTCCTGCTCGGTGGGCTGCGTCGGGCTCGTGGGGGCGGCCGTCGCCGGCACGAATCCGTCGATCTGGAACTCCTCGCCGAGCTCCGCCAGGTCCTCCGCGCTGATGACCTCGGTCTCATCACCGGCGTTCTGGCTGATGTCGGCGTAGAGGTCGGTGGCGAAGAAGATGGGCCGGGCCACCACGACGTGGCTCCCCACCAGCACCACCAGGAGGGCGATGAGGCCGGCCGTGGAGGCGGCACGGGTGGCCGACCTGAGCCCACGCTGCGGTCGCTCGCGAGGCGGTAGGCGTCGAGCAGCGCCAGCAGGCGGTAGACCAGGTCGATGACGAGCACGATGAGCAGGGCGTTGAGCACGTCGGGGTCGGCCACCAGCTCGACGAGGTCGCCGAGGCCGCCGCTGACGATGCGGCCGGCGGTGGCCGCGATGGCCAGGACGGGAAGGATGGCCCAGGCCAGCGCCCGCAGCCAGCGGCCCAGGTAGGCGTGCCCCAGGCCGGGGAAGAGGAAGGAGAGGAATGCCGCCGCGAAGGCGCTTCGCCTGGGACGCACGGCTACGTCTTGGGGGGCCATCGAGCGGCATCATACGCCCGGGGGTGGGCCTGCCCCGAGGAGCGGCTCCGCGTCTCCCCCAACAAGTTGCGACTCGGGCGCGGATCCCGCCGACTCACGGCGCTACCCTCTTCGGATGGACGAACGCGAACCGGCTTTGGGCAGTAGTGACGGGTTCGCGATCGAGTTTCCCGATGACCCCGCGGCGCCCGACCTGCCGGACGTCATGGACGTCCACCTCACCGTCGAGCCTGAGCACTCGATGGACCAGCACTGGGAGATCGCGGACCTGGGCATCCCCCGCGACCAGGACTGACGCCGACGACGAGGTGAGTGGTGACTCCGCCATCCGGCTCGGTGAAGGTCCTCCGACGGGCGATTCGGCCGACACGGGGTACCCTCGGGCACGATGACCGACCATCCAGGGTTCGATCCGTACGAGGTCCTCGGCATCAGTGTCGATGCCGACGAGGTCGTCATCCAGCTCGCCTATCGGGCCCGTATCCGGCAGGCTCACCCGGATATCGCCGGACCCACGGGTTTGGAGGCGGCCAAGCGACTGAACCTGGCCCGCGACTGGCTGCTCGATCCCGACTTGCGCGCGAGGCTCTCGACCCGATCGTACCCGGGGCCACTCGGCGCGACGAGAGCCGCCCGACGCCGGCCGGCGGACGCGAGACCCACGGACCTGGCGCACGCGGACCGCTACGCGGGGTGCCCGCAGCGGCCTGGGGCCTGATCTCGCTGACCTCGGACCACGTGGCGCCGAGCTCGCCTCCTTCCTCCAGGCCATCGGTTCGCTGACGCCCGACGAACGTGCACGGGTCAACTACAGCCTGGGGGATAGCCGCCCCTTCGACGTCGAGGGCTATCGCGACTACCTTGGACCCGAACTCTGGCAACGATCGCGCGCGCTCCGTGGTGCCGTCGAGCAGGCCTGGCGGCGTGGGTCCGATGAGGAGGCGCCCGTCGTGTTCCCCCTCGGCCGGCTGCTCCCCAGCGGGTTTCTTGCGGCCAACGCGTACGCACAGTGGATGCTGCTGGGGGACTTCTTTCGGGATGCCCTCAGCGATGCCGTGTTCCGCGGCGAGCCCGTGCTGGAGTCGCTCGCCGCGCGTTGCCAGGGGCCGTGGGAGGCGTCCGTTGGCCAGCCACGCTACGGGCCTCGCCACCAGGACGTCTGGACCTGCCTTGCCGTCGCGGCCACGCTCCCACTCGAGGCCGCCGAGCGCCTGGCGCGGAGCTGGCAGCAGCACATGGGACACGACGCGCGCGGCCGGCCGTCCGACCACATCGGGCCCGGCGTCTGGCTGCCCGCGCCTCCCAACGTGCCCGAGGTCCTCAAGGTGAGCGGCTACCTCGCCGCCGTCGATGCCTCCCGGATCGCACCGCCGGCGGGCCTCGACGAGCGGGACCACGCGGCGTTCCGCTTCGGGCTGCGGCTCACCGCGCACTGCGCTGGCCCTGGGGCTCGCGCGCGACCCGGCACTGGGTCCGATGCGCGACCCGGCGCACGATTACCTGCTCCCCTGGCGGGAGGCGCTCGGCGCACTCCGGTCGCGCGGGCCACGTTCGCGCTAGCTGGTCTCGCCGCGGGTGGCCCTCCCGCCACCCCGAGGCATAGACTTCCACGGCAGAGGCAGCTGGCCGTCGCGAGTCACGGGGAGGAGATACGAGATGCACGCGAACCAAGGGCGCCGCATCGCAGCGGCCGTGCTGATGGCGGCAGTCGTCGTGGCTGCGCCTGTCCCGGTCCTTGGACAGGACTCCAGCCCCGATGCGCTTGCGGCTGGCAGCTTGTGCGCCGAGTACCAGGTCGTGGCCAGCGTCGAGCAGCCGCTTACACCGGAGCTCCTGGCCTCGACGCGCGACATCGTCGACGCGCGCCTGGAACGGTTCGGGACGTCCGATCGGTCGTGGAGGCCGTGGGGCCCGACCGGATCCTCGTCGAGCTGGCCGGCACGACCGACTCCGATGCGCTGAGGCAGCTGGTCTCGGCCCCCGGCGCGGTCGCGTTCGTGCCTGTGCCGCTCGAGCTCCAGGGCCTCCTGGAGGCGGGGCCAATCCCCGATGTCATGCGGGAGGTCGAGCCGATCTTCAGCGGCGCCGAGGTCTCGGATGCCAACGTCGCGGAGGACGAGCAAACCGGTGAGCTCGTCGTCGACATCGAACTGCGGAGCGAAGGCGCCCGCCTGTTCGACGAGTTCGCCGCGGAGCACTTCGGGGAGCAGTTCGCCATCGTCCTCGACGAGGTCGTACAGGTGGCTCCCTCCATCATGGCCACCAGCTTCGACGGCCAGGCACAGATCTCCGGTGGCTCAGGTGGCTTTGGCGCCGAGGAGGCAGCCGGTCTCGCGGCGGTGCTCGGCTCGGGTCCCCTTCCAGCGCAACTTGAAGAGCTGACGTTCGGCCCGTGCGACGGGATCGCCGTCCCGTAGCGGCAGGAGAGACACGAGCCGGAAGCCCAGGGCCTGCCGGCTGCAACACGAGGAGCTACAGGATGCGCATCGCCCCGTCCCTGCATCGGCTAGGCGAAGACCTGGTCGGCTGCTATCTCATCGAGGAGGCCGGCGAGGTGACGCTGGTGGATGCCGGCGTCCCGGCCTACTACGGCGACCTGACCACCGAGCTGGCCGCCATGGGACGCTCGATCGAGGACCTGCGCGCAGTGGTCCTGACGCACGGCCACGCCGATCACGTCGGCTTCTCTGAGCGGCTCCGCCACGAACATGAGGTCCCGGTGAGCGTGCACGAGCTGGACGCAGCGCTGGCTCGAGGCGAGGTGCCCAATCCAAGCGCCGGCACGGGAGAACGGAAGCTCGGTTCGCTGCTGCGGTTCCTGCTTTGGGGCATGCGTCACGGTGCCCTGCGCACGAAGCCACTGCTGGAGGTGTCGACGTTCGGAGACGGCGCCACGCTCGATGTGCCGGGGGCGTTGCGCGTCATCCACGCACCGGGCCACACAACCGGCAACTGTGCGCTCCACGCACCGACCCTCGAGGCACTTGTTCGTGGGCGACACCCTGGCGACGCTGGCCGTCACGAGCGGCCGTGAAGGCCCCCAGGTGGCGCCCTTCGGCGCCGATGCCGAGCAGGCCCTGGCATCGTTGGCGCAGATCGAGGACATCGAGGCAACCTGGCTGCTGCCCGGGCACGGTGCCGCCTGGACGGATGGCGTCGCCGCTGCGGTGGCGGCGGCGCGCGCTGTCGGCATCGACCATCTGCCGCGCGTTCGGGACACGGCATGAGCAGCGCGCCGGGGGCCGCGCGCTCGGGACACGGCATGAGCAGCGCGCCGGGGGCGAGCGGCGCGCCGGGGGCGATCGGGATCCTGTGTGCGTTGCCACAGGAGCAGGAGCTGCTGGTGGCGGCGCTGGGCGACCCGCCTCCCCTCCCCGGCCGTGCCCTGGATGCGCGGCGCGGCCGACTCGATGGGCGCGAGGTCGTCGTGGCGCGAGCCGGCGTAGGCAAGGTCAAGGCAGCCGGCACGGCCACGCTGCTGGTGGAGCGGCTCGGCTGCCGGGCACTGGTGCTGAGCGGCGTCGCCGGTGGCCTGGGCAAGGACCTCGGGATCGGCGACCTCGTCATCGCTGACCGGGTCATCGACATCGACTACGGACGCATCACCGACGGCGGACGAATCATCTACCAACCCGGTGCGCTACCCGTGCCGGAGCTTCGTCCCGAGCCGGGCTATCGACTGCCGGCGACCCTCGTCGAGCGCATCACCGATCGACTCGAGTCGTCCGACCTGACGGCGCGGCTCGGCACCATCCTCAGCGGCGATGCCTTCCTCGCCTCAGCGCGCGTCCGTGACGACCTGGCCGCGGAATGGGACGCGCTGGCGATCGAGATGGAGGGCTCCGCCGTGTGTGGCGTGGCCGAACGCTTCGACGTCCCCTGGCTGGTCGTTCGGGCACTCAGCGACCGCGCCGGCGAGGAGTCGCTGGAGGACTTCGCTGCGTTCATGGCCTCTGCCGCCGCCAGCTCAGCGCAGCTGGTCCGCGACCTGCTCCCCCTGTTCGACGAGTGATCCGGGGCCTCCAGCGCCATCCGGCGCCATGAGGGGCCACCAGACTCCTCGGTCATGCCGCCAGTGACTCACCCGGCCGGGCCCTTGTTCGTTGATGCCCGTGGGGACTCGCTGCAGCGGAGCCGACCAGCAGCCCATGCCTCCCGCGCCTCAGATGACGAACCTCGCCGGCGCGTGATGCCCCGGCGGCCTCAGATGCGTGCCAGCGTCGCTGAGTGAGTCACCCACGGCATAGGCGGACGGAGTCACGGCATAGCGTGGAGTAAGACTCGCGGGATAGGCCGACGGACACCCGCGACGCGGGCCGCACGCGCGGCGCGGGCCGACGCAGGCGCCACCAGGCACACACGCAGGCGCGAGGCGGACCAACCTTAGTGCGTCAGGATCTGCGACAGGAACAGCTTGGTGCGGTCGTGCTGCGGGTTCTCGAAGATCTGCTCGGGCGGGCCTTGCTCGACGATGTTGCCGGCATCGAAGAAGACCATGCGGTCGGCGGCCGCCTTGGCGAAGCCCATCTCGTGCGTCACGCACAGCATCGTCATGCCCGACTCGGCCAGCTCGCGCATGACGTCGAGGACCTCGCTGATCATCTCGGGATCGAGCGCCGAGGTGGGCTCATCGAACAGCATGATCTTGGGCTGCATGGCGAGGGCACGGGCGATGGCCACGCGCTGCTGCTGGCCGCCCGAGAGCTGCGCCGGATACTTCAGCGCCTGTTCCGGGATACCCACGCGGTTGAGCAGCTGCATGGCCTGCTCTTCGGCCTGCTCACGGCGCACCTTGCGGACCCGGATCGGCCCGAGCGTGACGTTCTGCAGCACGGTCAGGTGCGGGAACAGGTTGAACGACTGGAACACCATGCCGATCTCACTGCGGATGGCGGCGATGTTGCGGATGTCGTTGGAAAGCTCGATGCCGTCGACGATGATGTCGCCGCGCTGGTGCTCCTCGAGCCGGTTGATGGTGCGGATGAACGTCGACTTGCCCGATCCCGACGGCCCCGCGATCACCAGCACCTCACCGTACTTGACGCTGATGTTGATGCCGGTGAGCACGTGCAGCTCCCCGAACCACTTGTGCACGTCGCGACAGACGATGATGTCTTCGGCATCGTCGCCTGGTGGCGTGCGCTGGACATCGCGCGGCTTGGTGGAGATGCCGCTGACGTGTGGGTCACTCATCGTTCACCGATCCCGAGCTCCTTTTCCAGACGATAGCTTGCCTGTGACAGTGCGTAGCTGAGGACGAAGAAGACCGCGGCCACGAACAGGTAGACCTCGAAGCTGGCGCCCAGCCACTTGGGGTTGGCGAGGACGGCGCGCCCGATCCCCAGCAGGTCGAGCAGGCTGATGATGTACACCAGCGTGGTGTCCTTGAGCAGGCTGATGAAGAGGCCGACATTGGCCGGGATGGTGATGCGCAGCGCCTGCGGCAGCACGATGAAGATGGTGGTCTGCCAGGTCCGCAGGCCGATCGAGTGTGCCGCCTCGTGCTGGCCCACCGGGATGGCCTGCAGGCCACCACGCACGTTCTCGGCCACGTAGGCCGCACTGAAGATGGTGATGCCGCCCATGGCGCGGATGACGTTCTCGACGCGGATGCCGTCGGGCAGGATGAGCGGGAAGAGGAACTGCGCCATGAACAGGATGGTGATGAGCGGCACCGCCCGGATGAGCTCGATGTAGGCCGTGCTCAGGAGGCGCACCACCGGCAGGTTGCTGCGCCGTCCCACCGCCAGCGCCACGCCGAAGGGGAAGGACAGCAGGATGCCGACCACGGAGAGCATGATGGTGAGCAGCAGGCCGCCCCAGATCGTCGTGGAGACGCTGGGCAGCGGGGTCGCATCGCCCAGGCCGGCGAGCAGGATGACGGTGGCGAAGGTGGTTGCCAGCCAACCGAGGGAGATCCACAGCCGGCTGACGGGCGATCGCCTGGCAAGGACCATCGCCAGCCACACGAAGCTGGCGCTCACGAGCAGCAGCAGGGTACTCACCGCGCCGAGGCCGGAGACGAGCACCATCAGCGCGAGCAGGACCTGGCCAGCCAGCACCATCATGGCCATCAGGCGGACGGCGCCACTGCTCGACGAGCCCGCCGTCAGACCCGTGGCGATGGAGAGCGTCGCCAGCGTCAGCCACACGCGCCAGATCTCGTCCTTGGGGTACTGGCCCACCAGGAACAGGCGCATGTTCTCGGTGATGACGCCCCAGCGGGCGTCGTAGATCATCCACTGCAGCGATAGCCAGATGGCCAGCAGCAGGACGATGCCGAGCACGATGCTGATGACGCCGCTGAGCTTGGAGTTGAACAGGTTGTGGTGCAGCCAGCCCACCGTCCCGACCTCGGTGGAGGGCGGGCGGACCTCGACCTGTGGCGGCGGCGGCGTGATCGTCGTCATCGGCGGCCTACCGTTCGGGGAGTCGTCATCGGCGCCCTACCGTTCCCGGATCTGCACGGAGCGGTTGTAGAAGTTCATCACCACCGACGTCAGCAGGCTGATCACCAGGTAGATGGCCATCACGATGACGATCACGGCGACCGGCTGGCCCGTCTGCTCGGAGACGGTGCGGCTCACGTTGAAGACGTCGGCGTAGCCGATGGCGAACGCCAGGCTCGAGTTCTTGATGAGGTTCAGGTACTGGCTGGTGAGCGGCGGGATGATGATGCGCAGCGCCTGCGGCAGGACGACCAGTCGCAGGACCTCGCCCTCCTTGAGCCCCAGCGTGCGTGCCGCTTCGAGCTGTCCCTTGCTCACGGCCTCGATGCCGCCGCGGATGATCTCGGCGATGAAGGCTGCCGTGTAGAGGGAGAGCGACAGGGTCAGCGCCAGGAACTCGGGCGTGAAGCGCAGACCGCCCGTCAGGTTGAACAGGCCCAGCTCGGGGTTCTCGAAGGCCAGGGGTCCGCCGGGGATGAGGAACCAGCCCAGCAAGGGCAGGCCGATGAGCGCCGCGATGGAGAACCAGCGCAGGCCGTGGGTGGGCCGACCCGCGGCCTCGCGGCGGACCGCCAGCCAGCCACAGCAGGATGGCAGCCACGATGGCGACGATGACGAAGAGGAACCAGATGGCGCCATCGGGTGCCACCTCGGGTCGGGGCACCACGAAGCCGCGCTGGCTCAGGTACATGTCCAGCGGCAGCTCGATGGCATCGCTGATCTTCGGCATCTGCAGGAAGACCACGAAGTAGATGACCAGCAGCTGCACCAGCAGCGGGGTGTTGCGGAAGATCTCGACGTAGGCCAGCGCCAGCCTGTTGACCAGCCAGTTCCTGGAGAGTCGCGCCACGCCGATGATGAGCCCGAGGACGGTCGCGAAGAGGATGCCCACGGCGCTGACCATCAGGGTGTTCAGCAGGCCCACGGTCAAGTGCCCGCGCGTAGGTGTCGTCCGGCGTGTAGGGGATGACCAATTCGGAGATGGTGTACCCGGCCCGCAGGCCGAGCCAGTCGAGACGTGGCGCGAAGCCCTTCGTCTCCATGTTGGAGGTGAGGTTGCTGAGCAGGTAGCCGCCGATCAGCAGGACGACGGCAAGGACGACGAACTGGCTGATGATGGCCAGCACACGCACGTCCCGCCAGAACGGGATGGATGCGCCGGAGCGTCCCCCAGGCGCGCCACCGGGCGCACCGCTCGGCTCGTCGACCATCGATACCTGCTACCGGGCTCGCTTCGACTGATAGCGACCCCGGAGGACCGATGGTCGCTCCGGGGTCGTGTCCCTATGGTTCGACTAGCGGAAGGGCGGCGCGTACATCAGGCCGCCCCTCGTCCAGAGGTCGTTGAGGGTGCCCTCGCGGGTCAGGTCGAGGGCAGTGTCAGGACCGAACGCGCGGTCGTAGATCTCGCCGTAGTTGCCTACCGCAGAGATGACCTTGACGACGAAGTCGTTGGAGAGACCGAGCGCAGCACCGAGGTCGTCGGTCTCGCCCAGCAGGCGGGCCACGACGGGATCGTCACCGCCGATGAATTCGGCGATGTTGGCGGAGGTGATGCCCAGCTCTTCCGCCTCGATCGTGGAGTACACGACCCACTCGACGATGTCGCCCCACTGGTCGTCACCCGTGGCCACCACCGGTGCGAGGGGCTCCTTGGACATGGTGACGTCGAGGATGACGTGCTCGTCCGGGTTGGCGAAGGACGATCGACGGCCGACGAGCTGGGACTTGTCGGAGGTGACGGCATCGCAGCGACCCTCCTCGTAGGTCCCGTAGACGGTCTCGATCTCAGCCGAGACGACAGGTTCGTACTCGACGCCCAGGAACGCCATCTGGTCGGTCAGGTTCAGCTCGGTGGTGGTGCCGGCGGTGACGCAGATGGTGGCACCGGCGAGGTCCTCGAGCGTGGTCGCTCCGACCTCGGCGCGCACCATCATGCCCTGGCCGTCATAGAAGATGGTCGGACCGAAGTCGCCCCAGAGGGCGTCTCGGCTGACGGTGTTGGTGGTGTTGCGGAAGATGACGTCCACCTCGCCACCCTGGATGGCCGTGGCCCGCTGGTCGGCGGTCAGCGACGCGTACTGGACGGCATCCGGGTCACCCAGCACGGCGGCGGCGATGGCGCGACAGTAATCCGCGTCCATGCCCTCGAACACGCCGGTCTCCTGGTTCAGCACGCTCATGCCCGGCAGGCCGCCGTTCACGCCGCAGATGAGCTGGCCACGTGCCTGCACCTCTGCCAGCGTGCCGCCATCCTGGGCGTACACGGCCGACGATCCGAGGACGAGGGCTCCGATGACGAGCCCTGGTACGAGTCTCTTCAAGAGTTCATCCTCCCAATGCTTCTCTTGCCTGCGTGCACAGGCGCTTGACGGCCTGCCACGTCGGCGGAGGATACCAACTCCCGTGCGCCTGGATGTGTGCGCCGCCAGGCGTCGTGCACGGGTGACACCGTGATGTCACCGGAACGCGACCTCCGTGGTGCCTGGACGCACCACCAATAACGGCGCCGGCTCGGCCGGGGGCGCCGAGCCTGCGGTCAGAACCAGGTCCGCAGACGCTCGTAGAGGTCGGCGAAGCGCTCGGCGCTCACGCTGGCGCGGGCATGCCGTGCCGGGTCCGGCTCGAAGACGGCATCGATCTCGGAGAGGGCACGGGCTCGCTCCCAGCCATCGATGAGGCCCACGGCCACGCCTCCGACGACGGCGGCACCGAGGGAGTTGGCCTCGTCGACGATCGTCCGCCGACGTACCGTCACGCCCCAGGTGTCGGCCATCAGCGCCAGCCAGACGTCGCTGCGGGCGCCACCACCGATGGCCTCGATGGCCTCGATGGACCGGCCGGCCGGCAGCACCTCACGCAGGCTGTGCAGGATGGCACCGAGGCTGAAGGCTACCCCCTCGAGAACGGCACGAGCCAGGTGTGCGCGGCCGTGGTGGCGGGCCAGGCCCACGAAGGTCCCGCGCACGCGCGCGTCCCACAGCGGGAGCTCGTTCGCCCAGCAGGTAGGGCAGGAAGAAGAGGCCCTCGTCGGCCGCCCTGGTCTCGCCGGCGGCCGTGAGCAGGTCCTGCAGCTCTGCTCCCGGGGCGACCCCGAGCGTCCCGGCCAGCCAGTCGAGCGAGGACCCTGCGGCCTGCATCGCCCCCAGGGGCAGGTAGCGGCCGGGGATGACGTGGTCGAAGGTCACCGTCCGCTGCAGCCGATCGCGCACCGGCGCCTCCGTGACGACCGACAGCCAGGCGCTGGAGCCGATGGTGGCATTGGCGCCGGAGCCAGGGCCGACCAGGCCAGCCCCCAGCGCGGCGCAGGCACCATCGCCACCACCGACGACGACGGGCGTACCCCGCTGCAGCCCGGTTGCCCCGGCCGCCGCGTCGGTGAGCCCGCCCGCGACGGTCGCGGAAGGCAGCAGCTCCGGCAGCAGCGCGCCATCGAGCTCGGCGGCCGCGAGCAGCTCTGCGGACCACGCTCCCCGCACGCTGGTCGAAGGCGTTGGTGCCGGAGGCGTCGGAGGGATCGGTGCAGCGCCGTCCGGTCGCACACAGCGTCAGGTAGTCCTTGGCCACGAGGATGCCGTCGGCCCGGGCGAACAGCTCCGGCTCGTGGGCGCGGACCCACATGGCCTTGGCGAGGGTGTAGGACGGGTCCAGGCGATGACCCAGGATCTCGAACGCGCGGTCGTCGCCCACCCGCTGGGCCAGCAGGTCACGCTCGGCACCAGCGCGCGTGTCCGCCCAGATGATGGCCGGGCGCAGGGGCTCATCGCGGTCGTCCACCAGCACGAGGCTCTGCATCTGCCCCGACATGGCCACGCAGGCGATCTCGCCGGCGGCCGAGCCGGTCTCGGAGAGCAGTCGCCTGGTGGCGGCGCAGAAGGCGGACCACCATTCGCGCGGATCCTGCTCGGCCGTGCCACCGGGGCCGAACTCGGTGCCGTAGCGGACCGTGTGCGAGGCGAGCAGGCGGCCGTCGGCCGCGTGCAGCGAGGCCTTGTCCCCGCTGGTCCCCAGGTCGTGGGCGATGATCAGCTGTCTCGCGCTCATCCCGGCTCGTTCGTCGCCATCAGCTCACTGTAGTCGGCGCGGCGGCACTGTCGTCGGCGCGGGACGAGGCGACGCGGCGGCCGAGGCGATAGACCCGCACGGCGGTGCCGCCCCGGATCTCGTCCTGCAGGTGCACCGGCAGCTCGGCCAGCAGGTAGCGGGCAGAGTCCATGACGTCGGTGTAGGTGCCCGCCAGCAGGCACACCGGCCAGTCCGAGCCCAGCATGAGGCGGTGCGCACCGAAGGCGTCGATGGCCAGCTCCACGGGGTGGCGCAGGTCGTCGATCGACCAGGTGTGCCAGTCGGCCTCGGTCACCAGGCCGGAGATCTTGGCGCTGACGTTGGGCAGCTCTGCGAGTGGCAGCAGCGCCCTCCCCCACGCGGTCAGGTCACCGCTGGCGATGGGCGGGCTCCCCAGGTGATCGAGCACGAAGCGCATCGAGGGCAGGCCAGCACAGAGCTCCCGGGCTGCCGGCAGCTCGCGGATGCGCAGCTGCAGGTCGAAGGCGAGGTCGGCGTCCCCGACGGCGGCGATGCCCCGCCGGACGTCGTCGCGCAGCAGCCAGCCCGGGTCGGGCTCGTCCCCGACGCGGTGGGTCAAGCCGACCAGCTTCTGGCCTCCAGGGCCAGACCGCAGCAGCTCGATGTCCTGGGCGACCTGGGAGGAGGCCAGATCGACCCAGCCGATGACGCCCTGCACGAACGCCAGCGACCGCGCCATCGCCAGCAGGGCGCGCGTCTCATCGGTCGAGTGCAGCATCGCGACCACCACCGAGCCGGTCATGTGCCCGAGCTTGAGCTCGGGCAGGAGGTCGTCCGGCCCGTAGGCACGCGGCCACGGCTCCAGGGATCCGGCCAGCCGGAGATGGGGCTGCTGTTCGGGGTCCCAGAAGTAATGATGAGCGTCGATGACCCAGGCTACCCCAACGGCCTCACACCCTCCCCTCTGGCGCAAGCGTTCCCGCTCACGAGACTGCCGCTGGCGGTAGGGTAGCGTCCGCGCCAGCGCCTGATGCGGTCGCTGGAACCGTCTCGTCCGCGAAGCCGGCTAGGTGACGGGACGAACCCCGATGAAGATGTCCAGGCCTTCGGCACCCGACACTCGGTGCGCCTCGAAACCAGCGTCGGCCAGCAGCCGCAGCCACACGGCCCGCGGGAAGATCCCCAGGGTGTGGACGTCGTGGTGGACCGTGACCTCGTCGCCATCCCGGGTGACGATCACGTAGTCGGTGGCGACGGTGTGGCCATCAGGCTCCACAGGCCGGTCCCACTCGAGATAGCGGAGACCGCGCCCTCCGTCGTCGACGCCACCGTGCTCGGTGCGAGGCTGGTAGTCGTCGCGCACCCAGTCCGGCAGGAAGATGGCGGCGCCCCCGGGGCGCAGGTGAACGAAGGCCGTCTCGAAGGCCGCCCGGAGGTCCGCCTCGCTGCGCATGTAGGTGACCGCGTCATGGGCGATGACCGCGTCGAAGACGCGATCGAGCCGCAGCTCCCGCATGTCCCCCTCGACGTGCTCCAGTCCTGGGTTGAGGCCGCGGCTGAGCGCCAGCATCTGCGGCGCAACGTCGCTCAGGGTCAGCTGCAGGCGGCCGCTCAGGTGCGAGGCGACGTTGCCGCCACCCGAGCCCAGCTCCAGCGCGGTCTCGAGGGGACCCACGACGTGCAGCTCCAGCAAGCGTAGGATCTCCTCCGCCTCGTCACGGTAGTCCGCTGGCGGCGTCAGCAGGTGAAACCAACCAGCCAGCCTGCCGTACATCAGGGGCCCGGTCCTGCTCATCGCGATAGTCTGACCGCCCTAGCCGAGCGGCTGCAGGGACCACTCCCAGCGATAGGTCCCGCCGCGCACGAGGTACTGCTCCAGCGTGTCCGGCCCGCAGGAGGCCGTCCCCACGCCGCGGTGGGCCGCGTCGATGTGGACGATGGTCTCGGCACGTGGCGTGAGCTCGTCCTGGTGCCTGGCGGCCTCCAGGTCAGCGGCACGGAAGTGCGTGGCCGACACCTGCAGCGGCGCGCCCATCGCGAGGCGCACCCCGGCGCCGCGGTCATCGCGCAGCTCCAACCAGCGGACCGCGGCGCGACCGCCGGCCTCCTGTGGCCAGATGTAGGGCACGAACAGGTCGGTCACCGTCGAGGACCAGCGCCCGACGAGGCCGCCGCGAAGGCGATCGGGGTAGCACTCGTGTGGCCCCAAGCCGAACCACTGGACATCCTCGAGGCCCGCTCGCAGCTCCAGGACGGTGCCCACGCGTGGCAGGTCCTGCAGCTCCGCAGGGATCACGGCCTCTTCGGCGACGTGCACCCCGCCGTCCGGCGAGTGGTGTCAGCACCTGGCGGTGCTGGATGCTGGAGGCACCCACGCGCACCTCGCGCCTGACGCTGGTGACGACACCATCGCGGCTGACCTGCGCGGACCCGGGCTGCGGCGCCGCCAGGCCCTGCGCTGCCCACCGGTCGGCCAGGCCGGCGAGGCGGTCGTTGTCCGTGGCAGCTCGCCACAGGCAGAGCGCCGGCGCTGCCGCCAGGGCCGGATGCACGAGCCAGCCGTCGGCATCGAGCTCCACCGCGGCGGCCCCGGGCGCGGCTTCGACGGCCACCGTGGAGGGCGACTCGGACAGCGGGACCTGGTCCCAGCAGAGCTCGGTCCCGGCCGGCGCCCAGGACTCGTCGGCACGCGTCACGAAGCGGACCGTGAGCCAGCGCTCCCGGCCCTCGTCGTGCGGGTCGTGCCAGCCGGCCAGCGACACCTCGGCGCTCTGGCCGGGACCGATGGGCGGGATCTCCACCTCGCCTGCCGCGACCGGCACGCCGTCGTCGGCCAGCTCCCACCTGGCGGCAAGCCAGCCCAGGTCGCGGAAGTGGAGCCGGTTGGCGATGACGATGACACCGCGATCGGCATCGACGTCGGTGACGCGGGCGGCAGCATTGAGGTGCTGCGCCTCGCGCATGGCCGGCTTGGGCGTGCGGTCGGGCCAGACGAGGCCGTCGGTGACGAACGGGCCATCGTGAGGCTCATCGCCGAAGTCGCCACCGTAGGCCCAGCGCAGGCGGCCGTCGGGCAGCGTCTGCAGCAGGCCGTGGTCGCGCCACTCCCAGATGAAGCCGCCCTGGAGTCCAGGCGTGGACTCGATGGCATCCCAGTACTCGGCCAGCGTGCCGTTCCCGTTGCCCATGGCGTGGGAGTACTCGCACATGATGAGCGGACGGTCCTGGCGGCCCGACTGGGCGAACTCGACGATGGCGCTGATCTCGGGGTACATGGGGCAGACGAAGTCGCTCACCCGTGCGCCGCCCGCCCAATCGAAGCGGATGGCGCCCTCGTAGTGCAGCGGACGCGTCGGGTCGTGCCAACGCAGCCATGCCGCAGCCGCCTCGTGGTTGGCTCCGTAGCCGGACTCGTTGCCCAGGGACCAGGCGTAGATGGAGGGATGGTTGCGGTCGCGCAGCACCATGCGCGACACGCGCGCCACCCACTGCGCCAGGTAGCGCGGGTCATCACACAAGCTGGCCTGGAAGGCGTGTGATTCGATATCGGCTTCGGCCACGACGTACATGCCCAGCTCATCGGTCAGGTCCAGGAACGCGGGGTCGTTGGGGTAGTGCGCGGTGCGCACGGCGTTGAAGCCATGACGCTTCATCGCCACCAGGTCCGCGCGCATGTCGTCGCGTGAGACGACCCTGCCGGTGAGCTGGTCGAACTCGTGGCGATTCACCCCCGGATGAAGACGCGCTCACCGTTGATCAAGCAGGTCCGTGCCCTGGATCTGGACGGAGCGGAAACCGACGCGGATCAGGGTGCGGTCCGCCAACGAGCCATCGGGTCGGCGCAGGCTCACCTCGAGCTGGTAGAGCCTGGGGACCTCCGCCGACCAGGCCTCGACTCGCGGGACATGCGTGGAGAGCTTGACTGAGCCCGACCGGGCCGGTTGCAGGTGGGGTCGCAGCGCATCCCAGCGGCCCTGGTCATCGCCCATGCCAGCCGGCCCGTAGAGCTCGTGGCGGCGGATCACGCCACGCTCGACCGGTTCGGAGCTCCAGTAGGGCAGCTCGAAGCTCGCAGGTGTCCCGCTGAGCGTGATGTCGCTGCCCTCCAGCCGTGCCTCGACCGTCCATCCGGGCTCGAGATCGTGGCGCACGCCTCCGACCTGGACCGCGATGTCGAGTCGCCCGGACTGGCGGTCCTCGGCCAGCACGGCATCGACCGCTACGTCGGCCAGGTAGATCGGCTCGGTGGCATACAGGTACACCGAGCGGGTGAGGCCACCGTGCCACCACTGGTCCTGGTCCTCGATGAAGGTGGCGTCAGACCATTTCACGACCAGCAACCGCAGCGTGTTGCGGCCGGGACGTAGCTGCGCGCCGACGTCGAACTCCGAGGCGAGGTGAGCATCCTTGCCGATGCCGATGCGTTGCCCGTTGAGGGTGACGACGACGACCGACTCGGCGGCGCCGACGTGGAGCACGACGCGCTTGTCCGACCAGTCCGCGGGCAGCTCGAAGTCGCGCTCATAGAGGCCCGTGGGGTTGTGTTCGGGCACGTGTGGCGGCTCGCCCGCAAAGGGCATCTGGACGTTGGTGTACTGGGGCACGTCGGTCGTGCCCTGGCGGGTCCAGCAGCCCGGCACGTCGATGTCACGCCACCTGCCGCTGGGCGCGGCGTCCGGGTTCGGGAGCAGCTCGAAGCGCCAGGTGCCGTCGAGCGGCAGGCCCGGGTCGTGGGCGAGGGCGTGCATGGGCTCGCGGCCGCGAGCCACGAGTTCCGGATCGAGCCAGGGTGCGGGCATCACGTTCTCCAGGGGTCGACGGATCGGTCGGTGGGACCAGCCTGCCACAGCGGCTGGCTCGAGGTGACCGCAGTCTGACCCTTTCGGGCGTGACGAACCGACCGAAGGAGAGGTACCCTATGCCGATCACGGCTCGGCGGACGCCCCAGCGACTGCCGGCGACGACCAGGGACGTCCATCGGCCAGTGCCCGGCCACGAGCCCCAGCTCAGGCGTCCCGCGAACGAGTGAGTAAGACGGAGGCCCACCGTTGAGCGAAGCCGTGCGGCAGCAGGAAGCTGCCCAATGAAGCGTCAGACTGCACGCAGCCACGTCGTCATCGCCAGCCTGCTGATGGTGCTGCTGGCAGCGATGAGCGCCGCACCCACCATGGCGGCCGAACCCAGGCGCGCACAGGGCGCGGAGGACGTCGCCTACAGGCTGGTCAACTGCCTGCGGACCGGTGGCAAGGTCACCGAGTGGGGCAAGTGCAAGGGTTGGGGTAGCGGCCGCCACTCCGCCAAGCGTCCCGCGCTCAAGCGCAGCGACAGGATCGCGAACAAGGTCTCCTGGCCATGGGCCAGGCGCACCGTCAAGCTCAACCGGAGCCGGACCTGCTGGGTCGGTCACAGTCTGGCCGGGTCCACCGTGGACAGGCGCTTCGCTGCTGCTGGCTTGAAGCACGACGTCAACGGCGAGAGTGTCGGCTGTGCCAGCTACGATCCCCGCAAGACGGTCACGATGATCGTGCGCTGGTGGCAGCGCGAGAAGGCCTATCACGGCTCGCACTGGAGCCAGCTCAAGGACCGGAGCTTCAAGTCCGTGGGTATCGCCGTCGCCGTGCGCGGCAACGGCAAGTCGCAGCTCGTGGTCAACTTCTACGGCAAGGCGGTCGACTAGCACCCCTGCCGACGAGCTGACGGTCGACGGTAGCCCTGCGAAGAGCTGGCTGGCCGCAGCGAGCTGGCCGGATGTCGCGAACTGGCCGGCTGACGAGCCAGCCACGTCTCCCGACCGAGACCGTCGTGTGTTCGCGCAGCGAACGCCTCAGGCGTACTTGATGGAGAATGTCTGGCAGGCCTGCCTCAACGGGCCGAATGGCTCCCGCCCCTCGATTGACGACGCGCCAAGATGGCGGCAATCAATAGCAGTGGTCTGGCCATTCGCGTCCACGCAAGACGGCCGGGCCAACAGACGATAGAGAAGGGAGCCCCCCACCTATGGCATCGAAGCTGAAGATCGTCGGCGTCGTGCTCATCATCATCGGCGTCGTCGCCTGGGGCGCGGCCGGCTATGCATATCTGCGGGCCCAGGACGGTGCCAATGCGCTGCAGGGCTTCAGCGAAGCCCAGGACGTGAGGCTCACGTACGACGAGGCTGGCGAGCTGACCGACCGCGGCACCACCGAGGGCGCCCAGGAGATCCTGGCGCTCCTGGGTGACGACTGGGGTTGGCCCATCAGCGATGGTGAGCTCAACCCCGACGACACCGATCGTCAACACCGCCACCGAGTACATGTACCAGATGGCGACCATCGCGACGCACACGCTGAGTGGCGTCCAGTCCATCGTGCTCACCGAGCAGGTCGCCTGGGATGGCGATGGCGACGGTTCCACCGAGGGTGCCCCGACCGTGTCCCCCGGTGAGTGGGACCCGGCCACCGCTGGCGAGGACGCCATCTTCATGCCCGGCGTCTACACCGTCCCGGTCAACGGTCGCTACTGGACCGGCTTCAACCGTTCCCACCCGCTCGACGGCCCGGCTCGTGAGCAGGCCTGGAACGGCACCGTCCACGGCCTCTTCGCCGAGCTCGGCGTCGGCGCCACCACGGCCACGAGCCTGCAGATGGCGATGGGCATCGTGGGTGTGACGGCGCTCATGGGCTTCGGCTTCGTCGCCGGTGGTGCCGGCCTGGTGTGGGCCGGCATGGGCGGTCGCAAGGAGGACGAGCCCGTCGCGGCGTAGCCCGCCAGGGCGCGATCGCGCTCCTCATCGTGAACCAGCGAGGCCGTCGGTCGCAGGACCGGCGGCCTCGTTCCGTGGTTGGGGTGGTTGCCCGATCGAGCTAGCCGGCGAGGGAGTCGAAGACCCGGTCGAACATCTTCTGTACTTCCAGCACGCGCGGCGTGATGGTGTAGGTCCCGGGCAGCTCCCGCGCCCACCGACCCGGTGCCAGCACGATCGACTTCGGGCTCGCCAGCTTGGCATTCATGGCCAGCCCGAAGAGCGCCGGGGCCGCCCGCAGCGGAATGTCGGTGACGCTCTTCCTGCTCCCCAGCTCGACCAGGGCTGGCAGCGCGCCCAGGCCACGCGAGCGGACCTTCTCCGCGGCGGCAGCGATGACCTGTTGCTGCCGCGAGGCACGTTCGTAGTCGCTGTCGCTGTGCCGTGAGCGCGAGAAGGCCAGCGCGGTCTTGCCGTCGAGCACACGCTTGCCGGCCTTGAGCTTCAAACCCTTGCTGCCGAGGCGCATGCTGGAGTCGATGAGCGGCTCATCGAGCGTGACGGCCACGCCGCCGATGCCGTTGACCAGCCGGATCAGCCCATCGAACTCGACCATGGCGTAGTAGTCGATCTCGATGTCGAAGGCGTAGGCCAGTGCCTCCTTCATCTTCCTGAGCGCCTCCCTGGTCTTGCCCGTGGCGCGCTCGAACTCCCCGAACAGGCCGTTGATGCGATCGGCATACGCATTGCCGGGTGCGATGGGCACGTTGACGGTGTCACGCGGCAGGCTGACCATGGCCACCTTGCCACTGCCGGGGTCGATGCTGGCCACGATGATGGTGTCGGTCCGCGAGCCGACGACGCCCTCGCGGGCATCGCTGCCGAGGATCAGCACGGTCAGCCGCCCGTCGGTGCCCAGCAGATCGGCGACCTCGAGGGGCGGCTTGGTGGGCTCAGGGGTGGGCTGCTGGGCGCGGGTCGGGGTCTTCACCGGCCTGCCGGGATCCGCGTCCGACTCGTCCCCGGCTCCAGCCGCCAGACCGCCACAGCCGGACAGGACGAAGACGAGGACGGCGCTGATCAGGCCAAGCAGGACTCGACTCATGCGGGGGGCGGCTCCAATCTGGTCGTGCGACGACTCCGTCACGGCCGGACGGGATCTGGGCACACCTCCGGGAGGAGGGACCCCGTTGCCGATGTGCGATGGGCCCGAGTCTAGCGCCGATGGCTGCTTCGCGCCGGTGGTGCGTGCTGTCACCACCCCGCTACCATGATGGGCATGTGCAGATCCATCAAGACGCTCCGGGGGTCAGTCGAGCCGGTCACGGACGCCGACGTCCGGGCTGCCGCTCTCCAGTACGTTCGCAAGCTCAGCGGCTACCGCAAGCCGGCGCGCGCCAATGAGGCCGTCTTCGAAGCCGCCGTCGACGAAGTGGCCGCAGCGACGCATCGCCTGCTCACGGGCATCAGGGTCCGCTGACCCGGACCCACGCCACCCGGCGTGCCTGCCTCGCCGTCCCCTGGCCCGACCTCGCTAGCCCTCGGCTGACGCGGGCGCCTCCGGCGCCGATGCCGCTGGCGGTACCCCGGCGGGCTGGCCGAGCCGGCTGCCGAAGCGCTCGTTGAAGCCGACCTTGCCGCCATCCATCAGCGAGTAGAGCACGGGGATGACGATGAGCGTCAGGAAGGTCGAGGTGAACAGGCCGCCGATGACGACCACCGCCAGCTCTTCGGCGATGACCGAGCCGTGCGCCATGCCCATGGCGACCGGTGTCAGGGCCAGGATGGTCGCAACGGCGGTCATC
Source organism: uncultured Chloroflexia bacterium (assembly GCA_963804575.1). Lineage (GTDB taxonomy): Bacteria > Chloroflexota > Limnocylindria > Limnocylindrales > CSP1-4 > JAFMJV01. The sequence goes on from CAWDQY010000007.1 coordinate 132,108, forward strand.
AGGATCGGGCGCACGCGGACGCGACCGCCGCCGACCAGGGCGTCGTAGGTGGACCTGCCCCGGGCTCGCAGCTGCTCCACGAAGTCAAGCAGCACGATGGCGTTGGTGACCACGATGCCGATGAGCATGAGGAAGCCGACCATGGCGCTGATGCCCAGCGGATGGCCGCTGACCAGCAGCGCCGGGATGGCGCCGATGGCCGCCAGCGGCAGGCTGAACATGATGATGAAGGGCGTGATGAGCGAACCCAGGGCCAGCACCATCACGATGTAGACCACCAGGATGGCGAAGCCCATCGAGAGGAACAGCGAGGAGAAGGCCTCGTTCATCTCCGCCGTCGTGCCGGCGAAGGTGGTCGTCACGGTCTCGGGCAGGTCGCCCGCGGCACGCAGGTCGTCGATGCGCGCGGCAGCGTCCGCGGACACGGCACCGGTGTCATCGATGGTGATGTCGGCCGTGACCGTGGCGGCGGGAGCTCCATCCACGCGCGTGACGGTGCCTCTCACCTCCACCACTTCCACCTCGGCCAGCTGGCCCAACGGTCGCGTACCGGCCATGCCGCTGACTGGCAGCAGGCGCAGCCCTTCGACCGAGTGCACGTCCTCGTCGGAGACGCGCAGCGTGGCGTCGACGACCGAGCCGTCATCGAACGCGTAGGTGCCGATGTCCTGGCCCACCAGGACGCTGCGGATGTGGGTGCCGATCTGCGCAGCGGTGGAGCCGATGATCATGGCCATGTTGGGATCGACCGCCACCGACACCTGCGGAGCTTCCGAGACGGCGTCACTGGCGACGTTGTCGATGCCCTCCATGTCGGTGAGGGCCGTCACGATGGTGTCGCTGGCGGCCTTGATCTCGTTCGCATCCTGGCCGCTGACGACGATCGACAGCCCGGAGCCGGCGCTGATGGCGTCCTGCTGCGAGACCGCGACGTTGAAGCCATCCCGGCTGAGGTGCCCCAGCTCGACCTTGATGGCCTCGCGGGCGGCGTCGATGTCGACGCCCTCGGCCAGGCGGGCCGTGATGATGCCGCTGTTGGGCGCTCGCCCGGCGAACGCGGACTGCAGCGCCTGCGCGCCGATGTCGGTGTCGCCAGGGATGGTGGACATGACCAGCTCCACGTCCTCGTTGGCGCGCAGGATCTCCTCGGCCGCGATGGTCCGCTCCTGCACGGCCGTGGTCGAACCACCCTGTGGGGGCGAGACCGTGACCTGCACGATGTTCTCGCCGCCCATGTCGATGAAGGCGGTCGGCAGGCTGGCGGCAAGGCCGATGGCCACGAGCGAGAGCGCGAATACCAGGCCCAGCGTGGCCCACTTGGTGGCACGGCTGCGCAGCGCCAGCTGCAGCACCGGCGTGTACAGCCGCTGCCAGATGGTCGGCGGCAGCTCGCCGTCGTCGCCAAGCGTGACGTGGACCTTGTCGATGAACAGGTAGGCCAGCGCCGGGATGACGGTGAGCGCCACGATCAGCGAGGCCAGCAGTGCGAACGTGACCGCCAGGCCGAAGGGCAGGAAGAACTGGCTCACCAGGCCGCCGACGAAGCCGATGGGAAGGAACACCGCCACCGTGGTGACGGTGCTGGCCGTGATGGCCGAGGCCACCTCGCGGGTGCCGTTGATGACCGCCTCGCCGGTCGGGTCACCCAGTCCCTTGTGGCGGTAGATGTTCTCCAGCACCACGATGGAATCGTCCACCACCCGACCGACGGCCACGGTGAGGCCACTGAGGGTGAGGATGTTGATGGTCAGGCCGAACAGGCCGAAGGTCGCGATGGCGATGAAGAGCGAGAGCGGGATGCTGATGGCGGCCACCAGCGTGGTGCGGACGCTGCGCAGGAAGACGAAGATGACGAGCACCGCGAAGAGCCCGCCGAGCAGGCCCTCCTGCATCAGGCCATCGACCGACTCGGTGATGAAGTCGGCCTGGTCCGTGATCGTCTCGATGACGATCTCGCCGGCATAGTCGCCGCGCGCCTGCTCGAAGACGGCCTCGATCTGGTTCGAGACCGAGACGGTGTTGGCACCCGAGGCAAGGGAGACGCTCACCGTCAGCGAGGGCTGACCATCGGTGCGGGCGTAGCCCGACAGGTTGGCCTCCCGCGGCTCGATGGTGGCGACGTCACCGAGCGTGACGGGGACGGGGATGGCCGCCAGCGCCTCGGTGAGCTGAGCCAGGTCCGGGAGCGAATCGAAGAGTCCGGGCGCCTCGTCAGCGGCAGGTTCGTCAGCGGCAGGTTCGGGCTCGGCAGGTTCGGGCTCAGCGGCGCCATCCGCGTCGTCCGCCACGGCTGGCTCGCTGGGCGTGGTGGCGCCCACGACCTGGCCTTCCAGTTCCGCGATGGAGCGGTAGTGGTGCTGCGTCGACACCGGCAGGCGCAGGTCGCCGTCGTCGATGCTGCCCGAGGGCAAGGTGATCTGGTTGGCCATGAGGATGCCCTGGACCTGCTGCAGCGAGATGCCATGCTCGGCCATGCGCGTGGGATCGAGGGTGATGTCGAGGACCGGCGTGGTGCCACCGGTCAGGTCGACACTCGAGACGCCCTCGAGGCCCTGCAGCTGGGGCAGGATCTCGGAACGGGCGATGCGAGCGGCCTTCGTCGGGATCGGCGCCTTCGGCCGCGCCGATGGTCGCGGTGACCACCGGCAGGTCGTCGATGCCGAAGGAGTTCACGATGGGCTCAGCCGACTCGGGCAGCTGGATGCTGTCGACGGCCCGCTCGACCTCGGACGTGGCTTCCTTGACGTCGGTGCCGAAGTCGAACTCGGCGAACACCAGCGACATCGAGTTGGACGACGTCGACTGGGTGCCTTCGAGTCGTGGCACGTTGACGAGGCTGCGCTCGATGGGGTCGGTCACCTGTGCCGCCACGTCCTCAGCACCGGCGCCGGGCATGGGCGTGATGACCATGACGAAGGGCAGCTCGATATCCGGGATGAGCTCCTGCTTCAGGTTCGCCCATGAGAAGGCGCCGGCGATGAAGATGCCGATGGCCAGCAGGATGACGACGCTCTTCTGCTTGAGCGAGAACTCGGTCAGGCGGATCATGCGGAGCTCCTTCGGTGGACAGGAGCGTCGGCGGGAGCCAGGTTCACGCGCAGCTGACGCCGTTCGGCCGGGTCCGCCTGGCGCTCCAGCTAGCCGTGCTCCACGAGGCACTCCACGAGGCGCTCGACGAGGCGCTCGGACGACGACCGCCGATGGCCGACTGCAGGCAGCCCGGTGCATGCGGCGTTCTTCGTCGCTCATTCAGTTGTACTCGTGCGGATAGTTCGCAGCGAGTCAACTATGCGTGCGCACCGCCGCCCAGACCACGTGACGCTGGTCCCGAAGCGGCAGGCCGAGGGTAACCAACGACCCGGTCGCTCCGCGCGACCGGGTCGTTTGGCGGGGGTATGTCGGGTCGGTGGTCGTCCGGGCCTTAGCTCCCGGCAGGTGCCGCGTCGGGTGGAAGGTCGAGCATCGAGCCGTCCTCGGTCTCGGCCGCTGAGCCGCCGCCCATGAAACGCCGACGGAAGCCGTCCTTGCCGCCATCGACCAGCGAGTACAGCACCGGCACCACCATCAGCGTCAGGAAGGTGGAGCTGAAGAGGCCACCGATGACGACCGTGGCGAGCTCCTCGGCGATGATCGAACCGTGGGCCAAGCCGACGGCCACCGGCGACAGCGCCAGGATGGTGGCGATGGCGGTCATCAGGATGGGCCGCACGCGGGTGTTGGCGCCGCGCACGAGCGCATCGTGTGGCGAGTGGCCCCGCTTCTTCAGCTGCTCCACGAAGTCGAGCAGCACGATGGCGTTGGTGACCACGATGCCGATGAGCATCAGGAACCCGATCATGGCGCTGATGCCCAGCGGGTTGCCCGTGATGAGCAGCGCCGGGATGGCGCCGATGATGGCCAGCGGCAGGCTGAAGAGGATGATGAAGGGGGTGATGAGGGAGCCCAGGGCCAGCACCATCACGATGTAGACCACCAGGACGGCCACGCCCATCGAGAAGAACAGGCCCCCGAAGGCTTCGGCCTGCTCGGCGGTCGCCCCGGCGAAGGTGACCTCCACCGTCTCGGGGATGGCACCCGCTTCGCGCAGTCCATCGATGCGCGTCTCGGCCTCGGTCGAGACGCCGGCGAGGTCCTCGCCGGTGATATCGGCAGAGACCGTCGCCGCCGCTGAGCCATCGACGCGCGTGACCGTGCCGCGAACCTCGACGGCCTCGACGTCAGCCACGTCGCCCAGGGGGGCGATACCGGCCAGGCCGCTCACGGGCATCTCGCGCAGGCCTTCCACGCCATCGATGCCAGCGTCGGAGACACGCAGGATGGTGGTGACGGCCGAGCCGTCCTCGAGCTGGAACGAGCCGATGGGCTGACCCACCAGCGCGTTGCGGATCTGGCCACCGACCTGGGCGGTCGAGGAGCCGATCAGGGCGGCCCGGTTGGGGTCGACGGTGACCGCGACCTGCGGCGTCTCCGAGACCGCGTCACTCTCGACGTTGTCGAGTTCTCGGCATGCCGGAGAGCTCCACCACGATGGCATCGGCTGCCTGCTCGATCTCGATGGGGTCCTGGCCACTCACGATGATCTGCAGACCACCACCGCCGCCGAATGCGTCCTGCTCGGATACGGCCACCACGAAGCCGTCGCTGGAGATGGGTGCGAGGTCCTCCTTGATGTCCTCGCGCGCCGCTTCGAGTTCGACATCGTCAGCCAGCCGAACCGTGAGCACGGCGCTGTTGGAGGCGCGGCCACTGAAGGCAGCCTGCAATGCCTGGGCACCGGTATCGGCTTCGCCGGGGATGGTCGACTGCACCAGCCGCACGTCGGGATTGGCCAGCAGCAGCTCCTCCGCCTGGGTCGCCTTCTCCCTGACGCCGGCGGTGGACGAACCCTGCGGCGGCGAGACCGTGACGGTCAGGAGGTTCTCGCCGCCAGCATCCACGAAGCTGGTCGGCAGCAGCGGCGCCAGGGCCAGGGCGAAGACGAAGAGGGCGGTCGCGATGGCGAGCGTGCCCCACTTGGTGATGCGGCTGCGCAGGGCCACCAGCAGCACCGGCGTGTACAGCCGCTGCCAGATGGTCATCCTGGGCTCACCGCTCTCGTCGAACTCGAGGTCGACCTTGTCGACGAACCAGTAGGCCAGCACCGGGATGACCGTCAGCGCCACCAGCAGCGAGGCCAGCAGGGCGAAGGTGACGGCGAGGCCGAAGGGCAGGAAGAACTGGCTCACGATGCCGCCGACGAACCCGATGGGCAGGAACACCGCCGCGGTGGTGATGGTGGAGCTGGTGATGGCGCCGGCGACCTCCCTGGTGCCGGTGATGACGGAGTCATGGACCGAGTCGCCCATGCCGCGATGGCGGTAGATGTTCTCCAGCACGACGATGGAGTCGTCGACCACTCGACCGACCGCCACGGCCAGGCCGCCCAGGGTGAGGATGTTGATGGTCAGGCCGGCGACGCCGAAGATGGCGATGGCGAGGAAGATGGACAGCGGGATGCTGACGGCGGCCACCAGCGTCGTGCGGGCGCTGCGCAGGAACATGTAGATGACGAGGATGGCGAACAGCGCACCCAGCAGGCCTTCCTGCACCAACCCGGCGGTGGACTCCTCGATGAAGATGGCCTGGTTCTGGATGATGTCGATGCGGATGATGTCGCCGTAGCTGGCGACGGTCTCGTCGAAGGCCCTCTCGATCTCGGACGCGACCTGGACGGTGTTGGCTACCGGACTGCTTGGTGACGCTCAGGGTCAGGGAGGGCTGGCCATTGGTGCGGGCGTAGCCGGAGACCTGCACGTCCTGCTGCTCGATGGTGGCGATGTCACCGAGCGGATCGGCTGCGGCAGCGAGGCCAGCGCCTCGGTCAGGGCACCCAGGTCGGGCAGCAGCGAGCCGCCCTCCTCGGGAGCCTCTGCTCCATGCGGCGTCAGCCGGTGGTGCGCCCGGAGTGGCATCGCTGGCCTCGGGCGTCCTGGCACCCACGATCAGCCCCTCGAGCTGCTCGATGGAGCCGAACTGGTGCTGGGTGCTGACCGGCAGTCGCAGATCGCCTTCGTCGATGGCGCCGGAGGGGATGGTGATCTGGTTGGCGGCAAGGATGCCCTGGACCTGCTGGAGGGAGATGCCAGCCTCGCCCATGGCCGCCGGGTCGAGGACGATGTCGAGGATGGGCGTGGGACCACCGGTGAGGTCGACCGTCGAGACGCCCTCGATGCCCTGCAGCGACGTCAGCAGCTCGTTGCGGGCGATCTCCGCGGCTTCGGTGGCGTCGGCGCCCTCGGCCGGGCTGACCGTGGCGGTGACGATGGGCTGGCTGTTGAAGTCGAACGAGCTGACCTGTGGCTCGCTGCCCTCGGGCAGGTCAAGCTGGCCGACAGCCTGCTCGACCTCGGTCAGCGTCTCCTTCAGGTCCGTGCCGAAGTCGAACTCCGCGAAGACCAGCGACAGCGAGCTGCCCGATGTGGACTGCACCGTCTGCAGGCGCGGGATGTTGGAGATGGCCTGCTCGACGGGTACGTCACCTGCTCGGCCACGTCCTCGGCGCCGGCGCCGGGCACAGGCGTGATGATGGTGACGAAGGGGAACTCGATGTCGGGCAGCAGCTCCTGGCGAAGCTGGTTCCAGGAGAAGACGCCGGCGAGCAGCACGCCCACCGCCAGGAGGATGATGACGCTCTTCTCCCGGATGGCGAACTGTGTCAGGCGGATCATGCAGAGGTCCTTTCGGGGTGCGTGACGGTGTCGGCGTGGGTCGGTCGTAGGTGTTGCGCCTCGCGGTCGAGGGCTGCCAGCGCATCGCGCAGCGAGGCCAGCTCAGCAGGGGTCGAGACCGGCCATGAGCTGGCGCATCAGGCCGGCACGCAGCTCGCGCAGGCGGTCGATGGCGTTGGCACCGGCCGCCGTGAGCGCGACCAGCTGTTGGCGTCGGTCAGAGGGTTCCTCGCGGCGCTCCAGGTAGCCGGACGCGACGAGGCGCTCGACCAGCCCGCTGACGGCGGACAGGCCGACCCCCAGCTCGGCCGCCAGTGCAGACATGCCGATGCCTGGCCGCACCGAGGCGACGTACAGCACCTTGGCCTGGGACATCGTCACGTCCACCGCCAGGAACTCGGCCGCGTGCCAGTCGGCAACGTGACGCATGAGCGATGCGTAGTGGTCGAGGATCTCGTCCTCGACGGGAGGCTGGCTCAACGGATACTTTCCATTACCTAGATAGTTTGCATTGTTCGAGGCAATCGCAAGCGTACCACGATGTCGAAGGTCTGTCTTATGTCTGTCTAGTGCAGGCGGGCGGGGCTCGGGCGTGGGAACGCGCTCGGCCGCGACAGGAATCAGAACAGGGGCCCTGCCGCTCCTGGCGACCGGGCCCCTGCTCGTGGGAGGCTACTTGTTGGCCAGCGCCGCCTGTGCCGCCGCGAGCCGCGCCACCGGGACGCGGAAGGGCGAACAGCTCACGTAGTCGAGGCCGACCTTGTCGAAGAAGTGGATCGACTCGGGATCGCCACCGTGTTCGCCGCAGACACCCAGCTCGATGTCGGGGCGGGCGGCGCGGCCCTTCGCTACGGCGATCTCGACCAGCTGGCCGACGCCAGTGGCGTCGATGGTCTGGAAGGGGTTGAAGGGCAGGATCTTCTCCTCGACGTACTTGAGCAGGAAGCCGCCCTCGGCGTCGTCACGGCTGTAGCCGAACGCCATCTGCGTCAGGTCGTTCGTGCCGAAGCTGAAGAACGAAGCCTCCTTGGCGATCTCGTCGGCGGTCAGGGCGCCACGCGGGATCTCGATCATGGTGCCGAACTTGTAGTCGAGCGGGACGCCGGAACCCTCCTCGATGATCTTGGCCTCTGCCTCGAGCAGGCCACGCACGCGCGACAGCTCGTTCACATGGCCCACCAGCGGGATCATGATCTTGGCGATGGCATCGCCGCCGGCCTTGTTGACCGCGACCTGCGCGTTCAGGATGGCGCGCGTCTGGATCTTCACGAAGTCAGGGATCATCAGGCCCAGGCGAACACCACGCAGACCCAGCATCGGGTTCTGCTCGTGCATCGACTGGACGACGGCCAGCAGCTCCTTCTGCTCCGCGGTCGCGGCAGCGCCGGCCTTGGTGACCTCGACGAGGGTCTCCTCGAGGTTGGGCAGGAACTCGTGCAGCGGCGGGTCGATGAGCCGGACCACCACGGGCAGGCCCTTCATGGCCTCGAAGATGCCCTCGAAGTCACCCTGCTGGAGCGCCTCCAGCTGGCGCATGGCGCTATCGAACTTGTCGATGGCGGCCTGCTCCTGGGCCTCGATGGCCTCACCGGCCTCGAGCTTGGCGCGGGCGCGCATGGCGGCGCCGGAGACGAGGATGGCGCCGCGGACGATCTCGAGCCGCTCGCCTTCGCGGAACATGTGCTCGGTGCGGCAGAGGCCGATGCCCTCGGCACCGTAGCTGCGCGCGCGAGCCGCTTCTTCGGGCTTGTCGGCGTTGGTCCACACGCCCAGGCGACGGACTTCGTCGGCCCAGCCGAGGACGGTCTTGAGGTCGTCCTGCTCGTCGTAGTCGGCCGAGACGGTGCCCAGCGCGCCCACGAAGACCTCGCCGGTGCTGCCGTCGAGGCTGATCCAGTCGCCCTCGTTGAAGGTCACGCCGGAATTCGACGCTCTTGGCCGTCTTGGTGGCGTAGTTGACGGTCAGCTCGGCGCAGCCAGCGACGCAGGGCTTGCCGATCTGGCGAGCGACCACCGCCGCGTGGCTGGTGGCACCGCCGCGGGCGGTCAGGATGCCCTGTGCCACGGCCATGCCGTGGAAGTCATCCGGGCTGGTCTCGACGCGGACGAGCACGACCTTCTCGCCGCGCTCGACCCACTCGACGGCGTTGTCGGCGGAGAAGACCGCTCGCCCCACGGCCGCGCCCGGTGAGGCGTTGAGGCCCTTGGCGATCCTGGTCGCGCCCTTGAGCGCCTGGGGATCGTATTGGTCGCGCAGGAGCTGGTCGACCATGCTGGGCTCGATGCGCCCGAGCGCTTCCTCCTTGGTGATGATGCCGTTCTCGACCATGTCGACGGCGATCTTCACCGCCGCCGCGGCGGTGCGCTTGCCGCTGCGGGTCTGGAGCATGTAGAGCTTGCCGCGCTCGATGGTGAACTCCATGTCCTGCATGTCGCGGTAGTGGTGTTCGAGGCGGTCGGCGATGGCCTGGAACTCGGCATGCGCCTCGGGCATCTGCTCCGCCAGATGGGCGATGGGCGAAGGCGTGCGGATGCCGGCCACGACATCCTCGCCCTGGGCATTGGTGAGGTACTCGCCGAAGAGCACGTTCTCGCCGGTGCTGGGGTTGCGGCTGAAGGCGACGCCGGTGCCGGAGTCCTGGCCCATGTTGCCGAAGACCATGGTCATGACGTTGACCGCGGTGCCCAGGTCGTGGGAGATCTTCTGGTTCTCGCGGTAGTCGCGGGCGCGCTTGCCGAACCAGCTGGCGAAGACGGCCTTGATGGCGAGGTCCAGCTGCTGGTACGGATCCTGCGGGAAGGGCTTGCCGGTCTCCTCCTCGACGATGCCGTTGAGGAGTCCGCAGACCTCCTTCATGCCGGCCGCGTCGACGTCGGTATCGCTCTTGGCGCCAGCTGCGCTCCTTGACCGAGTCGAGGGCGGCATCGAGCTTCTCACCCTCGACGCCAAGGACGATGCGACCGAAGAGCTGGATGAAGCGGCGATAGGCGTCCCAACCGAAGCGCTCGTTGCCGGTGAGCTTGATGAGGCCCGGCAGCGTCTGCTCGTTGAGGCCGAGGTTGAGGACGGTGTCCATCATGCCCGGCATGGAGAACCTGGCACCCGAACGGACGCTCACCAGCAGCGGGTTCTCGGGGTTGCCGAAGCCCTTGCCGGTCTCCGCCTCGATCTGCGCGACGGCAGCCTTGACGTCCTCCCACAGGCCTTCCGGCAGCGTCTCGCCGGCCGCGAAGTAGTCGTTGCACGCTTCGGTGGTGATGGTGAAGCCGGGCGGCACCGGAAGGCCGGCCTTGGTCATCTCGGCGAGGCCGGCGCCCTTGCCTCCGAGCAGGTCGCGCATGGTGCCATCGCCCTCGGCCTCTCCGGCGCCGAAGGTGTAGACGTATCGCTTGGCAGCGACTTGGGGACGGGTCGAAGCAGACATAGACGAGGTGACCTCAGGGTGGGGCTGGCGGGCATGCGGATGCCGCAGCGTCGGTATCTGGACAACGTCATGATACGGCACCGACGCGGCAGGGCTACTGCCATCCGGCCCCCCATGGCCCAGTCCCTTGGCCGCCCGCCTCGCAGGCTGGGTACACTGCGGAGCATGACCGACGACATCCAGGACCCGCGCGTCATCATCCCGGAGGCGGAGAAGTACAACGCCACGCTGGTGAAGCGCGAGGACGATACCAATTCCCTCGCCCGCTTCTGGGTCCGTCCAGACGGCGACGCTGCCCACTTCGAACCGGGGCAGTACATGACCATCGGCGTCTTTGCCGACGACAAGCTCTACCAGCGACCGTACTCGGTCGCCTCGGCACCCGAGGCGACCGGCGAAGAGGGCTACGAGTTCTACGTGCGCCTGGTGCCCATCCTGCGCTTCACCACGCTGCTGTGGCGCCTGCCGGTCGGACACCAGATGCGCATGATCGGCCCCAAGGGCAAGTTCATGCTGGAGCCGGACGACGACCGCAGCCATCTCTTCGTCTCCACCGGCACCGGCATCGCGCCCTTCATCGCCATGTGCCGACAGCTGCTGTCCGAGGGCAAGCCGCGACGGACCATCATGCTCCACGGCTGCAGCTACCAGGACGAGCTCGGCTATCGCGACCTGCTCGAGGGCTGGCAGCGTGATGGCACCTACCCCATGACCTACGTGCCCACCATCTCGCGCCCGAACGACCCCCGCAACAAGGGCTGGACGGGCTACACCGGCCGCGCCGAGGCGGTGGTGCGCGACGTCTGCCACAACGAGGGCCTGCGGCCCGACGAGACGGTGGTCTACCTCTGCGGCAACCCGGAGATGATCCTCAACGTCGAGGGCGTGCTGCTGGACGCGGACTACCCGGAGTTCCACGTCAAGAAGGAGCTCTACTGGCCCAAGGACAAGAAGCCGGCGGCCTGAGCGCTTGCGGGGCAGTGACCTTTGGCCCGGGAAATGGTTGCCACGGTAGTGCACATTCCCGTCACGGACGGCCCAGAATACGGGCGAGCGATGTCTCCACCCCCACCCGAAGAGGCCCGATGCACCCAGTCGTAAAACGGGAGGTGCTCTCCCCCAACGTCACCCGCCTCGAGATCGAGGCCAGCCGTATCGCGCAGGTGCGCCAGCCCGGACAGTTCGTCATCGTCCGCATCGGCGAAGGGGCAGAGCGCGTACCGCTGACCATCGCCGACGCCGACGCCGAGGCCGGCACCATCACGCTCACCATCCAGGCCGTGGGCAAGACCAGCTGCGACCTCTGCATGCTGCAGGTGGGTGATGCCATCCAGGATGTCGCCGGGCCGCTGGGGGAAGCCACGCACCTCATCGACCGTGGACATGCCGTGTGCGTCGGTGGCGGGGTCGGCACCGCGGTGGTTCATCCCATGGCCCAGGGCCTCGCAGCCAAGGGCGTCCGGGTCAGCAGCATCATCGGTGGCCGAGCCCGAGAGTGGGTCATCTTCGAAGACGAGCTGCGCCGCTACGGTGATGTGCGCGTCTGCACCGATGACGGCTCGTACGGCCGGCACGGCTTCGTCACCGACGAGCTGCGCGACATGCTCGAGGAAGGCGGCGTCGACCACGTCTACGCCGTGGGTCCCGTGCCCATGATGGGCGCGGTCGCCAAGGTGACCAAGGAGTACGGGATTCCGACCACCGTGTCGCTCAACACCATCATGGTCGACGGCACCGGCATGTGTGGTGGCTGCCGCGTGAAGGTCGATGGCCAGACCCTCTATGCCTGCGTGGATGGACCCGAGTTCGACGCTCACGCCGTCGACTTCAAGCAGCTGGCCGATCGGCTGGCGATGTATCGCGACGTCGAGAAGAGCGCCTTCGAAGGCAGTCAATGCATGATGGAGAACCTGGCCGCGACCGCCGGCGGAGACAGTCCGAGATGACCGAGCGTCCCGACCTGACCCCCAGGGAGCGGATGCAGATCGAGCGTCACGATGTGCCGGCCCGTTCGGCCGTCATCCGTGCCATGGACTTCCGCGAGGTGAACCTGGGCTACTCCCAGGCGCTGGCCATGGAAGAGGCGGAGCGCTGCCTCGACTGTGCCAACCCCCGCTGTATCGACGGCTGCCCGGTGCGGGTGAACATCCCCAGGTTCATCGAGCTCCTCGCCGCGGGCGAGATGAAGCTGGCCGCGGAGTCATTGCTCGATGACAACGCGCTCCCCTGCGTCACCGGGCGCGTCTGCCCGCAGGAGACGCAGTGCGAAGGCCTGTGCATCCGTGCCAAGAAGGGTGAGCCGGTGGCGGTGGGAGCGCTGGAGCGCTTCGTCGCCGACTGGGCGCTGGATCATCTCGACGAGCTCGACACGAGGATCGATCCCGATACCGGTCGCCGCGTCGCCATCGTGGGCTCCGGGCCAGCCGGCCTGACCGCGGCCGGCGAGCTGGCCAGGTCGGGTCACAAGGTCACCATCTTCGAGGCCTTCCACGCCCCCGGTGGCGTGCTCATCTACGGCATCCCCGAGTTCCGCCTGCCCAAGGACATCGTGCAGCGGGAGGTCGAACGCCTGAAGGCCCTGGGCGTGACCATCGAGGTCAATGCCATCGTGGGCAAGACCTGGACGCTTCGCGAGCTGCGCCAGAACTACGACGCCGTCTTCATCGCGGTCGGCGCCGGCCTGCCGGTGTTCATGGGCATCCCGGGGGAGGATCTGAAGGGGGTCTACTCGGCCAACGAGTACCTGACCCGCGTGAACCTCATGGGCGCCTTCCGCAAGGACACTGACACGCCCGTGCTGCAGGGCCAGCGGGTCGTCGTGGTCGGCGGTGGCAACGTGGCCATGGACGCGGTCCGCACCGCGCGGCGCATGGGCGCCAGGCAGGCCACCATCGTCTACCGTCGCGGCAAGGAGGAGCTGCCTGCCCGCGCCGAGGAGGTCCGTCATGCCGAGGAAGAGGGAGTGGCCTTCGAGCTGATGGCCTCGCCGATCCGGATCGTCGGCAACGACGATGGCTGGGTCAGCGGCGTCGAGTGCCAGATGATGGCGCTGGCTGAGGCCGACGCCTCCGGCCGCCGCCGCCCCTCCCCCATCCCCGGGTCCGAGTATGTCGTCGAGTGCGACATGGTCGTGGTGGCCATCGGCACGCGCAGCAATCCGATGCTCACGTCGTCCGAGCCCGACCTCAAGATCAACGAGTGGGGCTACCTCGTCGTCGACGACAACGGCATGACCAGCGTGCCGGGCATCTTCGCCGGTGGCGACATCGTGCGCGGCGCGGCCACGGTCATCCTGGCCATGGGCGACGGCAAGCGGGCGGCACGCGCCATCGAGCGCTACCTCGACTCCGTCGCCGAGCTGCTGCCGGGCGCGGCAGCCAGGGCCAGGCTGGCCAGCGGCGCCGCCGAGGTGGACGCCAGCGCCCGCAGCTGACGCTCGCTGCGGGTGACCGTGGTGGTCTACGCCCCCCGCGCTGCCTCCATGCGATCGAGGATGAGTCGCTTGACGTTCTCGAGCGGCACGCGCTCCTGGGCCATGCTGTCGCGGTCACGCACGGTGACGGCGCCGTCCTCCAGCGAGTCGACGTCGACCGTGACGCACCACGGTGTGCCGATCTCGTCCTGGCGGCGGTAGAGCTTGCCGATGGCCGCGGTGTCGTCGTAGACCGTCATGACGTCCTTCTTCAGGTCCGCCTTGATGCGGTGGCAGAGCTCCACGATCTCCGGTCGCTTCTTCAGCAGCGGCAGCACCGCCACCTTGTAGGGCGCCAGGTCGGGATGCAGCCTGAGCACCACGCGGGTGCCCTTCTCCAGCTCCTCCTCGCGGTAGGCATCGATGAGGAAGGTGAAGGCCGCGCGGTCGGCGCCGGCCGCCGTCTCCACGACCCACGGGATGAAGTGCTCCTCCGAGGCCGGATCGAAGTACTCGAGGTTCTGGCCCGAAGCCCTGGCGTGGCTACCGAGGTCGAAGTCGCCCCGGTTGTGCACGCCCTCGAGCTCCTTCCAGCCGAAGGGGAAGCGGTACTCCACGTCGATGGCCTTCTTGGCGTAGTGCGCCAGCTCGTCGGCGGCGTGCTCGCGGAAGCGCAGGCGCGCGGGGCTGACACCGTAGCGCTCGTACCAGGCCCGCCGTGCGGGCAGCCACTCCTCGAAGGCCGCGGCCGCGGCGTCGCCCGGGCGCACGAAGTACTGCATCTCCATCTGCTCGAACTCGCGCATGCGGAAGACGAAGTTGCCGGGGCTGATCTCGTTGCGGAAGGACTTGCCGATCTGGGCGATGCCGAAGGGCACCTTCTTGCGGCTCGACTGCTGCACGGACTTGAAGTTGACGTACGAGCCCTGCGCGGTCTCGGGGCGCAGGTAGATGACCGCACCCTCGTCCTCGACCGGGCCCATGTGCGTCCTGAACATGAGGTTGAAGCGGCGCGGGGCGGACAGCGGGCCACCTTCGACGGGGCACACCAGGCCCAGCTGCTCGACGATGGTCTCGTCCTGCAGCTGGGACGCCGACAGGCTCTCCGCGCCGGGCAGCTCGTCGAGCCGGTAGCGGCGGTGGCAGGTGTCGCACTCGACGAGTGGGTCGGAGAAGGAGCCCACGTGGCCGGAGGTGACCCAGACCTGCGGGTGCATGAGGATGCCGGCATCGAGACCGACGATGTCATCTCGCTCCTGCACCATCGCGCGCCACCAGGCGCGCTTGACGTTGTTCTTGAGCTCCACGCCGAGAGGGCCGTAATCCCACACCGCGTTGATCCCGCCGTAGATCTCCGACGACGGATAGACGAACCCGCGGCGCTTGGCCAGCGAGACGATGGTGTCGAGCTTGTCGACGGCGGGCCCGGCATCGGGCTGCTCGGCGGCGGACGTGGGGCTAGAGGGCTGGTCGGTCACGGTTCGGGGCTCCTGGTGGGCGGCGCCGGCGATGGCAGAGCCGGTGCTGGCTATCGATTGTGGCAGAAATGGGACGCCCGGCCGCGGTGGGGCGCGACGCGGAGCGGGGCGGCGATGTCGGCTGCTAGCGCCCCGGCGATGTCGGCTGCGAGCGGGCCGCCCCGCTCAGCCCCCCGGGCGAGGCGGACGCCGCACCTCGTCGACGAAACCCAGGGAACGAGCTTCGCGCTCGAGGACGTGGCGGGTGTAGCGGCGCATGGCCGATTCCACCTCGGCCTCGACCGACGGGGGCACGCGCAGGGCCGCCAGCGCCTCCACGTCGAAGCGGCGATAGGCTCGCAGCAGCTTGAGCGCATCGAGCGAGAGGCGCATCGATCTCGGCCGGTGGCGGTGGGTGGTCATCGCAGAGCACGCCTCCCAGCGCGGGTACCCAGCGGAAGCCATCGGTCTCCTCGAGCGTGCGGGCGCACTCGACGCAGCGATCCAGCTCCGGGCGCACCCCCAGCGCATCGGCCAGGCCCGACTCGAACCAGCGCGCCACCCGGCCGGGGGCCATGCCGTCGTCAAGCAGCTGGCAGGCTCGACGCAGCAACCCGTAGACGGGATGCGCACCGGCGCGCTCCTCGACCGCGCGGTCGGAAAGCTCGCCCAGGTACCACGCCGTGGCGGTGGATTCGAGGCGGTCGCGCAGTCGCAGCCAGGCATGGGCCACGTCCACCTGCGTGATGACGTCCAGGTTGCGCCCACGCGCGAGCACCACGTCGAGCTCGGCGAACGGCTCGACGCTGCCCCCGATGCGGCTGCGAGGACGCCGCACGCCCTTGGCCACGGCGCGGATCTTGCCATCCTCCGGCGTGAGCAGCGTGACGATGCGATCGGCTTCACCCAGGTCGAAGTGGGCGAGGACGATGGCGCGGGTCTTGTAGGTCCGGGGACGGGGCACGCCAGCGAGCGTATCCGACGTGGGTGCCGTCTGTCGGCGAAACGTCATCGGCGAATGTGCTACAGACGAGTATCATGACGCCGTGTTGACCCGTATCGACCTCGAGCGCCTGATCGCCGATACCGAGCACGAGATGCTCGGCGTGATCGCGCGGGCGGAGGATGAGCGCACGCGCGAGCTGTACTCGATGGTGCGATACCACATGGGCCTGGATAGCGACGCGCCCCGCGGCAAGCGCATGCGCCCGCTGATCGGCCTGCTGGCCTACCAGTCGATCGCCGGCGACCATGCCAAGGCGCTGCCCGGTGCCGCCGCCGTGGAGATGGGCCACAACTTCAGCCTGGTGCACGATGACATCGAAGACCGGGGCACGGAGCGCCGCCATCGGCCGGCGCTGTGGATGGTCGCGGGCATGGCCCAGGCCATCAACACCGGCGACACGCTCTTCACCTTGAGCCGCATGGCGCTCTACCGGCTGCTGGACGAGGGTTTCGATGAGGCGCGCGTGTTGCGCCTGATGCGCCTCTATGACGAGACTTGCCTGGCGCTGTGCGAAGGCCAGTTCATGGACATCTGGACATCCGAGCATGACGAGTGGATGTCGGTCGACTACTACTTCGACATGATCGGCCGCAAGACCGCGTCGCTCATCGCCGGGTCGGCCGAGGCGGGCGCCATCCTGGCCAGCGACGATGAAGCCGTCATCGCCGCCTACCGACGCTTCGGTTGGTCGCTGGGCCTGGCCTTCCAGCTCAACGACGACCTGCTGGGGATCTGGGGCGACGAAGCCTCCACCGGCAAGGAGACGTCCGATATCGCCACGCGCAAGAAGACGCTGCCCTTGATCTACGCCCTCGCCGAGGCCACCGGTGCCGACGGTGAGCGCCTGCGGACCATCCTGGCCCAGTCAGGCAGCGAGCCCACGCTCGCGGAGGCCCAGGAGGTGCGAGCCATCCTGCGGCGGGTCGGCGCCGAGGAGTACACACGTCGCCGTGCACAGGAGTATCGCGACGACGCCCTCGCCCAGATCGCCTCGGTGGGCGTGGTCGATGCGGCCTCGGTAGAACGCCTGGGGGATGTCGTCCGCGCTGCCATCAGCGCCTGACCTCGCCGGCGAGGCGGGCAGCGGCTAATCGTCAGCGTCCCGGTCGCCATCATCGTCCGGCGGCGTGTAGACCACGTGGACGGTGCGGACACGACGGCCGTCGGTCGACTCCACGGTGAGCTTCAGGCCATCGACCTCGACGGTGTCGCCCACCTCTGGCACGCCACCGATGTGGTGGTAGACGAGTCCGCCGACGGTGTCGAACTCCGCCTGGTCATCGCCGTCGAGCGAGGTGCCGAAGTGCTCCAGCATGTCGTCCACGTCGGCCCGGCCATCGATGCGCGCCTCGACGTCGCCCAGCGGGACGATCATGGGCTCCTCCTCGTCGTACTCGTCCTGGATCTCGCCCACGATCTCCTCGAGCAGGTCCTCGATGGTGATGAGGCCGGCCGTGCCACCGTGCTCATCGAGCACGACGGCGATGTGAACGCGTCGGCGCTGCAGGCTTCGCAGCAGGTCGTCCACCAGCATCGACTCGGGTACGAACAGGGGCGTGCGCAGGAGCCGGCGGATCGACGGTGGCCGGTCGTCGCCGACGAGGTACGGCAGCAGGTCCTTGGCATAGAGCATGCCGATGATGTTGTCGATGTTGTCTTCGTAGACCGGGATGCGCGAGTGGCCCTCGCTGACGATGGTCTCGACGATCTCGCCCAATGCGGCGTCGACCGCCAGCGTGACCATGTCCACGCGGGCGACCATCACCTCGTGGGCACGCTGGTCGCCGAGCTCCAGCACCGCCCCGATCATCTGCTCCTCCTCGGCTTCGATGGTGCCCTGCTCGGTGCCGCGCTCCACGAGGATGCGCAGCTCCTCGCTGGTGATGGCCTCATCGTTCATGTCGCGCACGCCGAGCAGGCGCGTCACCAGGTGGGTGGTGCTGGTCAGCAGCCACACCAACGGGGAGAGGATGACACCGAGCACCTCCACGGGGCGAGCCAGGGCGAGCGAGTAGCGCTCGGCGTGGGCCAGGGCGAGCGTCTTCGGCACCAGCTCGCCGAAGACGATGGTGACGAGGCTGACGACGAGGGTCACCACGAGGAGCGCGAGGACATCGGCCGAGGTCGTGAGGGGGCCGATCTTGCGGAACGAATCGGCCAGCTCACCGGCGATGCTGGCACCGGCGAACGCGGCGGCAAGGAAGCCGATGAAGGTGATGCCCAGCTGGATGGTGGCCAGCAGGCGGCCGGGTCGTTCGATCATGCGCCCCACTCGCCTGGCCCGCCGGTCACCCTCGTCGGTGAGCTGGCGGATGCGGCTGCGGCGCACGGTGACGAGTGCGATCTCGGCCGCCACGAAGACGGCGTTGACCGCGATCAGCAGGGCGATGACGAGGACCTCGACGACGGAGCTGCCCATCAGCGTTCGGGAGCATCCTCCGGGCGGACCGAGTCGGGCGACGGGTGCAGCTTGCGGACGTACGGCCGAGCCGGTACGCCCAGCACCACTTCGCCGTCGGGCACGTCGCGCGTGACCAGCGAGGCGGCCCCGGTGAAGGCGCCCTCGCCGATGCTCACGGGGGCCCGCATGATGGTGTCGGAGCCGATGAAGGCGCCGTTGCCGATGTGCGTGCGATGCTTGTGCACCCCGTCGTAGTTGGCGGTGATGGAGCCCGCACCGATGTTCACGCGCTCGCCCACGTCGGCATCACCGAGGTAGCTGAAGTGGTGGCTCTTGGTGCCGGCGCCGATGTGGCTGTTCTTCACCTCGGCATAGTTGCCCAGCTCGACATGGGGGCCGATGTGGGCGTCCTTGCGCACGTGCGAGAAGGGGCCGATGGTCACGTCTGACTCGACGACCGAGCCCTCCAGCACGCTGGCCCACACCACGGTGCGCTCGCCGATGCGCGTGTCGGAGATCTGCGAGCCGGCGCGGATGACGGCATCGCGTTCGATGACCGTGTCGCCACGCAGGATGACGCCGGGCTCGAGGGTGACATCGGCGGCGATCTGGACCGTGGCATCGATGAAGGTGCTGGCCGGGTCCTGCATCGTCACGCCGGCGCGCATGTGCGCCTCGTTGATGCGCAGGCGCATCTCCAGCTCGGCGTCGGCCAGCTGCACGCGGTCGTTGATGCCCAGCAGGGTGCCGTCGTCCTCGACCTCCAGGGTAGCCACCGGCCGGTCGTCCGCTCGGGCCAGCGGGATGAGCTCGGGCAGGTACAGCTCGCCCGTCACCGGGGAGGGCACGATGTCGCCGATGCGGGTTCGCAGCCAGTCGACATCGAAGGCGTACAGGCCGGCGTTGATCTCATCGATGGCAAGCTCGTCGGGCGTCGCGTCCTTGTGCTCGACGACACGGGCGATGCGCCCATCACGGCCACGCACGACGCGGCCGAGCGCCGCGGGATCGTCCATGTCCACGCTGATGAGAGCGATGGCCGCATCGTTGTCGCGACGGGCGTCGGCCAGCTCCGCCAGCAGGGAGGCGAGCCACGAGCGGCACGTCGCCACTCAGCACGAGGATCTCGCGGACCTCGTCGGACAGCACCAGGAGCGCAGCGGAGATCGCGTCGGCGGTGCCGAGCGGCTCGGCCTGCAGCGCGAAGTCGGCGTCCTCGGCGAAGACATCGGCGATGGCCGCGACCGGCGGGCTGATGACCACGAGCGGCCTGGTCCCGGTGGCCGCGACAGCCGCGTCAAGGACGTAGGCCAGCATGGGCCGGCCACAGACGGGGTGCAACACCTTCGGCGTCATCGAGCGCATACGCGTGCCGAGCCCCGCAGCCATCACGACCGCGGTGAGATGCTGGCGATGGTATGTGTTCACGTGGCGGACGGACCGCCGCAAGGTGATGGAGGCTTGTCGGGCATCAGGTAGTTGGACTGTAGGGGCGTGTCCAGCACGTGTCAAACGGTTACTGCCCGGGATGCAGCTGACCCCGCCACACCGTGGCGGGGTCAGCTGGTCGGTCTGACGATGGACCGTCAGTCGCAGCTAGGGAGCCGCGATGCAGATGGCAAAGGCCTGCACCGTCCAGTTGCCTGCCGGGTTGAGCCAGGTCACGTCCTCACGCACGGTCACGGACCAGGTGTCGCCATCGCTGGGCCAGTTCGAGGTGACGTTCAGCTTGGATGCGTCGTCGGCCGCGACCAGGATGTAGCCGCCTCCGATCACGTTCTTGCCGGCGGTGCAGTTCGCGACCGCGGTCTTGGGACTGCTGGTGTTGCTCGCGCTCACGGCACCAACCACACGCTCCCAACCGCTGACGCCGTCGGCGCCATCATCGCCATCGGGCCGGCAGGGCCGGCGGGGCCGGCTGGGCGCCGTCAGCGCCGGCAGGACCGGCGGGGCCTTCGGGACCGGCGGGACCCGTCAGGGCCGGCGGGACCTTCGGGGCCTTCGGCGCCGTCGGCGCCGGCAGGACCGGCGGGGCCTTCGGGGCCCTGGGCGCCATCGTCACCCGGGTTGCCCTTGGGACCCTCGGCACCGGCAGGACCGGCGGGACCCTCGGGGCCAGGGATGCCACTGGCCTCACCGGGGTCACCCTTGGGACCCTGGGGACCCATGGGGCCCTGTTCTCCACCGTTGCGGGCCCAGTGCACCGGGGTCGAGCCCGCCGGGCACTTGGCGTCGGGGTTCTGGACCGCCTTGACGTACGTCCCGCTCCCCTCCTTGATGCAGGCATGGATCAGGCTGTCGCCACCCTTGCCGGCATGCGCCAGGACGCCGGCGGCAGGCGCGACCGCGACCAGCATGGCGACACTGGCGACGACGGCGCCAACTCCTGTGATCTTCCGCATAGACTCGTGGACCTCACTACGGGCACCGGTCATCGAGCTGAGACGCCGATGTTTCGGGCAGGCTTGGGCAGGAGTCACTCCTGGCCAACAGCCCGCATCAAATCAGTCGCACAGATGGTGATATATAGCCGGTTCGGTGCACAGAGACGGTCGAGGCGAGCCGCCACGGTACCGCCCCCGGATCGACTGTCGGACTCTCAGCAGCCCGATGGTCCTGTTGCAGCCGGCTGTCGCCGCCAGCGCCAACGGCTCGCATCGAGGAGCGCGGACGAGGGGCGGGCCACCGTCCCTCCGCTCAGATGCATGTGCTGCGACCCCGCTCCTCGAAACGTTGGGCCTCAGGTGGGCGGCTGTGCTAGACGGATCGACGGCTGGCCGTGGGTCGGCGAGGTCCACGGTCCCCGCCAGGACGTCTTCGCGGAGGATGCGCAGCATTCGCCCGGGTTCCTCGAACAGCGGGCTGTGTGCGGAGTGAGCGAAGGTGTAGAAGCCGGCCAGGGGAGCCTGCAACGACGTGGCGTACTGCCTGGCCAGCTGGTAGGAGACCGTATGGTCGTGGACGCCGTGAAGGAGATACGCCGGCAGTTCAAGACGGGTCACCTGCTGGGTCACGTCGGTGGCCTGCATGCGGTCCCACAGGCCGGACCGTCGCGAGAAGCGCTTGCCGCGCCAGAGATCCAGCTTCTCGCGAAGCGTGTACTCGGGGGCTATCAGCGACGGCAAGAAGAGGCCAGTGACGACCGACCGCATCTGTCGCGTGGTGCCGACTCCGAGGCCATGCATGGCCTTGTCCCGCAACGCCTCGTACACAGGCGGCAGCGGAACGGTCAAGGGCAACGGCACGCTCTCCAGCCGCCTCACCATGCGCCGGTCGCCGCGCTCCCGGTAGCGCCGGAGCATGTACTCGTAGCTCAATCGCTCCGACCGGATCTGGTGCGTGATCTGGGCGACGCC
Source organism: uncultured Chloroflexia bacterium (assembly GCA_963804575.1). Lineage (GTDB taxonomy): Bacteria > Chloroflexota > Limnocylindria > Limnocylindrales > CSP1-4 > JAFMJV01. The sequence goes on from CAWDQY010000007.1 coordinate 153,872, forward strand.
GATGTAGGCGCAGAACCGGGAAGGCTCCTGAGCAGCCAGCTGGATGCCCAGGTACGATCCCCAGGAGTGGCCCATGAGGTAGATCCTCTGCTGGGCGAAACGACGGCGCAGGTAGTCGGTGACCTCGACGGCGTCAGCGATGAAGTGCTCGAGCGTCATCGTCTCGGGCGGGATGTCAGGCCGGTACGAGATGGCTGTACCCCGCTGCTCCCACCATGCCACGGTGAAGTGTCGCTCGAGACCGGTCGGGTAACGCCGATCCAGCCAGAACGCCGGCATCCCGGGACCACCGTGCAGGAAGAGCAGGACGGGATTGGCCGAGTCACGGCTCTGGATGAACATCCCCTGCTCCAGGCCGTTGATGAAGACGCGCAACTTCTCCAGGCGGTGCCCGCGCGCCTGCGCCCGGTTCCGCTCGACGTGCCGGCTGTCGAAGCGCAAGCCGATGCCGTGCCGTTCAGCGCGCTGCCCACCACGGGGTCCAGCAGCCCAGCAGGTGGTCGCGTACCTCAGCGCTTCTGGGCGATGACCTCGATCTCGACGCGGATGTCCATCGGCAGGCGCGCGGCCTCGATGGTGGTCCGGGCGGGATAGGGCTCCGTCATGAACGAGCCATAGACCTCGTTGAAGGCCTTGAAGTCGTCCATGTCCGCCAGGTAGCAGGTCGTCTTCACGACATCACCGAAGTCGAGACCCATCTCGCCGAGGAGCGCCTTGATGTTCTGCATCGTGCGCAACGCCTGGACGGTCACGTCGCCCTCGACGAGCGTATTGGTCTCGGGGTCCATGGGTCCCTGTCCCGAGCAGAAGACGAGCGAGTCGGTGACGATCGCCTGGCTGTAGGGGCCGATGGCATTGGGCGCCTTCGACGTCTGGATCCGCTCCTTCACGAGTCTGCTCCCCTTCCGATGCTGGTCGTGGCCAAGATCGCAGCACCCTCGAGCTCGACCGGACGCTCGGACTGCAGCGTGGTCACGGCACGTTGGGCGGCTGCCTCGGAAGGATAGACCGCGAAGAGGGTCGGGCCCGACCCGGTCAGCAGCACCGAGCGGCCGAGGATGTCAGCGGCCGCCGCGTGCGCCGCGGCCAGGGCGGGCGACAGGCGCGTCGCGGGCGCCCACAGGTCGTTGGTGTCGCCCAGCCGCCGTGTCGCCGCCGCCAGGGCCGGACCGTCGATGCCGCGGCGCAGCAGCGCGGCGATCTCGTCGACACGAGCGCCGGCGCCGATGTCGCGGACGGGCTGGCGATCGAGCTCGGCGAAGACCGCGGCCGTCGAGAGTCGCTGCTGGGGTGTGATCAGCAGCAGCCCGGCGGGTGGCTCGGGCGGCGGCAAGCGGAACGAGGCGCTCACCGATGCCCTCGACCAGGGCGGATCCGTGGGCGGAGGCGAAGAAGGGCACATCGGCGCCAAGGCGAAGCGCGAGGTCGAACCGCTCGGCGGGACCCAGCTGCACGCCCCACGCCTGCAGCGCGAGCTCGATGGCAGCCGCGGCATCGGAGCTGCCGCCGCCCAGGCCAGCCGCGGTGGGGATGCGCTTGCGCAGGCGGAACCGCAGCGCGGGCAACGAGGCACCCAGCGCCTCGCGCAGCAGCGCCGCGGCGCGCAGCACGAGGTTGTCAGCCGTGGCTTCCAGCTCGCCCTCGCTGATGAGCGAATCGACGGCCGAGGCGGGTTCGAGGTCGGCCTCCAGCACGTCATGCAGCGCCAAGCGAACGAACACCGAGCGCAGCAGGTGGTAGCCATCATCGCGGATGCCGCTGACGGCCAGGGCCAGGTTGACCTTCGCCGCTGCCTGCCGACGCCAGGCGCTCATGGCAGCGGTGTCAGGGCCTCGCGCAATGCCAGCCACTCGTCGACCGAGAGCGTCTGCGGGCGACGGTCAAGGTCGATGGCGCAGGCTGCCAGCGCACGATCGACGCGTCCACGCTCGAGCCCGGGGAGCTGGCGAGCGAGCACGTTGTGGACCATCTTGCGGCGCTCGCGGAAGCCCGCCTGCACCAGGCGCCACAGCTCGTCCTCGGCAGCCGGCTCGAGGCGACGTGGCGCGTCTCGCCGACCAGCACGGCCGAATCCACCTCCGGCGCCGGCTCGAAGGCAGCTGCGGGCACGCTGAAGGCGACCCGCACCTGCGCGTGGTACTGCACGAACACCGACAGGTAGCTCATGCCACCCGCCGGCGCTGCGATGCGCTCGGCCACCTCCTTCTGCACCATCATCACGAACCGGCGGGGCCTCGGCTCGGTCCCCAGCACGTGGTGCAGGATGGGGCTGCTGATGTGGTACGGCACGTTGGCCACCAGGGCCCACGGGTCGGAGGCCACGCTCGCCAGCTCGACGTCGAGGAAGTCGGCCTCCAGCAGGGTCAGGTTCGGTTCGTCGGAGAAGCGAGCCCGCAGGTGCCCGGCCAGGCGTGCGTCAAGCTCGACCGCGGTCACGACCGCACCGGCTGCCAGCAGCTGCGCCGTCAGGATCCCGATACCTGGGCCGACCTCCACGATGCGCTCGCCGGGCCGGATCGCGGCCACCTCGAGGATGTGCTCCAATACGGCACCGTCGGCGAGATGGTTCTGCGACAACGACTTGCGTGCGGCCAGCCAGTGGCGACGCAGATAGCGCTCGACCGCCTCGGGTCCGAGATGCGCGGGATCAAGCTCATCGCCACTCGGGGGCAAACCGTCAGACCGCCAGCTTCAGCGATGGGCGCGCGTCGAGCGAGCGGTCAGCGCGGGCACCAGCGCGGTGCCGGTGGTAGCCGGCGGCGGCGATCATGGCGGCGTTGTCGGTGCACAGCCCAGGCCTCGGCACGACCAGGGGCACACCCAGGCCGGCGGCGCCGGCGGCGATGCGCTCGCGCAGCACGCCATTGGCCGCCACGCCGCCGCCGAGGACGATGGTCCTCGCGCCAAGCTCGCGGGCGGCTCGCAGGGTCTTGGTGGCGAGCACGTCGACGACCGACTCCTGGAAGGCCCAGGCCAGCTCGGCGACATCGGCCGCGGGGAGTTCGGCGCCGTCGACGTCACGGTCCTGCGCTGAACGGCCCAGGGCTTCGCCGACCGCGTGCCGCACCGCCGTCTTGAGGCCGCTGAACGAGAAGTCGTACGTGTCACCCATCCACGCTCGCGGGAAGCGCCGGTCGTGGGCGGTGGCGTCGGCGGCCGCCCGCATGATGGCCGGACCGCCCGGGTAGGAGAGGCCCAGCAGCCGGCCGACCTTGTCGAACGCCTCGCCGGCAGCGTCATCGACGGTCTGGCCCAGCAGCCGGTAGCGCAGGTGGTCCTGCATCTCGACGAGGAAGGTGTGCCCGCCGCTCACCACCAGCGCCAGCAGGGGGAACTCCGGTGCCGGGCGCTCCTCCTGCTCGGGATCCAGCAACCAGGCCGCGTAGATGTGTCCTTCGAGGTGGTTCACCGGCACCAGCGGCAGGCCCAGGCTCCAGGCCAGCGTCTTGGCCATGGTGATGCCCACCAGCAGTGAGCCGGCCAGGCCGGGACCCTCGGTGACGGCCACGGCGTCCACATCGGACCAATCGTCGATGGCGGCTCGCGTGCGGGCCTCGTGCAGCACCGGGATCATCCAGCGCAGGTGCGCCCGTGCCGCCACCTCGGGCACGATGCCACCCGTGGCGGAGTGGAGCTGCACCTGGCTGGCAACCACGTTGGCGACGATGCGGCGGCCTTCCTCGACCACGGCCACGGCGGTCTCATCGCAGGATGACTCCACCGCGAGGATGCGACCGCGGCTCATGCGTCCCGCTCCCACGCCGTGTCCTCGGGGTCGGGAGCGTAGCCGGGGTCCTCGCGCAGCACGTCGATGGCGTAGCGGGCCGCCAGCCGCGACATGCGCTGCTGCATCTCGGGTGTGTCGAGGCGCTCCGTGGTCATGATCAGGGCGTCTTCGCCGTTGTCGCTGTAGTAGCGCGGGCGGACACCGACCGGGCGGAAGCCGAAGCGCTGGTAGAGCTGCCGGGCCGCCACGTTGCCGAGGCGGACCTCCAGCGTCAGCACGGTCGCGCCGGTGTCGGCCGACAGGGCCATCAGCCCGCTCAGCAGGAGCCCGCCGACTCCGCGGCGCCGGTAGGCCGGCAGCACCGCGAAGGTGGTGACATGGGCCTCGTCGACCATCAGCCAGATACCGGCGTAGGCGATGACTCGCTCACCGGCGCGGACCACGAGGTAGTGCGCCATGCGGTTGGTCTCGAGCTCCTGGCGGAAGGCATAGGGTGGCCAGGGCGTGGGAAAGGAGGCACTCTCGATGGCATGCACGGCGGGGATGTCCTCGACGCTCATCGGCTGCAGCGTGAGCTTTACCGGAGGTCGGGCGACCATCCCAGGTCCTCCGCTGCCTGCCTGATGCCACGTGGCAACGCCACGTAGGCAGGCGTGAGCTCGGCGATGTCGTCGCCGTCAGCGGCATCGAGGCGGGCGCGAGCCAGTGCCAGCAGGGCCTCGGGCAGGCGCTCCATCGCCGCCACACCCAGCCGCAGGGCCTCGGCGCTCACGAGGCCAGGCTCGACATCGACAGCGACCAGGGCGCGCGTGCCGATGGCTTCCGCCAGCTCGCCCGGAGCGACGAGCACGGGATCGGCGTCGACGAGCGCGAGGTAGTGGTCATGGGCTCCCGCCGGCAGCACGACCGCGGCGTCATCGGGGCCGCCCGCAGCGATGGCGGCACGTCGCAGCGCGTCGGATGAACGCACGCCGACCAGCGGCAGCGCCAGCGCGTAGGCGATGGTCTTGGCCGTGGCCAGTCCCACGCGCAGGCCGCTGAACGATCCGGGGCCCGTCCCCACCGCCACGGCAACCACGTCGGCGAGCGTGGCATCTGCCGCCGCCAGCACCTCCTCGATCTGCTCGAGCAGGTGGGTGCCGTGGCGGTGGTGTGCCTCACGACGGCTGACCCCGGCCGGAGATGCCAGGCCGACCACCACGACGCTGCCGCGGGTGGAGGTGTCGAAGGCGAGGATGAGGCCGGACCCCGGGGCGTCACTCATGTTCGGTCACCGCCCGAGAGCCAGCGCCGGGCCGCCGCCAGGTACCGCTCGGCCACCTCGCCGCGACCGCGGATCTCGATGTCACGAGCGTGCTCGGCGATGGGCAGGATGACCAGCGTGAGGCGTCCCGGGTCGAGGCTCTCGTCAAGGCGATCGGCCCACTCGCTGAGCGTCACGCCGTCGTCCTGGCGCTCGTCGAGGAGCCCTCCGGCCAGCACTTCGGCCGAACCGGCAAGTCGATAGAGGTCCTGGTGGAAGAGCGGCAGGCGGCCCTCGTACTCTGCCATCAGCGTGAAGCTGGGGCTGTTGACGACTTCGTCGATGCCCAGCCCGATGGCGAAGCCCTTGGCGAACTGCGTCTTGCCCGCGCCCAGCGGACCGACCAGCGCCAGGCGGTCTCCTGGCTGCGCCGAGGATGCCAGCGCGGCGGCCAGGTCGCGGGTCTGCTCGGTCGAGGACGTGCGTAGCCGCAGCCCCGCGATGGGCGGACGCTCAGGATCGGACACGGTCATGTCGTGAGGCTAGCCGAGCCGCTCCAGGGTGGCCAGCGGCACGCAGTGGCGCTCGCCACGGCCGTCCTCGCCGGCCAGTTCCACGAACCCGCCGGGGGCGTAGCTGCCACCCGACCAGCGGCGCGGACCTGACAGACCCACCAGCACGCCCTCGTGGTCGCGATGCTCCCCGCTGATGACGCGGACCGTCCCAGGCGGCCGCGATGCGGCCTCCACCAGTGGCCCCGGGTCGCCGTCGATGATGAGCGTGCGCGACGCTGGCAGGATGCCGGCGTCGCGACCGTCGGCTGCGACCAGCAGGTCCCACAGGTGCGCCGGGATGGGGACACGGCCATAGCCACCGAGCGCGAGCAGCCCGAACGGAGCGGCAGCGTGGAGGGCGGCCTGCTGCCGCGCCTCCGACGAGGTCAGCTGCCGCAGGTCGCGGCTGGCGACACCGCCCGAGATGATGGCGGCGGCACCGATGGCACGGGCGCGTGACACGGCTTCGACATCGATCCGGGTGCCGACCACGAGGATGGCACCCGCGGCCGTGACATCGATGCGGGAGGTCTGGATCTCGGCGTCCGGGCGCTCGACCGCGATGACGATGCGGCCCCACGAGGGACGGCCCCAACCGACACGGGCGTCCACCGCCAGCCCGTCCGCCCGCAGGTAGAGGCGGCCCGGCGTGACGGCCTCGATGACGCCAGCGGCGGGCGCGTTGAGGGTGACCGGGTTGCTCCCCGCCACCAGGTAGGTGGTGCCATCTCGCCCGTGCTCGCAGACACGCGTGCGATGGGCGGTGGCGGCCGACTTGCGACCGAGGCGGCCGGTCTGCGGCCCCGGAACGTTGTCCAGGATGTCTCCGGGGTGAAGTCGGATGAGGGCCGCGCTGGTCGGGACCTCGAGCAGCTCCTGGTCACGGAAGTGCTCGATGATCGGCTGGCCCAGGGCGACAGGCTGGCCGGGGGATACCAGGGGCCGGTCGGACAGGCCCAGGGGCAGTTGCAGCAGGCGCCCCTGCTGTGGCTGCGCAGCCGGGACCGCGAAGCGCCCGGGGTCGGGTTGGGTCATCGCTCGCTGCCCACCCAGGCGGGTGCCTCCCAGTCGGCCAGCAGGGCGCGCCGCTGCTCGCCGCCGGAGGGCATCTCCAGCGGGATGCCGCGGGTGTCGACGAGCAGTCCGCCGAGGCCGCCGCGTACCTCGAGCACGAGGTGACGTCCTTCGACGCCGAGGATGGCACCTTCGCCAGGATCGATCTCCAGGCGAGCCGTGATGCCGGGCGGCAGGTCGACCAGGCGCAGCATTCCCGGCTCGAGTTGCAGCTGCTCTTCGCCGAGGGCGCTGCTGATGTGCATCGAGCCACTGTCGGCCACCTTCCGGCTCTCCTTGCCGTTCGGGCCGGTGAGCAGGGCGCTGCCGAGGGGCAGCAGGCAGTCGTCCATCAGGTCGGTCAGCAGCCGACGCCGATCGCCCTCGACTGGAAGCGCGCCAAGAGGAGCCAGGACGCCGGCATGATCGTGCAGGATGCTCACGGCGCCGGGGCGGCGGATGCCGTCGACGACGGCCAGGGCTGATGCAGCCGGGGGCACGGCGGCGAAGGCGCCACCACTCAGCACGTACACCTCGGCGCCGTCGGGCTCCCCATCGCGCGCGTCGGCCCACGTCGTGGCCAGTCGCTCGAGGGCTGCACGAAGGGCCGCCAGCCGCAGGTGGGTGCCTTCGTCGTCGATCCGCGACCAGGGGTTCAGGGCCATCTCGCGCAGCACATCGAGACGCGCCGCCGGGTCGCCCGGGAGCGTGGACCAGCGCAGGATCGAATCCCCCAGCGCCTCGTCCTCGAGCAGCTCCGGCGGGAGCAGGCCGGCGGCAGCCACGACCGCGTGCGACGACTGACCATCCGCACCGGCCAACGTCCGCGAGGCGGCCGTGATGCCGATCTCGATGCCATCGACACGGTTGCCCAGCATGGCCGCCAGCGATGCCACCGAGGTGCGCAGGGCGGCGCGACCATCGGCGGACGAGAGCACGCCACGTCCCAGCAGGTGGACGCCCACCTGTCGTGCCGCCGTGCGAAGCAACGACTCGGCGTTGAACGGCACGGCATCGGGCGCGGGCAGCGAGAAGAGGCGCGTGTCGGGGAGGCCGGCAGGACGCTCGGCGAAGGGGCCACAGGCGATGACGGCGATGTCGTCGCGGAAACGCGCCAGCGAGCCGATACGGGACCACAGGCGGTGGGCGGTCTCGAGCTCGGCCTCGTCGACGCCGTCCCTGCCGCCCATGACGAGCGCGTCGACGTGCTGGTCGAGGCAGGCTTCACCCAGGGCCAGCAGGTCTGGGCTGGGCCCGAAGAAGCGCGCCACGATGGCCCATCCGGCGCCGATGAACGCACGCTCGAGCTGCTCACCGGTCTGCATCGAGGCCGCCACCAGCACGCCCCGGGGCGCGGCCACGGTGTGCACCTCCAGGCGCGACCACTCGCGCCAGCCCTCCAGCGAGCCGGCCACGGAGGCGTCGGTGCGGGCGACCCGCCAGGCGAGGTCCTCGAGGATGGACTCGGGGGCGAGGGCGGCGGGTGCCGTCGCGGCCGCGAGCATGCGGTAGCGACCGGCCACGGGCGCGATGAGCGCCGCAGCGGTGCTGACGGTGCCACGGTCGAGCGTGAAGAACGCGGAGGTGTCCTGGGTCACACCACAGATGGTAGCCCGGCGGGGCTATCGGGGTGACGGATCAGGCGTACAGGTTCGCCTCGGCGTCGAGCTCCTCGAGGCGCTCGATCAGCCGCTCGATGTCGTCGTCGTCGACGAGCAGGTGGCTGGCGCCGGGGTCGTCGCCACCGAAGATGCCACGCAGGATGGGATCGAAGAAGAGCATGCCCAGCCCGTCCAGGGTCCCGGCGCCACGGTTGGCCTCCAGGAACAGGACGGCCGGCACGGTCGCGCCGAGCAACTGGATCTCGCGGGCCACGACTTCGATGTCGTCGCCATCGAAGGCTCCGAAGTCACGCGACCTGGCGAACTGCTCGGCGATATCGGGCGGTCGTAGCAACCGGACTTCCCTCCTTCAGGCGTGCTCAACCGGCACGGCTGCGGGTTCGGGTCCCTCAACCCGGGTCCTCGCGACCGGTCGCGACATGCCTCGTCGGTGCCGGTGCTGTCAGTCCCTGGGGGGGGTACCGGCCAGCGGATAGTACACCCGGTCCAGACGCCGAGCCATGCCCGTGAGCACTTCCCAGGCGATGGTGTTGCGCCGACGCGCCAGTTCCCCGGCGCTGATCCACTCGGCGCCCTGGCGACCCAGAAGCACGAACTCCTCGAGGTAGTCCAGCCCGGGCAAGTCCGTCACGTCGACCGCGACGGCGTCCATGGAGACACGCCCGACGATGGGCACTCGCCGACCTCGCACGAGTGCCATCGCCCCCGGCTGCGAGCCGCGCAGGTACCCATCCCCGTAGCCCACCGGCAGCACGGCGACGCGCGAGGGGCGTTCCGCGCGCCAGGTGCCCCCATAGCCGACGGTGCCACCGGCCGGCACGTCGCTGAAGGCAGCCGGCCGAGCCTTGAGGGCCATCGCCGGGCGCAGCCGTCCGGCGGCCTCGACGGCGTCGGGCGCGATGGGCAGGTCGGCATCCAGCACGCCGTAGACGGCGATCCCCGGGCGCACCAGGTCCAGCGACGGCTCGTCGTGCGTGAAGATGCCGCCGCTGGCGGCGATGTGGCGTGGCGGGATCGGGATGCCCGCCTCGTGCAGCGCGGTCACGGCGACCTCGAAACGAAGGACCTGGGCGTCGGACGACGGCGGGTCCTCCGGGCTGTGCAGATGTGACCACAGGCCGGCCAGCTCGATGCGTGGGTCAGCGACAGCCGCAGCGGCCACGGCGGGCACCGCCTCGGGCAACAGGCCGCCGCGACCCATGCCAGTCTCGACGCCGAGGTGGACCTTCACCGGCGGACCCGCGGTCGGGTGCCGCGGAGCGGATGGCCTCGAGGTCGGCCGCCGACATCACCGCCAGCTCCACATCGGCCGCGACCGCCTCGGCGGCGGCCGACGCCGGCGCCGGGTACAGCAGCAGGATCCGCCCGCCACGCGTGCGCGCAGCGCGATGGCCTCGTCGAGGGTGGCGACGCAGAGTGCCTCGACGTGGGGCGCCAGCGCGGGGCCGACGGCCTCGACACCGTGACCATAGGCGTCGGCCTTGACGACCGGGGCCACGGCCGCGGGGCCGACCACCGAGCGGATGACCTCGATGTTGTGGCGCATGGCGTCGAGATCGATCTCGAGCCAGGCGCCCCGGTTCCGCGGCGGCAGGAACGTGGCGGTCATGCCTGGCGCGCCTGGCGCGCCTGTGCCAGGCCGCGGCGCACACGCGGGATCAGTGGCAGCAGGTCGGTGGCCATGAGCCCGGCGTCACCCATGTCGATGCTGACCAACTCGCCGGCGAGCGCGTGCAGGTACACCCCCAGGGCTGCGGCCTCGAACGGTCGCAGCCCCTGCCCCACGAGCGAAGCGACGACGCCGGCGAGGATGTCACCACTGCCGCCCGAGGCCAGCACGGGCAGCTCGAAGGGCGCCCTGACGACCTGGCCGTCGGGAGCGGCGATGACGGTGTGGGCACCCTTCAGCACGACCACCATCTGCCAGTCTCGGGCCGTCGCCGCGGCTGCCGCTGCGCGCGAGCTGTCGGTGCTGCCGGACTCGCGACCGAGCCGGCTGAACTCTCCAGGATGCGGCGTCACGATGACGGGCCGGTGCACACGGGTCCACCACCGGGGCAGCGTCGAGAGCGCGTCGAGCGCACCAGCGTCCACCACCGCGGGCACGCCCTCCGAGGCGAGCAGCGCCTGCACCAGGCGGGTGGTGCTGCGAGCGCGCTGCAACCCGGGCCCGAGCAGCAGTGCGTCGGCCGGCAGCGCCGCCACGTCGGCGGCAGCCTCGCGAGCGTCCAGCTCGTAGGGCGCCTGCTCCGGCAGGCCGTGCGTGATGAGCTCTGGCACCCGTCCAGCCAGCAGCGGCTGCAGTGAGGCCGGAACGGCGATGGTCACGAGGCCGCTCCCGGCGCGCAGGGCGGCCGCGCCGGCCATCAGTGCTGCGCCGGCGAAGTCGAGCGAGCCGGCCACGGCCACCACTCGCCCGAAGGTGCCCTTGTGGCCACGGGGATCGCGCTCGGGAAGCAGCTCGGCTGCGGCCGCCTGGTCGAGCAGCCTGATGGGCGCTGGCGTCACCCCGGCGCTCCCCGCTCAGGCGCTCCCTCGTCGGTCGTCTCGGGTGTGGCAGCCAGTACCTGCGCCTGCAGCTCGCGCAGCTCGCGCATGCGCGCCAACAGCTGCTTCTCGCGGTCGCCCAGGCGCGCTTCCATGTCCAGCGGGAAGACGAACTCACCACCCTCGGTGCGGATGCCGAAGGCGATGGCCACGGCGTACTCGTGCTCATGGCTGATGGACACCGCGACGCGCTGCATGCCCAGCTGGTCGGCTCGGCGCAGGGCACGATCGTGCAGTCGCACCATGGGCGCGCCGGTGGGCAGGCGGACGATCTCGATCTCGCGCCAGCCGACGCCGCGCACACCCAGCCCGAGCACCTTGGAGACGGCTTCCTTGGCGGCCCAGCGGCCGGCGAAGTTCTCCGGGCGATCGCGCACGTAGGCATCCTCGTCGTCGGTCAGCACGCGCCCGGCGAAACGCCGGCCGTGCTTGGCGATGGCGTTGGCGATACGCTCGACCTTGACGATATCGATACCTAGCTCGGTGGTGCCCGGCGGCGCTGTCGGCAGCTCGCTCACTCGACCGTCACGGACTTGGCCAGGTTGCGCGGCTGGTCCACGTCGGTGCCGCGCACGACGGCCGTGTGGTAGGCGAACAGCTGCAGCGGGATGATGGCCAGGACCGGGCTCAGCATCTCCACCGTCGGCGGCACCCACAGGATGTCATCGGCGACGGCCTTCATGCGATCGTCGCCCTCGGTCACGACGGCGATGACGCGAGCGTCGCGAGCCCGTCCTTCCATGAGGTTGCTGACCAGCTTGTCGTGCACCGCCGTGCGCGTCGCCACCGCCACCAGGGGCACCTCCGCGTCCAGCAGCGAGATGGGACCGTGCTTCAGCTCGCCGGCGGCATAGCCCTCGGCGTGGACGTAGCTGACCTCCTTGAGCTTGAGCGCGCCTTCCAGCGCCACCGGGTAGGTGATGCCGCGGCCCACGTACATGTAGCCGCGCGAGCCGACGTACTTCCGCGCCAGCACGGCTGTGGCTGCCTCGTTCATCTCGATGGTGCGCTCGGCGCTGGCCGGCAGGGCGCGCAACCCCTCCACCAGGGCCTGCTCGTAGAGCGTGTCGAAGCCGCCGCGTATCTTGGCGATCTGGGCAGCCACCAGCAGCAGCGTCACGACCTGGGTCACGTAGGTCTTGGTGGCCACCACCGCGATCTCGGGGCCGGCCTGCAGGAACAGCACCGCGTCGGCCTCGCGCGTGATGGCTGAACCGACCGTGTTGGTCACCGCCACCACGGGGCAGCCACGCTCGCGCGCCAGGCGGGTCGGCGCCAGGGTGTCCGCCGTCTCACCCGACTGCGTGACGGCGATGACCAGCGTGCGCTGGTCCAGCGGTGGCGGATCGTAGCGGAACTCGGAACCGATGTTCCAGCGCGCCGGCAAGCCTGTCCACGCCTGCAGCGCCGTGGCCGCAACGGCGGCGGCGTAGGCGGCCGTGCCGCAGGCGACCAGCTCGATGCGCTCGATGTAGGGCAGGATGGCACGCAGCGGGTCCAGCTCGGGCACGCGGATCTCGTCCTGGTGGATGCGCCCCGCGATAGCGGCCCGGACGGCTTCGGGCTGCTCGTGGATCTCCTTGAGCATGTAGTGGTCGTAGCCGCCCTTCTCGGCGGCCTCGAGGTCCCAGTCGACCTCGTGGACGGGGCGTTCCAGCTCGCGGCCGACGAGGTCGGTGATGGAGACGCGGCCGGGATGGATGTCCGCGACGTCGCCATCCTCGAGGAAGATGACGCGGCGGGTGTGCGCCAGCACCGCCGCCACGTCCGAGGCCAGGAACATCTCGTCCTGTCCCAGCCCGACGATCAGGGGCACGTTCATCCTGGCACCGACCATGCGGTCGGGCTCGCCCTTGTGGATGACCGCCAGCGCATAGGCACCGTGGGCCCGCCGCAGGGCCGCGCGGACGGCCTCGGAGAGGTCGCCGTGGTAGGCCTCCTCCACGAGATGGGCGATGGCCTCGGTATCGGTCTCCGACCCGAACACGTGACCGGCCGCCTCGAGCTCGGCGCGCAGCTCGATGAAGTTCTCGATGATGCCGTTGTGGATGACCGTCAGCTCCCCGGTGCAGTCCACGTGGGGATGGGCATTGAGATCGTTGGGGCGCCCATGCGTGGCCCAGCGGGTATGGCCCAGTCCGGCCGTGGAAGAGGGTGCATCACCTTCGAGCGCCTCGCGCAGCACGGCGAGCTTGCCGGCCCGCTTCTTGACGAAGAGATCGCCGGTCCGGGTGATGAGGGCGATACCAGCCGAGTCGTAGCCGCGATACTCCAGGCGGGCGAGCCCCTCCAGTAGCAGCGGTGCTGCTTCATGATGGCCGACGTAGCCGACGATGCCACACATCGCTACCGCTCCCTGTTGAGGCGTTCGGTGGCCAGCGCGGCCAGCCCGTCAGCCAGGCGACGCACACGATCGGGGTCACGCCCCTCGACCATCACCCGTAGAGCGGGCTCGGTACCCGATGCGCGCACCACGACACGCCCATCGCCGGCAAGCTCATGCTCGGCGGCCTCGACGGCATCGCACAGGATGCGGTCGGCACGCCACTCCTTGTTGCGGACGCGTACGGTGCGCTGCTCCTGCGGGTCCAGCGGGATGGCGGCCGCCAGCTCCGAGAGCGAGCGGCCGTTGCGGGCCAGGATGTCGAGGATCTCCAGGGCCGTGACGATGCCGTCGCCGGTGGTGGTGTGCTCGCGGATGATGACGTGGCCGCTCTTCTCGCCACCCAGACCGGCATTGGAGAGCAGCATCGAGTCGACGATGTGACGGTCGCCGACGGGCGTGCGCAGGACGTGGCCACCGGCGTGCTCCACGGCACGGGCGAGTCCGCCGTTGGAGAGGATGCTGACGACGACCGTGTCCTCGGCGAGGGCATCGCGGGCGATGCGGTCGAGGGCGATGATGCCCAGCAGCTGGTCGCCGTCGACGACCGTGCCGTGCTCATCGATGGCCACGCAGCGGTCGGCATCGCCGTCGAGGCTGAACCCGGCGTCGCCACCCTGGCTGGCCACGATCGCCGCCAGCGCACCGGGGACGGTGGCGCCGCAGGCCAGGTTGATGTTGCAGCCGTCGGGCTGGTCGTAGTGCGGGCTCACCGAGGCACCGGTCGCGGCGAGGATCTCCGCTGCCACCGCCGACGCGGAGCCGTTGGCGCAGTCGACGTGCAGGCGCAGGTCGGACCCGACGCGCCGGGCCATCGCCAGGCGGTGCTCCATGTAGTGCCGCATGTCGGCGCGGGCGTCGACGACGCATCCCAGCTCGTCGTTGCGCGGTGAGCCCAGCTCCTCGGAGCGGATGATGAGCGTCTCGAGCTCGTCCTCCATCTTCTCGTCGAGTTTGAGGCCCTTGCCGTCGAGCACCTTGAGGCCGTTGTCCTCGGCCGGATTGTGCGACGCGCTGACCATCACGCCGGCGGCGTAATCACCCACGGCGGTGACGTGGCAGAGCGCCGGCGTCGGACAGGTGCCCAGGACATGCACGTCGGCGCCGATGGAGGTGCCACCGGCCATCAAGGCCGCCACCAGCATGTCACCCGAGCGACGCGTGTCCTGGCCCACCAGGATGCGCCCGCCGGGCCCGGCCAGCTTGGACGCGACGGCGCGACCGAGGGCGTAGGCGAGCGTGGGCTTGAGGTCCTCGTTGGCGACGCCGCGGATACCGTCGGTGCCGAAGAGGCTGCTCATGCTGCGGGCGCGACCGTGACGCGAACGGTCTCGGGGGTCAGTCGCACGACGCTGGTGCCGCGGGGTGTTTGGACGATGGGCATGACATCATTGTCGCCCACGGCGAGCTCGGCCACCGGAACCTCCGCGATGAGGTCCTCGATGGCGAGCTCGTCGAGCTGTTCCAGGGGGCCGGAGATGACCACGCTGATGGCGGCCTCCTCCACGCGGTACGAGTACGCGGGCTGGGCCCCCACGAGGGCCGTACCGACCTCGAACGCGCGTGAGCCGAGCGAGGGCGTCAGCGTCACCACGACCGTGACCGTCTCGTTTCCGGCGCTGGCCACGTCCTCGGGGAGGACGAGCTTCGCCTCCGTCACCAGCTCCACCGATTGGCCCGTGATGTCGACCGGCTCGGTGCTGATGAACTCGAGCTGGCGGATGGCGGGGTTCTCGCCGCTGACGGTGACCGTGCCGGGCAGCACCGAGACGTTGTCGACGCGCACGCCGCGCTCAGGCTCGCCGGTCAGCTCGGGAACGACCGGCAGGGTGGCATAGGCCAGCTGGCGGGCGACGTCTGCCTGCACCCGCACGCTGGCTGGATCGATATCCACCCCGGGCACGACCGCGCCGACCTCGTCGAACGCCTCGACGGTCACGTCCTGGTCGATGTCGATGCCGCTGGCATCGACCACGAAGCGCCCTTCGACGCTGCGCACGTTCTGCAGGCGGGAGGAAGCTCCGCTGATGGTGACGGCGCTGGGCTCGACGGCCACGGGGCCCATCTCGATGCCTTCGGGTAGCGGCCCGTGATCGGCCTGCACGGGCATCACCCGCGAGACCACCTCGTCGACCCGGATCACCACGCCGGTCGGCTCGTGGCCGACGATGCGCACGCGCGGGTCCACCGGGAAGACGTCGACCGGTACCTCGACGGTGGTGGCCCCGATGCGCGGCTGCACCGAGGACAGATCGACGCTGGCGCGGAAGCTGTCATTGGAGATCTGCGCGGCGACGTCGTCGGGTGCCATGTACTCGATGCGATCGACGGCGCCGGGGTCGTCCAGCAGCGCCCCGCCCGAAGGCGCGTTGAGCACCTCGATGGGCACGGGGCCAGTCCAGGTGCGCGTCGATTCGGAGATGGCGAGCCCGGCGTACAGCACGACGGCCAGTCCCAGTGCGGTCAGCTTGAGCGGCCAGTTGGAGAACAGCCAGCCGCGCAGAGCCCTCATCGCTCCTCCACCGCGTCCTCGCCGCGACCGCGCCCGCCGACCCACGGCGCGCGCAGCCCCATGTCGCCCGGGGCCAGCAGGCCGTAGAGCCGCTGCCGCAGCTCATCCTCGTCAAGGTCGCGCCAGATGGTTCCACCCTGCGCCAGGCTGATACCACCGCTCTCCTCGCTCACCACGATGGCGAGCGCATCAGTCTGCTCGGAGATGCCCAGGGCCGCCCGGTGGCGCGTGCCGTACTGCTCCAGGGAACCCTCCCGGTCGGTCAGCGGCAGCATCACCGCGGCCGCGACGATCTGGTCGTCGCGGACGATGACGGCGCCGTCGTGCAGCGGGTAGCCGGGCGCGAAGAGCGATGCCAGCAGCTCGGACGAGAGCTCGGCGTTCATCATCACGCCGGCCTCGGCCATGTCCCCGAGCGCGGTGTCCCGCTCGACCACGATGAGCGCCCCAGTGCGGCGTCGCGAGAGCCTGGCCGCCGCGGACGCCAGGAGGGCAGCGATGCGCTGGTAGCCGCCGCTGTCGGCAGGACCCAGCCAGGCCCACGAACCGACGCGGCCGAGTCGGTCCAGGCCTCGGCGCAGCTCGGGCTGGAAGACCACCACGAGCGCCACCAGGCCGACCACGGCACCGGTCTGCAGGATGCCGGAGAGCAGCTGCAGGTCCAGCTCCTGGGCGAACACGTACACGGCATAGACGATGGTCGCGCCGATGGCGAGGCGCACCGCACGCGTGCCCTGGATGAGTCGCAGCAACAGGTAGATCAGGATCGCGGTCAGGAAGATGTCCAGGAGCGCGTTCGGCTCGACCCTCAGGCCCGTGGCGACGTCACCTAGCAGATCCATCGACGGCTGAGCCTACCACCGCGGCCGGAGTGCGGCCGCCCTCGACACCGGCACGCTCAGCGCCAGGATGAGGCGAGCCGCTCGAGCTGCGGGCTCAGGCTCCTGAAGTCGCGCGCCAGCGCACACAGGGCAGCCCGGCGGCGCGGGTCGTCGTCGATGTCGAGCCGGCGCTCGATGAGCAGGGCGCGCTGCTCACCGTGCTCGACCCAGCCCTGACGCAGGTACAGCATGGCCATGGTGAAGTGGACGTCGATGTTGCCGGGACGAGCCTCCAGGGCCCGCAGGCAGGCGTCGATGGCGGCATCGCGATCGTTGACGGCGGCGTAGCCGCTGGCTGCCGTCAGGTAGGCCATCACGGCGACGTCGAGGTCACCGGCAGCACGAGCCGCCGCGCCATTGATGACGTGGCTTTCGAGCTCGAGCGCCAACGGGTCGGCCGTGGCTGTGTGGCGCTCCCCTGCTCGCGCCATGGCTTCGAGCTCGGCGGCGCGCATGCGCAAGGCGCCAGCCTCGAGGTCCCGGCCGGCGGCTTCCAGCGCAGCCGCCTTGCCGCGCATGGCATCGCGATCGGATGGGGCGCGCTCGAGGGCCTGGTCGAAGGCCGACAACGCCTCTTCCGGCTGACGCATCTGCAGGTACACGTTGCCCATCGAGATGAAGGGCAGCGGACGCTCGGGCACCAGGGCGCCGGCTTGCTCGTAGTGCTCGACGGCCTCGCGGGGGCGGCCCTTCACCACGGCCAGGTGGCCACGCCGAAGCGCTTCCTTGTAGCGTGTGGAGACGGGATCGCTCATCGACACCAAGCATCGGGCAGGAGGACCTTCAAGGACGATACCTCGAAGGTCCCGGGTCGCAGATAGGTGTGGTGTCCGGAGGTCCGGGGCGGTCGGCCCATCCGCCCGGGGCGGTGGGCCAGCCCGTCCAGGGCCGAGCGCGGGGCGTGCGCTAGCGCTTGGTGAACTGGGGCGCCTTGCGTGCCCGCTTGAGGCCGTACTTCTTGCGCTCCTTCATGCGCGGGTCGCGCGAGAGGAGACCAGCCTGGCGCAGCGGCAGGCGAGCGCCTTCAGGATCCGACTGCAGCAGGGCCCGAGCGATGCCATGGCGGATGGCGCCGGCCTGGCCATGATGACCACCGCCCTGCACCTTGACCATGGCGTTGTAGCGACCCTCGGTGCCGGTGACACGGAAGGGCATCAGGATGTCGGCAAGGTCGACGGCGTTGCCGAAGTGCTCCTCCAGGCTGCGGCCGTTGACGACGACCTCACCCTCGCCGGCGAGCAGCCGGACACGGGCGGTGGCCGTCTTGCGGCGACCGGTGCCCTCGTGGAAGGTGGCCTGGTTCATGCGGTAGCGCCTCCTGCCGGAGCGGGGACCGGCTGCTGTGCCTCGTGCGGATGATCCTTGCCGGCGTAGACCTTCAGCTTGCGCAGCTGCTGGGTGCCAAGCTTGGTGTGCGGCACCATGCCCTTCACCGCGCGACGCACGACCTCTTCCGGTCGGCGCGCCAGCAGGTGGTCGAGCGATTCCTCGCGCAGGCCGCCGGGATAGCCGCTATGGCGGTAGTAGCGCTTCGACTCCAGCTTGTTGCCGGTGACCCTGATCTTCTCGGCGTTGATCACGATGACGTGATCACCGGTGTCGATGTGCGTCGAGTAGGTGGGCTTGTGCTTGCCCGTCAGCAGTCGCGCCACACGCGTGGCGAGACGGCCGAGCGTCTGACCGTCGGCGTCGACGACCAGCCACTGGCGCTCGATCTCACTTGCCTTTGGCGTGTAGGTCCTGCTCATGGTCCCTGTCGTTCTTCCTTGTCGTTTCCTGTCCTGGGAGGTCCGATCGTCACCCGTCGCAGGCAAAGCCCCTGCGCTGGGACGACCGCCCCGTCGAAGGCCCGGCCGGGTGAGCGCAGCTCGGCGACCAGGTCTTCCGTCGTGGCCCGGCCCATCCCGATCCGGATGAGCGCCGCCACGATGCTCCGCACCATCTGCCGCAGGAAGGCGTCACCGACCAGGTCGATGGTGACCAGGCGGTCGCGCCGTTTCAGCCGGACCTCGTACAGCGTCCGGATGGCAGTGTTCTGAACGCGCCCGAAGGCCGAGAAGTCGTGCCGACCCACCAGCTCATCGGCGGCGGCCTGCATGGCCTCGACATCGAGGCGTTCATCGAGTTCGTAGTGGTAGCGGCTGCGCAGCGGGCTGCGCGGCCCCGTCCAGATGCTGTAGCGGTACTCCCTCCTCGTCGCGGCGCGACGAGGATCGAAGTCGAGTGCTACCCGCACCAGCTGCCCGATCGCGACGTCAGGGGGCAGGAGCGCCCCGATGGCCAGACCCAGCTGCTTGGCGGTCATGCTTCCCGTCCAGGTGAACGCGATCACCTGGCCGCTGGCATGCACCCCGGCGTCCGTCCGACCGGCCGCTTTGATCTGGATGCGAGGGCCACCCGACAGGTGGGCCAAGACTCGCTCCAGCTCTCCCTGGACGGTCCGACGTCCAGGCTGAGCCTGGAAGCCGGCGAACTCGGTGCCGTCGTATTCGACCCGTGCGCGGTACCGCACGGGGCCGCCCTCTCGGGCGTGCTTCATCTTGTCCGTCCTGCCGCGGCGCTGGCGCGCCCGACCTGGCGGGTTGGCTAGACCAACTCGAGCTGGACCATCGGGGCGTTGTCGCCGGCGCGAGGGCCAAGCTTGACGACCCGGGTGTAGCCCGAGTTGCGATTCCCGTAACGGGGCACGATCTCGTCGTAGAGCTTCTCGATCACCAGTGGCTCGTTGGGCAGCTCAGCCACGATGCGACGTCGCTCCGCCAGCGTGCCGCCCTTGGCGAGGGTGATGACCCGCTCGACCATGCCGCGCACTTCCTTGGCGCGCGCCTCCGTGGTCTTGATCTGTTCGTAGCGCAGCACGGCCACGATGAGGCTGGCGTAGAGCGCCTGCCGCGGTGCCGTCTTGCGTCCGAACTTGCGCCCGTCGATGCGATGAGCCATCGCCTAAGAGTCCTCCCCGAAGGGCTCATCGCCCTCGTCGTCCGCGGCGTCGATGAAGTCATCGGCATCCTCGTCGAGCTCGTCACCGTCGGCGTCGAAGCCCTCCAGGGCCTCGTCCTCGGGCGGCAGGAAGCCACGCATGCGCAGGCGCTCCTTCATCTCGTCGAGGGACTTCTTGCCGAAGTTGCGCATGCGCAGCAGATCCTCGTCCTGCAGCTGCAGCAACTGGCCGACCTTCACGATGTTGTTGCGCTTCAGCGAGTTGTACGCCCGCATCGGCAGGTCGAGGTCCTCGATGGGCATGTCCAGCACGTTCGGCGGCAGCGACTCCGCGCCGGTCACCGCCTCCACCTCGCTGGTGAGCTGGCGGCCGGCGGTGGTGAACTGGCTGAACTGCTCGACCAGCAGCTCCGCGGCGCGCGAGAGTGCCTCTTCCGGCGAGATGGTGCCGTCGGTCTCGATGACCAGGGTGAGCTTGTCGTAGTTGGTGACCTGGCCCACGCGGGTGTTCTCGACGTGGTAGTCGACCTTGCGAACAGGCGTGAAGATGGCGTCGACCGGGATGACGCCGATGGGCAGGCCCTCCTTGGTGTCATCGGCGGACAGGTAGCCAGTCCCTCGCTCCACGGTCAGGTCCATCTCGATGGTCGCATCCGGTTCCAGCGTCAGGATGTGCTGGTCGGGGTTGATGATCTCGACGTCCGCGGACTCGACGATGTCGGCCGCCGTGACCGGACCGGCTCCGCTCTTGACGAGCTTCAGCTGGGTGGGATGAGGCACGTAGCTCTTGAGCCGCAGCCGCTTGAGGTTGAGGAGGATCTGGATGACATCCTCCTTGACCCCGGCGATGGTGCTGAACTCGTGACTGACGTCGCGGATCTGCACCGACGTGACCGCGGCGCCCTCGAGCGACGAAAGCAGGACGCGACGGAGGGCATTGCCCAGCGTGACGCCGTAGCCGGCGCGCAGCGGGCTGGCCTCGTACTTGCCGTACGTCTCTGTCTCGAGCTCCTCGACGGACTCGATCTGGGCGTTCTCCAGTTCGATCATGGGCTGGCGCTACCTCGAGTAGTACTCGACCACGAGCTGCTCGTTGAGTTCGAGCGGCATCTGGTCGCGGGTCGGCATCGCGGTGACGGATCCGACAAGCTTGTCGGCGTCCACGTTGACCCAGTCAGGCTTCTGGGCGCCACCGATGGCGTCCTTCAGCTGCTTGAAGTATTCGGTCTTGCGGCTGCTGGCACGAACCTCGATGCGGTCGCCCTCGCGCACGCGGAACGAGGGGATGTTGGTGCGCGTGCCGTTCACGTCGAAGTGACCGTGGCCCACCAGCTGGCGCGCCTGGGCGCGGCTGCTGGCGAAGCCCATGCGGTAGACGACGTTGTCGAGACGTGTCTCGAGCAGGCGCAGCAGGTTCTCACCCGTGACGCCGGGTCGCGACTCGGCGGTCTCGAAGTAGCGCTTGAAGGGGCGCTCGTTGACCATGTAGACGCGGCGCACCTTCTGCTTCTCGCGCAGCTGGATGCCGTAGTTGGACATCTTGCGGCGGCGGATGCCGTGCTGGCCGGGCGGGGTGCCGCGGCGCTCGAAGGGGCACTTCTTGGTGTAGCACTTGCTGCCCTTCAGGAACAGCTTCATGCCTTCGCGCCGGCAGAGACGGGAGACTGGTCCTCGGTATCGAGCCATGACGTGCCTCCCTTACACCCGGCGCCGCTTGGGGGCGCGGCAGCCGTTGTGCGGGAGAGGGGTGACGTCGGTGATGGCGCTGACCTCGAGGCCGGCGGCCTGCAGCGACCGGATGGCCTGCTCGCGGCCGGATCCGGGGCCCTTCACGAAGACCTCGATCTGGCGCATGCCATGCTCCATGGCGCGCTTGGCGGCGCTATCGGCGGCGAGGGCGGCGGCGTACGGGGTGGACTTGCGGGAGCCCTTGAATCCGGCCGTGCCGGCGCTACCCCAAGCCACGACTGCACCACTCAGGTCCGTGATCGTCACGATCGTGTTGTTGAAGGTCGCCTGGATATGAACGTGCCCCATGGGAACGTTCTTCTTCTCCTTGCGCCTGGACTTCGTGGCGCGCTTGCGTTCCGCCATCGATCGAGTGTCTCTCCTGCGTGGCGCCGTGCGGTCGACCGGCTACTGGGGCCGGGCCGCCGTGGCGGTCGGGTTACTTCTTGCGCCGGACGCCGACGGTCTTCTTGGGGCCGCGACGCTGACGTGCGTTGGTCTTGGTGCGCTGGCCGCGCACCGGCAGGTTGCGGCGGTGCCGCAGTCCGCGGTAGGAACCGATCTCGGTCAGCCGCTTGATGTTCATGGCCGTCTCGCGGCGCAGGTCGCCCTCGACGGTGTAGCGACGGTCGATGATGTCGCGCAGCCGGTTGACCTGTTCGTCGGTGAGGTCCCGCACGCGGGTATCCGGGTTGACATTGGCCTGGGCGAGGACCTTCTGGCTGGTGGGCAGCCCGATCCCATAGATGTAGGTCAGCGCGATCTCCACCCGCTTCTCACGGGGGATATCGATGCCGGCGATACGTGCCACCGTTCCTCCTAGCCCTGCCGCTGCTTGTGCTTGGGTGTCGAGCAGATGACCATCACGCGGCCCTTGCGTCGAATCACCTTGCAGCGCTCGCAGCGCCTCTTAACCGATGCCGAGACCTTCACGTCGTTCTCTACCGTCCTACTTGAGTCGATACGTGATGCGTCCCCGGGAGAGGTCGTAGGGCGACAACTCGACACGGACGCGATCGCCGGGGAGGATGCGGATGAAGTTCATCCGCAGCTTGCCGCTGATGTGCGCCAAGACCTGATGCTTGTCCTCGAGTTCGATCCGGAACATCGTGTTCGGCAACGGCTCGATGACCGTTCCTTCGACCTCGATTGCATCTTTCTTAGCCACAGGCGACCGCTGAACCCCGACTGCTGGTTGAATGAGTGAGTCTGACGCCGGATCCGACACGGTCGGCAGGGCGCCAGCAAGCGCCGGGATCGCCCCGGCGCGCGAAGAGGGATTGTATCAGAAGTCCCGGATAAGGGGCAACCGGCACTCGCGCTGCGCTCACGCGCCCACCTCGATCGACGCGGTCAGCGCCCTCGATGACCTCGCCGGCTGCGAGGGTCAGGACCCGCGGCCCGTCTGCGGTGATGGCGATGGTGTGCTCCCAGTGGGCGGCGAGGCTGCCGTCGGCGGTGGCCACGGTCCAGCCGTCCGCCTTGACCCGCGTGTCGAAGCGACCCAGCGTGAACATCGGCTCGATGGCGATACACAGGCCGACCTCGATGCGGCGACCCTTGCGCCCGGTGCGGTAGTTGGTGACCTGCGGCTCTTCGTGCATCTCGTTGCCGATGCCGTGCCCGACGTAGCCGCGCACGATGCCGTAACCCGCAGCCAGCCCGACGTCCTCGATGGCACCGGCGACATCCTCCAGGCTGGCGCCGGGTACCGAAGCGCGGATACCCGCGAGGAGGCCCGCTCGCGTGACCTCGGAGAGCGCGCGCGCCTCCGCGGACACATCGCCCATCAGGAAGGTACGCGCGGAATCGCCGTTCCAGCCGTCCACCTCGGCACCGCAATCGACCGAGACGAGCTGGCCGTCGCGGATGACGCGGTCGTCGGGGATGCCATGGACGACCTCGTCATCGATGGAGATGCAGGTGGCGTGCTCGAAGGGCGCGAGGTGGCCGGGAACGCCGATGAAGTTGGGCGTCCCGCCGCCGTCCCGGATGACGGCGTCGGCGATGGCGTTCAGCTGCAACGGTGTCATGCCCGGCCTGATGGCCTCGGCCACCGCGTCCAGCGCGGCGGCGGTGAGGCGCCCGGCCACGGCCATCTTCTCGACCTGGGATCGCGACTTGAGCGTGATGCGCCGGCGGTCGAAGAGCACCTACGCGGCGCTCCTGCTGGCGATGAGGCGGAGCAGCTCGGCGGTGACCTCCTCGGGCGGCTGGTCGCCGCGCACCGAGAAGAGCACATCGTGACCGGCGTAGTAGTCGATCACCTCGAACATCGGCGGAAGCTGCTTGTCGAGCCGATCCTGCACCGTCTCGGCGCTGTCGTCCACGCGCTGGTAGAGCTCCGCTCCGTCGATGTCGCAGATGCCCTCGGTGTGGGCCGGCATGGCGTGGACGTGGTAGACGTGCTGGTCGTCCAGGGTGCAGATGCGACGCCCGCTGAGGCGCTCCAGGAGCAGCTCCCCGGGGACCTCGATGTAGGGCACCGCGCACACGGCCGTGCCGGCACGCTGCAGCATCTTGTCGAGCGCCTCGGCCTGTGCCAGCGTGCGCGGAAAGCCGTCGAGGATGACACCGCGAGCGGCGTCCTCCTGGCGCAGGCGATCCTCCACCATCGAGACGACGATGTCGTCGGGCACGAGCCCGCCGGATTCGACGTAGCGACGCAGCTTCCTGGCCAGCGGCGAGTCACTCTTGAGCATGGCCCGGAAGAGCTCGCCGGTGGAGACGTGGGGCAGGTCCAGCTCCTCGGCCAGGCGCTCGGCCTGGGTGCCTTTGCCGGCACCGGGGGCGCCCATCATCACGATGATGCGACGATCTCCCCCTGTGCGAGCGGCGGGATCTGCGGCAGCTTGCGATGTCACCTGATGAAACCCTCGTAGTTGCGCATCATCAGCTGTGCCTCGAGCTGCTTCATCGTCTCCACCACCACCGACACGACGATCAGCAGAGCTGTGCCGCCAAGGCTGAAGGAACCGACGACGCTACCCGCGAAGAACGCGCCAACGATGATCGGACTGACCGCGACCGTGCCCAGGAAGATGGCACCAGCGAGGCTGATGCGGAACACCACCTTGGCGAGGTAGTCACGGGTCGGCGCACCCGGTCGGATGCCCGGGATGAAGCCGCCGTTCTTGCGAAGCTGGTCGGCCGTCTCATCGGGCTTGAACGTGAACGCCGTGTAGAAGTACGTGAAACCGACCACCAGCAGGAAGAAGACGATGGCATAGAGCGGGCTTCCCTGGCTGAGCCAGTCGATGATGACGTTGGCGGCGTCCTCGATGACGCCACCGGAGGCACTGAAGTACGTCGCCATCTGCACGGGGAACAGCAGGATGCTGACCGCGAAGATGATGGGGATGACGCCGGCCTGGTTGACACGCAGCGGCAGGAAGGTGGCCCCACCCTGGTACATGCGCCGGCCACGAACGCGGCTGGCGTACTGGATGGGGATGCGGCGCTGGCCCTCCTGGACATAGACGATGACCATCACGGCGGCGATGGCGAGCGCGCCGAAGGCAAGGCCTGCGGCCAGGTCGGGTGAGGTCAGGAAGGTGTTCACCGCGCCCGGCAGGCCGGCCACGATGCCGGCGAAGATGATGAAGCTGATGCCGTTGCCGATGCCGCGCTCGGTGATGAGCTCGCCGATCCACATCACCAGGATGGTGCCGGCGGTGAGCGTGATGATCTGGGTGAGCGTGGTGAAGCTGGTCAGGTCGAAGTCCTGCACCACGCCGTTCTGCGGGGAGGACAGCAGCGCCAGGTAGCCGTACGACTGCAGGATCGCCAGCGGTACCGTCAGGTAGCGGGTGTAGGAGTTGATCTTGTTGCGGCCGTACTCGCCTTCGCGCGAGAGCTGCTGCAGGCGCGGCACGACGCCCGTCATCAGCTGCATGATGATCGACGCGTTGATGTACGGGTTCACGCCCAGGGCGATGATGGAGAAGTTCTGCAGGCCGCCCCCGGAGAAGAGGTTCAGCAGCTGCAGGAAGTCGTTCTGGCCAATGACCCCTTCGAGTGCCTCGCGGTCGATGCCGGGCACCGGGACGTGCGCCAGCATCCGCACGATGACCAGCATCCCCAGGATGAAGAGGATGCGCTTGCGGATGTCCGGCGCACGGAACGCATTGACGAGAGCCTCGAACACGGCTTACTCGGTCGCCGTCTGGTCGTCAGCAGTGTCGGTCACGTCCGCTTCCGCAGCTGCAGCCGCGGGCTCGACGGCCTGAGCCTCTTCGGAGGCGTCGGATGCGGGCTGGGGAGCAAGCAGCTGCACGAAGCCGCCGGCCGCCTCGATCTTGGTCCGGGCCGTCGCCGTGAAGGCATCGGCGGCGACGAAGACCTTCACCTCGAGGTCTCCCGAGCCGAGCACCTTGACGGGACGATCGGCGTGGCTGATGAGCCCGGCGGCCGCGAGCACCTCGCCGTTGACCGTCAGCGGCTCGGAGCCAGCCTCGGCGCCGAACCGGCCAGCCGCCGCGTACTCCGAGATGCGACCGACGTTCACCACCTGGTACTCGATGCGTCCGCGACGCTTGAAGCCGCGGAGCTTGGGGACGCGAACATGGACCGGCGTCTGGCCGCCCTCGAACCAGCCCGGGATGCTGGCACCGGAACGGGACTTCTGCCCCTTGGTGCCCCGACCGGCGGTCTTGCCCTTGCCGGCCGCGATACCGCGGCCGACGCGGATGCGCCGCTTGGTCGAGCCGGGCGCCGGCTTCAGATCATGGAGCTTCACGCCTCAGCCTCTTCCTTCTGCTTGGGTGCGGCCTTGGACCTGGCCGGCGCCGCCGCGATCTCCTCGCAGTCGACGAGGTATCGCACGGCGCGGATCTGGCCCCGCACCGCGGGATCGTCGGGCAGCTCGGCCGTCTGTCCGATGCGCCGCAGGCCCAGGGCGCGCACGGTGCCGCGAGCGCTGGGGTTGGTGCCTACCATCGACTTCTTCAGCGTGACGCGGAGCCTAGCGGCCATCGACGGCCTCCCTGCCCACGATGGCGCCGTCCGCGCCCGGCATGGGCTGGCCGGGGATGACGCTGCGCAGCTTCTTGCCACGCCACTCCGACAGCTCGGCGGCCGAGCGCATGTTGCGCAGGCCCTCGAGCGTGGCCCGGGTGACGTTGACCGGGTTGTTGGAGCCGAGCGACTTGGACAGGATGTCGTGGATGCCCGCCGCCTCGACGACGGCTCGGACGGAGGCGCCGGCGATGACGCCGGTACCCTGCGAGGCCGGCTTCAGGAGCACGGTGCTGGCACCGAACTGCTGACGCACCTCGTGGGGCACGGTCGTGCCGACGAGCGGCACCTTGATGAGGTTCTTCTTGGCATCCTCGACGCCCTTGCGGATGGACTCCGGCACCTCGCCGGCCTTGCCAAGGCCGACACCGACGTGTCCTGCGCCGTCTCCCACGACGACCACCGCACTGAAGCTGAAGCGTCGTCCGCCCTTGACCACCTTGGCCACGCGGTTGATCTGGACGACGCGCTCCTCGAGCGTGAGCTTGTTGGGATCGATCCGAGCCATGGGCGCTCCTCCTAGAACTCCAGGCCGGATTCGCGCGCGCCTTCGGCGAGCGCACGGACCCGTCCGTGGAACTTGAACCCGGCGCGGTCGAACACGACACGCTCGACACCAGCGGCCTTGGCACGGTCCCCCACAAGGGAACCCACCTGCTTGGCGCGCTCGGTCTTGGTGCCACCGGCACCCTTCACGCTGGCCTCCATCGAGGAGGCTGCGGCGAGGGTGTGCCCGGTGGAGTCGTCGATGACCTGGGCGTAGATCTGGTTGATACTCCGGAAGACCGCCAGGCGCGGTCGCTCAGTGGACCCCGCCACACGAAGGCGGAGCCGCGAGTGACGCTTCTGACGTGCGGCGGAGCGGCTTCGTGCCGTTGGCATCGCGGTCGTCGGTCTCCTCTATCGGCCGGGGCGCCGCTCGGGCGCCGCGACCAGGGTTGCTCTTGATATGGCTCGGTCGGGGTGCCTAGCCGCCGATCTTGCCGGCCTTGCCGGCCTTGCGGCGCACGACTTCGCCCGCGTAGCGGACACCCTTGCCCTTGTAGGGCTCGGGCTTGCGCGTGCCGCGCACCTGGGCGGCGATGCGCCCGACCAGCTCCTTGTCGATGCCGGTCACGGCGACCTTGGTGGGGGTGTCCACGGCGAAGGCGATGCCCTCGGGTGGGTCGATCTCGATGGGGTGGCTGTAGCCCAGGTTGAGCTGCAGCTTCTGGCCCACCAGCTGCGCGCGGTAGCCCACGCCCTGGATCTCGAGGTTGCGGGTGTAACCCTCGGTCACGCCGACGACCATGTTGCTGATGAGCGTGCGGGTCAGGCCGTGGAGCTCGCGCGAGCGCTTGTCCTCGTTGGGGCGCACGACACGCAGCTGGCCATCCTCGGTGACGACCGACAGCACGGGCGTGAGGTCACGCTCGAGCGTGCCCCGGGGGCCCTTGACCTTGATACGGGTGCCGGTGATGTCGATATCGACACCTGCCGGGATGGTGATGGGTAGCTTGCCGACTCGTGACATGGACGCCGCCTACCAGACGTAGGCCAGGATCTCGCCGCCGAGCTGGCTCTTGCGAGCCTGCGCGCCGGTCATGATGCCCTGGCTGGTGCTGACGATGACGACACCGAGGCCACCCAACACGCGGGGGATCTCGGTCTTGGAAGCGTAGACCCGCAGGCCCGGCTTGCTGATGCGCTTGAGCCCGCTGACCACCGGCACCTTGCCCACGTACTTGAGCTTGATGGTGATGTCCTTGCGCGGACCGGCGGGAGCCTCGGAGAAGTCCTCGATGAAGCCCTCCTCCTTGAGGATCTCGGCGATGGCCAGCTTCGTGCGCGAGGCCGGCATGGAGACCTCCACGTGGCGCGCACGGCTGGCGTTGCGGATGCGCGTGAGCATGTCGGCGATGGGATCGGAGATGTTCATGTGACTACCAGCTCGACTTGGTGACCCCCGGCAGCTCACCCAGCAGGGCGCGCTCCCGGAAGCAGATGCGGCAGAGGCCGAAGCGGCGCATGTAGGCGCGCGATCGACCGCAGACGAAACAGCGGTGGTAGGAGCGCACCTCGAAGCGCTGCTTGCGCTTCGCCTTGGCGATCATCGACTTCTTGGCCATTCGGCTGTCGCTCCTCTAATTCTCGAAAGGCATGCCGAGGAGCGCCAGCAGCCGCTGGCCTTCCTCGTCGGTCTTGGCGGTGGTGACGACCGTCAGCTCGAGGCCCCGCAGGCGATCGACCTTGTCGTACTCGATCTCGGGAAACGCCAGCTGCTCACGCAGGCCCAGCGAGTAGTTGCCGCGTCCATCGAACGAGCGGCTGGGTACACCCCGGAAGTCGCGGATGCGAGGCAGGGCCACGCGCGTGAGCCGCTCCAGGAAGTCCCACATGCGCTGGCCACGCAGGGTGACCTTGGCGCCGATGGTGTTGCCCTCGCGGATCTTGAACTGGGCGATCGATCGCCGGGCCTTGGTGACGACCGGCTTCTGACCCGTGATGGCGGTCATGTCGGTCACCGCGGCATCGACGGCCTTGGCGTTGGTGAGTGCCTCGCCCAGCCCGATGTTGACGGTGATCTTGGTGAGGCGGGGAACCTGCATGGGGTTCTGGTAGCCGAACTCCTTCACCAGGGCCGGCACCACCTCTTCCTCGTAGCGCTGTCGCAGTCCACTGCTCACTTACCTGGCCTCCGCTCTGGTCACGGACTCGCTGCAGTGCGTGCAGGTGCGGATGCTGCGGCCGTCGCCGGTGCGCTCATGGCGGACGCGGGTCGGGCGCGAGCAATGCGGACAGACGAGCATGACGTTGCTGACGGCGATGGGCTGGGGGATGTCCAGGATGCCGCCCTGCTGGATGCGTGGCTGGCGCTCCGTCCGGCCTGCCACCTGCCGCGGCTTGGTGTGCCGCTTGGCGATGTTGAGGCCCTCGATGACGACGGCCGCGCCGGACAGCGGCGCCTTGTCCTGCCAGCCGGCCCCGAAGCGCGCCGATGAGCGCGCCCAGCCCTGCTGGTGGCGAAGCACCTTCTGGATGACACCACGCCGCCCGGCGTCCTTGCCCTTCAGGACCACCACCTCGTCACCCGAACGCAGGTCGGGCACACGGGTGTGGCGGCTGGGCTTGGCGATCGGTGCCATCACAGCACCTCCGGGGCGAGCGAGATGATCTTCATGTAGTTGCGATCACGCAGCTCGCGGGCCACGGGGCCGAAGATGCGCGTGCCGCGCGGGTTGCCCTGGTTGTTGATGAGCACAGCCGCGTTCTCGTCGAAGCGGATGTAGCTGCCATCAGGACGTCCGTACTCCTTGGCCGTCCGCACGATCACGGCCTGGACGATGTCGCCCTTCTTCACCGCGGCGTTGGGGATGGCCTGCTTGACGCTGGCGACGATGACATCGCCGACACCGGCCGTGGGCTTCTGCGAGCGACCCAGGATGCGGATGCACTCCACGGTGCGCGCGCCGGTGTTGTCGGCCACGCGCAGCCGGCTGCTGGGCTGGATCATGCCGACACCCCCTCGTCCTGAAGCGGCGCCTCGGCAGCAGCCGCGGCCACCGGCGCGTCAGCCGTGGCCTCTTCGAGCGGTGTCTCAAGGCGACCCGGATGGGCCGCCATGTGGATGGCCTCGGCGGTCTCGGGTTCCTCGGAGACGACGCCCTCACCCGCGCCCAGGCCGGCCTTGGCCACGATCTCGGCCAGCCGCCAGCGCTTGGTCGCCGAGAGCGGCCGCGCCTCCTCGATGCGAACGGTGTCGCCGACGTGGGCCTCGTTGTTCTCGTCGTGCGCCTTGAACTTGGTGGTCAGGCGGATGACGCGCTTGTAGATACGGTGGCGGGCAAGACGCTCGACGGAAACGACGATGGTCTTGTCCATCTTGTCGGAAACGACCCGGCCGACCTTGGCCTTGCGCTTTCCGCGCTCGGGTGCAGAGGCGGCGCTCATCTACTCTCCTCCGGCAGTCGCCGCGAACCGCTGCCCGCTGACCCAGCCACGAGCTGGCGCTCGGTCTGCACGGTCAGCAGGCGCGCGATGTCCCTGCGCGTCTGCGAGATCTGGTTGTAATCGGTGAGCTGGCGCGTGGCCAGCTGGAAACGCAGGTCATAGAGATGACGTCGTGCCGACACCAGCTCCTCGTCGAGCTCCCGCTCGGAGAGGCTGCGGGCCTTAGCGATCTCCATCATGGACCCCCTCTCTGATCAGGACCTTGACGCTGGTGGGCAGCTTGTGGCTGGCCAGGCGCATGGCCTCGATGGCATCCTCATGCGGGACGCCGGCCATCTCGAACAGGATCCGGCCCGGCTTGACGACGGCGACCCAGTGGTCGGCTGCGCCCTTGCCCTTGCCCATGCGGACCTCGGCGGGCTTCTTGGTGACGGGCTTGTCGGGGAAGATGCGGATCCAGATCTTGCCGCCACGGCGGACGTAGCGGGTCATGGCGCGACGAGCGGCCTCGATCTGGCGGCTGGTGATGTAGCCGGGCTCCTGGGTCATCAGCGCGTAGTCACCGAAGGCGATGGACGAACCGCCCTTGGCGATGCCGCTCATGCGACCACGCTGCTGCTTGCGGTGCTTGACGCGACGGGGCATCAACATGGTCTAGGCCCCTCCCCCGGCAGCGACTGCCTCCTTGGGCGCGGTCTTCTCGGGGATGATGTCCCCGCGGTAGATCCAGACCTTGACACCGATGGCGCCGTAGGTCGTGCGCGAGAGGACCTGGCCGTAGCTGATGTCGGCGCGCAGCGTGCCCAGCGGGATGCGGCCTTCCTTGTCCCACTCGCGGCGGGCCATCTCGGAGCCGCCGAGGCGACCGGAGACCTGGATCTTCACGCCCTTGGCGCCGGCCTTCATGGTCCGCTGGATGGACTGCTTGATGGCCTTGCGGAAGGCGATACGCCGGGTCAGCTGCTGGGCGATGTTGGTCGCGACCAGCACGCCGTCGAGCTCTGGCTGGCGGATCTCGCGGATCTCCAGCTTGACCTTGCGGTCGGTCAGCTTGCCCACGGACTGGCGCAGCGATTCGACGTTGGCCCCGCCCTTGCCGATGACGATGCCCGGCTTGGCGGTGTGGACGGTGACGGTCACGTGGTTGATGCCGCGCTCGATCTCGACCAGCGAGACGCTGGCGTTGGCCAGCCGCTTCTGCACCAGCGAGCGGATGGAGATGTCCTCGCGCAGCAGGTCGGTGTACTCCTTGTCCGAGTACCACTTGGCGTTCCAGGTGCGCGAGACACCCAGCCGGAAGCCGTTGGGGTGGACCTTGTGTCCCATGCCTAGGCCTCCCGGTTCTCGACCACGACCGTGACATGGGTCATGGGCTTGTTGATGGGGAATGCACGCCCCTGGGCGCGCGGTCGCCAGCGCTTGATGGTGGGTCCCTCGTTGGCAGTGGCCTCCGCGACGAACAGCTCGTCGGCGGGCAGGTCATGGTTGTTCTCGGCGTTGGCGGTGGCGCTCTTGAGCACCTTGGCGACGTCCCGAGCCGCACCCTGCGGCATGAACTGCAGCAGGGCGGCGGCCTCTTCCACGGGGCGCCCGACGATGGCCCGCGTGACCAGGCGGGTCTTGCGGGTGGAGCGGCGGATGTACTTGGCGGTGGCGGAAACTCGCATCGCGGCCCCTACTTCAGCGATGTCGACCGCTCGGTGTGACGCCCGTGACCGCGGTAGTTGCGGGTGGGGGCGAACTCACCGAGCCGGTGGCCGACCATGTTTTCGGAGATGAACACCGGGATGTGCTTCTTGCCGTTGTAGACGGCGACGGTGTGGCCGATGAAGTCGGGGAAGATGACGCTGGCACGCGACCAGGTCTTCAGCACCTGCTTCTCGTTCTTGCTGTTCATCGTCTGCACACGGGCCAGGAGCCGCTGCTCGACGTACGGTCCCTTCTTGAGGGATCGCGACATGACGCTCCTCCTTGCCTACTTGCGGTGCCGGGAGGTCGCGATGAGCCTCCCGCTGTTCTTGTTGCGTCGGGTGCGGTGGCCCATGGCGGGCTGGCCCCAGGGGGTCTTGGGCGGCATGCCCGTGGGCGACTTGCCCTCACCACCACCATGGGGATGGTCCCGCGGGTTCATCACCACGCCACGCACCTCGGGGCGCTTGCCGATGTGACGGGCACGACCGGCCTTGCCCAGGCTCTGGTTCTCATGATCGATGTTGCCCACCTGGCCGACCGTGGCCATGCAGCGCAGGTCGACGCGACGGACCTCGCCCGAGGGTAGGCGCACGAGGGCGTAGGCACCCTCCTTGGCCATCAGCTGGGCAGACGCACCGGCGGAGCGGACGATCTGGCCGCCCTTGCCCGGGGTGAGCTCGATGTTGTGGAGCTGGGTGCCCGAGCGGGATGGCCTGCAGCGGCAGGGCGTTGCCCACGCGTGCCTCGGCCTTGGCGCCGGCGATGACGGCGTCACCCACCTGCAGGCCGTTGGGCACGAGGATGTAGCGCTTCTCGCCGTCGGCGTAGTGCAGCAGGCCGATGCGGGCCGAGCGGTTGGGGTCGTACTCGATGGTGGCGAGCTTGGCGGGCACGTCCCACTTGTCGCGCCGGAAGTCGATGCGCCGGTAGTTGCGCTTGGCGCCGCCACCGCGGTGACGCACGGTCAGGCGACCCTGCGAGTTGCGGCCAGAGCCGCGCTTCTTGGCTTCGACGAGCGGCTTGTGCGGGGTGTCGGTGGTGATCTCCTCGAAGGTCGACCGCGTCATGAAGCGGCGGCCCGGGGAGGTCGGCTTGTAGCCTCGGATCGGCATCGTCTAGACCCCTTCGAAGAATTCGATCGAGTCGCCGGACTTGACGGTCACGACGGCCTTCTTCCAGGGGGTGGTGTAGCCGACCTGGCGCCCGCGACGGCGATTGCGGGACTTCTCCTTGCGCTTCGAGGTGAGCACGTTGACGTCGAGCACGGTGACCTTGAAGAGCTCCTCCACGGCTGCCTTGATCTGCAGCTTGTTGGCCTGGTCGGCGACCGCGAAGGTGTACTTGCTGATGGTGGTCTGGTCCATCGACTTCTCGCTGATGACCGGTCGGAGGATGATCTGCGTGGCGGCAAGGGTCATGCGTACACCTCCGACATGGTCGGGATCGACGGCTTGGTGATGACGATGGCGTCAGCATCAAGGACATCGACGATGTTCAGCGAGTCGGCACGGATGACGACCAGGTTGGGCACGTTGCGAGCCGACAGCTCCAGCGCCTCGTTCTTGCCGTCCTCGACCACCAGCACCTTGCCCGCCGCTTCGAGCGACGAGAGATGGCTCAGCAGCTGCTTGGTCTTGATCTCGTCGAGGGCGAGGTCGTTGACGATCTTGATGACGCCGTCATCGAACTTGCTGGTGAGCGCACCCACCAGCGCCAGCCGGCGCATGCGCTTGGGCAGGCGCTTGTCGTACTTGCGCGGGCTGGGGCCGAAGACGACGCCACCGCCCGCATAGTGGGGCGCTGAGCGTGTGCCCTGGCGCGCGCGGCCGGTGCCCTTCTGGCGATAGGGCTTGCGACCGCCACCGCGCACCTCGGCGCGAGTCTTGGTCTTGGCCGTGCCGGTGCGACGGCCGGCCAGCTGCGCCACCACGGCCTGGTGCATGACCGCCGTGTTGACCGGCGCGGCGAACAGCGCGTCGGGAAGGTCGATGGTGCCGGTCTCGGCGCCGGACTTGTCGAAGAGTGGTGTCGTTGGCATCGGCCTCAAGCCTTCCTGACCACGACGAGCGCGTTGCGCGGTCCGGGGACCGGGCCCTTGACGAGCAGCAGGTTGCGCTCGCTGTCGGTGCGCAGGATGGTGGCGTTCTTGACGGTCACCCGCTCATGGCCCATGTGGCCCGCCATGGGCGTGCCGCGGAAGACCTTGCCCGGGTACGTGCCGCCACCGATCGAGCCGGGGGCTCGGTGGGAGTCGGAGCCGTGTGTCTCCGGTCCGCGGCGGAAGTGGTGGCGCTTGATGGTGCCGGCGAAACCCTTGCCCTTGGAGGTACCGGTGATGCTGACCGCCTCACCGTCCTCGAAGATGCCCACGTCGAGGGTCTGGCCGATGCTGTACTCGGCCACGTCGTCGACGCGGAACTCGCGCACGTCGCGCACTCGAGGCAGGCCCTTGAGCTGGCCGGCCCTGGGCTTGCTGGTATGGCGGGCCGTACCGGCGCCGACCTGCACGGCGGTATAGCCGTCCCGGTCGAGCGTACGCAGCTCGGTCACCGTGTTGGGTTCGACGGCCACGACGGAAACCGGCACCATCGTGCCGTCCTCCGCGAAGACCTGTGTCATTCCGACCTTGCGGCCGATCACGCCGATTGACATCTACATCCTGATCTCGATGTCGACGCCCGCGGCAAGCGAGAGCCGCATCAGGGCATCAACGGTCTTGGACGAGGGGTCCAGGATGTCGATGAGCCGCTTGTGGGTGCGGATCTCGAACTGCTCCCGGCTGTCCTTGTCGATGAACGGGGACCGCAGGACCGTGAACTTCTCGATCCGGGTCGGCAACGGTACCGGGCCGACGACCTCGGCCCCGGTACGCTGGGCCGTCTCCACGATCTGGAGCGCGGACTGGTCCAGCAGAGCGGTGATCGTATGCCTTGAGGCGGATCCGGATCCGCTGCCGTGCCACCGGTTAGTCCTGTACCGCGATGATGGCGCCGGCGCCGACGGTGCGGCCACCCTCGCGGATGGCGAAGCGCTGGCCGGGCTCGAGCGCGATGGGGGTGATGAGCTCGACGTCCATGTCGACGTGGTCACCGGGCATGATCATCTCCGCACCGTCCTGGAGGCTGATGGCCCCGGTGACGTCGGTGGTGCGCAGGTAGAACTGCGGCCGGTAGCCGTTGTAGAACGGGGTGTGACGGCCGCCCTCCTCCTTGGTCAGGACGTAGACACGAGCGGTGAACTTGGTGTGCGGCTTGATGGAGCCGGGCTTGGCGAGGACCTGGCCGCGCTCGATCTCATCGCGCTCGATGCCGCGCAGCAGGGTGCCCACGTTGTCACCGGCCTGGCCCGCATCGAGCAGCTTGTTGAACATCTCGACACCGGTGACCACGACCTTGCGGGTGGTCTTGATGCCGATCATCTCGATCTCCTCGCCGACGTGGACCTCGCCACGCTCGATGCGGCCGGTGGCGACGGTGCCACGGCCCTTGATGGAGAAGACGTCCTCGACGGGCATGAGGAAGGGCTTGTCGATGGCCCGCTCGGGGGTGGGGATGTAGGAGTCGACCGCGTCCATCAGCGCCTGGATGGGCTGGTAGGCCTCGTCGTCGACGTTGTCGGGGGCCTCCAGCGCCGCCAGCGCCGAGCCGCGCACGACGGGCAGGTCGTCGCCGGGGAACTCGTACTTGGAGAGCAGCTCGCGGACCTCCAGCTCGACGAGCTCGAGCAGCTCCTCGTCGTCGACCATGTCGACCTTGTTGAGGAAGACCACGATGTAGGGCACCTCCACCTGGCGGGCCAGCAGGATGTGCTCGCGCGTCTGGGGCATGGGCCCGTCGGTGGCCGCGACCACCAGGATGGCGCCGTCCATCTGGGCGGCCCCGGTGATCATGTTCTTGATGTAGTCGGCGTGACCGGGGCAGTCGACGTGGGCGTAGTGGCGGGCCTCGGTCTGGTACTCGACGTGGGCGATGGCGATGGTGATGCCGCGCTCGCGCTCCTCGGGCGCGTTGTCGATGGTGTCGAAGGCGCGATACTTCGCCCCGCCCTTCAGGGCCAGGTACTTGGTGATGGCCGCCGTCAGGCTCGTCTTGCCGTGGTCGATGTGACCGATGGTGCCGATGTTGACGTGGGGCTTGTTGCGCTCGAACTTCTGCTTGGCCATTGCCGTCGTCCTCTACTACGTCCTTGAGTTGCTGTTTCTGGATGGGTCGCTGTGTCTCTGTCTGTGGCTTGCCGTGGCTACACCGCGGCCTTCTGGACCAGCTCGGCCGCGACGGCCTTGGGGACCTCGGCGTAGTGCGAGAACTCCATCGAGGAGGTCGCGCGCCCCTGGGTCATGCTGCGCAGGTCGGTCACGTAGCCGAACATGGAAGCCAGCGGCACGAACGCGCTGACCACCTGGGTGCCGTTGCGGTTGTCCATCCCCTCGATGTGGCCGCGGCGGCTGTTGAGGTCGCCGATGACGTCGCCCATGAACTCCTCGGGCATGACGACCTCGACGCGCATGATGGGCTCCAGGATGGCCGGGTCCGCCTTCTGGACGGCGAGCTTGGTGGCCATGGAGCCGGCGATCTTGAAGGCCATCTCCGAGGAGTCCACCTCGTGGAACGAGCCGTCGAAGAGGGTGGCCTTGACGTCCACCATGGGGTAGCCGGCGTAGACGCCCGTCTCCAGCGCCTCGCGGATGCCCGCGTCCACGGACTTGATGTACTCGCGCGGGATGACCCCGCCGACGATCTTGTCCACGAACTCGTAGCCGCTGCCCTTCTCGCCTGGCTCCAGCTTGATGATGGCGTGGCCGTACTGGCCACGGCCGCCGGTCTGGCGCACGAAGCGTCCGTTGCCCTCCGCCACGCGGCGGATGGTCTCGCGGTAGGACACCTGCGGCTTGCCCACGTTGGCCGCGACCCTGAACTCGCGGACCATGCGGTCGACGAGCACGTCGAGGTGCAGCTCGCCCATGCCCGCGATGAGGGTCTGGCCCAATTCCTCGTCGGTGTGGACGCGGAAGGTGGGGTCCTCCTCGGCGAGCCGTTGCAGGGCCACCGCCAGCTTGTCCTGGTCAGCCTTGGTCCTGGGCTCGATGGCGACTTCGATGACGGGCTCCGGGAAGACCATCGACTCGAGGATGACGGGGTGGTCAGGGTCGGTCAGGGTATCGCCGGTGTAGGTGTCCTTGAGCCCGACGGCCGCGGCGATGTCACCGGCGCTCACCTCGGCGATGTCCTCGCGCGAGTTGGCGTGGAGCTCGACGATGCGACCGATGCGCTCCTTCTTGCCCTTGCTGGCGTTGTAGACGTACGAGCCGGTCTTGAGCTTGCCGCTGTAGACACGGAAGAAGGCCAGCTTGCCCACGAAGGGATCGGCCGCGATCTTGAAGGCCAGGGCCGCGAAGGGCTCCTTGTCATCCACCACGCGCACGACCTCGTTGCCCTGGGGGTCGATGCCGGTGATGGGGGGCACGTCCAGCGGCGAGGGCAGGAAGTGCACCACGGCGTCGAGCATCGGCTGGATGCCCTTGTTCTTGAGGGCCGTGCCGGTGAGCACGGGCACGACGCGGTTCTGCAGCGTGCCCAGGCGCAGGCCGTGACGGATCTCCTCGGGCGTGAGTTCCTCGCCCTCGAGGAACTTCGTGGTCAGCTCGTCGTCGAGGTCGGCCACGGACTCGATCATGACCGCGCGCTGCTTCTCGGCTTCCGCCTGCATGTCCTCGGGGATGGGCACGATCTCGGGCTTGGTGCCGAGGTCATCGTGGTACACGATGGCGTGCATCTCGATGAGGTCGACCACGCCCTCGAACTTGTCCTCGCGACCGATGGGGATCTGTACCGGCACGGCGTTGGCGCCGAGGCGCTCGCGGATGGACTCCACGCAGCGCCAGAAGTCGGCGCCGGTGCGATCGAGCTTGTTGATGAAGCAGAAGCGGGGCACGCCGTAGCGATCCGCCTGCCGCCAGACCGTCTCCGACTGCGGCTCCACGCCGGCGACGCCGTCGAACACGACCACCGCGCCATCGAGCACGCGCAGGCTCCGCTCGACCTCGACGGTGAAGTCCACGTGTCCGGGCGTATCGATGATGTTGATGCGCGTGTTGTTCCAGAAGCAGGTCGTGGCCGCGGCCGTGATGGTGATGCCGCGCTCCTGTTCCTGGGGCATCCAGTCCATCGTGGCCGCGCCCTCGTGGACCTCGCCGAGCTTGTAGATCTTGTCCGTGTAGAACAGGATGCGTTCGGTCACGGTCGTCTTGCCGGCGTCGATATGCGCGATGATGCCGATGTTCCGCGTGCGTGCGAGCGGGAACTTCCTTGACATCTAGCGGGGCCTCGTGGTGGGGACGATGACTGGGTCTACCAGCGGAAGTGACTGAACGCCCGGTTGGCGTCGGCCATCTTGTGGGTGTCTTCGCGACGCTTGACCGCGGCGCCCAGGCCGTTCATGGCGTCGACCAGCTCGAAGGCCAGCTTCTCGCTCATCGACTTGCCGTTGCGCCGGCGGGCCGCCTGCACCAGCCAGCGGACTCCCAGCGAGGTGCGGCGGTCGCCACGGATCTCGACGGGCACCTGGTAGGTGGCGCCACCGACACGGCGGGGCTTGACCTCGATGATGGGGGTGGCGTTGCGCAGGGCGAGGTCGAGGACCTCCAGGCCGGGACGGCCGGCCGAAGCCTCGGCACGGGCGAGCGCCTGGCGCAGGATCTTCTCGGCCAGGCCCTTCTTGCCGTCCGTCATCAGCTTCACCACGAAGCGATCGGTGGTGCGAGCCAGCGGCGGCGAGTACTTGAGCTTGCGGGGGATCTGTGCGCGTCGGGGCATTACTTGGGCCTCTTGGTGCCGTAGCGGGAGCGGCCCTGCCTGCGGTCGTTGACGCCGGAGGCATCGAGCGTGCCACGGATGATGTGGTACTTCACCGAGGGCAGGTCCTTCACTCGCCCGCCGCGGACCAGCACCACCGAGTGCTCCTGCAGGTTGTGGCCGATGCCGGGGATGTAGGCCGTGACCTCCATCTGGTTGGAGAGCCGGACACGAGCGATCTTGCGCAGCGCCGAGTTGGGCTTCTTCGGCGTCATGGTGCGCACCTGCAGGCAGACGCCACGCTTCTGGGGGGCACCTCGAGTCGGCACCTGGCGCTGGCGCAGACTGTTCCAGTTCTTGCGCATGGCCGGAGCCTTGATCTTCGCCTGCTTGGGCTTGCGGCCCTTGCGCACGAGCTGGCTGATGGTCGGCACGGAGCTGTCGTCTCCCCTATCGGTAGGCGTCGTGGTGACGCGCTTGGAGAGGCGTGCGGAGCGCACGCGTCCCTGTCTATCGTGTCTGAATGATGTGGCGGCTACCGGGGTCCCGGGGCACGGGCCCCATCGACGGGGCCCCCTCACGGGAGTGCCGCCCGGTGTGCGCATCGACCGCTGGCCGACGCACACCAAACCGATGCGGCCAATTCAGCCGCGACCGCGAAGTCTAGCAGCGGGCCGCGAGGTCGTCAACGACGCCTGGGCGGCCCACCGCGCGTCAGTCCTGCGAGGTCTCCTCGATCGAGTCCTCGAGGAAGGGGTTGGCGGAATCAGGGTCGGCATCGTCGGACTCGTCCGCGGACGGCTCGCCCTCGAGGAAGGGATTGGCTTCCGTGTCGGCCGCGGCCCCGGCCTCCGACTGGGCGCGCTGCTCGGCTTCCTCGAGGAAGGGGTTCGCCACCTCCCCATCGCCGTCGGTGGCGATACCGCCGTCGCTGAGGAAGATGTTGTAGTCCTCGCCGAAGCCCTCCGGCAGCTCGCCGCCGGCGAGCGCCTCGGCCGCAGCGATGCGGGCCTCTTCGCGACGTCGCGCGATGTTGGCCGGGGCACCGGTGCCCGCCGGGATGAGCTTGCCGATGATGACGTTCTCCTTGAGACCCACGAGGCCGTCCTTGGCGCCGTTGATGGCGGCCTCGGTCAGCACGCGAGTGGTCTCCTGGAAGGACGCCGCAGCCAGGAAGCTGCTGGTGTTGAGCGACGCCTTGGTCACGCCCAGCAGGACGGTCTCGGCGGTCGCCGGCTCGCCACCCTCGGCCAGGACGTGCTCGTTGATGTCCTCGAAGTCGAAGCGGTCGACCAGCTCGAACGGCAGCTGCTCGGTATCACCGGGCTGATCGATGCGGACCTTGCGGAGCATCTGGCGCACGATGATCTCGATGTGCTTGTCGTTGATGGTCACGCCCTGGCTGCGATAGACCTTCTGGACCTCCTTGACGAGGTACCGCTGCACGGCATCCCGACCGCGGGTCTCGAGGTACTCCTGCGGATTGATGGGGCCCTCGGTGATGGCATCGCCGGCCCGGATCTGCTGGCCGTCCTCCACCATCAGCTTGGCGTTGTGCGGGATGGCGTACTCGCGTTCGACGACGTCCTCGCCGCCGATCTTGATGCCTTCCTCGGTGAAGGTGACGATGCCGCTGTCGGGCGCGCGCACCTCCTCGGGCAGGTCGTCCTTCTCGAGGCGAGCCAGCAGCTGGTCGGCCTCGACGGCATCGCCCTCGGCCACCAGGCGCTCGTGCTTCTTGGTGAGCTTGATGGGCACGTCGAAGGCTTCACGGCTGGTCACCTTGACCCGGCGGATGCCGTCCTCGCCCTCGAGGATCTGGACGATGCCATCGATGTGGCTGATCTCGGCCTTGCCCTTGGGCATGCGGGCCTCGAACAGCTCCTCGACGCGGGGCAGACCGGCGGTGATGTCCAGGCCGGCGACGCCGCCGGTATGGAACGTCCGCATGGTCAGCTGCGTGCCGGGCTCGCCGATCGACTGGGCCGCGATGATGCCGACGGCCTCACCGGCCTCGACCAGCTCGCGCGTGGCGAGGTTGACGCCGTAGCAGCTGCGACAGACACCCAGGCGTGACTGACAGGTCAGCGCCGAGCGGACCATGACCGCGTCGACAGCGGCCGCATCGATGGCGCGGGCGATGTCCTCGTTGATCATCTGGCCCGCCTCGACGATGGGCTCGTCCTTCTTCCTGGCCCCCGGCTTGCTGACCGGTCCGGCCGCGAAACGACCGGCCAGTCGGCGCCAGAACGCTTCGTCCTCGGAGCCGGCGAATTCCTTGGTCTCCTCGCGCGTGATCCAGGTGCCTTCCTGCGTGCCGCAGTCGTCGTCACGGGTGATGACGTCCTGGGCCACGTCGACGAGGCGACGCGTCAGGTAGCCCGAGTCGGCGGTGCGCAGGGCCGTGTCGGCGAGGCCCTTGCGGGCGCCGTGGGTGGAGATGAAGTACTCCAGCACGGTCATGCCTTCACGGAAGTTGGAGCGCACGGGCACGTCGATGATGCGGCCGGAGGGATCGGCCATCAGGCCGCGCATGCCGCCCAGCTGACCGATGTTGCCCTTGTTGCCGCGGGCACCCGAGGCCGCCATCATGGTGACGGAGCCCTCGGGGTCGAGGCCCTCCATCATGGCGCTGCTGACCTCGTCGGTGGTGGCCTTCCAGACCTCGACGACGCGGTTGTAGCGCTCTTCCTCGGTGATGAGGCCGCGCTGGTACTGCTCGTCGATGTCGACGACGTGGCCGTCGGCCTTGGCCAGCAGTGCCGGCTTGCTCGCGGGCACCTTGATGTCGTCCACGCCGATGGTCATGCCGCCCTGCGTGGCATAGCGGAAGCCGACGCGCTTGATGCCGTCGACCAGGTGGGCGGTCTCGTTGCGACCGAGCAGTCGGTAGCAGTCGGAGACGACCTCGCGCAGCTGGGCGCGAGCCATGGCCCGGTTGGTCTTGTCGGTGTAGCGCAGCTGCCGCGGCAGGATCTGGTTGAAGATCAGCCGTCCGATGGTGGTCTCGATGGGGCGCTCGACGAGCGTCTCGCTGCTCGCTGTCCCAGACCTCCACCCGCAGCACGCGGACCGGGGTGTGCAGCTTCATGCGTCGCACCCGGTGCGCGGCCAGGTCCTCGACCTCGTCGCGGGTGTCGATGCCACCCAGCTCGTAGGCCAGCAGCGCCTCGCTGTCGGTCTCGAAGGTGGGCGGCTGGCCCCCGATGGGCGTGGCCGCGTCCATGGTCAGGTAGTAGCAGCCCAGGATCATGTCCTGGGTGGGCGCCACCACCGGCGCACCGTCGGACGGGCTGAGCAGGTTCTCGGTCGAGAGCATCATGCGGCGCGCCTCGTCCTGGGCATCCCGGCTCAGGGGCACGTGCACGGCCATCTGGTCGCCGTCGAAGTCGGCGTTGAAGGCGAAGCAGACCAGCGGGTGGATCTGGATGGCCGAGCCCTCGACGAGCTTGGGCATGAAGGCCTGGATGCCCAGGCGGTGCAGCGTGGGCGCGCGGTTCAGCAGGACCGGGTGGTCCTTGATGACGTCCTCGAGGACGTCCCAGACCACGTCCTCGACGCGTTCCACGAGGCGCTTGGCGCTCTTGATGTTGTGGGCGTAGTTCTTCTCCACCAGCTGCCGCATGACGAAGGGCTTGAAGAGCTCCAGCGCCATCTTCTTGGGCAGGCCGCACTGGTGCAGCTGCAGGTCCGGGCCGACCACGATGACCGAGCGGCCGGAGTAGTCGACGCGCTTGCCCAGCAGGTTCTGGCGGAAGCGGCCCTGCTTGCCCTTGAGCATGTCGGAGAGCGACTTCAGGCGATGGTTGCCGGTGCCGGCGATGGCGCGGCCACGTCGGCCGTTGTCGATGAGCGCGTCGCAGGCCTCCTGGAGCATCCGCTTCTCGTTGCGGATGATGATCTCCGGAGCGCCCAGCTCCAGCAGGCGCTTGAGGCGGTTGTTGCGGTTGATGACGCGACGGTAGAGGTCGTTGAGGTCGCTGGTGGCGAAGCGGCCACCGTCGAGCTGGACCATCGGCCGCAGGTCGGGCGGGATGACCGGCAGCACCGAGAGGATCATCCACTCTGGGCGCGCGCCAGAGCGACGGAAGGCCTCGATGAGGCGGAGCCGCTTGATGGCCTTCTTGCGGCGCATGCCGCTGGTGGTGCGAACCTCCGAGTGCAGCGTGGCGCTGAGCGTCTCGAGGTCGAGGCGGGTGATGCGTTCACGCACGGCCTCCGCGCCCATGCCGGCACCGAAGAGCCGCTGGCCGCCGCGGATGCCGCTGCCGTACTTGCGATCGAGGTCGCGGAAGTTCCAGCCGTCGGGCGAAGCCTCCGGCAGCAGGTCGCCGGCCTGCAGCTTGCTGATCTCGTCGCGGGCCTTGCGGATCTCCTCCTTGAGGCCCTCGGCCTCGACCTTGAGGTGCTCCTGCTCGGCCTCGAGGGTCGCGCTCATCTCGAGCTTGGCATCCTCGATGCGCTGCTTGACGGCGGCCTCCTCCTGGGCCTCCTTCTCCTTGATGTCGTCGTTGATCTTCTCGACCAGCTCGGCGGTCAGCTTGCGCAGCTGCGCAGAGACGGCCTTGCCGCCCTTCTCGCCGGCAGCCACGAGCACCTCGCCGGTCTCCTCGAAGACGATGGCATCCTCGGCGACCGCGCTCCCAAGGGCCTTCAGGGCGGCCTCGGACGACTGCTGTGCTTCGACCAGCTGGGCGGTGCGCGTCTCGCGCTCCTGTTCGCGCTCCCGCTTGAACTGCTCGAGCTCGCCGTTCAGCTCGTCAGCGAGCTTGTTGATGTCGGCCTGCAGGCGATCCTCGAGGTCGGCCAGCGCCTGCGCGCCACTGCCGCGTCCCTCGGCCTCGTCCTCGAGCTGCTGGAGCAGCTTGGCACGCGCGTCCTCATCCACCCAGGTGACGATGTACTTGGCGAAGTAGAGCACGCCCTCGAGGTTGCGCGGACTGATGTCGAGCAGGATGCCCAGGCGGCTGGGCGTGCCCTTGAAGTACCAGATGTGGCTGACGGGGCTGGCCAGCTGGATGTGGCCCATGCGCTCACGACGGACCTTGGCGCG
Source organism: uncultured Chloroflexia bacterium (assembly GCA_963804575.1). Taxonomy (GTDB): domain Bacteria; phylum Chloroflexota; class Limnocylindria; order Limnocylindrales; family CSP1-4; genus JAFMJV01. The sequence goes on from CAWDQY010000007.1 coordinate 197,544, forward strand.
CGTGACCTCGACGCCGCACTTGTCGCAGATGATGCCCTTGTAGCGGATGCGCTTGTACTTGCCGCAGTAGCACTCCCAGTCACGCGAGGGGCCGAAGATGCGCTCGTCGAAGAGCCCATCCTTCTCCGGTCGCAGGGTGCGGTAGTTGATGGTCTCGGGCTTGGTGACCTCGCCCTTCGACCAGTCGCGCACCTGGTCGGGCGAGGCAAGCGAGATGCGGATGGCGCTGAAGTTGTTGACCTCGAGCATCGTTCTCCTTCAACCACACCGTCGTCAGCGGTGCGGGATGCGCGGGTTGGACCGGAGCGGACTCCGGGTCGGTGGCCGCGACTGCTGGTCTAGTCTTCGAATCCGGCGAGATTGATGCCGCCCAGGTCTGGCAGCGGATACGCCGAGGGATCCTCGGCGAAGTGGATCTCTTCTTCGTTCTCGTTGAGGATCTCCACGTTGAGCCCGAGGCTCTGGAGCTCCTTGATGAGGACCTTGAAGGACTCCGGCACACCCGGCGCCTGGATGTCCTCGCCCTTGACGATGGCCTCGTATGTCTGGACACGGCCCATGACATCGTCGGACTTCACCGTCAGCAGCTCCTGGAGGATGTTGGCCGCGCCGTAGGCCTCCAGGGCCCACACCTCCATCTCCCCGAAGCGCTGACCACCGAACTGGGCCTTGCCACCGAGCGGCTGCTGGGTGATGAGGCTGTAGGGTCCGGTCGAACGGGCGTGGATCTTGTCTTCCACGAGGTGGTGCAGCTTGAGCATGTAGATGTAGCCGACCGTCACCTCGCGGTCGAAGGGCTCACCGGTGCGACCGTCGCGCAGCGTGGTCTTGCCGGTGACGGGCAGCCCTGCGGCGAGCAGCTCCTCCTCGATCTGGGCCTCACTGGCGCCGTCGAAGACGGCCGTGGCGGCCTTGATGACGCGGCCTTCCTTCTTGCTGCGCTCGTGGAGCGCCCAGCCCAGCTGGGTCTCGAGGATCTGGCCGATGTTCATGCGGCTGGGCACGCCCAGCGGGTTGAGGATGATGTCCACCGGCGTGCCATCGGGCAGGAAGGGCATGTCCTCCTGGGGCAGGATCTTGGCGATCACGCCCTTGTTGCCGTGGCGGCCGGCCATCTTGTCGCCCACGCTGATCTTGCGCTTGGCCGCGACGCTGACCCGGATGAGGCGGTTGACGCCCGGGGGCAGCTCGTCGCCGTTGTCGCGATTGAACTCGCGGATATCGACGACCTTGCCGCGCTCGCCGTGTGGCAGGCGCAGGCTGGAGTCCTTCACCTCACGGGCCTTCTCGCCGAAGATGGCGCGCAGCAGGCGCTCCTCCGCGGTCAGCTCGGTCTCGCCCTTGGGCGTGATCTTGCCCACCAGGATGTCACCCGGCTGCACCTCGGCACCGACGTAGACCACGCCGTCCTCGTCGAGATCCTTGAGCGACTCTTCGCCCACGTTGGGGATGTCGCGGGTGATCTCCTCGGGTCCCAGCTTGGTGTCACGCGATTCCAGCTCGTGCTTCTCGATGTGGATGCTGGTGAAGAGGTCCTCGCGCACCAGGCGGTCGCTGACGACGATGGCATCCTCGTAGTTGCCACCCTCCCAGCTCATGAAGGCCACCAGGATGTTGCGGCCGAGCGCCAGCTCACCCTCCTCGGTCGAGGAGGAGTCGGCCAGCACAGCGTCCTCGGCCACGCGCATGCCCACCTCCACCATGGGGCGGTGGTTGATGCAGGTGCCCTGGTTGGAGCGGACGAACTTCTCGAGCGGGTAGCGACGCAGCTCGCCATCGTCCTCTTCGACGGTGATGAGGTCGGCCGTCACCGAGGTGACCACGCCGGCAGCCCGTGCCACCACGACCTGGCCCGAGTCCTTGGCGGCTCGCGCCTCCATGCCGGTGCCCACGATGGGCGACTCCGGCTCCAGCAGCGGCACCGCCTGGCGCTGCATGTTGGAGCCCATGAGCGCGCGGTTGGCGTCGTCGTGCTCGAGGAAGGGGATGAGCGCGGTGGCCACCGACACGACCTGCTTGGGGCTGACGTCCATGTAGTCGATCTGGCTGGGGCGCGCCTCGGGGAACTGGTCGAGGTGGCGGGCGGGCACCTTGTCATCGACGAAGTAGCCCTTGTCGTCGAGCCTGGTGTTGGCCTGCGCGACGTAGCGCTCCTCCTCGTCGTAGGCAGCGAGGTACTCGATCTCCTCGGTCACGCGCGGCTTGATCCTGAAGGCCTTGCGCTTCTGGGCCTTGAGCTCGTCGACGGCCGCCTGGGTCATGGGCTGACCCTTCTCGAGGGTCACCTTGCCCTGCGCGGTGACCACGTCCTCGCCGGCGATCTCGTCGATGAGTCCCTTGTCCTTGTAGTCGGCGATGCGCTTGACCTTGCGGTAGGGCGTCTCGATGAAGCCGTACTCGTTGATGCGCCCGTACGTCGCCAGCGAACCGATGAGGCCGATGTTCGGACCCTCGGGGGTCTCGATGGGACAGATGCGGCCGTAGTGGCTGTGGTGGACGTCACGGACGTCGAACCCGGCGCGCTCGCGCGAGAGGCCGCCCGGGCCGAGCGCGGAGAGGCGGCGCTTGCTGGTGAGCTCGGCCAGCGGGTTGGTCTGGTCCATGAACTGGGACAGCTGGCTGCCGCCGAAGAACTCCTTCATGGCCGCCACCACGGGACGGATGTTGACGAGCACGTTGGGTGTCGCCTTCTCCGGCTCCTGGATGGTCATGCGCTCCTTGACCACGCGCTCCATGCGCAGGAGGCCGACACGGAAGGCGTTCTGGATGAGCTCGCCATTGGCGCGGATGCGCCGATTGCCCAGGTGGTCGATGTCATCGGCCGTGCCCAGCCCGTTGTCGAGCTCGATGAGGTGACCGACGATGACGGCGATGTCTTCCTTGGTGATGGTGCGCTCGACTTCGGGCAGCTTGACACCCATGCGGTCGGCGACCGGGCCCAGCTTCTTGTTGAACTTGTAGCGGCCCACGCGACCGAGGTCGTAGCGGCGGAAGTTGAAGAAGAGGCTCTCGACCAGCTTCTCGGCGTTGTCGCCGGTGGGCGGGTCGCCCGGGCGCAGCTTCTTGTACACCTCGATGAGCGCTTCCATGCGCGTGTTCGTGGTGTCCTTGTCGAGGGTCTCGCTGATGAAGCTGGTCTCACCGCTGTCGACCCGCTTGAAGAGGCTGACGATCTCGTCATTGCTCTCGTAGCCGACGGCGCGCAGCAGCTTGGTCGCCTCCAGCTTGCGCTTGCGGTCGACCTTGACGTAGAGCACGTTCTTGGCCGATGTCTCGAACTCCAGCCAGGCGCCGCGGTTGGGGATGACCTTGGCGCTGAAGAGCTGACGGCCGGTGTTGGCGTCCTCGGTGCTGGTGTAGTAGACGCCCGGGCTGCGCACGAGCTGGCTCACCACCACGCGCTCGGCGCCGTTGATGATGAAGGTGCCACGCTCGGTCATGCTGGGGAAGTCGCCCATGTAGACGCGTTGCGCGATGTGCTCGCCGGTCTCATGGATGACCAGCTCCACCTCCACGTACAGCGGCCGGCTGTAGGTCAGGTCGCGGGCGCGGCATTCGAGCTGGTCGTACTTGGGCTCGCCGAACTCGTAGTTGTTGAAGTGCAGCTCCATGGACTTGCCGGTGAAGTCGGAGATGGGGCTGATCTCGTCAAGGAGGTCACGCAGGCCGCGCTCGACGAACCAGTCGTACGAGGTGCGCTGAAGCTCGATCAGGTCGGGGATCGGAAGGACCTCGGGGATCCGGGAGTATCGCTTGCGCTCCAGCGACATGGGCACACGCCGACGATCGACTTCAGACACGGTCATGGGGCACTCCTGGCCTCAGGGAGAGGCTTTCAAGGCACGGGAATCCGACCACATGGGTCGTTGAAGGAAAAGGGGCCGCGCTCACCGACCGTGTATGGTATCGCGTCGTCCGCGGCCCGTCAACGGCGGGGAGGTCACGAAGAGGGAGGTCGAAGCGACCTCCCTCTTCCCTGAGCGGCGGTGCGCTACTTGATGTCGACCTTGGCGCCCTGCTCCTCGAGGGCGGCCTTGATCTTCTCCGCCTCGTCCTTGTCCACGCCTTCCTTGACCGCCTTGGGAGCGGCATCGACGAGGTCCTTGGCTTCCTTGAGGCCCAGGCCCGTCAGCTCTCGCACGACCTTGATGACGGGGATCTTGTTGGGGCCGACCTCGGACAGCACGACCTCGAACTCGGTCTGCTCTTCCTCGGCTTCGGCTGCGCCGGCATCCGCCGGGGTCGCCGCCATCGCGACCGCCGCGGGGGCAGCCGCGGTGACGCCGTAGCGCTCCTCGAAGGCCTTGATGAAGCCGGAGAGCTCAAGCACGGTCATGCCGTCGATGGCTTCGAGGATGTCTTCCTGTGTGAGTTTGGCCATTGGGGTGTCGTTCCTTCCGTATCGATCGTGTTGGTAGTGGTGTCGAGGGGTGCGTGCTAGCCGGCCTGGGCCGCTTCGCGTCGCTGCTGCAGCTGCGTCAGGCCGTAGCCCAGGTTTCGCAAGGGGGCGGCGAAGAGACCGGCCATCGTGCTCAGAGGCGCAGCCATGCCACCGGCCAGCTGGGCCAGCAGCACGTCGCGGCCGGGCAAGCGGGCAAGCGCCATGACGGCGGCGGCATCGAACGTCTGGCCGTTCATGGCAGCCCCGCGGATCTCCACCGAGAAAGGCTTGGTGGCATCCAGCAGGCCCTTCGCCAGCGAGGACTCGTCCTGGCCGCCGATGGCGATGGCGCTGGGGCCGGTGAGCAGCGGGATGAGCTCCGTGCGGCCGGCCTGTTCGGCCGCGATCCTCGCCAGTCGGTTCTTGATGACCCGGTACTGGATGTCCTTCGCGCGCAGCTCGCGGCGCACCCTGTGCAGATCAGCCACCGACAGGCCCCGGTGATCGGAGACGATCGTCGTGGTCGCCTCCTTGAGGAGCTCGGTGAGCTCCGCCACGGTCGCCTGCTTGGCTTGTGTGGGCATGTGACCTCCTTTCCCTGGGAGCGACGCGGATGCGACGATCCCCTGTGTGTCCCGCACAGGAGCATCGTTCGCTGCGACGCGCAGCTCCGGACGGAGGTCCGGTTCGACACCTGCCTTGGCGTGCCCGTCGTCGTCCCCGCACGAGGCGGTCCGTGCGACGATTTCGGTCCGGTCCGACGAGCCGATACGCTCGGCTCGCGGCGCGGAAGCCTCCTGGCTTCCCGGACGCATCGCTGTCTCTGGCGGAACTCTCTTCGTTTCGACGGGAAGCGCCCCGTCAACGCTGTGATGCGGGCCTGGCAGCCCGCGGCCCTCAGGCGGCGAGCGCCAGCAGGCCCGGGACGTCCACGCGGATGCCGGGGCCCATGGTGGACGCGACGGTGAGGCTCTTGAAGTACTGGCCCTTGACCTCCTTGGGTCGGGCGCGGTTGATGGCGTCGGTCAGGGCGGCGAGGTTGTCGAGCAGCTGGGCCGGCTCGAAGCCGGACTTGCCGAAGGCCACGTGGATGATGCCGCCCTTGTCGACCTTGAACTCGATGCGGCCGCCCTTGAGCTCGTTGACGACCTGTTCGATGTCGAAGGTGACGGTGCCGGCCTTGGGATTCGGCATCAGGCCACGACGGCCGAGGATGCGGCCGAGCTTGCCCACGCGGCCCATCATGTCGGGCGTGGCCACGGCCACGTCGAACTCCAGCCAGCCACCCTCGATCTTCTCGGCGAGGTCATCCGCGCCCACCACGTCGGCGCCGGCGGCACTGGCCTCGGCCGCCTTGTCGCCCTGGGCGAAGACGGCGACCCGGACGACCTTGCCGCTGCCGTGCGGCAGCGAGACGGTGCCGCGCACCATCTGCTCGGCATGCCGGGGGTCGACACCCAGGCGGATATGGGCCTCGACGGAGGACTCGAACTTGGTGGTGGCGGTCTGCTTCAGCAGCGCCATCGCCTCCTCGGGCAGGTAGGTCCTGCCATCCTCGACGAGTGCGGCTGCTTCCTGGTATCGCTTTCCGTGTTTGCCCATGTGGCGGATCCCTTTCACTGCGGCCGCGAGCGGCCTGCCCCTGGCGACGCGGGGTCGACGTGCCGGTGAGTGCGGCGCGCGGCCGCGCTCAGCTCCGTCCGGCCCGGCTGGCGGGCGGAGCCTGCGCTGGTGCTAGTCGACGATCTCGATGCCCATGGAGCGGGCGGTTCCGGCGATGACGCGCGCCGCCATCTCGGGATCGTGGGAGTTGAGGTCGGACTTCTTGATCTCGGCGATCTCGAGCAGCTGGGCTCGCGTGACGCTGCCAACGTAGGTTCCCCGGCCGGTCGCGCCGGAGCCGCGTTCGACACCGGCTGCCTTGCGCAGCAGGTCGGCTGCCGGTGGCGTCTTGAGGATGAAGGTGAAGCTGCGGTCCTCGAAGATGGTGATCTGGGCAGGGATGATCTGTCCGCTCTGGGCAGCCGTGCGCTCGTTGTAGGTCTTGGTGAACTCGACGATGTTGATGCCATGGGGACCCAGCGCGGTGCCCACGGGCGGAGCCGGCGTGGCCTTTCCGGCGGGCAGCTGCAGGGTCAGGACGGTGCGGATCTTCTTGGCCATCGGTTCGTCTCGTTCTACCTCGTTGTCGTCAGGGTGCCGGTCGCGTGGCTAGAGCTTCTCGACCTGCAGGAAGTCCAGCTCGACGGGCGTCTCGCGCCCGAAGATGCTGACCAGGACCTTGAGCTTGTTGCGCTCGGGATTGACCTCGTCGACGGTGCCGATGAACTCGGCGAAGGGACCGTCGGTGACGCGCACGGACTGGCCCTTGGTGAAGGCGACGCGGTACTTGGGCGTCTCGACGCCCATCTGGCGCAGGATCTGCTTGACCTCGTGCTCCTCGAGGGGCACCGGCTCGTTGCGGGAGCCGGGGATGTTGCCGCCTCCGACGAAGCTGGTGACGCCGGGCGTGTTGCGCACCACGAACCACGATTCGGGGTCGAGGATCATCTCGACGAGCACGTAGCCGGGGAAGACCTTCTTCTGCACGGTGACACGCTGGCCGCCGCGGATCTCGATCTCATCCTCTTCGGGCACGAGGACCTGGTAGATCTTGTCTTCCATGCCCATCGTCTCGATGCGGTGCTCGAGGTTGGTCTTGACCTTCTTCTCGTAGCCCGAATAGGTGTGGATGACGTACCAACGCTTCTCCGGCTGCGCCGATTCGGTCAGGTGCTCCAGGAAGCTGGTCATCTAGAAGATGTCCGTGATGAGGCGCAGGACGGTGGTCCAGACCAGTCGAAGAACGCGATGTAGACCCCGAAGATGCCGCTGATCACGAAGACCAGGACGGTCAGGTTGCGGACATGCTCCCGCGTGGGCCATGTCACCTTCTTCAGTTCTGACCAGGACTCGGTGAAGTATTGGCGGATCCGTCGGATCACAGTTCTCTTCGGTGCCTCATCTGGGGCTGGTTGCGGGGGTGGCAGGCGCGGCGGGACTCGAACCCACAACCCCTGGTTTTGGAGACCAGTGCTCTGCCAAATTGAGCTACGCGCCTACGTTCTTGCTTCGGCTCTACTTGCTCTCGCGGTGAAGTGTATGACTTCGACAGCGAGGGCAGTAGCGGCGAAGCTCGATGCGGCTGGGATCGTTCTTCTTGTTCTTCTCCGTCGTGTACGTGCGCTCCCGGCATTCGGTGCACGCGAGCGTGATGACGGGTCGATTTACGGCTTTTGCCACTTCAGTCTAGTCCTGTACCGCGATGATGGCGCCGGCGCCGACGGTGCGGCCACCCTCGCGGATGGCGAAGCGCTGGCCGGGCTCGAGCGCGATGGGGGTGATGAGCTCGACGTCCATGTCGACGTGGTCACCGGGCATGATCATCTCCGCACCGTCCTGGAGGCTGATGGCCCCGGTGACGTCGGTGGTGCGCAGGTAGAACTGCGGCCGGTAGCCGTTGTAGAACGGCGTGTGACGGCCGCCCTCCTCCTTGGTCAGGACGTAGACACGAGCGGTGAACTTGGTGTGCGGCTTGATGGAGCCGGGCTTGGCCAGGACCTGGCCGCGCTCGATCTCATCGCGCTCGATGCCGCGCAGCAGGGTGCCCACGTTGTCACCGGCCTGGCCCGCATCGAGCAGCTTGTTGAACATCTCGACACCGGTGACCACGACCTTGCGGGTGGTCTTGATGCCGATCATCTCGATCTCCTCGCCGACGTGGACCTCGCCACGCTCGATGCGGCCGGTGGCGACGGTGCCACGGCCCTTGATGGAGAAGACGTCCTCGACGGGCATGAGGAAGGGCTTGTCGATGGCCCGCTCGGGGGTGGGGATGTAGGAGTCGACCGCGTCCATCAGCGCCTGGATGGGCTGGTAGGCCTCGTCGTCGACGTTGTCGGGGGCCTCCAGCGCCGCCAGCGCCGAGCCGCGCACGACGGGCAGGTCGTCGCCGGGGAACTCGTACTTGGAGAGCAGCTCGCGGACCTCCAGCTCGACGAGCTCGAGCAGCTCCTCGTCGTCGACCATGTCGACCTTGTTGAGGAAGACCACGATGTAGGGCACCTCCACCTGGCGGGCCAGCAGGATGTGCTCGCGCGTCTGGGGCATGGGCCCGTCGGTGGCCGCGACCACCAGGATGGCGCCGTCCATCTGGGCGGCCCCGGTGATCATGTTCTTGATGTAGTCGGCGTGACCGGGGCAGTCGACGTGGGCGTAGTGGCGGGCCTCGGTCTGGTACTCGACGTGGGCGATGGCGATGGTGATGCCGCGCTCGCGCTCCTCGGGCGCGTTGTCGATGGTGTCGAAGGCGCGATACTTCGCCCCGCCCTTCAGGGCCAGGTACTTGGTGATGGCCGCCGTCAGGCTCGTCTTGCCGTGGTCGATGTGACCGATGGTGCCGATGTTGACGTGGGGCTTGGTGCGCTCGAACTTCTGCTTGGCCATCCTGCTAATCCGCTTGGCCCCCGGACACGCGCACCGAGCTGGCGGGCGAGTCGGAGGTGATCAGATGGAGCCCACAATGGGATTTGAACCCATGACCTCTTCCTTACCAAGGAAGTGCTCTGCCGCTGAGCTATGTGGGCGCGCTGGGCGATTGTGGGCTCTGCAAGAGGACGCCGTTGGTGTTGGTGGGCAGGGAGGGAATCGAACCCCCACAGTCGAAGACGGCTGATCTACAGTCAGCGGAGCTCACCACCTGCTCAACCTACCCATGTTTCCGTGCGCCCCTCGAGACCGAAGCCCCTGTGGTGAGGGAGGACACAGCATCCTCTTCAATTGGAGCCGACGACGGGACTCGAACCCGGAACCGGTGGTTTACAAAACCACTGCTCTACCAATTGAGCTACGTCGGCGGCGACGCCGAATGGTACCGCAGGAACGACAAGATCCGCAAGCGTCGGGCCTGTGCCCGGTCAGGCGGGCTCGCGCGGCTCCGGCGCCGGCGCCACCTCGGGTAGCAGGTCGTCGTCCTCGGGTGCGGCGGACGCGGGTGCCGCGGGCTCGCTGGACGGGCCTGCGGGCTCGGCCGGGAGCGCCGCTGCCACCGCCGGCGCCGTCGGCCACTCGGCGGGCGCGTCGCCCTGCTCGGCGGACGCGTCGACCGCCTCGGGCAGGTCGCGCTGGGCAGCCGCTTCGAAGAGGAACACCGAGCCCGCCACCGAGGCGTTGAGCGAGGCGACCTTGCCGCGCATGGGGATGCGCGCCATGAGATCGACGCGCTTGCGTACCTTGGCGTTGAGACCGCGCCCCTCGGAGCCGGTGACGATGACGATGGGGCCACGCATGTCGACCTCGCGCACGGTCATGGAGGCGTCGCCGTCGGCGCCGATGACGCGAACGCCACGTGCGTGCAGATCGACCAGGCCGGCGGCCAGGTCGGGCAGCGGCACCAACAGCAGGTGCTCGACAGCACCGGCAGAGGTCTTGATGGCAGCCGGGCTGATGGGTGCCGCTCCACGCGTGGGGAAGATGACCCCGTGCACGCCGCAGGCCTCGGCCGAGCGCAGCAGCGTGCCCACGTTCTGCGGATCCTCGAGGTGGTCCAGCGCCAGCAGGAAGGGGGGTTCATGGCGCGAGCGAGCCAGCGCCAGCACCTCGTCGAGCGTGGCCCAGCGGCGGGGCGCCACCACCAGCGCGATGCCCTGGTGGCCGTCGAAGCCGCTGATGGCGGTGATGGTGCCGCCCTCGACCTCGACCACGGGGATGCGCAGCGTGGTGGCATGCAGCACCAACTGGTCCAGCGCAGCGCGACGCTCCGGTACCACCAGCAGCCGCCGGGCCTCGCGGCGGGCAGCGAACGCCTCCTCCACCGGCCGACGGCCGGCCACGATCTCCTCGCCCTCGGCGAGCACCTCGACCGGGACGGGACCCATCCCGGGTCCAGCCGCCAGGAGGACGGTCGCGTCGCTCCCAGTCACCGCGCCGATCCCCACCGCCACGCGGGCCACGCGGGCCGGCGTCGCGAGCCCACGGGCCGCGGGCAGGCGGAGGTCCGGGTCTGCGGTCGCGATGGCTGTACTCGACATGTCGCGGCGGGCCGTCGGATCGGCGACGCTCCGGGGGCCCTGCATCGCGGCGCGGACGGTCATCGCGGTAGCCGCCCGTGCGGGGACGATCATCGCGTGGATAGGGGCGCTCGTCCGGGCGTCCCGTCCCGCCCCCACCGTAGGGCCGACCCGGGAGGCTTGGCACCGTAGGGTCGCTGGCTCGGCGGCGGGCCACTGCGTGATCCTGCGCCACGGTAGGACCCCGCAGGCTTGCCGCCATACGGTCGTGACGCGGGTCGGCTGGTGGAGGCCGGCCGACCCGGCGGCGGGCCACTGCGGGTACGAGCTGACCGTCGGGCTCGTGGGGAACGGGCTTGTCGCCGGCAGGCGGGCCGACTCGGTCCTGGCCCGCGGTCCCTCCGGGTCCTGGCTGGCTGGCTGTCGCGCCTTCGCGTGGCTCGTCGGTCATGCTCAGCTCCTTCGCCAGCGCTGGCCATCGGGCGCGTCTTCGACCACGATGCCAGCCGCCGCGAGCGTGTCGCGCAGCTCGTCGCTGCGGGCCCAGTCACGTTGGGCACGAGCGTCGGCGCGGGCCTCCAGCAGCGCCACCAGCTCGGCCTCGAGCTCGTCGGCGCCCTCCTCGAGGATCGCCAGCACCTGGTCGAGGTCGCGCATGGCCGACGCCGCACGGCGAGCATCCGCCGTCGAGATGGAGCGTGCCGCCACCCGGCTGTTGAGCTCACGCACGAGGTCGAACGTGGCCGCCAGGGCCTCGGAGATGTTGAGGTCGTCGGCCAGGCCGGCCGCGAAGGCGGCGCGAGCGTCCTCGAGCAGTCCGGGCAGCGAGTCGTCGTCGGGTCGATCCTCGGAATAGGTGTCGAGCGCCGTGACGGCGGTGTTGATGCGCTCGACGGCGGCACTCGCGGCCACGAGCGAGCGCGGGCTGAATTCGAGCGGCGAGCGATAGTGGCTGGCCATCAAGGCGTAACGCAGAGCTCGTGGGCTCGTGCCGGACTGGTAGACATCGGCCGGTCGGCTGAAGTTGCCGCTGCGCTTGGCCATCTTGGCACCACCCATGCGCAGGTGCGCGCAGTGCAGCCAGGTGCCCACGAACGGCACGCCGCTGGCCGCTTCCGATTGCGCCAGCTCATCCTCGTGGTGCGGGAAGATCAGGTCGATGCCGCCGGTGTGGATGTCGAACGTCGGCCCGAGGTAGCGCATGCTCATGGCCGAGCACTCCACGTGCCAGCCGGGGCGACCCTCGCCGATGGAGGTCTGCCAGCTGGGTTCCCCCGGCTTGACCGCCTTCCACAGGGCGAAGTCGCGCACATCGTCCTTGTCGTACTCGTCCGACAGGACACGCTCGCTGCTGCGCTGCTGGTCGGGATCGACGCGGGCCAGCCTGCCGTAGGCGGGCCAGGAGGCGATGCGGAAGAAGACCGATCCGTCTTCGGCCTGGTAGGCGTGACCCTTCTGCAGGAGCGTTTCGATGAGCGCCACCATGTCGTCGATGTGCTCGGTGGCACGGGGCATGACATCGGGCTCGGGGATGCCCAGGCGGACGAGGTCCTCGAGGAAGGCCGCGGCGAACGGCCCGGTCAGCTCGGCGATGGGGATGTCGGCGGCGGCGGCATCCCGGATGATCTTGTCGTCGACATCGGTGATGTTCATCACCCAGGTCACCTGGTAGCCCAGGAAGAGCAGGCTCCGGCGGACGAGGTCGGCGAAGACGAAGGAGCGGAAGTTGCCCACGTGGGCCGGTGCGTAGACCGTCGGCCCGCAGGTGTACATGCGCACATGACCGGGCTCGAGTGGCTCGAACGGCTCGACCGCGCCGCCAAGCGTGTTGCGGAAGCGAAGGCTCATCTGGACACCATGCTCACGAGGCAGGACGCGCTGATGACGCGCCCGGCGCCCTCGTCACCACTGAGGTTAGCGGTCGTGGCCTTGACCGACACGCAGGCGGCATCCACGCCCACCAGGCCGCCGATGACCGAGGCCATGGCATCGAGCCGCTGACCGCCGAGCCGCGGCCGGGCCCCTTCGATGGTGACATCCACGCTCTCGACCTGCAGGCCGGCCGAGCCGACGCGCCGCATCACCTCGTGCACCAGCTCACGGCTGTCGATGCCGCGGGTGTGCTGCTGTCCCGACGGGAACAGCCGTCCCAGGTCGCCGCCGCCTCCTGCCGCCAGCAGGGCATCGCACAGGGCGTGCAGCACGACGTCACCGTCCGAGTGGCCCTGCAGCCGGGGAGCCTGCTCGATCAGCAGCCCACCCAGGCGCAGTCCGTCGTCGGGGCCGAAGGGATGGCTGTCCTTGCCATGCGCGACACGTCGGCCGGCCCCCTCCCCCGCCAGCCGCCGAGCCATCGCCAGGTCCTGCGGCAGCGTCACCTTGATGTTGTCGGCGTCGCCGGCCACGATGGCCACCGCCACCCCGTCGCGAGCCAGCAGATCGGCCTCGTCGGGGATCTCGACCTCCCCGTGGGCATGAGCCTCGGCCGCCGCCAGCAGCAGCTCGCGACGGGCACCCTGCGGGGTCTGCGCGCGATAGAGCCCAGCTCGATCGGCCGACGCGGTGATGCGCAGCCCGTCCACGCGCTTGAGGGCATCCACGACCGGCAGCGCCGGGATGGCGGCAGCGTGCGCCTCCACTCCCGCCACGACGCGTGCGACCAGCGCGGCGGAGACGAACGGGCCGGGCCGCGTCGTGGACCAGCACGATGTCGGCGGTCGCGGCCCGCAATCCCAGGGCGACCGAGTCCTGGCGGCGGCGGCCACCGGGCACCACGGTCGCTCCGATCTGCGCGAGCCAGGGCATCGCACGCAGCTCGTCGATGCGATCGGCCGCGGTGACGATGATGACCCGGTCGACCTGGGGCGCAGCAGCAAGGGCCTCCACCGACCAGCGCAGGATGGGGCGTCCGGCGATGGTCAGGCCGAGCTTGTCCTGTCCGCCCATGCGGCGGCTGCTGCCCGCGGCCACGATGACTGCGTCAGCGATCTGCTGGTGGGTCACGGCTCCAGTGTGCCCCGCCACGCCGGTTCGCGCCGCACGGGCACGCGCAGCGCGGAGCGAGATGCTCAGGGGTTGGGCGCCCGCTCGGCGAAGATCATGCGTCCCGCGACCGTCTGGAGGATGCGCGTGACGGTCACGTCCAGCTCGCCCTCGATGTGCTCGCTGGCCCCCTCGACCACGACCATCGTGCCGTCGTCGAGGAAGGCCACGCCCTGCCCGGGCTCCTTGCCCTCCTGGACCACCTTGACGCGCAGCTCCTCACCCGGAAGGAAGGCCGGCTTGAGCGCGTTGGCCAGCTGGTTGAGGTTCATCACGCGCACGCCCTGCAGCTGCGCCACGCGATTGAGGTTGTAGTCGGTGGTGAGGATGGCCGCGTCCCGCCTCTGGGCCAACGCCACCAGCTTGGCATCCACGGTGCTGACGCCGGGGTCATCCTCGGAGCTCATCTCGACCTCGACGCGGTGATCCTTCTGCAGCACTCCCAGCACGTCCATGCCGCGCCGGCCGCGGCTTCGCCGGCCGGGATGCGAATCATCGGCGATGTGCTGCAGCTCACCGAGCACGAAGCGCGGCACCACCAGCAGACCCGACAGGAAGCCGGAGGCCACAACATCGACGATGCGCCCGTCGATGATGGCGCTGGTGTCGAGGTAGGTCACCTGCCTGCTGGGCACCGTGCGGCTCGGCCTCGGCCGCGCCGCGGCGAAACACGCCCAGCTCACGGATGGCATCGCGCAGGTCGCGCCGCTTGGCCACCGTCAGGCCCATCATGCCCAACGCCAGCACGATGGAGACACCGATCGGCAGCAGCAGGCCGGCCGGGCTCGGCAGCGTGGTCAGCGGCAAGCCCAGCAGGAAGCCCATCAGCAGGCCCAGGATGAGGCCGATGATGGCGGCCACGAACTCGTCGGTGGACATGTCGGTGACGGCCCGCATCAGCCAGCGTGCCGGCGCCACCGTGATGTACGGAGCGATGGCGAAGCCGACCACACCCCAGGCCGCGATCCACGCGGCCAGCAGCACACGACCCTCGGTCGACGCATCGAGCAGGGTGGCAGACGTACCGTCGAAGCCCGTGAGGGCGATCGCCAGGATGACTCCCAGCGCACCCCCCAGCAGGCGGATGAACTTCAACATGGCCAGCGCACGCTAGCAGAAGGAGCGTACTTCCGGGCTCTACCCAGAGGTACCAGCAGCGGGCTCGAACGCGATCGCCAACGCCTCGCGCAGCGTGGTCACGCGAAGCAGCTCAAGGCTCGCCGGGAGCGGCGCGCCCGCAGCGCCGCTCGCGCCGGCCGGGACGAGTGCCCGGCGGAACCCGAGGCGCGCCGCCTCGCGCAGGCGCCGATCGAGCCCACGGACCGGCCGCACCTCGCCCAGCAGCGAGAGTTCACCGCACACGAGCATGTCCGCCGGCAGGGCCCGGTCGCGCTGGGAACCGGCCACCGCCAGCGCCAGGGGCAGGTCGAGTGCCGGCTCGCTGACGGTCAGGCCGCCGGCCAGGCTGGCATAGACATCACGGCTGCTGACGTCGATCCCTCCGCGGCGGGCCAGCACCGCGATGAGCAGCGCCAGTCGGTTGGCATCGAGTCCAGAGACCGTGCGGCGGGGAGGACCCATCCCGCCGGCCGGCGCCACCAGGGCCTGGACCTCCACCAGCAGCGGCCGGCTGCCCTCGAGCACGGCAGCCACGGCCACGCCGGGAGCTTCGCGGTGGCCGCTGCCGAGAAAGGCGGCGGCGGCGTCCTGCACCTCGTGCAGTCCGGCCGCGGTCATCTCCATGACGCCGACCTCCTCGGTCGAGCCGTGTCGGTTCTTGAGCGCACGCAGCAGCCGCAACGACCCATAGCGGTCGCCCTCGAGCATCAGCACCGCATCGACGAGGTGCTCGAGCGTCCGTGGCCCGGCGAGCGAGCCATCCTTGGTGACGTGCCCGACGAGCAGCACCGGCACCCCCTGCTCACGCGCGAAGGCACCCAGCTGGATAGCCGACTCCCGCACCTGGCCGACCGAGCCTGGCGGTCCATCCAGTCCCTCCACCTCGACGGTCTGGATGGAGTCGACGACGAGCAGCGCTGGAGGTGCTGCCGAGGCCGCGGTGATGATGGCGGCCACGTCCGTGCTGGCGAGCACGCTCAGGGCCGCGTCGGCCGGGCCGCCGATGAGCGCCAGGCGGGACGCGCGCAGGTGCAGCTGCGCGGCGGACTCCTCGGCGCTGGCGTAGAGGACGGTGCTGGCAGACGAAGGCATCGGTCGCGGCGGACAGCGCGCCGGCGATCTGCAGCACCAGCGTCGACTTGCCGATGCCGGGCTCGCCGCCCAGCAGCAGGACCGTGCCGGGGACGAGCCCGCCGCCCAGCACTCGGTCGACCTCGGCCAGCCCGCTCGGGCGGCGCGCTGGTCGCGGACGCCGCCAGCGCGCCCAGGGGACGTGGTTCGGCAGTCGTCGGGGAAGCGCCGCTGCGGGGCCGAGCGCGTCGCTCAGCGGGACGGATCAGTGTCTCGACGAGCGCGTTCCAGGTGCCACAGCTGCGGCACTGCCCCTCCCAGCGCGGAAAGGTGGCCGCACACGCCTGGCAGATGTACTCGCTCTCGGCCCGAGAGCGCGCCACGGCCTAGGCAGCCTCGACGGGGGTCTTCTCCGTGACGGACTCGATGGCGAGGCCGGAGTCTTCCGAGCGATCCACGCGGACCGTGTCGCCGGCCTTGAAACGACCCACCAGCAGGGCCTCGGCGAGCGGGTCCTCGATCATGTTCTGGATGACCCGACGCAGCGGGCGAGCGCCGTAGTCGACGTCGTAGCCCAGCTTGATGACGTGGTCCTTGGCCTCTTCGCTGACCTCCAGGTCGATCTGCTGGACCTTGAGCTGCCGCCGCACGCGAGCCAGGAGCAGATCCACGATCTGCCTGATCTCGTCGACGTTGAGCGAGCGGAAGACGACCTGCGAATCGATGCGGTTGAGGAACTCGGGGCGGAAGCTCGACTTGAGCTGCTCGAGCACCTTCGCCTTCATGCGTTCGTACTGCGCCTCGCGCTCCTTGCCGTGGTCGGGCGAGACCGGCCGGAAGCCCAGCGAGGTGTCCTTCAGCAGGTCCCTGGCGCCGACGTTGCTGGTCATGATGATGATGGTGTTGCGGAAGTCCACGCGGCGTCCCTTGGCGTCGGACAGGTGCCCGTCCTCGAGGATCTGCAGCAGCATGTTGAAGACCTCGGGGTGGGCCTTCTCGATCTCGTCGAGCAGCACCACCGAGTACGACTTCCGCCGCACGGCCTCGGTGAGCTGGCCACCCTCCTCGAAGCCCACGTAACCTGGCGGTGCCCCCACCAGCCGGCTGACGTTGTGGCGCTCCATGAACTCGCTCATGTCGATCTTGATGAGTGAGTCCTCGCTGCCGAACATGAACTCGGCGAGCGTCTTGGCCAGCTCGGTCTTGCCCACGCCGGTGGGGCCCAGGAAGATGAACGAGCCGATGGGTCGCTTGGGATCCTTGAGCCCGGCGCGGGCGCGGCGGACGGCCCTGGACACGGTGTCGATGGCCTCGTTCTGGCCGATGACACGCTGGTGCAGCGCGTCCTCCATCTGCAGCAGCCGCTCGGACTCCTCCTGGGCGATGCGCGTGACGGGGATACCCGTCCACAGCGCCACCACCTGGGCGATGTCCTCGTCGGTCACCTCGGGCGTCTCGGCGGCGAGCGTGGCCTGCCAGTCGCTCCGCAACTGGTCGGCGCTGGCCTTGGCGGCAGACTCGGCGTCGCGCAGGTCCTGCGCGCGCTCGTAGTCCTGGTCGTTGACCGCGGCCTCCTTCTCCTTGACGATGCGCTCCAGCTCCTTCTGGCTGGCCTTCAGCTCGGGTGGTGTCGAGCTGTGGCGCAGGCGCACGCGGCTGGCGGCCTCGTCGATGAGGTCGATAGCCTTGTCTGGCAGGTGGCGTTCGGTGATGTAGCGGATGGAGAGGTCGGCGGCCGCGCGGCAGGCCTCGTCGGTGATCTTGACCCGGTGGTGCTGCTCGAAACCTTCGCGGATGCCGAAGAGGATGTCGATGGTCTGTTCGAGCGTGGGCTCCTCGATCATGACCGGCTGGAAGCGGCGCTCGAGCGCGGCATCCTTCTCGATGTACTTGCGGAACTCGTCCAGGGTGGTGGCGCCGATGCACTGCAGCTCGCCCCGGGAGAGCGGCGGCTTCAGGATGTTGGCCGCGTCGATGGCACCCTCGGCCGCACCGGCCCCGACGAGCGTGTGCAGCTCGTCGATGAAGAGGATGGCGTCGTTGCTGTTGCGCAACTCCTCGATGATCTTCTTGAGCCGCTCCTCGAACTCGCCACGATACTTCGTCCCGGCCACCAGGGAGCCGATATCCAGTGTCAGCACGCGCTTGTCCGCCAGCGACTCGGGGATGTCACCCGACACGATGCGATGGGCCAGGCCTTCGGCGATGGCGGTCTTGCCGACCCCGGGCTCACCGATGAGGGCGGGGTTGTTCTTGCGACGTCGTGACAGGATCTGGACGACCCGCTCGATCTCCTTCTCGCGGCCGATCACCGGATCGAGCTTGCCGCTGCGGGCCGCCTCGGTGAGGTTGATACCGAGCTGATCGATGGTGGGCGTCTTGCTGCCGCTACCACGCTTGGCATCGCCGCCGCTGTTGGCGGGGCCCGAGGCGCTCGACTGGCTGAGGACGCGGATGACCTCGTGGCGGACCTTGTCGAGGTTGACGCCCAGCGATTCCAGCACGCCTGCGGCGATGCCCTCACCCTCGCGCACCAAGCCAAGGAGCAGGTGCTCGGTGCCGATGTAGTTGTGTCCCAGGCGCCTGGCTTCGTCGATGGCCAGCTCGATGACGCGCTTGGCGCGGGGCGTGAGGCCAACCTCGCCGACGACGGGCCGGTCGCCACGGCCGATGATGAACTCGACAGCGGTGCGGACCTTGGGCAGTTCGACGTTCATGTTCTCGAGCACGCGGGCAGCCACGCCCTCGCCCTCCCGGACCAGGCCGAGGAGCAGGTGCTCGGTACCGATGTAGTTGTGGTTGAAGCGCTGCGCCTCGTCCTGCGCGAGCGTCAGGACCTTGCGAGCGCGGTCGGTGAACTTGTCGAACCGATCCATGGGGTTTGGCGACGACTCCTTACGGGCGACCCCTTGACGGTCGCCCAGCCATGCTACCACCGCGCCCGGCCGCACAGGCACGGCAGGACCCGGTCATGGCAGAGTCGTCGTCACCGCTTCGTCACGCGGGCGCGTGCGGACCCGGCCGGGTGGCCGGGTACGCGATCGTATGGATGAGCGCGGAAGCAGCTAGCGCGAGCGAGGTCCGGGCGACGATCGCGAGTGCTCGGTCGCGGTCACTCCTTCGGCGCTTCGTCCTCAGGGTCGACCTCGGACTCGGCGTTCACGACCTCGGCGGTCACGTCCTCGGTTGCCTCGGCAGTCACGTCCTCGGTCGCCTGGTCGGCCACTTCGGCGACGGCTTCCGCCTCTCGGCTTCCGCCAGTTCCTCGGCCACTTCGGCGACGGCTTCCGCCTCTTCGGTCTTCGCCTCTTCCTCGGCGACCTCGGCGACGGCTTCTTCGACCTGCCCGCTCGGCTTCGGCATCCTCGGTCTGGGTCGTCTCGCCGACGACCTCAGCCGCTGCCTCCGGCTCAGCCGGTCGCGAGATCGACCGTCTCTGCCGGCGCCTCGTCGTCGCTGGCCTGCGCGACAGGCGCTTCGTCACCGGCCTGGGCAGCATCCTGCTCGGCGATCTGCTGGCGTACCTGCGCAAACGCGGCGGCGAGGGTGTTGTCGATTCCTCCCTCTGGCTCCTGGATCGCCTGCGCTCGATCGTAGCCAGCACGCTCGACACGCGGTCGACGCTCTCGCGCCGGACGCGCCGGCGCTTCCTCGGCCTGCTTGAGGCTGAGACCCAGGCGATGGCGCTCGGAGTCGAGCGAGATCACCTTGAGCTTGATCGTCTGGCCCTCGTGCACGACATCACCCGGATGGGCGACGCGCTGATGTGAGAGCTCGCTGATGTGGATGAGGCCCTCGAGGCCGTCCCTGACGCGGACGAAGGCGCCGAAGTTGACGATCTTCGTGACCGTGCCGTCGACCAGATCGCCGACCTTCAGGTCGGCCACGGTCGACTGCCACGGATCGGGCATCAGGCGACGGATGGAGAGACTGATGCGACCACGCTCGTGGTTGATGTCGATGACCTCGGCCTCGACCTCATCACCGACCTCGTAGGCGCCTTCGGGGTTGTTGACCTTGTTCCAGGACAGCTCGCTCTTGTGCACGAGGCCGTCGATCCCGCCAAGGTCGATGAAGATGCCGAACGGGGCGATGGAGCGAACGGTGCCCTTGACCTGTTGCCCGGTCTCGAGGCTGCTGAAGAGCTCGTCACGCTTTTCGCGGCGCTCCTCGTAGAGCGCGACCTTCTCCGAGAGGATGAGGCGATTGGCCTTGCGGTTGACCTCGAGGATCTTGAGCCGCAGCTTGCGGCCGACATAGGGCTGCAGCTTCTCGGCGATCTCCTGGGCCGCATCGCGCGGCTGGTCGTTCTGTGGACGGCGGGGGAAGTCGACGATCTGACTGATCGGCACGAAGCCGCGAATACCGCAGTCGACGATCAGGCCGCCCTTGTTGTGGTCGATGACGGGAGCCTCGATGATCTCGCCCTCGTCGAACTGCTCCTGCATCGAGCGCCACTTGCGCTCGAGGCCGGCTCGGCGGAGCGAGAGGACAGCGTGACCGTCGGCCGACTCGGGCTGCAGCACGTAGACAAGTACCACGTCGCCCACGTTGAGGTCGGGTTGCGACTCGGCGTTGCGGCCGTAGAGCTCGCGATTGCTGACCACGCCCTCGGACTTCGCGCCCACGTCGACGAGCATCTCGTCCTTGTCGATGCGCACGATGGTGCCTTCGACGACATCGCCATGCTTGAGGCTGGGGATGTCGCCGGACTGCTCCGCGAGGAGCTCCTCCATGGTCGTCGGCTCGGGGCGGTCGTCGAATGGTGCCGGGGTCGGTTCGGCGGCGGGGACCTCGACCTCGGGCTCGGCCACGGCCTCGGCTTCGGGCGCGGCGGCCTCCTCGGCGGCCGGGAGCCTCGACCTCGGGCTCGGCCGCGAGCCTCGACCTCGGGCTCGGCCACGGCCTCGGCTTCGGGCGCGGCGGCCTCCTCGGCGGCGGGAGCCTCGGCCTCGGTCTCGGGCTCGGCCTCGGCTTCGGGCGCGGCGGCCTCCTCGGCGGCGCGGAGCCTCGGTCTCGATCTCGGGCTCGGCCACGGCTTCGGGCGCGGCGGCCTCCTCGGCGGCCGGAGCCTCGACCTCGGGCTCGGCCACGGCCTCGGCTTCGGGCGCTGCGGCCTCCTCGGCGGCGGGAGCCTCGACCTCGGGCTCGGCCACGGCCTCGGCTTCGGGCGCGTGCGGCCTCCTCGGCGGCGGGGACCTCGACCTCGGGCTCGAACGCGGGGGTCTCTGCCTCTACGGCAGCGGCCGTCTCACCAGACTCCGGGTCGACTGCGGCCTCGACAGGTGCCTCCGTGGCCAGGGACTGGGGCCCTTCGTTGGCTGTCTCGGGCTCGTTCGCGGTTTCCTCGGTGTCAGGGGTCTTCGGCTCTTCTACGGTCAACTGTCTGGTCTCCTTGGTGGATAGGCTCCCGCCTTGTGAGCATGCAGGAAGCCCGGGCAGGGTCCCGGGCTTCTCGAGCGGCGGCGTGTCTTCCGTGTCCAGATGGGCGGGACGACTCCTCCGTGTCCGGGTCTGCTGGGTCTGCCTATTCTCATTCGGTGGGGCCCGGGAATGCTATCACGCGCCGAAGCGCGCAACAATGGGTCGATGCCCGAGCTCCCGGACCTGCGCATCCTCGCTGACGCGTTCACCGCCTCGCTGGCAGGACGCGCGCTCGAGTCGGCCACCCTCGTGCAGCCACTGGTGTTGCGCGGGACCACGGCGGAGCTCCGCGAGTTCGAGGACCTCGGCTGCGGCCGTGTCGAGCAACGAGGCAAGTTCCTGACCCTCCACTTCGGCGACCACCGCATCGTCATCAACGCCATGCTCACCGGCCGGCTGGGCTTGGCCGAGCCAGGCACCAAGGCCCTGAGCGCGACCGCGCTGGTGCTCGACTTCGGGCCCCGCGCCGGGTCTGCCACCGGGAACAGGGATCGCGGCGTGGACACGAGGCGCCGA
This sequence comes from uncultured Chloroflexia bacterium, assembly GCA_963804575.1. Classification (GTDB taxonomy): domain Bacteria; phylum Chloroflexota; class Limnocylindria; order Limnocylindrales; family CSP1-4; genus JAFMJV01. Next base: position 219,144 of record CAWDQY010000007.1, read on the forward strand.
CTGGCTGCCCGCCGACGACACACCTGTGGAGCTGCGCTATCGCGACCCGAAGCGGATGGGCAAGGTCTACTTGCTGCCATCCGGCGTCGAACGAGTGGTCGCGGGCTGGGAGACGATGGGGCCGGATGCCGATGATCCTGCGCTGGACCTGGCGACCTGGCGGCAGAGGATCAGGCGGCACCAGGGTGAGCTGGGCAACCTGCTGAAGAACCAGTCCTTCATGGCCGGCATCGGCAACGCCTACAGCGACGAGATCCTGTGGCAGGCACGCCTCGGCCCCTTCCGCAAGACGAGCGTCACTGGCCGACGAGGAATCCGAGGCGCTGTGGCGCGCCTCCCGCGAGGTGGTCGAGTGGGCCGTGGAGGAGCTGCGCACGCGAGTCCCGCCCACCTTCGAGAAGCAGGCGCGTGACTTCCTGCGCGTGCACCTGCACGGCGGGGAACCGTGCCCCCGCTGCGGCACCACCCTGAGCCAGGTCGCACCAGGCGGCTTCACCACGACGTGGTGTCGCGCTTGCCAGAAGTGAGAGGTCCCCAGCCAGGCCTGAGCAACCGGGCCCGTTCAGCTCCGCGGCATCCGCCCAGGACGTCCCGGGTACGCACATCTCGATCGGGTGCGGGCTACGGCTGGGCCAGGCCCTGGTAGCCCGGGATGGCCTCGACCTCCTCGATCGAAAGCTCCGACGACACGGGCACCACGATGATCTTGCCAGCCTCGACGTACGGCGAGCTGTCCTGCATGCCCTCGTTGGCCATGAGGATGCTTCGCCTGGTCACACCGAAGGTCTCGGCGATCTTCAGCAGTGCCTCGCCTTCCTGGACCTGGTAGAGGATCATGAGCTGTGCCGTCTGGGGTGGCTCCGTGGCATCGATCGGCGCACCATCGGTAGCCTCGGGCGCTGGCGTGGCCTGTGGCGCTGGCGTGGCCTGAGGCGCTGGCGTCGCCTCGCCGGATGCCTGCGGCGCAAGGGAGGCGTCATCGGTCGGGCCCGGCACAGCGGGACCTCCGAAGCAGCTGCCCATGACCAGGACGATGAGGACGATGAGGACGACGCCTCCGATGCCTCCTGCGATGGCGAGCGCGGGCCTCCGCGATGTGTCGCCGCCAGCTGCGCCGAGCGCCAGCGACATCGCAGCACGCCTGGATCCAGTCGTCGCACCCGTGAGCTTGGCCGCCGGAACCGGGCCGGCGCCGGCGACTTCCTGGGCGTACTTGTACATCTCGCAGCGTGGGTGGCGCTCGGTCAGGCAGTATCGCTCCTGGAACGCCAGCGGCAAGGAACCCGGAGGATCCTGCGCCGCACAACGATGACCCGGTTCAGCCTGGCTCGAGCCGTAGCCCCCGTCCTCGGATCGAAGGTAGGGGCAGATGGTCGAGAGCCAATCACCCTCGACGGGAGAAGCGATGACCGGCGCAACCGGGGCACGTGTCGGGAGTTCCGGCTCGACGAACCCGGGTGCGTCGGATGACAGGGGCGCCGCAGCAGCTACAGGCGGGACCGACGAGCTGGCCGACCAGGGCGCGGTGTCTCCCGGACCGGGCATGCGTGGCGGAGCAGGAGGGGGCAGCGATGGCGACATCGGCTGGGGCGCGTCGGGCATCCGCAGCGGAGGCGGCGAGGGTGGGAGCCCAGCCGGATCGGGTAGCTGTGCGGCTGGATCGGATGCCAACGCACCTTCCTCTCCGGTCCCTGACGTCGCAGGGGCAAGCGGCACAGCGGCCGACGGTTCCACTCGTGGTGACACGCCATTCCCGGGGTCGGGTCGCGTGGGTGCCTTCAGGGCTGTCTTCTGGCACCCACGGCTCGTCGCGAGGATCAGACTGCACGGGGAGATGATACGGCGTCACCCCGCATCTGGGGCCAGACTCGTCACATGACGCACCGCGGGAGTGCGGCCCGGCCGATGCGAGCGCGACAACGCAAAAGACCCTGGCGACGACCTATTTTCCCGAGGGGCTGCCCCCTGAGTATCTTCGGCGCTGGAGAGCTTTACTACCGTGTTCGGGATGGGAACGGGTGTGGCCTCTCCGCTAGAGTCACCAGGATCTCGTGCGTATGTTCTCGTGACGATGTGATCGGAGGCACCGGCTGAGCCGGAGCCTGAGTCTGAACTTCGATGCCTGCCGCGGTACGACCGACATGTCGCCCTGACGCGGTGAAATCTTCCGGACCAATCTGACAGCTGCCCTTGGTTGGGCTGCTGAAAAAGGTCAAGCCCTCGACCATTAGTACGGCTCAGCTTCACTTGTTACCAAGCTTCCACATGCCGCCTATCAAACAGGTGATCTCCCTGCGGTCTTACCCGGTTAACCCGGTGGGAAACCTCATCTCGAGACTGGCTTCGCACTTAGATGCTTTCAGCGCTTATCCAAACCGAACATAGCTACCCAGCGACGCCCTTGGCAGGACGACTGGCACACCAGCGGTTCGTCCACTCCGGTCCTCTCGTACTAGGAGCAGCTTCTCTCAAGTTTCCTACGCCCACGATGGATAGAGACCGAACTGTCTCACGACGTTCTGAACCCAGCTCACGTACCGCTTTAATTGGCGAACAGCCAAACCCTTGGGACGTACTACCGCCCCAGGATGCGACGAGCCGACATCGAGGTGCCAAACAGGGCCGTCGATGTGAACTCTTGGGCCCTATAAGCCTGTTATCCCCGGGGTAGCTTTTATCCGTTGAGTGATAACCCTTCCACTCGGAGTTACCAGATCACTAAGCCCGACTTTCGTCTCTGCTCGACGTGTAAGTCTCGCAGTCAAGCCCCCTTATGCCTTTGCACTCTTCGGCTGGTTTCCATTCAGCCTGAGGGAACCTTTGGGCGCCTCCGTTACTCTTTAGGAGGCGACCGCCCCAGTCAAACTACCCGCCTGCCACTGTCCCGCGCCCGGATTACGGGTCGCGGTTAGAACCAAAACACAACAAGGGTGGTATTTCAACGACGGCTCCACCGAGGCTAGCGCCCCAGCTTCTCAGCCTCCCACCTATCCTACACGTGCTGAATCCCAATCCAATGACAGGGTGTAGTAAAGCTCCACGGGGTCTTTTTGCCCTATCGCGGGTAACCTGCATCTTCACAGGTACTTCAATTTCGCCGAGTCCCTCGTTGAGACAGCGCCCAGATCGTTACGCCATTCGTGCGGGTCGGAACTTACCCGACAAGGAATTTCGCTACCTTAGGACAGTTATAGTTACTGCCGCCGTTTACCGGGGCTTCGATTCAGAGCGTGAACCCCTCCTCTTAACCTTCCGGCACTGGGCAGGCGTCAGCCCGTATATGTCAGCTTTCGCTTTAGCACGGACCTGTGTTTTTGCTAAACAGTCGCCTGGGCCGTTTCACTGCGGCCTCGACCTAGCAGCAAGCTGCCGGCGAGGCGTCCCTTCTCCCGAAGTTACGGGACCAATTTGCCGAGTTCCTTAACGAGGGTTCTCCCGATCGCCTTGGTATTCTCTACCCGCCTACCTGTGTCGGTTTACGGTACGGTCACCTTTGATCTCGCTAGACACTTTTCTTGCCAGCTTGGCTCACTCGAATTGCAGCGGATGCCACTTTCACTCGCTTCTCGGCGTTTGGAATGGGATGACGGATTTACCTGTCTTCCCCGCCTACCGGCTTAGACGCGTATAGCCATAACGCGCTCGAACTACCATGCTGGGTCATGCCCTTGCTCTCACCTGGGTTCAACTCACCCGCTTCGGAATGGCCTATACGGCCAAGCCAACCACGGGGTCGCGTTCCCCAGGCGACACCTTGCGGTGCAAACGATCTCTGGTGGTTCCGGAATATCAACCGGATGTCCATCGCCTACGACGTATCGTCCTCGGCTTAGGCCCGACTAACCCTGAGTGGACAAGCCTTCCTCAGGAAACCTTAGGCTTCCGGCGTGTGGGTTTCTCACCCACATTGCGCTACTCATGCCGACATTCGCACTCGTGCACGCTCCAGCCGTCCTTACGATCGACCTTCGCTGCATGCACGACGCTCCCCTACCGCCCGCGGCGAACCGCGGACCCGTAGCTTCGGTACCAGACTTGAGCCCCGTTGGATCTTCGGCGCGGAACCACTTGACCAGTGAGCTGTTACGCACTCTTTCAATGATGGCTGCTTCTAAGCCAACATACTGGTTGTCTCAGCGACTCCACATCCTTTCCCACTTAGCCTGGATTTGGGGACCTTAGCTGACGGTCTGGACTGTTTTCCTTTTGACCACGAAGCTTAGCCCTCGCAGTCTGACTCCCGAGCTCTAGAATCACGAGATTCGGAGTTTGATTGGGGTTGGTAAGCGGGAAGCCCCCTAGCCCATTCAGTGCTCTACCCTCGTGATTGAACGCTCGAGGCTATCCCTAAAGATATTTCGGGGAGAACCAGCTATCTCCGGGTTCGATTGGCATTTCACCTCTATCCACAGCTCATCCCCTAGCTTTTCAACGCTAGTGGGTTCGGTCCTCCACGGGACATTACTCCCGCTTCAACCTGGCCATGGGTAGGTCACCCGGTTTCGGGTCTACTGCATGCGACTTGACGCCCTATTCAGACTCGCTTTCGCTTCGGCTCCGTCCTTCTCGGACTTAACCTTGCCACATACAAGTAACTCGTCGGCTCATTCTTCAAAAGGCACGCCATTAGGCTACCGGCAAGCCGGCAACACCCTCTGACTGTTTGTGTGCACGCGGTTTCAGGTACTATTTCACTCCCCTTCCGGGGTGCTTTTCACCTTTCCCTCACGGTACTGGTTCACTATCGGTCGCCAAGAGTGTTTAGCCTTGGACGGTGGTCCGCCCGGGTTCCCACATGAGAGACCTTCCACGTGGTACTCAGGTGGCCGACCTGGAGGTCGCTCGCTTCGTCTACAGGGCTATCACCTTCTGTGGCCCGCCTTTCCTGACGGGTTCGACTCACGATCGACTTTGTAACTCCAGTGAGATCCGGCAGGACCTCAATGTCGACTCCTACAACCCCAGTTCAGAAACGGCTGCCGCCTATCACGCTGACCTGGTTTAGGCTGTTCCCTTTTCGCTCGCCACTACTAAGGGAATAATCTCTTTTCCTCCCGCTACTGAGATGTTTCAGTTCGCGGACTTACCTCAACCGGGCCTATGTATTCAGCCCGGAGTGACTGGGCATTACCCCAGCCGGGTTTCCCCATTCGGACACCCCTGGATCAAAGCTTGCTCGCAGCTCCCCAGGGCGTTTCGTCGCCTGCCACGTCCTTCATCGGCTCTTGGCGCCAAGGCATCCACCCCGTGCACTGTGTAGCTTGACCTCCCTCAACAGCTCACCCGAAGGTAGTTGCGAGAGAAGTCCGGGAAATTCACCTTGTCGTTCTATCCTCGGCAGAAATCGAAGTTCAAAAAGACTCAATTTCTTCCGATCACATCTTCACTTTGTAAGGTGCTGCGAGTCGAGACTCGCGTCCAGCGATCCGCTGGTCGGTGACCTCCAGGCTTGACCTGGAGCCCACGGATCAGGGGCCCACGGGGCGGGTGACACCAAGAGACGACTCGAAGACTTCGAGCCGTCATCCCATGATCAGGATCGCGCTTCGAGAGCGTTCGGGGTCTACCCGATATTCAGTTCCGTCGTCAAAGGTGCGGGTCTCAGATGTCCTACCTCTGTCATCCCTGGCCGGCTGGGTTGGTGGAGACGAGGAGACTCGAACTCCTGACCCTCTCCTTGCAAAGGAGATGCTCTACCAACTGAGCTACGCCCCCTCAAGGCCCTCGATGTCCGGCCGGTACGTGGTGGGCGTTTCTGGACTCGAACCAGAGACCTCTGCCTTATCAGGGCAGTGCTCTAACCAACTGAGCTAAACGCCCAGACATCCCCTCCGCAGAGTCTCCCCTGCGAGGGGCTGGCACCTTAACAGTTGAAGAGTGACAGACAACCTGATGAGTGAACGGTTTCGGTGCTTGGTTGCTGGGTCGACACGATCTCGCGTGGACGGATCCACACGCCACTCCCCACCCAGCGGGTGAGCGGTATCGATCGGTCGATCAACCTGGGAGGGTGTATAACGCTCCGGCCTCACCGATGGCCTCGGCTCCCTCTCCCTAGAAAGGAGGTGATCCAGCCGCACCTTCCGGTACGGCTACCTTGTTACGACTTCGTCCCAGTCACCAACCCCACCTTCGACAGCTGCCTCCTTGCGGTTGGCTCACTGGCTTCGGGTGTTGTCGGCTTCCATGACGTGACGGGCGGTGTGTACAAGGCCCGGGAACATATTCACCGCGGTATGCTGACCCGCGGTTACTAGCAACTCCGGCTTCACGCAGGCGAGTTGCAGCCTACGATCCGAACTGAGACCGGCTTTGAGGGATTAGCTCCACCTCGCGGTTTCGCAGCCCGCTGTACCGGCCATTGTAGCGTGGGTGTAGCCCAGGACGTAAGGGCCATGCTGACTTGACGTCATCCCCACCTTCCTCCGAGTTTCTCTCGGCAGTCCCGTGTGAGTGATACAACACACAGTAGGGGTTGCGCTCGTTGCGGGACTTAACCCAACATCTCACGACACGAGCTGACGACAGCCATGCAACACCTGTGGCCAGGCCCCTTGCGGGGCGCCGACGTTTCCGCCGGATTCCTGGTCATGTCAAGTCCTGGTAAGGTTCTTCGCGTTGCGTCGAATTAAACCCCACGCTCCGCTGCTTGTGCGGGCCCCCGTCAATTCCTTTGAGTTTTAGCCTTGCGGCCGTACTCCCCAGGCGGAACACTTAATGCGTTAGCTGCGACACTGGCGGGGTTGATACCACCAACATCTAGTGTTCATCGTTTACGGCTAGGACTACCGGGGTATCTAATCCCGTTCGCTCCCCTAGCTTTCGCGCCTCAGCGTCAAGAATAGGCCAGAAAGCCGCCTTCGCCACTGGTGTTCCTTCAGATATCTACGCATTTCACCACTACACCTGAAATTCCGCTTCCCTCTCCTACCTTCAAGCCGAGCAGTATCGAATGACCTTCCCCAGTTGAGCCGGGGGCTTTCACATTCGACTGACTTGGCCGCCTGCGCGCTCTTTACGCCCAGTAAATCCGGACAACGCTTGCCACCTACGTATTACCGCGGCTGCTGGCACGTAGTTAGCCGTGGCTTATTCCTCAGGTACCGTCATTATCGTCCCTGAGAAAAGAGGTTTACAACCCGAAGGCCTTCATCCCTCACGCGGCGTTGCTGCTTCAGGGTTTCCCCCATTGAGCAAAATTCCCGACTGCTGCCTCCCGTAGGAGTCTGGGCCGTGTCTCAGTCCCAGTCTGGGTGATCATCCTCTCAGACCACCTATCGATCGTCGCCTTGGTGAGCCGTTACCTCACCAACGAGCTAATCGAACGCAGGCCCCTCCAGAAGCGCCCGAAGGCTTTGATCAAGAGAACGAACTCTTGACCACATGCGGTATTAGCCACCCTTTCGGGCAGTTATTCCCCACTTCTGGGCAGGTCACCCACGCGTTACTCAGCCGTTCGCCACTAACGCCCCCGGGCAAGCCCGAGGTTGTTCGTTCGACTTGCATGTCTCATGCACGCCGCCAGCGTTTATCCTGAGCCAGGATCAAACTCTCCGATATGAAGGACGTCTCCTTGCGGATCGTCCTTTGGTTTCGGGGTTTGCCCGCTCACACAAACAGACTTGTCTGTCACTCTTCACTTGTTAAGGTGCTTCCGTGGGACCAGCGCTAGCTGGGACCCGGCACGGCCGCCTATGATGACACACACCCGCTAGGGCTGTCAAACACAGGGTGACCCTGCCCGGACCCGGCTGGATCCGGGAGTGGCGGTCTGCGCGGAAGTCCGCGCTGCGCCGAAGTCGGATGATACGGCCCCCAGCAGAAACCGTCAATCGCGGGCCGAGCTGGCGGCTGCTGGAGCGAGGCCGAGGTCGTCGCGGCCCAGCGAGGCTCGTCAGATGATGCCGGTCTCCACGAGATGGACGAAGACGCCGGCGCTGATCCAGCAGGCCAGGCCGAGGACGGCCGAGCCGGGCTCCCCGAGTACGCCGGTGATGAACCAGTACAGCAGCAGGCCGAGGACGAGGGCGATGAACGGCTTGATCAGGCGCAGCAGCGCCTCGTTGAGCAGGTACATCATCGAACTTCGGGTCCACCCAGCTGATGTCGTCCCTCGAGGGCCCTCACCAGCGTCACCTCGTCGGCATACTCGAGGTCACCACCCACCGGGATGCCGCGGGCGATGCGCGACACCGAGGATACCTGGCTGCGGATGCGCTCGGCGATGTACATGGCCGTGGCCTCGCCCTCCAGCGTGGGGTTGGTGGCGATGACGATCTCCTCGTAGCGCTCCCCCGACCCATCGCGCTCGGCCACTCGGTCGAAGAGTTCCCGGATGTGAAGCCGGTCTGGTCCGATGCCGTCCACCGGCGAGATCGCTCCATGCAGCACGTGATAGCGGCCCTTGAAGGCGCGCGTGCGCTCGAGCGCGAGCACGTCGAGTGGCTCCTCGACCACGCAGAGCCTCGTGTCGTCGCGCATGGCATCAGCACAGATCGGGCAGAGCGGCCCGGTGCTGATGTCGAAGCAGCGCTCGCAGAAGACGACATCGTCACGTACCGAGGTGAGGGCCGCCGCCAGCGCCCGGGCCTCGGTGTCGGGCGCACGCAGCAGGTGGAAGGTCAGCCGCTGGGCGGTCTTGGGACCGATTCCCGGCAGGCGCGAGAAGGATTCGATGAGCCGGGCGACCGGCTCGATGAGCTGGCTCAAGGGGGCGCGGTGGGCGAGCCGAGCTACATGCCCGGCAGGCCGAACCCTCCGGGCAGCCCGAGGCCGCCGGCGATGCGGCTCATCTTCTCCTCGGCCGCGGCCTTGGCGTTGGTCTGCGCGTCCGCGACTGCCGCCACCACCAGGTCTTGCAGGTCCTCCATGTCATCCGGGTCGACGACCTCGGGGTCGATGCTCACGGAGATGATGTCGAGCTTGCCACTGACGACAGCCCTGACGACCCCGCCGCCGGCGCTGCCTTCGACGCGCAGCACGTCCAGCTCCTGCTGGGCGCGCGCCATGTCAGCCTGCATCTGCTGGGCCATCTTGGCCAGGTTGCCCATGCCCACGCTTGGTCTCCTTGTCTTTGGAGTACTAGTCGATGTCCTGGACCCCGGCCAGCTCGCCCTCGAAGATGCGCCTCGCCTGGGAGACCAGGTCGCCTTCGCCGGAGTCGACGGGCTCGACGAGCTCCAGGTTGGTCACCACGCAGCGTACCGCCACGGAGCGACCGATGACGGACGCGATGCCGTCCTCGAGGACGCGGCGCTTGCGCTCGGCGATGTCGCGCATGAACGCCTGGTCCTCGGGGAAGCCGAGAACGAGCATGCCGTCCGTCACCTCCACCGGGCGACAGGTCGCGACCAGCGGGCGGTTGGCGGGGTTGCTGCCGATGACGGCGACGATGCGGGGCCAGGCCTCCCGGACGGCGGTGATGGCTTCGTCGGACCCGGCCGATGCGACCGCGGGGCGCGCTGCGCGTGCGATCGCGGGGCCGTGGATGCGATCGCGGGCTCGTTCGAGATCAGCCGGGGCGGCGGCTCAGGGGAAGAGACCGGCACCGACTCACGACGTTCGCTGACCACCTTCGTCTTCGTGGCCGCGGGCTGCGGCTCGGCCGGCGTCGCCGCACGCGCGATCGGCGCACGGTCGGAGGGCAGGCCCGAGGCGGCCTGGCCGGGAGGGGCGGCCGCCACCTCGGCCGAGGCCAGCAGGCAGAGCTCGAGCTGCCAGCGGAAACCGCCCAGGCCCGCACGGCTGGCATCGATGCCGGTCAGGCGGCGCGCGGCGGCGGCGAGCGGGCGGGCAGCCGCGCGTTCAGCCGTCGCTCGCTGCGACATGCGTTCCACCAGCCTGGTGCGCAGGCGCGTGACCAGCTGCTCACTGAACGCGACCAGGTCGCGACCCTCGGCTTCGAGGCGGTCGAGGATCCCGATGCCGGCGAGGACATCGCCATCGACCAGCGCACCGAGGAAGCCGTCGACCAGCTCCTCGTCGGCAAGTCCGAGCAGGTCTGCGATGGATGCCGCGGTGATGGGATCGTCAGCACTGACGAGCACCTGGTCGAGCATCGATTCGGCATCGCGCATGCCACCGCCGGCCATCCGCGCCACCAGCGCGACGGCCTCCGGCTCGACCGTGCGACCTTCCGCTTCGAGGATGCGCTCCAGCTTGCCCTCGATCTCCGGCAGCGAAAGCGGGCGGAACGTGAAGCGTTGCAGGCGCGACACGACGGCAGGACGGATCTGGCTGGGGTCGGTGGTGCAGAAGATGAAGAGGACACCGTCGGGGGGCTCCTCCAGCGTCTTCAGCAGGACGTCCCAGCCTTCCTTGATGCGCTGCACCTCGTCGATGATGAAGACCTTGCGTCGGAGGTCGGCGGCGCCGGTGTAGACACGCGGCACCAGCTCACGCATGTCATCGACCTTGTTGTTGGAGGCTGCGTCGAGCTCGACGACATCGAGCGCGCGACCCTCGCGGATGGAGACGCAGCTGGGGCAGGCATCACACGGTTCACCCTCGACCAGTCGGGTGCAGTTGACGGCCTTGGCCAGGATGCGCGCCATGGAGGTCTTGCCGGTGCCGCGTGGGCCGACGAAGAGGAAGCCGTGGCCGAGCCGGTCGAGCCTGACAGCGTTGCGGAGCGTCTGGACCACGGCGTCCTGACCCACGATCTGGGAGAACGTCTGCGCGCGGAAGCGCCGATAGATGGCCTGGCCGGCGCCGCTCTGCTGGCTGGTGTTGGTCAGGATGTCGGTCATCGGTCTCCGTGCGCACGACGGTGCTCGCAGGGCCGTGGTGCGCAGCCCCAGGACAGGCTGCCACAGCCATGAGCTGATTTGCCGTGCACCCTCCGTCGATCGCGACCGCTCGCGGGCCCTGGCGGGACGACGAGCTCGGACCAGGCCGGTCCGCGGCACCCGGCGAGCAGCGCTTAACGCTGCTTCCTTCCGGACCTGACGTGGTTCACGCGTCGCCGCTGCGCGGGACCCGATCCTCAACGCCCATCGCCCCGTTGGCTTCCGCGAACGGCGAACCTCGGGAGGGGATTCAGCCCTGCTGGAGCGGATTGCAGGTACAGGGCACCGCTAGTTCCCCGCCTAGCACGGCCCCTGCATCATAGCGGTCGAGACGAAGATGACCAGTAGTCGGTGGCGGAGAGGGCGGGATTCGAACCCGCGATGGGTTTCCCCATACGGCATTTCCAGTGCCGCGCACTAGGCCTCTATGCGACCTCTCCATGGCGGATGCCCACGACCATGGCAGAGGTCGCAGGAACGGTGGCTGGCGGAGAGGGCGGGATTCGAACCCGCGGTGCTTGCGCACACCGCTTTTCGAGAGCGGCACCTTAAACCACTCGGACACCTCTCCGCGAAGGAGTCTAGCAAAGCCGCGCCGACGGACCGCGGTCGCCGGCATACGGCCGGCGAGCGGCCGGCGAACGGCCTACCTGCGGGCGGTCTCCTGCACGAGGTCGGGGCGCAGGTCCTCCGCGTCCTCCTGGAGGATGCCCGAGACGATCTGGAGACGGCGCCCGAGGCCCGCCGCGGCGGCCATCTTCATCGACGACAGGCAGGCGCCCCTCTCGGGATCGGGCAAGGCGAACACGACACCGTCGGCATCACAGGCCAGCAATGCCCCCACGCACATCGGGCACGGCTCGACGACACAGAAGACCGTGGTGCCGGCGAGCGACCGTCGGCCCAGGCGTGTGGCGGCCTCGCGGAGGGCGATCATGACGGCGTGGGCGGTGGGATCGCCACTGCTCACGACGGCCTCCCGTCCGTGCGCCACCATGGCTTCGTCCAGCACGGCCACGGCACCGTTGGCACGCTCGCCGACGCGCGCGGCCTGGGCGGCCTCTGCCAGGGCAGCGCGCATGTACAGCTCGTAGTTCATGCCAGTCCGACTGCATCCTCGTGCCGGCCCGTGTTCGGGCCTTCCTGACCATCCTACCCGTCGACGAGAGGCGGTACCATCGTGAGACGCAACTTCCACCACTGACTCACGAGGGCGGGATCACACCCTGCCGAGAGGGGACCAAGCGCAGCGGCATGACGAAGAAACTACGCATCGGCATCCTGACGGGGGGCGGCGACGTCCCCGGCTTGAACGGCGTCATCAAGGGGGTGACGTACCGCGCCCATGAGTTCGGCTTCGAGGTCATCGGCATCCGGCGCGGCTGGGAAGGACTGACCCACCAGAAGCCCGGGAGCGTGCCCGACGAACGCTACGTCGTTCCGCTGAACATCGACAACACCCGCACCATCGACCGCACCGGTGGCACCTGGCTGCACAGCTCGCGCACCAACCCGCGCAAGATGAAGAAGGCGGCGCTGCCGCCGCACCTCGACGCCAAGCGCGCCGAGTCGATGAAGCTCGATGAGGACCGCTACGACATCACTCCGCTGGTGATGGACAACATCGAGGCCATGGGCCTTGATTACCTCATCCCCATCGGCGGCGACGACACCTTGAGCTACAGCCGCTCGCTGCACGATGCCGGCATGGACATCATCGCCGTGCCCAAGACGATGGACAACGACGTGCAGGGTACGGAGTACTGCATCGGCTTCTCGACCGCCATCACGCGGGCGAAGGACGCCATCAACCGCCAGCGCTCCACCATCGGCTCGCACGAGCGCATCGGGGTGTTCCGCATCTTCGGCCGCGACGCCGGCTTCACGGCTCTCTACACCGCCTTCGCGACGGCGGCCCGCTGCGTCATCCCCGAGCACCCCTACGACATGCAGCACCTGGCCGACCTGCTCACCGAGGATCATCAGCTCAACTCCAGCCACTACGCCATCGTCATCACGTCCGAGGGCGCCATCTGGGAGGGCGGCGAGATCAAGGACGTCGGCGAGCCGGACGCCTTCGGCCACCGCCACAAGGCCAACGTGGGTGAGATCCTGGCCTCCGAGATCAAGGCGCTGACGGGCATCGACACCATCCACTCCGACCTCACCTACGACCTGCGCTCCGGCGAGCCGGACACCGTGGATACGTTCGTGTCCATCACCTTTGCCAACATCGCGGTCGAGCTGGTGGCCAATGGCCAGCGGGGTCGCATGCTGGCCATCCGCGATGGCCGCTACTCGCACTCACCGCTGCCCAGCCAGGACGACACCGCGGTGTCGGTCGACACGGTGAAGCTCTACGACATCGACCGACTGCGGCCACGCTACAGCGACCTGCTGGGGCGGCCACTGATGCTTGGCAACAGCGTCGACGCGCTGTCCAACCCGTACGCCTGATCGGACGGGGTCGTCCAGCCATGCGCTCCGCCTACCTCCGACGAGTGCTCGCCGTCTGGGGTGTGCTCGTGGCCGTCCTGCTGGTGGTGCTCATGACGGCGCTGGCCGATCCCTTCGAGCCGGACAGCTTCGGGCCCGGCCACGATGCCCGGGCCTACTGGGCTGCGCCGCTTGACGACCCCTACGAGCCCGGCTCGGTAGGTCGAGGAATCGGCCTACCTGTACTCGCCCGCGTTCCTGGTCGCGCTGAGCCCACTGCGCGCCCTCTCGTGGCCGCTCTTCCTGGGCTTCTGGACGGCCGGACTGCTGGCCGTGCTCTTCTGGCTGGCTCGGCCGCTGCTCTTCCTGCCACTGTTGCTGCTGGCCTTGCCGGAGATCTGGGGTGGCAACATCACCATCCTGCTGGCGGCAGCCATCGTCATCGGCTTCGGCCGCTCGTTCGCCTGGGCCTTGCCGCTGCTCACGAAGGTGACGCCGGGCGTGGGCATCCTGTGGTTCGCCGTGCGGCGGGAGTGGTTCGGCTTCAGCCTCGCCATCGCAGCCACGCTGGCGGTGATCGCCGTCACGGCCGTGCTCACGCCTGGGCTGTGGGCCGAGTGGTTCCAGCTGCTGACGTCGAGCACGGGCTCCAGCACGGTCGCCGGATCGGTGCCCATCCCGCTCATCGCGCGTCTGCCGCTGGCGGTCATCGTCATCATCATCGCGGCCCGACGTGACCAGCGCTGGCTGCTACCGATCGGCGTGCTGCTGGCCATGCCGGTCATCTGGTGGGGCAGCCTGGCGCTGCTCACCGCCTGCGTCGCCTTGAAGCGGGAGGAGATCGAGACCCGCGTCGATTCACTGCTGCTGGTGATCGAAGAGCGCTACCGTGCTCGCGTCGCGGCCCAGCGCGCCGCCGCCCTGAGCAACTAGGTCCGCCTCGTCGCAGGGACGCCGCTGCCCGCCCTCCCCCGCTGTTCGAGGGGTCCTGACAGGCCGAGCGGCTTCGGTTCGCTGCTGTCAGCCAGATCGCCGGCGGCTAGACTGGAGGCGTCCGGGCCGCTTGTCCTGGAGATCGCCTCGTGGACTGCGAGCTCACGGGGTCGCTCGGACGCGACGCCCGCTCGTGCCCGCGGGCATGCTTCTGGAGGTAACAGATGTCCCGACGCCGTTCCATTTGGCTCCTGCCTGCCGCGGTGCTGGCCGCGACCGCACTGACCAGTGTCCCGGCTCTCGCGCAGGACGACCCAGAGGAGCTTGTCATCGGCTTCGTGCCGTCGGTCGAGGCCGGCGCCCTGGTCGAAGACATCAAGCCACTTGCCGATTACCTGACGGAGGCGCTCGGCATCCCCGTCGAGGGCTTCGTCTCGAGCGACTACACGGCGCTGGTCACGGCCATGCAGACCGGCCAGGCACAGATCGCAGCATTGCCGCCCTTCGGCCTGGTGCAGGCCGTCGACAACGCCGGAGCCGAGCTGATCCTGCAGTCGGATCGCTTTGGCAGCACCTCGTACCACACCCAGTTCATGACCACGGACGTCGAAACCTACTGCACCGACGAGCCGGTCACGAACGAACGCGCCGAGGGCGAGGAGATGCTCCCGTACCTCAACTGCAATGGCACCGATCGCGCCTTCGACGAGTCGCCTGACGGTCCCATCGGCATCGACGCGCTGACGAAGGTGGAGCCCGGCACCACGGTCTCCTTCGTGGAGCCGACGTCGGCCTCCGGCTTCATCTTCCCGGCCACCGTCTTCAAGACCGTGGCCGGCCTCGACGCCGAGACCGACCTGAACGCCATCTTCGCCGGCGGCCACGACGCCTCGGTCATCGCCGTCTGCAACGGACAGGCCGAGGTTGGCGTGAGCTTCGACGACGCCCGCAGCGACGCGGTCACCGACTGCGACGTGGCCAACACGGTGGTCGTCTTCGCCTATGGGCCGGAGATCCCCAACGACGGCGTGGCCGTCGCGGGTGACCTGTCCGACGAGCTCAAGGCCGGCATCAAGCAGGCACTGCTCGACTACGCGGCCACCGAAGAGGGTGCCGCCGTGCTCGAACAGATCTACAACATCAACGCCTTCGGCGAGCCCAACCTCGATTCCCTGCAGATCATCCGCGACGCCGTCGCGGAGCTCGGCTACGGCTCGTAGTCGTCGCTAGCTAGCAGGAGGGCGAGCCCGCCGCGGGCTCGCCCTCCTGCGCACCACCCGCATGATCACGTTCGACAAGGCGTCCGTCACCTATCCCGGTGGCGTGCATGCACTGAAGGACCTCACGCTGGAGATCCCCGATGGCGAGATGCTCGTCACGGTCGGACTGTCCGGCGCGGGCAAGTCCACGCTCATCCGGGCCATCAACGGCCTGGTCCCGCTGACCGGCGGTGACGTCATCGTCGACGGAGTCAGCGTTCGCGGGGCGTCCGGTCAGCAGCTACGCGAGCTGCGCTCGCACATCGGCATGATCTTCCAGACCTTCAACCTGGTGAAGCGCACCAGCGTGCTCAACAACGTCCTCATGGGCCGGCTTCACTCCACCGGCACGCTGCGATCGCTGCTGGGCTGGTACCGGCCGGAAGACGTGGAGATCGCGATGCAGGCCCTGGAGCGCGTCGACATCGTGGAGAAGGCCTATGTGCGCGCGGCCAACCTGTCCGGCGGGCAGCAGCAGCGTGTCGGCATCGCCCGGGCGCTGGCGCAGCAGCCCTCCATCCTGCTGGCCGATGAGCCGGTCGCGAGCCTCGACCCGCCCACCAGCCACGTGGTCATGCGTGACCTGCAGCGGATCAACCGCGAGCTTGGCATCACCACCATCGTCAACCTCCACTTCCTGGACCTGGCCAAGGTCTACGGCGAGCGCATCATCGGCCTGCGCGCCGGCGAGCTCGTGTACGACGGGAACGGCGCCCAGGCGGATGAGCACGTCTTCCGTGACATCTATGGCCGCTCGCTGACCGCGGACGATGTCATGGGTGCGGCCGAGCCAGCTCCGGCGATCGTCAGCGCGTGACCGCCGCCGCCCCGGCCAGTCGTCGGCCGGCCAAGCCGCGCCGCTCGCCGCTGATCTACGGCGGCATCGTCACCTTCGTCGCCATCACGCTGCTCTCGGCCAGCGAGGAATGGGGCATCGGCCTGGAGCTCGGCGCCCTCGTCGATGACATCGGCCGCGGCATACCCATCCTGCAGCAGCTGCTGAACCCCAACTGGTCCTTCCTGCCTCGCGTCATCGACCCGCTCATCGAGACGTTCCAGATGGCCGTGATCGCGGCCTTCATCGGCTGCGCCATCGCCCTGCCGGTGTCATTCCTTGCCTCCCGCACGACGGTGCCCAACCGGCTCACGCTGGTGCTGTCGCGAGGTGTCCTCAGCGTCGTGCGGGCCATCCCCGACTTCCTGTACGCCCTGATCTTCGTCGCAGCCGTCGGCATCGGCCCCTTGCCCGGCATCCTGGCGCTCATCTTCTTCAACGTCGGCGTGGTCGCCAAGCTGCTCTCCGAGACGGTGGACGCGGTCGATGCCGGCCCCATCGAGGCGGCCGATGCGGGCGGCAGTCGGCGCACGCAGATGGTGCGCTGGGCGGTGCTGCCACAGGTCCTGCCCAACTACGTGGCCTTCTCGCTCTATGCCTTCGAGCTGAACGTCCGCGCGTCCACGGTCCTGGGCTTCGTCGGTGCGGGCGGCATCGGCTTCCTGCTCCGGACGCAGTACCAGTTCCTGCAGTGGAGCAACGTCTCGGTCATCGTCATCTGCCTCTTCGTCATCGTCTTCCTCATCGAGCTGGTGTCCATCCGGCTGCGGCGGAGGCTGGTGTGACAGGCCTGCCCGGTAGCGATCGCGCCGCCCGTCCGCCGCGACCTTCCACCCTGAAGCGCAACCTGTGGATCACCGGTGCCGCCGTCCTGCTGCTGTGGGCCGCGCTGAGCGTCAACGTCGACCTCACCGACCTGGCCGCGCTGCCGGCCGGCTTGTACGCGATCTTCTACGAGATGTTCCTCGAGAGCGGGCCCGATCCGGCGTACCTCGACAACGCCGTCTCCGCGATGATCGTATCCATCCAGATGGCCTGGCTCGGCACCATCATCGGCGCCGTCATCTCGCTGCCGCTCGGCTTCCTGGGTGCCAGGAACGTGTCGAGCGGCCTCGTCTCGAACGTGCTGCGCCAGGTGCTCAACGCCATCCGCGCCTTCCCGGAGCTCATCCTCGCCATCGCCATCTTCATCCCCATCGCCGGTCTCGGGCCGGTGGCGGGCACGCTCGCGATCGGGCTGCACTCGGCAGGCACGTTGGGCAAGCTCACCGCCGAAGCCATCGAGGGCATCGACGCCGGGCCGATGGAGGCCGCTCGAGCGGTCGGCGGGCGTGG
The DNA here is from genome assembly GCA_963804575.1 of uncultured Chloroflexia bacterium. Classification (GTDB taxonomy): domain Bacteria; phylum Chloroflexota; class Limnocylindria; order Limnocylindrales; family CSP1-4; genus JAFMJV01. The sequence goes on from CAWDQY010000007.1 coordinate 236,729, forward strand.
CCTGCAAGTCCAGCGCTGGGGCGTCCTGCCGCAGGTGTTGCCCGAGCTCATCGGCTTCTGGCTCTACCGCTTCGAGATCAACATCCGCGCCGGCGCCGTGCTCGGCGTGGTGGGCGCCGGCGGCATCGGCTTCCTGCTCGACCAGACCATCAAGTTCGGGCGCTGGCCGCAGGCCGGCACGGCCATCCTGGTGGTCATCGTCGCCACCATCGTCGTCGACACCATCTCGGGCGGCGTGCGCCGTCGCATCATCGAGGGCAACGATGCCGTGATCCAGCCCGAAGCCGACATGCTGGCCGGCCTCGTCACGACGAAATGACAGGCGTCGATGCGTCTCGCGCGAGCGAGCCGTTCGTGCTGCGTGACCGCGCCGTGCGCGAGCTGGAGGAACGCGTGCGCCTGGCGCCGGCCGCGCTTCCGGTCGGCCGATTCCCGCGGCCGCTCGCGCCCGGAGGAAGCCGATGCCATGCGCACGGCCTTCGAGCGGGATCGCGATCGCATCATGCACAGCAAGGCCTTCCGCCGGCTCAAGCACAAGACGCAGGTCTTCCTCGACCCCGAGGGCGACCACTACGTGACTCGTCTCACGCACACCATCCAGGTGACGCAGATCGCGCGGGCCCTGGCCGCGGCGTTGTCGCTGAACGAGTCCCTCGCCGAGGCCATCGGCCTGGGCCACGACGTGGGCCACTCCCCCTTCGGCCACACCGGCGAGGAGGCACTGTCGCCGTACTTCCCGACCACGGGCGGCTGGCATCATGCAGCGCAATCGGTGCGCATCTTCGAGCTGCTCGAGGACATCAACCTGAGCTGGGAGGTGCGGGACGGCATCCGCGCGCACTCCTGGAAGATCGACCCGCCGCCGGCGACGCAGGAGGCGCACTGCGTGCGCTATGCCGACCGTATCGCCTACCTGACCCATGACGCCCTCGATGCCCTGCGCGCCGGGGTGCTCTCCGCCGAGGAGTTCCCCGCCGCCATGACCGAGCGCTTCGGCGCCCCTGGCTCGTCGTGGGTCGGCGGCATGATCGACGCGGTCATCGCCGGCTCACTGGCCAGCGGCGAGCTGCGCATGGACGAGCAAGTCCTCAGCGACATGAACGAGCTGCGCGCCTTCATGTTCGAACGGGTCTACCTGGCGCCCCTGCAGCGGGGCCGCCAAGCCGCCGCCATCGATGTCATCCGGCGGCTCATGGACCATCACCTCAGCCATCCCGAGGACATCCCGGCGTCCTACCGGGACAACGACGCCGATCGCGTGACCCAGGCGGCCGACTACATCGCCGGCATGACCGACCGCTTCGCACTGCGCACGCACGCTCGCCTGTACGGCCGCGACGGCATGGACGACGCCACGCTGTGACCACCCGCGACGACCACTCTCAGCGACCTGCTGCCCGGCATCCGCGTCGGCGTCGACATGGACGGCGTGCTGGCCGACTTCAACACCGGCTGGATGAGCCGCTACAACCACGACTTCGGGACCGAGCTCGAGGCACTCATGGTGCAGGAGTGGGACGGACTGCACCGCCTCACGCACTTCGGCTCGATGGCCGAGTTCTGGGCCTGGGCGCAAGGCGAAGGGCGCTCCACGTTCCGCGATGCGCCCCCGCTGCCGGGGGCCATCGAGGCCATCAGGCGCATCGGCGCCAAGCACCGCGTGGCCATCGTCAGCTCCAAGTTCGAGTGGGCCATCCCTGACTCCCTGTCCTGGCTGGCCGATCACGCCGTGCCGGCACGTGAGGTGCACTTCCTGTGGGACAAGACGCTCGCGCGCTGTGACATCTACCTCGACGATGCCCCGCACCAGCTGCAGGAGCTGGCGGCAGGTCTGCCCGAGGCCGTCGTCTGTCGCATGGTGCACCCCTGGAACGGCCCGCTGCCGGGCGTGGTCGACGTGCACTCCTGGGAGGAGTTCGAGGCCATCGTGGAACGCGTCGCCGCCGAGCGGGCGGCCGCTGCACCGACCGCCGGGCAGGAGCACCCCCGGCCCTAGAGGGCGGACGGTCGCTACCGCTTGAGGTAGCGCCCGAGGCCGCCGCCGACCACAGGAGGGTCGCCACTGGCTGCGTCGTCGGCGGGTGGGGGATGAAGCAACAGTGGCGCCTCCCGACGACGGCATCCAGCAGGCAGCCGACCGCGACGCCGTCAAGTACACGACAGCAGATACTTGCGTATGCAACTACATGATGCGATACTGGGGCTGTCCAGGATCCCCCGGAGTCAACTCATGCCAGCCATCACCGTCGCCGACATCACCACCCTCCCGCGCATCCCGCTGCCAGACCAGTTGACCGCGCGCCCGCGCCCGGTCAAGAGCGTGACCCTCGCGCCCAGTGCCTTCGAAGGCGAAGGCTTTCCCGTTCGGCGCGCCTTCGCCGGTGTCGACCTGCGCGACCTCGACCCCTTCATCCACCTCGACCAGATGGGCGAGGTGGAGTACGCACCCGGGGAGCCCAAGGGCACCCCATGGCACCCGCACCGCGGGTTCGAGACCGTCACCTACATGATCGACGGCATCTTCGAGCACCAGGACTCCAACGGTGGTGGTGGCACCATCACCAACGGCGACACGCAGTGGATGACTGCCGGTGCCGGCATCCTGCACATCGAGAAGCCGCCCGAGCACCTCGTCGTCAGCGGCGGCCTGTTCCACGGCTTCCAGCTGTGGGTCAACCTGCCACGCGACAAGAAGTGGGCCGCTCCGCGCTACCAGGATCTGCGCGCCGACGAGGTGGCGCTCGTCAGCACGCCCGATGGCGGTGCGCTGCTGCGCATCATCGCGGGCGAGATCGCCGGCTTGGCTGGACCGGGCTCCACCTACACGCCGATGACGCAGATCCACGCCACCCTGAGCCCCGGCGCAGAGCTGTCACTGCCGTGGCGCGCGGACTACAACGGACTGCTGTACGTGCTCAACGGCGACGGTGAGGTCGGACCCGAGCGCCGCCCCATCGGCATGGGACAGCTGGCGGTCTACGGTGCGGGCGACAGCCTGACCGTGCGAGCGGCCCGGCAGCAGGAGAGCCGCAGTCCCAGCATGGATGTGCTCATCCTGGGCGGCAGGCCCATCCGCGAGCCGGTCGCCTGGATGGGGCCATTCGTGATGAACACGCGCCAGGAGGTGATGCAGGCCTTCAGCGACTACCAGGCCGGACGGCTGGGCTCGATCCCGGCGGTCCACGGGGCGCCGTCACAGGTGCTCTCGACCGAGGGCGAGGCCGCGACCGGCTGAACCCGGGCTATCCTCGGCGGAGTGCCGGCCAAGGGCCGGCGGTCAGTGCCGAAGGAGTCGCGATGCGCCCGTTCCAGCAGGTGGATGTCTTCTCACCGCAGGCCCAGTGCGGCAACCCGGTGGCGGTCGTTCTCGAGGGCGCGGGGCTGACGAGCGAGCAGATGCTGCGCTTCACGCGCTGGACCAACCTGTCCGAGGCGACGTTCGTGGCGCCGCCATCCGATCCGGCCGCGGACTACGCCGTGCGCATCTTCACCGCCGCCGGCGAGCTGCCCTTCGCCGGTCACCCCACGCTGGGGACCTGCCACGCCTGGCTGGGCGCCGGCGGGGTGCCACGCGACGCCGCGCGCATCGTGCAGCAGTGTCCCGCCGGCCTCATCGCCATCCGGCGCCTCGAGGGCATGCTGGCGTTCGAGGCACCACCGACGACGCACTCGGGGCCGGTCGAGCCCGACGAGGTCGCTCGTACCGCCAGCGTCCTCGGCATCAGCGTGGACGACGTCGTCGACAGCCAGTGGGTCGACAACGGGCCTGGCTGGCTGGCGCTGATGCTGCCGTCGGCGGAGGCGGTGCTGGCACTGCAGCCGGCGGCGCGCGGCAGGGACGTCAGTATCGGCGTGGTCGGGATGTACCCGCCCGGTTCGGAGTGCGCCTACGAGGTTCGCGCCATCTTCAGCAACGACCGCGGCGATATCGTGGAGGATCCCGTGACCGGCAGCCTCAACGCCTCGCTGGCGCAGTGGCTCACGCGCAACGGCCGCGTGCCGGCGCCGTACACGGTCAGCCAGGGGACGCTCCTGGGACGCCTGGGGCGGCCGCGCATCAGCCAGGACGAGGACGGCCGCGTGTGGGTGGCGGGCGCCACGCACACCGTCGTCGAGGGTCGCGTCCGCATCGAGTAGGCGGTCGCACCGGGCGCCGGATCGGGCGCGCATCAGCGCGTGGCCGCCGCCTCCGCGCCGGCCAGCCGCTGCGCCAGGTACACCGGGATGATGGAGACGAGGACGAGGATGAGCGCGACCGCGTTGACGATGGGCAGGCCGCTGGTGCGCGAGTAGTTCTGCAGGATCCAGATGGGGATGGTGCGCTCCCCTCCCCCGATGGTGAAGGTCGTCACGATGACCTCGTCGAAGGAGAGGGCGAAGGCCAGCAGGCCGCCCGCCAGCAGGGCCGTGCGAACGGCCGGGAAGGTCACGTGGCGGAAGGTCTGCCACTGGTTGGCACCGAGGTCCATGGACGCCTCCTCCAGGTGGCGTGAGACCCGACGCACGCGTGCCAGCACGTTGTTGTAGGCGATCACGACACAGAACGTGGCGTGACCGATGACGATGGTCATCAGGCCGAAGGGCAGCTCGGCCGTGTTGAAGGCGGCGTTCAGGGCGATGCCGGTGACGATCCCCGGCAGCGCGATGGGCAGGATGACGAGGAAGGTGATGGTCTCCCGTCCGAAGAAGCGATAGCGCTGCACCGCGAACGCGGCGCAGGCTGCCCAGCACCAGCGCGATGGCCGTCGCCAGCAGGCCGGCACGGATCGAGGTCCACAGCGCTTCGCGCACGCCCGACTGCTCGAAGGCCTGCTCGAACCACTGCAGGGACAGGCCGGGGATGGGCCAGGCCTGGTTGGTGCTGGAGTTGAAGGCGTAGATGCCGATGACGACGAGGGGCAGGTAGATGAAGCCCAGCACGCCGATGGTGGCGAGGCGCAGGAGGATGCGGGTGCCGCGTGACTCGGTCACGGCTACAGGGCCTCGAAGGCGCCCAGGCGGCGCGCCACGATGAGGTAGACCACCATCACCACGATGGGGATCATGGCCAGCGCCGCCGCCAGGGGCAGGTTGCCCGAGACACCCACCTCCCGGTAGATGACGTTGCCCAGGAACTGCGTGCTCGATACCAGCTGGGGCGTGATGAAGTCACCCATCGTGAGCGAGAAGGTGAAGATCGAACCGGCGACGACGGCCGGCAGCGACAGCGGCAGGATGACCTTGCGGAAGGTGAAGGTGGAGCGACCACCAAGGTCGGCCGAGGCCTCCAGGAGCGAGTGCGGGATCCGCTCCAGGCCGGCCACGATGGGCAGGATCATGTACGGCAGCCAGAGGTAGGTGAAGACCAGCGTGGTGCTGACGTCGATGATGCCGATGGTGGTGTTGTAGCCGGGCCCCTCGAGGCCCAGGGGCTCCAGCAGCCCAGTTGAGCAGGCCCTGCTGCTGCAGGATGGCGCGCCAGGCGAAGACCTTGACCAGGTAGCTCGCCCAGAGTGGCAGCAGCACCATGACCACCAGCAGGCGCCGCATCCGCGGACTGGCCATGCGGGCGATGTAGTAGGCCACCGGGAAGCCGATGACGGCGCACAACAGCGTCACGATGGCTGCCGTGCCCACCGTGCGGAGGGTGATGACCTGGTAGACCGGTGTCGTCAGGACGGTCGTGGAAGTTCTCCAGGCTGGGCTGCTGCTGCACCTGGCGGGTGAAGGGGTCGAGCGTCCAGAAGGCGTTGGCCAGGAGGATGATGAGCGAGCCGAAGTAGACGATGAAGAGCGCCCCGATGGGCAGGGCCAGCAGATGCCACGAGCTGCACCCGGGGATGCCGATAGAGCCAGCGCTGGAACGAGGGCCAGGCGCCGGTCCGCATCGTCTGGCTGGTCATGGTCGTGGCGCGCTCGCCCGGGCGGATACGCCCGGGGACCCCCAGCGGGGTCCCCGGGCGTTCGCGTCAGGCCGGTGCGACTGGTTCAGCCCTTGATCTCTGTCCAGGCCTGGGTCCACTCGGAGTAGTCCTTGCAGACCACGTCGGTACGGCCGTCCAGGCACTGCGCCTGAGGCGTCGACCAGTACCACACGTTGGCGAAGTACTCCTCGTCGGTGGCGTGGTAGGTCTCGCAATGCTCCGGGTTCAGAGTCGCAGGCCTTGGCGTTCGAAGGCGCCTCACCGAAGTACTCGGTGGCGACGACGTTCACCTCGGGCGAGATGATGTGGTTCATGAACAGGTAGCCGCAGTTGGGGTGCTGCGCCTCCGCCGCCAGCATCCAGGTGTCGGACCAGCCCGTCGAGCCCTCGACGGGCAGGACCACCTCGACCGGCGTGGCCGGGTCGCTGCGCCTGCAGCACATTGGCGATGACCTGCCAGGTCGTGCCCACCGTCGAGTCGCCTGACTGGAAGGCAGCGATCTCATCGGTGTAGAGCGCCCAGTAGCGGCCGATGATGCTCGCGCTGCTGCTTGCGCCAGGTCGACCGCGGCGGCGAACTGCGCGTCATCGAGCGCGTACGGGTTCTGGATGCCCAGCTCCGGGTCGGGTGGCCATCAGGTAGACGGCGGCATCGGCGATGTAGATGGGGCTGTCGTAGGCCGTGACCTTGCCACGGACCTGCTCGGCCCAGGGCCCGTCCGGCTCCCACACGATGGACCAGCTGTCGGGCGCAGGGTCGACCTGCTCGGTGTTGTACATCAGCAGGTTGGCACCGCGGCCGTGGGGCACGCCGTAGGGCACGCCGTCGACGCTGTTGTGGGGCTGGTCCTTGAGGCCCTCGAAGACATCCGCGTAGTTGGGGATGAGGTTGAGGTTGATGGGCTGCACCGTGCCCGAGGCGATGAGCCGGTTCGAGGCATCGCCGGAGGCCGAGACGAGATCGTAGTTGCCGGTCTGCATGAGCGTGAACATCTCGTCCGACGTGTTGCCCAGCGTGACGTTGACCTGGCAGCCGGTCGCTTCCTCGAAGCTGGACACCCAGTCGACAGCCGGGATCGTTGGATGCCGTCCTCGACATAGCCCGCCCAGGCCACGATCTCGACCGCGCCCTCGCCTTCACCCAGCTCCGCCAGGGCGCCCTCGGGCACCGGGAGTTCGTCCTGTGCCAGCGTCGCTGGCGCGATCGCCATGCCCAGCGCCAGGGCGAGCCCGAGCGCTGCCCAGGGACGGGTAGTCATCCTTGCCATGATCTCCGTTCCTCCAATGTGCTCTCGTCTCCTCATCGATGGGGGACCGATGTCACGAGGCCTCGCCTTCCACGTCGTCGGGTCCCGGCCCGTCGGCGGGTCCCTGCCTGTGGCCGGGTCCCAGGGGCAGCGTATGGCGCCGCTCCCAGGCTAGCCGGACGGCGTTGCCTTTCTGGGCCAGCGCCTCCGAGGAGGTCGTGGCCACGTTCTGCTTGATGACCGCCAGCGAGCCCCCCACCGCCAGCGTCAACGTAGTACTTGGTGTCCGAGCCGAGGTAGACCACGTCGTGGACGCGACCGTCCGCGAAGGCCCAGCCGTCGGGCACCGCTGCCCCGGCGCTCTCGAGGTGGATCTTCTCGGGCCGAACGGTGAAGGTCCCGGACAGACCCAGGATCGCCGCTGCGGTGGCGCCGGAGAGGATGTTGGAGGTGCCCACGAACCCGGCCACGAAGGCGCTGGCGGGCCTCTCGTACACCTCCGCCGGCGAGCCCACCTGCTCGATGAGGCCGCGGTCGAAGATGGCCATCCGGTCGCTCATGGCGAGGGCCTCCTCCTGGTCGTGGGTGACGTAGATGAAGGTGATGCCGACCTCTTGCTGGATCCTCTTGAGCTCGATCTGCATCTCCTGGCGAAGCTTCAGGTCCAGCGCCCCCAGCGGTTCGTCCAGTAGCAGCACGCTGGGGCGGTTGACCAGGGCTCGGGCCAGCGCCACGCGCTGGCGCTGGCCACCGGAGAGCTGGCCTGGCTTGCGGTCCTCGTAGCCCTCCAGGCGCACCATGCGCAGCGCCTCCGTGGCGCGACGACGGCGCTCGGCCGTGGGCACCTTGCGGATCATCAGGCCGTACTCCACGTTGCGACCGACGCTCATGTGGGGGAAGAGCGCGTAGTCCTGGAAGACCGTGTTGACGTCACGCTCGTAGGGCGGCAACCGCGAGACGTCGCTGCCATCGAGCAGGACGCGGCCACTCGTGGGCAGCTCGAAGCCGGCGATCATGCGCAGCGTGGTGGTCTTGCCGGAGCCCGACGGGCCGAGCAGGGAGAAGAACTCGCCACGGCCGACCTGCAGGTCGATGCCCGCTACGGCCGTCACGTCGCCGTACATCTTGGTCAAGGCCTCGAGGTGCACGGCCACTTCGCCGGACTCTCGCCCGGATGTCACCCTCCCTGGAGCAGACAATCCCGACAGCTTGACCAGGCCCTCCTCGTCCCTGCTCCGGCGCGTGCGACCCGTGCCCTGCGCCCCCACAGGCTCGTCCGTTCCGGCGCCGAACGATGCCGTGACAAGCCGGGTGCTGTCAAGCGGATGACGAAAGGGCAGCGACCGGGCGGTTCGTCAGATGCCCGTATTGATCATCACGTGCTTGACGACGGTGTAGTCCTCGATGGCGTACGCCGACTGGTCCTTGCCCCAGCCCGACTGCTTGAAGCCGCCGTGCGGCATCTCGGAGGCGAGTGTGAAGTGCTCGTTGATCCAGACGGTGCCGAATTGGATGGCCTTGGCCACGCGCATGGCCCGCCCGATGTCACTCGTGAAGACCGAGGCCGCCAGGCCATAGCGCACGTCGTTGGCCCAGCGGATGGCCTCGGCCTCGTCGCGGAAGCGCTGCACGGTGACGACCGGGCCAAAGACTTCGTCCTGCACGATCTCACTGCGCTGCCCGGGCGCGGCGATGACGGTGGGCTCATAGAACGCACCCGTGCGTTCGGGTCGCCGTCCGCCGACGACGATCTCGGCGCCAGCCCGCGCCCGCTCGACCATGCCTTCGACCTTGGCTACCTGGCCGGGTGCGATGAGCGAGCCCATGTCCAGGTCGTCGGCCTCCGCGGGGTCCCCCCACTTGAGGTCACGCACCTGCTCGGAGAGCGTGGCCACGAGGCGATCGTAGAGCCGTGGACCACTGAGGACGCGCGTGGCGGCCGTGCAGTCCTGGCCGGCGTTCCAGTAGCCCCACAGGCGGATGTTCTCCACGGCGTTGTCCAGGTCGGCGTCATCGAAGACGATGACCGGCGCCTTGCCGCCGAGCTCGAGGTGCAGCCGCTTGACCGAGTCGGCAGCGTTGCGCGCGATGCGCTTGCCGGTCTCCGTGTCGCCGGTGACCGAGACCATCGCCACCGCGGGATGCATCACGAGGGCATCGCCGATGGCCTCGCCGCTGCCGGTGATGACGTTGAGGACGCCGGGCGGAAGGATGTCGGCGGCGATCTCGGCCAGCATCAGCGAGGTGAGCGGCGTCCGGATGGACGGCTTGAGGACGACCGTGTTGCCCGCTGCCAGCGCCGGACCGATCTTCCAGCCGGCCATGTACAGGGGATAGTTCCAGGGCGGGATGCTGACGACAACGCCGAGCGGGTCGCGCCGGATGAGCGACGTGTGACCGGCGAGATACTCGTTGGCTGCCTTGCCCTCCATCACACGCGCCGCGCCCGCGAAGAAGCGCAGGTTGTCCACCATCGCGCTGACCTCGTCGATGGCGGCGGCTACCGGCTTGCCGCAGTTGCGGCTCTCGAGTCGACCCAGCTCATCGGCACGCGCCTCGACGGCATCGGCCAGCTTGAGAAGCATCAGGCTGCGGTCCTGGGGGGTGCTGTGCTGCCACTGCTCGAAGGCGACGGCGGCCGCTGATACCGCGCGCTCGACGTCCTCGGGGCCCGAGGCCGGCACGCTGGCGATGGCCTCGCCCCGGGCGGGATCGAAGACGGCTGCCGTCTCGCCGCTGGCGCTGTCGAGCCATTCGCCGCCGATCCACTGCTGATAACCCCGCGTCGCTGCGACTTCCTCAGGCACGATTGAACCTCCGCGATCGGACCGGATGGCGCGCAGCCGACGTCGGCTCGGGGAGCCACCGGACGTGGAGCGACATTGTGCGATGGTCAAGCGCGCCTGTCTCGCCCGCTCGACACCACCGACAGCCCCCGTCGAGCCGGGGTCAGCCCGCTAGCCGACGGAGACGTCGATGGTGTGGTATCCGCGGGCTCCGTCGGGAGCCGGTGATGTGACCTCGGCGGTCTGTACCGTACCGTTGCCGTCCGTGGCGCGAACCCGCACCTGGTGGCGGCCGCGATCGGCCGGCGTCTGCCACGCCAGCTTCCACTGGAGCCAGGTGGCGTCGTTGAGCGGGCGAGATAGCTCCGCCTCCTGCCACGCGCCGTCGTCGATCGAGACCTCGACTCGCTGCACGCCGCGGTCTGGCGCCCAGGCGACACCAGCGATGGGTACGGTCGAACCGGCAGCCACGGTCGAGCCGTCACGCGGCGTGTCGATGCGCGACTGCGTGAGGATGGGCGCTTCCTTGGCCCAGCCACGCGGGATCCAGTAGCCGTCGAAGGCATCCCAGGTGGTGAGCTCGATCTCGCTCAGCCACTTGGTCGCGCTGACATAGCCGTAGAGGCCGGGGATGATGAGCCGTGCCGGGTACCCATGGTCGACGGGCAGCGGCTGCCCGTTCATGCCGATGGCGATCATCGGCTGGCGCTCGGGGTCCATGGCCCACGTGGTCGGGAAGCCGGCGGTGAAGCCGTCGACAGAGCGGCCCACGATCTGATCCGCCCCGGACTGCACGCCGGCCATGTCGAGCACCTCGCGCAGGTCCACGCCGGTCCAGAGGGCGTTGCCCACCAGGCGGCCACCGACCTCGTTGGAGACACAGGCGATGGTCACGTACTGCTCGATGAGCGGCATCGACTGCAGGTCGTCGTAGCTCAGGGTGACCTCCCGGTCGACGAGGCCCTTCACCTTCAGCTGCCACGTGGCGGCGTCGACGCGCGGCGAGATGAGCGCCGTGTCGATGCGATAGAACTCGTCGTTGGGCACCACGATCGGGGAGATGCCCTCGACATCGAGCGCTGCGCCCGGGGGCAGCTCCACGCTCGGTACAGCCGCACTCGGCAGCGTCGCGTTGGCGGCCGCACCGCCGGGCCGGTTCACCAGCAGGTTGCGCCCGACCGCGCCAAGCACGATCGCCCCGACCGCCAGGCCGCCACCGATCTGCAGAAACCGGCGACGATCCCAGTCGGGCATCTCGTCACTAGGGGCACGTCCGCCACTGGCCGCCGGTCCAGCCGCCCACGCCGGTCGGGTGGTGGACAGCATCAGCCGCAGCGCCAGCAGGGCCCCGGAGATGGCGGCCGCCACGGTGACGAGCGCCCACAGCGGCTCGACCAGCGGGCGGGAGAGGGCCGCCAACAGGCCCACGGCAGCGGCCGTCCCGAAACCGATGAGCGGCACCCTCCAGCTGCGACGGCCCGCCACGCCGAGAAGGCCGGCGAGCAGGATGGAGGTGAGGACGATGCCGAGATTCAGCGCCAGCTTGTTGTTGGTGCCGAAGAGCTCCACGATCAGCTCCTTGGCACCCGGCGGCTGGTTCTCGATGACGGTGTCGCCGATGGCGATGACAAGCGATGGGGCACCCACGATGAGCCCGGCCATGAGCTCCCCGATGGCGATGCCGACCCCGGCTGCCAGGCCGCCGGCGATGAAGGCAGCCACGTCGGCGGAGCGCGATGCTCGCGCGCCTGGTGGGGACGGATCAACCGCTGTCGTGGTCATGGCGACATATCCAAGCAGACGCCTGTGACGATCCGAAGACGGCCGCTGCGGCATACTCGCGTACATGACATACCGGACGATGGCGGAACTCGAAGCAGGCATGGCCCGGGTGCTCGACGCGCCCACCGACGAGGGTGCGCTGCGCCTGGTCGTTCGGCGTCCGGGCCGGGGTCAGCGCGAGGTGCTGGCCGAGGCCCAGCTCGATACCCACGGTGGCCTGCTCGGTGACGACTGGATCAATCGCGCGGGATCGCACTCCGACAAGCCCAGCCCATACGCGCAGGTGACGATGATGAACGCGCGCGTGGCCGAGCTCATCTCAGGCGACCCTGACCCGGCGGCGTGGGCGCAGTGCGGCGACCAGCTGTACGTCGATCTCGACCTGTCGGAGGCCAACATGCCCGCCGGTACTCGTATCGCCATCGGCGAGGCCGTGCTGGAGATCCAGCCACAACCCCACACCGGCTGCGCCCAGTTCCGCGGCTGGTGGGGCGATGACGCGCTGCGCTTCATCAGCACCAAGCAGGGCCTGGCGCTGCGCATGCGGGGCGCCAACACCATCGTGCTCCAGGCTGGCACGGTTCGACCGGGAGACCTCGCCCGCAAGCTGTAGGCGCCCGAGTGGAGAGGCCGTGGAGCAGCGGCGGAGGCAGGTTCGGCGACTCGAGCGGGCGCGGTGACTTGACGCGCCTGCGACGATACGAGGGTCCCGGGTCCGGGGGGCCGTGCCGAGGGCTCGTATCAAGCCGAGGTGTCGCTCGATGGTGACCCACGAACCCATCCTCGCGACCGTGATCCGTGAGCCCTCGCCCGACGCGGTGTGCAGTTGCGACCATCCAGTCGACTGCGACTGCACCTGCCACGATCGCCGCTGCGATCCCTCGGAAGACCTCTGCCACGTCGACTTCCTGCCGGATGACGGAGGACTGGCATTCTGGGGCTGCCCACGCTGCACGCCCGGCCAGGAGTCGCCGCACTACCTCGGCTGCGAACTCATCGGCTGGAACGTGCCACTGCCCATCGCCTCTCCCTTCGGCGGTAGGATGCGGGTCTCAGCCTTCGCCTGAGCCAGGTTTCGGCAGGCTCATGTCATGGTCGCGAGTATCGGCATGGTGATCGGAACCCTCGTGCTCGCACGGATCGAGGTGGACGATGACGTTGTCGAGGCGGCCGACCTGGTGGAAGAGGGCGTGGCGCACCGACTCCGCGATGTCGTGGCCGGCGGCTACCGTGAGTTGGCAGTTCACCACCAGGTCGGCGCTGGCGATGAGCCGGTGACCCATCCAGCGGACGCGCACCGTTTCAACGTCGAGCACACCGTCGATGCTGGCAGCCACGCGCTCGATCTCTGTGACGAGTGCCGGGTCTACGGCATCCATCAGCCGCCTGAACACGGCGCGAGCGGCGTCACGCAGGATCCACAGGATGGCGACCGTGATGACCAGGCCGATGATGGGATCGGCCAGTGGGAAGCCCAGGCCGACCCCGAGTGCGGCGACGACCACGGCGATCGAGGTCAGGCCGTCGGCACGGGCGTGCAGGCCATCGGCGACCAGCGCCTGCGAGCCGATCTGGCGACCCACGCGGATGCGATAGACCGCCACCAGCTCGTTGCCGATGAAACCCACGACGCCGGCCAGGCCGACCAGCCAGAGGTCGCTGATGGGAGCGGGGTCGAACAGCCGCTGCAGCGACTCCCAGGCGACCAGCAACGCGCTTAGCGCGATCATCACCACCACGAAGAGGCCTGCGAGGTCCTCGGCCCGGCCATACCCATAGGTGTACCGGCGATTGGCTGCCCGTCGCCCGATGACGAAGGCGACCCACAGCGGCACTGCCGTCAGGGCGTCGCTGAAGTTGTGGATGGTGTCCGCAAGCAGCGCGGTCGAGCCGGTCTGGAAGACGATCAGCAGTTGCAGGACGGCCGTGAGCATGAGCGCCAGCAGCGAGACCTTGACGGCGAGGACGCCCTTGCGGCTCGATTCGAGGGCGCTGTCGAAGCCGGCTGCAGGATCATGGCCGTGGGGCGACAGGAAGTGGCGTAGGCGACCGACAACGCCGGGAGCGTCGTCGTGGTCGTGGTCGTCGTCGTGGTCGTCGTGGTCGTGGTCGTGGTCGTGGTCATCCGGAGACTCGGGAGCGTCTCGGCCCGGCCCTGGCATCTGCGGCGTCACAGCAGCAGGGTCAGCGCCTTGGAACCGGCACGGAGCGAGGCGATCACGCGCTCGTAGATACCCAGGACGAGCGCGACAGTGCCGCCGGAGACACCGGGCACGGTATCGGCCGAGCCCATGGCGAAACCACCCACGAAATGGAGCAGGGTGTGGAACACCATCGCTTCGAGTATAGGTTCGCCAGCGCCTACGATGGACGGATCGACCGTGTACGAAAGGATCCTCCATGCGAACCATCCCCTGGAGCGAGATGCGATGGCTGAACGAGCCAGCTGCCGTGCAGCAGGACGGCGATGACCTCGTGGTCACGACCGGGAAGGACACCGACTTCTGGCACCGGACCAGCTATGGCTTCACGCATGACGATGGCCACTTCCTTGGCGCTCCACTCGCCGGAGACGCGGCCGTGGAGGTCACCTTCGAGGCCGACTTCAGTCACCAGTTCGACCAGGCCGGCCTGATGCTGCGGGCCGCTCCCGCGCTGTGGCTCAAGACCGGGGTGGAGCGCGCCGATGGACAGCTGTACGCCAGTGTGGTCGTGACCGTCGGGATGTCCGACTGGTCAGTGACCCCCCTCCCCGACAGCGCCCGCGGCGCGCCGCTGACATTCCGAGCCAGCCGCGCCGGTGACGCTGTGACCGTGCGCTGCCGCATCGGTGATGAGCCGGGCTGGCGCCTGCTGCGCGTGGCCTATCTGCCGCCCGAGGCAGTCGTGTCAGCGGGGCCGATGTGCTGCTCGCCTACGCGGGCCGGGCTCAGCGTTCGGTTCGCGCCCGTGCGCGTGGGGGCGCCTGACGCGACGCTGCACGAGGAGTAGCGCCCGTCGAGGCCGCTCGAGGAGCCTTCGCCGGCGGCCGGCGGCCGCGCCCGACGAGCACCACGGGCACCTGTGTGGGCAGGGGTGCCGGGAGCTCATCCTCGGCCCACAGGACCTGTGCCGCGGGTACCAGCGTGGCCGCGGATTCGGCGTGGAGGCGCTGGTCGTCGAAGAAGATGTGCGCCCCGAATGCCTTGAGCACCTCGGCCTTGTCCACGCCGCCCAGGAAGTAGGTCTCGTCGACGTTGACGCCCCACGAGCGCAGGGTGTTGACCACGCGGAAGTGGGCCGGAGCCGCGCGGGCGGTCACGAGAGCGGTCCGGATGGGGGAGGCGGCGCCGAAGTGCGACTGGATCCGCGCCAGGCCCTGCAGGAATGGCCGGAACGGGCCGGGCGACATGGGCTCGTCTGCGTGTTCCTCCTCGTGTCGGTGGAACGCGTCCAGTCCTTCGTTGTCGTACACGTGCTGCGAGGCAGGGTCGAAGAGGACGGCATCACCGTCGAACGCGATGCGAACCTCGCGCAGATCGTCGTCGGCCTGCTTCGCGCTGGGTAGGATGAGTGCGGCCGCGACGCCCTGCTCCTGCGCCTTGAGCACCTGCTCGCGTTCCAGGCTGAGGAAGACGTCGCAGCTCATCGCTCGCAGGAGCGGGTAGGGGTCTCGCCCACCGCGGAAGACGCCGCGCGTGATGTCCAGCCCGTAGGCCTCCACCGACCGCAGCACGCGCATGCCGGTGTCGGCGTCGTTGCGGCTGAGGATGACGACCTCGACCAGGCGCTCGCCGCCACGCTCATTGACCGCCAACAGCCCACGCACCAGGGGGAAGGCCGTGCCCGGCTCCAGGACGTCTCGCTCGTGCTCACGCTGGTAGGCACGATAGGCACCCAGGCCACTCTGCTCGAAGACCTCGTTGGCGTCGGTCAGGTCGAAGAGCGCGCGCGAGGAGATCCCGACGACGAGCTTGTCTTCGAGCGTCTCGGGCATGTGCTGACCTCGCGTCCACGGCCGTCTGCGTGCGGTCCGGACCGCTGACTGTCGGTCTTGTGTGGTCGCGCGTCAAGTGGGCCCTTGGTCATGGTTTGCCTTGGTCATGCGCACCGCGCTCGAGGCGCTCGGGCCGCTGACGCTCGCCCCACGGCCGATGGGCCGAAGGACTCTAGCCCCGCGTGCGAGCGCACGACACGGTGGGACAGCATCTCGAAGGTACTGCGCTGAGCGCTGCCCGGGGCGCACGGGAGGCAATCGTGGATCGCACGAAGGTCGTCATCATGGGCGCCGCGGGGCGCGACTTCCATGACTTCAACGTCGTCTACCGGGACGACCCTGGGGTCGAGGTCGTGGCCTTCACGGCCGCCCAGATCCCCGGCATCGATGCGCGGCGCTACCCTCCTGAGCTGGCCGGCGAGCACTATCCCGAGGGCATCCGCATCGTGCCCGAGGCCGAGCTGGAGTCGGTGATCCGCTCCAACGGGGTAGATCTCGTCGTCTTCAGCTACAGCGACGTGGCCCACGAGACCGTCATGCATGCCGCCTCGCGGGCCCTGGCGGCCGGCGCCGACTTCGGCCTCATCGGCCCACACGGCATGATGCTCGAGTCGACCAAGCCTGTCGTGGCCGTGTGTGCCGTGCGCACCGGGGCCGGCAAGAGCCAGACCACGCGAGCCGTCGCAGCGCTGCTGGCCGAGCGTGGCCTCGTCCCGGTGGTCGTGCGTCACCCCATGCCCTACGGTGACCTGGTGGCACAGCGAGTGCAGCGCTTCGCCACGCGCGAAGACCTGGAACTCCACGACACCACCATCGAGGAGCGCGAGGAGTACGAGCCCCATATCGATGCCGGCCGGGTCGTCTTCGCCGGCGTTGACTACGAGGCCATCCTGCACGCTGCGGAGCAGGAGGCCGACGTCATCCTCTGGGATGGCGGCAACAACGACCTGCCTTTCTTCCTGCCCGACCTGTACATCGTGGTGGCCGATCCGCTGCGCCCCGGCCACGAACGTCGCTTCCATCCCGGCGAGGTCAACCTGCGCATGGCCGACGTGGTCATCATCAACAAGATCGACTCGGCCAGTGCCGACGACCTCGCCACCGTGACCGCCTCGATCAACGAGATGAACCCGGATGCGGAGATCCTGACGGCGCGCTCGGACCTGACGCTCGATGGACCGTCCATCGAGGGCAAGCGGGTGGTCGTGGTGGAGGATGGCCCCACGCTCACGCACGGCGGCATGACCTACGGTGCGGGCGTGGTGGCGGCGCGGCGCTTCGGTGCCGCCGAGCTCATCGACCCGGAGCCGGTGGCGGTGGGCTCGATCAAGGCCGTGCTGGAGCGCTATCCGGACCTGGAGCCGCTGGTGCCGGCGATGGGCTACGGCGAGACGCAGATCGCTGAGCTGCGGGAGACGCTCGAGCACGTGGACGCCGATATCGTGCTGGTGGCCACGCCCATCGATCTCGGCGGACTGCTGCAGCTCTCCAAGCCGGTGACACGGGTGCGCTACGAGCTGGCACAGGTCAGCGGCCGACCGCTGGCCGACATCATCGCCCAGGTCGGCAGCGAGCCGTAGCCGGTCGCGGCAGCGGCGGTCAGTCCCTCGCCTGCAGCCTGGCCCAGGTGTCCTTGAGGGTGACGGTGCGGTCGTACACGAGTCGGCCTGGCCGCGTATCGGAATCGAGGCAGAAGTAGCCCAGTCGCTCGAACTGGATCGTCTCTCCCACCGGCGTCTCCGCTGCCGCGGGTTCGAGCCAGCAGTTGGGCAGGATCGCCTCGGACGCCGGATTGAGGTCGTCCAGCAAGTCCCTCTGGGCGCCCGGGTCGGGCCGCAGGAAGAGCGCTTCGTACAGACGCACCTCTGCCGGGACCGCGTGCCGGGCTGAGACCCAGTGCAGCGTGGCCTTGGGGCGGCGACCATCTGGTGCGTCCCCACCCCTCGTCGCCGGGTCGTAGCTGCAACGCAGCTCGACGATCTCGCCGGCCTCGTCCTTCACGACCTCGTCGCAGGTGATGAAGTAGGCATAGCGCAGCCGCACCTCGCGACCGGGCGCCAGCCGGAAGAACTTCCGCGGCGGGTCTTCCATGAAGTCGTCGCGTTCGATCCAGAGCTCGCGACCAAAGGGCACCTTGCGCGTGCCGGCGGAGGTGTCCTCCGGGTTGTTGACCGCATCCAGCTCCTCGACGTCTTCTGGCGGGTAGTTGGTGATGACCACCTTCAGAGGATCGAGCACGGCCATGCGGCGCTGCGCATCGCGATTAAGCACGCTGCGCACCGAGTGCTCCAGTCGGGCCAGCTCGACAGTGGAGTCGCTCTTGCTGACGCCGATGGCGGCGGCGAACTCGCGGATGCCCTCGGCGGGATAGCCACGGCGACGCATGCCGGCGATGGTGGGCATGCGCGGGTCGTCCCAGCCTCGCACCCGGCCCTCCTGCACGAGACGCAGCAGGAAGCGCTTGGAGAGCACCGTCCAGGTCAGGTTCAGGCGGGCGAACTCGTACTGATGCGGGACCGAGGGCACCGGCAGGTGCTCGATGAGCCAGTCGTACAGCGGCCGGTGGTTCTCGAACTCGAGCGTGCAAATCGAGTGCGTGATGCCCTCGATGGCATCCGACTGGCCGTGCGCGAAGTCGTAGGTCGGATAGATGCACCAGGCATCGCCGGTCCGCGGGTGGGCGGCATGGACGATGCGGTACAGCACCGGGTCACGCAGGTTGATGTTGGGCGAGGCCATGTCGATCCTGGCGCGCAACACCGGGCCGCCGTCGGGGAACTCGCCGGCGCGCATGCGCCGGAACAGATCGAGGTTCTCGGCTGCGGAACGTTCGCGATGTGGGCTCGGCCTGCCCGGCTCCGTCAGGGTTCCGCGATGCTCGCGGATCTGCTCACCAGTCAGGTCATCCACGTAGGCGAGGCCGGCTTCGATGAGGTGCTCGGCCCACTGGTACAGCTGCTCGAAGTAGTCAGAGGCGAAATAGAGGTGCTCGCCCCAGTCGGCGCCAAGCCAGCGCACGTCGGCCTGGATGGCGTCGATGTACTCCTGCTCTTCCTTCGTGGGATTGGTGTCATCGAAGCGCAGGTGGAAGCGCCCGCCGAACTCCAGCGCGATGCCGTAGTTGAGCGCGATGGACTTGGCGTGGCCGATGTGGAGATGGCCGTTTGGCTCCGGCGGGAAGCGGGTGACGATGGTCTCGTAGCGGCCGGCCGCCACATCAGCGGCGACGATGTCGCGGATGAAGTCGCTGCGCTCGAGCGCGCTTGATGGGGTGTCGGTGCTCAATCGGGTCTCGCCTAGGGTCGCTATCGGGTGATCCTCCCAACGGTACCCGTTGTTCGGCTTCCCGTGTTCCCCCGTAGCGTGCAACGCGACTGCAACATCATCGCTCTCATGCCCGGCGCGGCCGAAGCATCCGAGCGCCAAGCATTGGTGGCATCAAGGCCAGCACCGGGGAAGCGCACCATGATCGACGAGCTCGAAGCCCTGGTGCGTGTCGTGCTGGCTGCCATCGCCGGTGGGACCATCGGACTGGAACGTGAGGCGGCGAACAAGCCGGCAGGTGTGCGCACGTTCGCGATGGTCTCCCTGGGGGCCTGCGCCTTCGTGACCGGCGGCATCATCGCCTTCGGGAGTGAAGATGCAGGTGCGCGTGTCGCGGCGGCCATCATCACGGGTATCGGCTTCCTCGGCGCCGGCGCCATCATCCAGCGCCGCGACGACATCGTCGGGCTGACCACCGCCGCGGGTATCTGGGGTGCGGCCGCCGTGGGCATGGCCTTCGGGACGGGACTGCTCATCCTCGCCTCGGGCACCACCCTGATCATGCTCGTCGTGCTGCGGGTGGTGGGCGTGTTGTGGTCGGAGGTCGCCAACTCGGACTAGCAGGTCGTGTCGCCGGCCCTGTCGCCTCCAGGGTTCACACCGGGCACCGTCCACTGCGATGGCGATGCAATGCTGCAGGCCGATCGGCAGCATGCCTTCGCAGCCCGGTGCCCGATAGCCTGACCTGGGCGGTGACCCATCACCGCTATCGAGACATCTTGGGAGGTCTGATCATGGATGAGCGCCTGCGAGAGGCAACCGGCGAGGTCAAGAAGGGCGTCGGCTCCCTTACCGGCAACAAGGAGATGGAGCACGAGGGCGAGGCGGAAGCCCAGGCCGCGAAGCTTGAACGCGAAGCTGGCGGCGCCGTCGACCAGGCCGTCGGCAAGGTCCAGGAAACGGTCGGCGACCTGACCGGTGACACCGAGACCGAGCTCAAGGGCAAGGCCCGACAGAAGGAGGGTGACATCGAGCGCGCCGGCTAGCGCTACGCAGCCGCCCCGACCACACGCGGCCAGCGCGATACCGCCACGCGGTTCGCGCCGGCCCGTTGCCGGCCGCCGTCCGGGCGAAGGCGCGGGCTGCGGAGCGGTGGTCGTGGGCGGAGCACGCATCCAGGGTCACGCCTCAAGGTCGGTGCGAGAGGACGCGTAGCTGGTAGCCGTCAGGGAGCTCGGAGCGGATGGCTGCGTTGAGGACGCGGAAGTCGGAGCCCACTGGCGCGGTGATCTCGATGGTCTCGTGCGCATACGGCGCGGCTTCCAGCTCATGCGCGTACGGCGCCGCTTCCGGTTCGGGCAGTGTCTCCGGCTTCACGAGGGCGAGGCGCAAGTCCGCTCGCAGCTGCCACAGGTGATAGACCAGTACCAGCGTCGCGGCTGACAGGATGGAGACGGCCCAGGAAACGTCGGCCGTGGCGCCGGTGTCCAGCAGGCTTCGTGCTGCTTGCCAGACGAGGTAGGCCAGTGAGCCCATGGCTGCCACGACCGCCGTGCCGAGTACGAGCATGAGGTAGGCACGCCGAGCCGTGTCGGTAGCTGCCTCGAGTCGATGTGCGACGCAATCACGCTGGAGGAGCATCCACGTCGGAAGCCACAGCAAGAACCCGGCGATGGCCAGCGCCAGCGCGGCACTCTCGATGACGCCGAAGCCCGGCTCGCTGAAGACGCTGCCGCGAGCGCTCGAGCCGAGCGCATCGAGGAGCTGTCGCAGCTGCCAAGCCAGGCCCGCAGACAGTCCGGCCAGCCCGACGATGGCGACCACCAGCCGAGCCACGCGGCCGACCGAGCGTGCGAGCACGACACCACCCATCGCCAGCGCCTCATGCACGACGCGTCGCTGGTGCCACCACCACGCGAGCACGAAGGGCAGCGCCATCAGGAGCGGGCCGCCGATGTCCTCGAGCAGGGTCGAGCCTTCGGTCGAGCGCCAGGCCCCCTCCATCTCCGCCAGGACGTGGCGCAGAGCCAGGGTGGCTAGCATCAGCACGGCCGATGTGCTGACGAGCACCAGCGTGAGGAAGTAGCCGCGCCGCGTCAGCGAGCCGCGCTGCGCCACACCCATGGGGTCAGGAGCCTGCAACAGCCGGGTGCCCAGGAGCCAGTGGCTCAGCCAGGCGCCGGAGGCCACGATGGTGGCGGCGAGGGGTCCGCTGATGGACTCCTGCCACCAGTCATCCGAGACCCACGCAGGCCGCAGATCGAGCACCCAGCGGGCCGACGCGACCAGCACCTCGCCGGTCTCGATGGTCGCGATGAGCAACGTGACCAGGAGCGTGCCGTAGAGGTAGGCGCGGGTCAGCCAGTCCCCGGCCAACCGCTGCGGAAGCGACCGCAGGTCGTGGCGACGGAACCGCAGGTGGAGCGACCATGCCACACCGAAGACCGTGATGCTGGCGAGCGGGGCCACGGGTTGCCAGCCGCGTGCGCCAAATCCCACCGTCGTGATGAGGCCTTCGACCAGGTCGATGAGCGCCAGTCCAAGGACGGCGCCGGTCCCGGCGAGTGCCAGGAAGAAGTAAGTCGAGCGAGCCACAGAGGCGCGTTCGTCGGCTACCGCCCCCGTCAGGCCTCGCAAGCCCTGACGGACGAGAGCCAGATGGACGGTGAAGATGGAGCCGGCGACGATCACGAGGGCCACGGCCCGGCTCAGCTCCTCGCCTGCGAAGCGCCCGTCCAGGGCCGGGCTGGTGCCGACAGCACCAGCGACCTGGTCGAGCGCGAAGCGCAGGAGATCGGTCAGTCCCCACAGCAGCAGGGCCAGGGCGACGCCGAGGACTCCGTAGAGGTAGAGCCGTTTGACGGTCTGCATCGGTAGGTCCCTTCCGTACTACCAGTGATACGCGACGGTGGGCGTGTCGACCTCGGCCGTCGCGAGGACGACGAGCAGGATGGCGGCCGTCGCGAGGACGACGAGCACGACCGCCACGATCGTGCCCGCCAGCCAGTACCTGGCGCCCCATCCATCTCGCCCCGGACGTACCTCTTCACCCATGCAACCAGCCTCGACCTAAGGCGGCGCACCGTCATCAGGTCACGCCTTGGTCGGCGCCTCATCCGCGAGCCCGACACGACTGGCGCAGCCTCCGCGGGACGTTGCCCGCTTGAGCGTCCGCGGTGTGGACTCGGGCGTGCGGCGCACTGGTAACGCGGTCCTCGGTGGCTACGGAAGCCGACAGGCGGCCGCGTAGTAGAGCGGAACGTCAAGTGCGATGTGGACGACGATCGGCAACCAGAGCGATCCTGTTCGGCGCACGATGATGCCGGCGAGCCATCCGCCGGCGACGACCGCCAGCACCACCGGCAACGGCGAGGCCACGAAGTCGCTGCCGGTGTGGGCGGCGCCGAAGACGACGGCCTGACCGATCAGTGCCACGGCGGGCCCCGTCACCCGGGACATCCACGACATCAGCGCGCCGCGGTAGGCGACCTCCTCCATCGTGCCGTTGGCGATGGCAAGCGTCAGCGCCGGCACGACGGCCAGCGGCTGCGACAGGTCGAGGTGGATAGGGCCGAAGAACGGCTCGGCCAGGATGGCGCCGAGATACAGGCTGGGGATGGGTACCACGACGATGGCGACGACCGCCACCACGGCCTCGGCGCGGGCCGGCCGATGGAGGCCCAGCGCCCGCAGCGTCGTGCCGAGCCGCCGCGCGAGGAGCACGACGATGCCCAGGACGGCCGACGCTTCGGCCACGCGCATCCAGGCCACCGCCGAGAGCGGGTCGGCACAGGTGGGGTGATCGTTCAGGAGCCGAGGACCAACAAGGTCGCCCCACACGAGGATGAGGGCGACCGGCGTCGCCGCCGCGAATGCCCAGCGGGCTCGCGGCCTGACGGGGAGCAGCCAGACAGCGACGACCAGCGCCACGAGCAGCGGCAGACGCACGATGGGCACGAGTGCCGCGAACAGCAGCGCCGCCATCACGGCGACGCCGATCCACGCCTCGGACGGCCGGTTCATCTCCAGCCAAGGCTGCTCCTCGAGCACACGGGAGTACCAGTGCCGATGGACTCAGGCGACGACCGGCGTCGGTTCAGAGCTGCCCGGCGAGACGTCGGGTCAGCCGCCCGGCGGGACGTCGGGTGGCGGCCCCAGTAACTCCCAGCTGCGGGGCCGCTCGAGCGACGCCCAATCCTCGCGCACGATGGCCATCAACAGCGAGTCCCGCCACACCCCCTCGCGGCGAAAGTGGTGTCGGATGATGCCGTCACGCTGGAACCCCGCCTTCTCGAAGGCGCGCTGGGCGCGTTGGTTGGAGGCCTCGGTGGTGAGCCAGACGCGCTCGACCTCGTAGCTGCCGAAGACGAAGTCGAGGGCGGCGTTGACGGCATCGGAGCCGATGCCCTGGCCCAGCCCGGCTTCGGCCGTGACCATGATGCTCAGCTCCAGCCCATCGAGGCGCGAGCCCTTGTTCCACAGCCAGACGCTGCCGATGAACTGCTCACTGCCGAGGGGTGAGATGGCGAACCAGAACTCGCCGTGGCCGTGTCGCTCGCGGACGTCGGCGAACCAGCGCTCGGTCGAATCCGCTGAGTGCGGCCAGGGAAAGCCGGCCCAGGTGCCCACCTCGACCGAGTTGACCGCCGCCCGGTAGGCCGGCAGGTCACTCGCCTCGAGGGCGCGCAGCCAGACCCGCTGTCCGCGAAGGCGAGCCTCGACTTCCCCTGCCATCAGGCCGTCGGGAAGTAGTCGGGCTCGTTACCGAGCCTCCACTTGATGTTGCAGCCGAGGCTGGGCAGCTGCGGCTCCGGGACGGGTGAGCCGCTCAACACCGCCTCCATTGCCGCCCGCAGGTCACGTCCGTCGATGCTGACCTCGTTGGACGGGCGCGCACCATCCAGCTGCCCGCGGTACACCAGCATGCGGTCGTCATCGAAGAGGAAGAAGTCGGGCGTGCAGGCCGCGCGGTAGGCCTGGGCCACGGACTGGGTCTCGTCGTACAGGTAGGGGAAGCTGAAGCCGCGTTCAGCGGCGAACCGCGCCATACCCGCCGGTCCGTCTCCAGGCTGTTGCCGGACATCGTTGCTGCTGATGGCGACCACGGCCACCCCTCGCGCCTGGTACTCGCGGCCCAGGCGGGCAATCTCGTCGGCGACGTGCCTGACGTAGGGGCAATGGTTGCAGATGAACATCACCAGCAGGGCCGGGCGATCGGCCAGGTCGTCGCGTGCGACGGGCGCGCCGGTGGTGGCGTCTGGAAGGCGGAAGTCCGGCGCGGCCGTGCCGAGTGCCAGCATCGTCGACGGTGTAGCGACCATGGATCACCTCGAGCCTGTTGGCGACGGAACGTCGTC
Source organism: uncultured Chloroflexia bacterium (assembly GCA_963804575.1). Taxonomy (GTDB): domain Bacteria; phylum Chloroflexota; class Limnocylindria; order Limnocylindrales; family CSP1-4; genus JAFMJV01. Next base: position 261,044 of record CAWDQY010000007.1, read on the forward strand.
GCAGGGGCAGCCACGGTGGGCGCTGACCTCCAAGCAACCGTACCATCAGCCTGGGACAGGCGACCGGCAGAGGCGCCCGCAGCGACCGGCCTCGCTGCCGCCGGCCCGTCGTGGCAGCCGTCACGGCCATCGGCCCGGTCGGGGGCCAAAGCCCGCGACGGCCGAGGATGCCATCTGCCACCAGAGAGGAGCCATCGATGAAGGTCCGCTATGACAGGATCGAGCGTGTCAAGGCAGGCATGCGCGAGCAGGGCATGTCCGCGATCATGCTCATGAACCACGACGACCACCGCTACCTGTTCGGCACCGACCGGTCGCAGCCGCGCGCCATCATCCCGGCCGAGGGGCCGCCGGAGCTGGTCGCCTTCGTGGCCGAGGAGCCCGAGCTGCGAGCGAGCCTTGGCGAGGGCGAGGTGCACGTCTTCAGCACCATCGGCGGCCAGATCCACGACGTGGTCGCTCGGCTGCAGGAGCTCATCGGCCCATCGGGCGCCCAGGGTGGGTCGCGGCCAAGGATCGGCATGCAGATGTGGTTCGAGACGCCTGCCTTCCTCGTCGACATGTTCCGCAAGGTCAACCCCGGCCTTGAGCTGGTCTCATCGGACCCGGTGATGGACCCCATCCGGGCCATCAAGGACGATGGCGAGCTCGCGCTCATGACCGAAGCCCAGCGCATCGCCGGGCTGGGCATGGATCGCGCCCGCGACCTGCTCTATGAGGGCATGACTGCCCATGAGATCGCGACCGAGGCGCTCTACACGATGATGCTCGCCGGTGCCGAGAAGACGAGCACACCGGTCTGGGTCAACGTCGGTGTCGAGACCTGCATGCTCCACGGCCGCCAGAGCCCCAAGTCGCTCGAGCGGGGTGACCTCGTCATCATCGACCTGACGCCACAGGTGGAAGGCTACTGTGCCAACCTGGCTCGCACCTTCGTGATCGGTGAGCCCGAAGCGCAGCAGCAAGGGCTGTTCGACGCCTACCGCGAGGCGGTCGAGGAGGCACGGCTCGCGATGCGTCCCGGCCAGACCATCGCCGACCTCGACGAGGTCGCCGGCTCGGTCTACGCTCGCCATGGGCTCGGCGAGTACCACGTCCACGGCATCGGCCACGGCCTCGGGTTGCGCTTCGAGGAGACGCCGGCCCCGACGATCATCCCGCCCCACAAGAACGTGCCCCTGCGCGAGGGCATGACCGTCACCATCGGCCACCCCGTCCTGGCCATCCCGGGGTACGGCGGGGCGCGCTTCGAGGACGTGTACCGCGTCACGCCCGCTGGCGGCGAGGTACTCTGGGCCTACCCGGTCGAGCCCGTCGTCGACGCCTGAGGCGCCCGATCCCCTCGACGCCCCGTCGGTAGGACTCAGGAGGCACATGAAAGCCCAGATCAACACCATCCTGCAGGCCTTCTCAGATTTCATCTCCAGCCATGACTACGCGGACACCCCGATCCTGACGGCGTACGTGGATGTGGACCCGAGCAAGTCGGAGAACCAGCGCCAGCCACCGGCCTGGGAGATCGAGCTCAGGAACGAGGCACGGCGCCTGGCCGAGGAGCATGATCTGGCACCGTTGAAGCGACGCCTCGAGCTGGAACGCTGGGAGCGCGCAGAGGCGATGCTGAGCCGCGAGCTACGGGGACGCAAGCTTGGAGGCCGATCGGTCGTGTTCTTCAGCGACCTGACCGATTCCATCAGCGTGGACCTGCCGGTCGAGATGCCGACTCGGCTGTACTACGGGATCCCGCAGGTCAGGCACCTGCTCTTCGCGCTGGACCAGCACAAGAAGTACCTCGTCGTGCTGCTCTCGGGAGACGAGGCGCGCGTGGCCGAGGTGTTCCTCACGCGGCATACCGACGAGGTCCGTATCGAGACCGGTCACGAGCGCATGCGGCGGGTGGGACCCAAGGCGTCGACGCTGGCGAAGAAACGGCGGGACGCCGAGTACGAGCGCCGGGTAGTGAGTGACGTGGCCGCCGCCATCAATCGCTACTTCCTGGGCGACCCGGACTTCGAGCGCATCGTGCTCGGCGGCAATGGCCGCCAGGCCCACGCGGTCGCCAACCTGCTGCACCCAGCCGTCGCGGAGCTGCTGGTCTCCATCGAGCCCATCGACTTCAAGGCTGCCGAGCAGGACATCGCCGCAGCCATCCGGACGACCGCCGATGCTTATGAGGCCGACCACGACATGGCGGTGGTGGAAGGGCTCATCTCGACGTTCAACCGGCACGGGCCGGCAGCCATGGAGCAGCGCAGCGTGGAGCTGGCCCTGGAGCAAGGCCGGGTGCGCAGCCTGGTGCTGCCCTACCCCATCGCGGCGGACGAGTTCGACCCGCTCATCGTGAAAGCGACAGCCCAAGGAGCCAGCGTCGAGTTCGTCACCGGGGCCGCCGCCGATCGCCTCGGCAAGCTGGGCGGCCTCGGAGCGAGGCTCTACTTCGCCTAGCCCACGCCGGATCCCCGGGGCCGGTGGCCACTCGGGCGCATCGGCTCAGGCGGCTCGCGCTACGAATCTCGTCGAGCGTGGATACCGCCTGCGCGAAGAGCCCGCCCATGACGCGCGCGGTCGTCGGGAAGGCGTGGATGGTGTCGGCCAGCACGTCGAGCGAGGTGCGCGTCTTGATAGCCAGCACGGCCTCGTGGATGACCTCCGACGCGGCGGGTCCGGCGATGAAGGCACCCAGCAACGTGCGCGAGGTCCGGTCGACCACGATGGTGACGTGTCCCGACGCTTCCGCCACTTGGCCCTTGGCGCTGTTGGCGAGGTCGGTCGTCTCCTCGAAGGCATCGTATCCCTCGGCGCTGGCCTGCTCGAGGCTGAGGCCCACGCCGGCCACCTCCGGGTCGGTGTAGACCGCGCGCGGGATGGCGTGGTAGTCGGGGCGGACGTCGTCGCCGAGCGCGATGCGCACGGCCATCTCGCCCTGGTAGTGGGCAACGTGCGTGTGCATCTCGGGTCCGGCCACGTCGCCCGCCACGAAGATGCCCTCGGCGATGCGCAGGTCAGGCCCGACCGGCAGGTCACCATCGGCGACATCGATGCCGATGCTTTCGAGCCCCAGCTCCGCGAGCGGCAGGGTCCGCCCGACCGCGAGCAGGACCTCCTGGCCCTCCGCGGTCGACCCGTCCGACAGCTCGATGACGTGGGCGCCGTCGGCGCCGGCGCGGGCGCGCACCCGGGTGGCACGGACACCGGTTCGCACCACGACCCCGTCGGCCCGGAGCGCCGCTTCGAGGACCGCGGAGTTGCGCGGGTGGTCCTTGGGGTTGACGCGGGGCTGCGAAGCGATGAGCGTGGTGGGCACCCCGAAGCGGGCGAAGACCTGCGCCATCTCGACGCCGGTCGGGCCGGCGCCGAGCACCACGAGGCTGGCAGGCAGCTCACGCGTGCTGGTGGCCTCGCGATTGGTCCAGGGCACGATGGTGTCCAGGCCTTCGATGGCCGGCACGGTGGAGCGGGAGCCGACAGCGATCACGATGTGCCGGGCCTTGACGCTGTGCTCGGCGCCGTCGTGCGCCACGCTCACCCGCCCGGGTCCGCTGATGCGGCCGGTCCCGCGCATGACCACCGCGCCGGCATCCTCCAGGCCCTTCACGTGGCCGGCATCGCTGGGGTAGTCGGTGCCTTCGCGACTGATCATGTAGTCACGCCGGTCGGAGGCGCGCTCCCAGTCGTATGAGCCGCCCGCGGCGTGGACCGCGGCGGCGTGCAGCAGGGTCTTGGAGGGCATGCAGGCCCAGAAGGGACAGGCCCCGCCGAAGAGGTCGCGGTCGATGACGACGACCGAGGCGCCGCGCTTGCGCGCGAGGTAGGCCGCGGCCTCGCCGGCGGGGCCGGCGCCGATGATGGCGAAGTCGAAGGTAGTGTCCATGCTGGCCTCAGGTCTCCCGTTAGGCTGGATCTGCCGCCCCTGGAACGACGAGCGGGCGCGCCCGCGTGATGCGGTCGCAGCGGTACAGGCTATCGGGTCCGGGAAGCTTGCGGCTGTGGGCAGGCGGCCGTGGTTCGGATGCGGTACGCGCCGTTGGTTCTTGAGCGGGCTAGTCTGTGAGCGTTCTCGCAGGCTCAGCGGAGAGGAGTGCCATGCCGGGTCCCGGTGTCGATCTCATCGGGGAAGACGAGCTCGCAGAAGTGAGGGACGTCATCTCCAGCCGCCAGCTCAGTCGGTACGGACCCGACGATGGGACGTTCCCCGCGAAGGTCCGACGCCTCGAACGCGCCGTCGCGGAGATGGCAGGGGTGGACTACGCCCTTGCCCTCAACTCCGGCACGAGCGGGTTGCTCGTGGCTCTCGCCGCCCTGGACATCGGGCCTGGCGACGAGGTCATCGTGCCCGGCTTCACCTATGTGGCTTCGATCAGCGCCATCGTCTACGCGGGCGCGACGCCGGTCCTTGCGGAGGTCGATCGCAGTCTCGACCTGGACCCGGCAGACGTGGAGGCGCGCATCACCCCCAACACGAAGGCCATCATGCTGGTCCACATGCTGGGCAACCCTGGCCGGCTGTCCGAGATCAAGGCCATCGCCGAGCGGCACGGTGTCGCCTTGATCGAGGACGCGGCGCAGGCCTTTGGGGCCACCTACCAGGGTCGCTGGGTGGGCACGCACGGCCAGATGGGCGTCTACAGCTTCAATGAGTACAAGACCATCACCTGCGGCGACGGCGGCATGGTCGTGACGAACGACGAGAACCTCTATCGTCGCGCCTTCGCGATGCACGACCAGGGCCACAGCCCCGGGCGCTCAGGCGCGGAGGTCGGCGCGCGCCCGTTCCTGGGCCTCAACTTCCGCATGACCGAACTCGAGGGTGCCGTCCTCGTCGCCCAGGTTCGCAGGGTGGCGGCGATACGCGCACATCTCTCGTCCAATGCCGCGCTGGTGCGATCGATCATCGAAGAGGTGCCGAAGATCGACTTCAGGGAGCTGCCCGATCCCGAGGGCGACCTGGCCACCCACCTGGTGGTCATCTTCCCCACCGAACGCATGGCCGACCTCGTCACGGCAGAGCTTGGGTCGATCACGCTGGGTCGCTCGGGCTGGCATGTCTACTCGCACATGGAGCATCTGCTGGCACGTCGAACCGCCACCGAGCGAGGCTATCCGTTCGGCCAGGACGGGCACGCGAGCCCGACGTATCGGGCCGGGATGCTGCCTGCCACCGACGCGTTGCTGGCGCGGTCGATGAGCTTCTCGATCGGCGTGCAGGATCCCAACCTGGCACCGTTCGGGTTGCGCATGCGAGATGACGCCGAGGTCGCTGTCGAGCGAGCGCTGCGGTTCCGCGAGGTGGCCCTTCGCTACTCGGACTGACCGCGGCCCGGCGATGCGGCGTCGGCAGCCAGGAGTTCGCGGGCCTCGACGAGATCGGGTGTCTCCAGGCCCTCGCTGAACGACTCGAGGGTCTCCCGCAGGATGCGCAGCCTGAGGTCGCGGATCGATGGGTCCGACGGGCTCATGCGGCACAGGCGCACGGCCGCCCCCAGGCTCGGCGTCAGGGCACCCCATCGCTGCGCGAACTCCAGGGCTCGCCCATAGGCGGCTTCCGCCTCCCCTTCCGAGCCGGCCGCCAGGAGCAGGTCCCCCTCCAGCAGTTGGTGATCGGCGTTGACGGGCTGTAGCTCCAGGGCTTCGCGGATGACCTTGAGGCCTTCCTCCGTCCGGCCGACCCGGGCACAGGCCCCGGCCCGAAGCTGCAGCAGGAAGGGCCAGAAGACGGGTGGCGTGCGCAACCCACGATATCGCTCGAGGCCTTCAGCCATCCAGCGCATGCCCTCATCCCCGAGGCCGAGCGCGGTGGCGGATGCCCCCAGGAGCACGGTCCCGACGGCCCGCCAGATGGGCAGATCGTGCTCGTCGGCGACCTCGATGGCCCGCACGGCGAAATCTCGTGACGACTCGGGCTGGCCGCGCCACAGGCCCAGCAGGCCGGCGTGGAAGAGCGCATAGCCGGTCGTCGACGCATGCCCCAGCTCCAGGGCCAGCGTGACGGCCTGCTCGGAGCGCTGGGCCGATCGGTCGAGCCGGCCCTGCCACCGGTGGAGCAGTGACAGCGCCGTCAGGATCGCCACCCGCGGATCGTTGCGCAGACCCTGGGGCCTGCTGACAGGCGGGCCTTCCTCGAAGGGGCGGATGCCGCTCTCCAGGTCGGGCAGACCGTCCTCGAGGCGACCGCGGAAGGCGAGGGCGACGCCGACGAACAGGTGGCCGTCCGCCCGCATCATGGCATCGTCCTGTGACTCCCCCAGGTGCAGGATCTGCCGGCCGATCTCGGTCGCCTTGACATGCTCGGAGCGGAACATGTAGAGCGACGCCAAGGCTCGCAGGACGGGATAGACCTGGGGCACGTCGGCCCCCTGCAGCGACTCGAGGAGTCGCTCATGGGCAACCTCCACCTCGGCCGTGTAGCCCAGCATGGCGGTGAGGGCACGGGCCTGGTTGCTGCGCAGGGTCACCGCGAGGATGGAGTGCTCTGGCGAGGGAGGCAAGGTCGCCAGCACCGCCAGCGCATCCTCTGCCAGGTCGGTCAGACCGCGATACCAGCCGCGGGCATCGTAGAGAGGCCAGAGGCCGCGCATCAGGTCCTGCAGTCGGTCGAGGTCGCCGTCATCCACGCTGCAGCGCCAGGCCGACCGCAGGTTCTCCAGCTCGACTGCCAGCACCGACAGGCGCGTCGACTCCTCGCTGCGTCCATCCCCGTTCCGCACGGCCCAGGACGCGTAGTGCATGGCATGCGCCGTCCTGACATCGGCGGCCGATCCCTGCTCCGCCTCCAGCCGCTCGATGGCGTACTCGCGGACAGATTCGAGCATCTCGAAGCGCGGCTCCTGCCGGTCGACCTCGACCTGCCGCAGGAGGCTCTTGTCGGCGAGCGAGATGATCCCTTCGATCGGCTCGATACCCGGCAACCACTGTCCCAACCGTCCGACCACGCCCTCGACGGCTTCGATGTCGGCGCCGTGGAAGCAGGACATCACCGCGAAGAGCCGCTGCTCGGCCGGCGTCAGCAGCTGGTAGCTCCAGTCGATCGTGGCACGCAGCGTCTGCTGGCGCTCGGGCAGGTCGCGGGCTCCACTGCCCAGCAGGCCAAGGCGGCTGTCCAGCCGGTCCCGCAGCGCCTCGAGCGAGAAGACGCGCAGGCGCGCTGTGGCCAGCTCGATGGCCAGGGGCAGCCCTTCGAGCCGCAGGCAGACGTCGACGAGCGTGACCGCGTTGTCGTCGGTGACCTGGAAGTCCGGTCGGATGGCGCGCGCTCGTTCCACGAAGAGCCGCACGGCCTCGACCTGCTCGATGCCAGCAGCCGTGAGCGACCCGGGTCCCGGCACGGGGAGACCCATGGACGGCACCGGGAAGATGTGCTCGCCGCGGACGTGGAGCGCCTCGCGGCTCGTGACCAGGATCTTCAGCTCGGGGCAGTCCCGCAGGATTCGAGCCAGCGTCGGGGCGGTCGCCGCCAGCTGCTCGAAGTTGTCCAGCACGGCCAGCAGCTGCTGCTGCCCGATGTGGGAGATGAGCGCATCCAGCTGCGCTTCTTCGCTGGCATCGGCGACGCCAAGCTCTCGTCCGATGGTCGTGAGGAGCGAGCTCGCGTCGCGGGCAGCGCTGAGGTCGACGAATACGGCACCTGCGGCGAAGCGGTCTTCGACGTCGGCCGCCACGCGCAGCGCCAGCCTCGTCTTGCCGATGCCCCCGGGTCCCGTGAGGGTGAGCAACCGGACCCCTGCATCGGTCAGGCGCTCGCCGATGGCAGCCCGCTCGAGCTCGCGACCCACGAAGGCCGATGGCTCCGCCGGCAGCGACCGCAGGCGCTCGTCGACCGTGCTGAGTGGCTTGAAGTCGGCCGGAAGCCCAGGGTGGACCAGCTGGTAGACGCGTTCGGGTCGGGCTAGGTCCTTGAGGCGGTGCTCGCCGAGGTCCCGCACCACGGCACCCTCGGGCAGTTGGTCCATGACCAGTGCCGCGGTGGGGCCGGAGAGGAGCACCTGTCCCCCGTGGCCGGCGGCCATGATGCGGGCGGCACGGTTCACGGCCGGCCCGTGATAGTCACCGCCGTCCCAGCTCCCCTCCCCCACGTGCAGGCCCATGCGGACGCGGAGCGGGCCGGTCTCTTCCCACGGCTCGTCTCGCAGCGCGAGCTGGGCCGCGAGGCAGGCGGCCAGGCCATCTCTGGCCGTCCCGAAGACGGCCATCACGCCATCGCCCGTGGTCTTGACCACCTGTCCCGCGGCGCCTTCGACGGCCTGGCGCAGGATGAGGTCGTGTCGGGCGAGCGACAGGCGCATCCCCTCCGGAAAGCGCTCCCAGAGGCGAGTGCTGCCCTCGATGTCGGTGAAGAGGAAGGCGATCGTCCTGGCGCCCACGACCGAGGGGGACTCGATGGACACGCGGCGACTCCGCTGGGACCCTGGCCGAGGGACGCGGACGCGTCGCGTCAGCGAGCCGACGGTCCGTCCAGCTGCTCGAGCGATTCCGCGACGTTCGTCACGTCGGCTTTCAGGCCGATATCAGCGCTGCTCTGCATCTCGCTCACTTTCCGCTCTCGATGCGTGCGATGAAGTCCCTGATCGATGCGACGCGGGTATCGGCGTCGGCGGACGCGAGCGCGCGGCCCATCGCAAAACTGACCAGCGGTGCGGCTTTGCGCTCGACCGAGTGCGCGACCACTCGCGCAAGGTCAAGGACGACGATGGCCTCCTCCTCGCTCAGCGACTCGATCGGTCCGACGCCATGCCCGTCGGCGATGTCCGCCAGGATCTCGTAACAACGCTCAAGGTCCACGCGAAGTCCTCCCTCACGAAGTATAACCATGCAACTTGCGCTTAAAACCGGTCCATTCGGCCCTACCGGGGGACGATATCCGACCGCGACGATGGCTGGCAGTCGTGCACCGTCCACCCGCGCTTGAGGAAGGCCGCCGTTGAACGTCTCGCGTCGCCGTCTGCTCGTGCTGGCGACCAGTCTGCCGCTCGTCGCCGTCCTCACGCCAGCCGCCGCGACGTATGCACGTGTGTCCCTGGCGGTTGCGGCGCAGGCCAGGCCGCGGCCAAACGGTCGCAGCGACGATCATTGCGCCCTGTGCGGCTCGAGCGATCACACCATGCTCAACCCGTCCTGCCCGTCGAGGCCCGCGCTCCCGCGGGCGAGGGTGCGCTGAGGTGCCGGTCTCCCGTAGAGCCTTCCTGAAGGGCGCGGCAGCAGCGGCAGGGGCAGTGGCGGCTGGCAGCTTGCCCGTCGTGGCACCGCCAGTCCGTGCCGGTCGAGACTACGACGTCGACCCCAGCCTGCCCGTCGATCGCGTCGTGCGCACGACCTGCTCACCCAACTGCACCGGCAGCTGTGGGCAGCTGGCCTTCGTGCGGGACGGAGTGGTGGTGAAGGTCCAGCAGGCCGCGGACTACCCGGACACGGTCTACTCGCCACGGGGCTGCATGAAGGGCTTGAGCTACGTCAACCAGATCTACGGCGCGGATCGCATCCTGACACCGCTCATCCGCGACGGCGAGCGCGGCTCCGGCGCCTTCCGCGAGGCGACCTGGGAGGAGGCCCTCGACCGGGTCGCCGATGGACTCTCGGCCATCGGAGGGCGGTGGGGGTGGGACTCCATCCACGTCTTCGGCCAGGTGCCGGGCTCGGGTTACATCCAGAAGGGCGCCAACTATCGCGCCTCCGCGCTGCTGGGCATGACCCACGGGACCAGCTTCGACTTCAACGGCGACCTGCCCATGGGCATGCCCATCACGTTCGGCGTCCAGAACGCCGAGCACGAGGCCAAGGACTGGGCCAACAGCCGCTTCCTGCTGCTCATCGGCAGCAACCCCGTCGAGACCCGCATCCCGGACGTCCACTTCATCTTCGACGCGGTGGAGCGGGGCGCCAAGCTGGTGGTGGTGGACCCCACGTTCTCGCATACGGCGTCGAAGGCCGACGCCCACCTGCGCATCCTGCCCGGGACCGATGCCGCACTCGGCCTGGCGCTCTGTCGCCAGGTGATCGCGGACGACCTGTGGGACCCCGAGTTCATGCGCACCTACTCGGACGCCCCGCTGCTGGTGCGCTCCGACACGGGCAAGCGATTGCGCGGTTTGGACCTCGATCCGTCGGCTCCCGAAGCCTCGTTCGTGGCGTGGGACCTGGCCGCCGGAGCCCCGGTCATCGCCGGTACCGACCGACTGGGTTTCGCCGACGACGTGGAGGTCGCCCTGGACGGAGTGTTCCAGGTAGCGCTCGCCGACGGCTCGACCGTCGAGGCCGTACCCGGCTTCGTCCACGTGCGGCGCGAACTGGAGTCGTGGACCCCCGAACGGGCCGAGGAGGTCACCGAGGTCCCGGCTGCCGACATCGTGAAGCTGGCGCGTGCCTACGGGTCCACCCACCCGGCCGCGATCCTCATGGGCGGAGGCTCCAACCACTGGTATCACGGCGACCTCACCGGGCGCGCCTTCGCGCTGTTGGCCACGCTCACCGGCAACATCGGTCGCTCGGGAGGCGGGTTCTCGGTCTACGTCGGACAGTACAAGGTTCGCGTCGACACCTCACCCTGGTGGAGCCCGGGCGGTGCAGAAGGCCAAGGTCTGCCCGACCGTCTACTTCGTGCGCGGGCGCACCGAGACGATGCACCCCGACGTGCCCTATCCGGAACAGGGGTGGCACGGCCTCGTCTGCACCTTCGCCAACATGTTCGTGCAGTCGATGGACGTCAATCGGCTGCACCAGACGCTCGCCGGGCTCGACCTCATCGTGGTCGTCGACCACCAGATGACCGAGACCGTGCGCTGGGCCGACGTGGTCCTGCCGGCGACCACCTGGTACGAGAAGACCGACCTCACGGCCACGCCGCTGCACCCCTTCCTGCAGCTGCAGCAGGCGGCCATCGACCCGGTCGGTGAATCACGCTCGGAGCTGTGGATGTGGCGCGAGATCATGCGCCGTGTCGCGCCGGACCTGGCGGCCGAGTGGTTCGAGCTCGACGAAGAAGACGCCATCGAGCTGATCCTGGCGGCGGGCGACCACCCCGGTGGTCCGAGCGAAGGCATCACCCTCGCCGACCTCAAGGCCGGACCCGTCCGGCTGCCGGTGCCCGACCCGGACGTGGCGTTCGTCGAGCAGATTCGCGATCGCAAGCCGTTCCCACCAGTGTCGATGCCTGCGCCGCTGGAGAAGATGGCCTCCTTCATCCCGACACGGCGCATCGAGTTCTACAAGGAGGAGGACCGCTTCATCGAGCTGGGCGAGACCGTGCCCACGTGGAAGCCGCCCTTCGACGACGCGGTCCACGACCCCGCGCAGTTCCCGTTGGCGCTGCTCTCGCCGCACTCCAAGTGGCGCATCCACTCCTCCTACGCCAACAACGCCTGGCTGGCGGAGATCCACGCCGAGCGTCCCGAGGTCTTCATCAGCGCCCCTGACGCCGAACGGCGCAGCCTGGCGACCGGCGACCTCATCGAGGTCAGCAACACGCGAGGTGCTGTCCGCGCCTGGGCGAGGGTCAGCGAGTCGCAGCGACCCGGCAGCGTCACCCTCTACGAGGGCTGGTGGCCGCGCCAGTTCGCGGCGGGCAAGGGCGTCAACGAGCTGACGTCTTCGGAGGTCAACCCCATCCACGAGGTCCACTACGTGGGCAACATGTGGGCCCCCAGCACCGGCTGGAAGGACTGTCGCTGCGAGGTCCGCAAGGTGACCGAGGCCAGTGATGGCTGAGAAGGTGTCCCCGGTCGAGGCCCTGTCCCCCGCCTCCCGCGCGTACGGCGAGATCGGCCCGCGCTCGGAGAAGCCGCACTGGGGCATGGTGGTCGACCAGGAACGCTGCATCGGCTGCTGGTCCTGCGCCGTCATCTGCAAGTCCGAGAACGACCTGCCTCTCGGTGCCTGGTGGAACCGCATCATGACCGAGGGTGACTCGCTCGACCAGCCCCACGAGGAGGTCGGCGGACTCGACCTCGCCTGGATGCCGCTCGCGTGCCAGCACTGCGAGAACGCCCCCTGCACGAAGGTGTGCCCGGTCGAGGCCACCTATCACCGCGACGACGGCCTGGTGATGATGGACAACGATCGCTGCATCGGCTGTCGCTACTGCATGATCGCGTGTCCCTACGGCGTACGCACCTTCAACTGGGGCGAGCCATCACGTCCCACCCCGCACGAGACCGGCATGGTCGAGGCCCGACCCTGGGGACGGTGGAGAAGTGCACCATGTGTGTCCACCGCCTCGCGGAGGACCAGGTGCCCTCATGCGTCTGGTCGTGCCCGACCGGCGCCCGAGTCTTCGGCGACCTCAACGACCCTGACAGCCGCGTGGCCACGCTCATCCGCGACCGCGAAGGCTATGAGCTGCTCGAGGAGCTGGGCACGAAGCCCTCGGTCCGCTACCTGCCGCCGCGCCGGAAGGGCGGGCTATGAGCGCTGCCGACCGGCCCATCGCCGGACAGCCCGATGCCCGCGCGCCGGTCGATGGCCTCACCGGGTCGATGCGGCGCCAGCCATGGCTGACCGCCTGGCTGATCGCCCTCTTCGTGGTGATGGGGGTCGGTTTCCTGGCCTTCGCCTGGCAGTACGCCAACGGGCTCGTCGTCACCGGTATGCGCAACACGGTGATGTGGGGCCAGTACATCCTCTTCTTCATGTTCTTCATCGGGCTCTCGGCCGGTGGGCTCATCGTGGCCTCCGCGGGTCGGCTCTTCGGGGCCTCGATGTTCAAGCCCATCACCCGACTGGCGGTGGTGGAGGCCACGGTCGCGGTGGTGCTGGCGGGCGTCTTCATCCTGCCCGATCTCGGTCGTCCCGAGCGCGTCATCAACATCCTGCTCCACCCCAACCTGACCTCACCGATGGTGTGGGACATCGCCATCGTCATCGTCTATACGCTGCTCTCGGCGCTCTACGTGTGGGTCTACACGCGGGCGGACCTGGCGCGCCGGGGCAGCCGCCTCGCACTCGGGACCGGCACGAGCGAACGCGACCTTACCCGCGACGAGCGCATGAAGACGGCGCTGGCATGGATCGCGCTGCCGGCCGCCATCCTGCTCCACTCCATCACCGCCTGGATCTTCGGCCTGCAGATCAGCCGCGGCTTCTGGTACTCCTCGATCATGGCACCGATGTTCATCGCCTCGGCGCTCGTGTCGGGACTCGCCCTGGTCATCCTCCTTGCGCTTGTCGGCCGTCGACTGCGCAAGGTGGACTTCGGCGATGAGCTCGTGGCCTTCCTTGGCGGCCTGCTGGGCGTTTTCATCGCGGTCGAGGCCTTCCTGGTGCTGGCCGAGTACCTGACCGCGAGCTATCCGGGTGGGACCGGCGAATCGAGCGCCATCGAGCGCATGCTCGTGGGGCCGTACGCCCCGCTCTTCTTCGTCGAGATCGTCGTCGGGCTGCTCGTGCCCTTCGTCATCCTGGCCGTGCGCCGCACGCGCATCCGGCCGGCCTGGGTCGCGCTGGCCTCGGTGCTCGCCATCGGTGGCATCTTCGTCCACCGGCTCAACCTCATCCTGAACGGCCTCTCCTACCCGCCCATCGGCCTGCCGCCCGGTCTGCCCATCGGCGTCGACCAGGGTCCAGCGGCAAGCAGCTTCACGATGTCCTACTGGTACGTGCCCACGCTGATCGAGTACCTGGTGGTGGCCGGTGTCCTGGCGTTCGGCGCGCTCCTCTTCACCATCGCGCTCTACTGGCTACCACTGCGCGAGTCCGAGCGCCACTGATCGACGGCCCCGTCAGGCCGCGAGCATCGCGCCCCGCTCACGACACCAGCAGGACGCTCAGCCGCCACCTTCGGCGCCGACGCGGACGGCCAGGAAGGCGAGCCGGGTCGTGGCGCTGATGCCACGGACCGCGCCGGCGGGCGCGATCGCCGTCATCCCCGCCGACACCGCCCGTTGCTCGTCGTCGATGGTCACGACACCCTCCCCCTCGAGGAAGTGATAGACGCCCAGCGGCCCCGGATGCGGTGGGATGCGAGCACCCGGCTCGAGCCCCGCGATGAGGACCCGCAGCTCGGGTTCATCGCGCAGGAGCGCGGGCTCCGGACCAGGGGTGGCATAGCGCACGAGCTCGCGCCAGGCCGGGTGGATCGTGTCGTCGTTCATCGGTCGGCCTTCTCTCGTTCGTGCGGCTCGGTGTGGATCACCGGCCATCTGTTGCTGCGTCGCGCCGTGGACTCACGGCTCGGATGTGTCGGACGGCATCGGTCGCTGTCGGATCGGCCCGGTACCACTCGCACCTGTGCCCTGTGCACGCCGTGCAAGGAGGACCATGAGCACCACCACGACCGCATAGAGCGCGATGGCGATGACGCCCAGTAGCCCACCCAGCTGTCGCACCTGCGCGTCGAGCCCGACGTCGCCGACGACACGCACCGCCACCGAGACCTGTAGCAGCGCGAGGGGGACATAGGCGAGCGGATGGAAGCCCACGCGCAGCCCGAGGATGGCCGGGAAGATGATGGGCGCGTGGCCGAAGATCATGCTGAAGACGAAGCCGAGCAGGATCGCGTGCAGCATGGCGTCGTACGTGGGTCCCGCCCACAGCATGCCGTTGGAAAGGGCGATGACGCCACCGACCACGAGCCAGCCATAGCCGGCGAGCAGGCAGACCGCCACGAAGCGTGGCAGTCCGGGACGGCGGATGGTGAGCCAGGCGATGTCGTAGCGAAGGAGCCACGCGGCGAGGCCCAGCATGGCCAGCCCGCTGATTCGGATGCCGAGGTCGGCATCGAGCGCGATCAGCGCCATCGCGCCTACGTAGGCGGCCACGACAAGAACGAAGGCCCGCACCGCGCGCCGGCTCAGCCGACGGATCCGCGCGAGCTCGAGCCGTTCGCCGACGATGGTCAACACCAGGAAGGCTATCCACCAGTGGACGAGCAGCGGGATCGGCCGCCCGGCCAGCCAGGCGGCATTCGCCACGAGCAGGAAGACGGCGCCGATGGCCATGACGCCGACATCGAGCGTCGGCTGGCGGCGGACCATGTCGAGATTGGTGCCTAGCAGGCCCGCCGCGCCGAGCGCAAGCAGCAGCTGGGCCAGCGGCGTCGCTCCGGTGACGAGGAGCAGCAGCGTCCCGAGCCCGCTGGCGAGGGGCGCGAGGTAGGCCAGGGTCAGCGAGCGCCCGGTTACCACCGAGATGGCTACCGCCCGCTCGAGGGCGATGAGCGTCCCGAGCACGCCCGCGGCCAGGATGGGCCCGTGCAGCGCCGATCGCTCGGTCACCAGGGCCGGCAGCTCGTAGCCGATGCGGACGAGGCCGGTGAGCAGGCCGATGACCATCGCGCCGACCACGACGAACAGGATCGCCATGTCAGCACTCGCGCGCGGCGCGATGCTGCCGAGTCGGGAAGGGTCGGTGCGTTCCACTGGTGCTCAACGATGCCACGACCCGACCGAGTCACCGAGTGACCCTCCGACTCGCATGACGGGCCAAAGGTCACCTGTTCGGTACACATTGGGGTGGCGAAGCCCACGGCCTCAAGTGCACACGACCTGGCGGTCGCGTTGCCAGCGCTGGGCGCGGGAGCTGCTGAGCGCACGAGCCACGAGTCGAGTGCCCGCCTCGTGAAGGCCCAGGACGTGAACTGGGTGCCGTGGTCGGAATGGAGCACGGTGCCATCGGGTCCGCACTGCTCGGTGGCCATGCCCAGGGCGTTGGTGACGAGGGCGACGGTCGCGACCGAGTCGATCGACCAGCCCACCACCCGGCGGCTCCAGACGTCGAGCACGACGGCGCAGTAGACCTTGCCCTCCCGTGTCGGATGCTCGGTGATGTCGGTGACCCAGAGCAGGTCGGGCTCGTCGCGCCAGAAGTGCCGTTCGACCAAGTCTGAAGCCGTGGCCACGTTGGGGATGCGCCGGAAGCGCGGACGTCCGGACACGCCGGCCATCCCAGCTCTCTGCATCAGCAGCTCCACTGCGCAGCGGCCGACCGAGAGACCCTGCCCGAGGGTCAGCTCGGCGTGCACGCGGCGAGCTCCATAGGTGCCACGACTGTCGAGGTGGACGCGCCCGATGAGTTCGGTCAGCGCGGCGTGGCGGATCAGGCCGCCTGGGGCAGCGAGGCGACAACGCTGCTCGCGTTCTGAGCGGCTGAGCCGAACGATCCAGCAGGCCACGAAGACCCACGGCATCAAGTGCCGGAGGACGCCATGCACACGGCCTGACGATGGCGCTGCCAGAGGTAACGAAGGTGGCTTTGGCGCGCCCGGCGAGACTCGAACTCACGACCTTCTGGTCCGCAACCAGATGCTCTATCCACTGAGCTACGGGCGCCCGATCTGGCGGAGAGGGAGGGATTCGAACCCTCGGAGCAGGTTACCCCACTCACCGGTTTAGCAAACCGGCGCACTAGGCCTCTATGCGACCTCTCCGCAACGGCCGAGCGATGGTAGCACGCACGCCCCGAATGACGGGTATCATCGGGGTTCCACCACCACAGGAGGCGTGTCGGGCCCTGTCCGTCGCGCCTTTTGAGCTTCAGTCGCCAGCCGGGGAGACCCCTCCACTCGATCACGCTGCGGGCACGAGTCGCCCGCGAACCCGGGAGATGATGGTCATGTCGAAACGAGTCGTCCTGCTCGGCCAGCCGGTCACCCATTCGTTGTCCGAGGCACTGCAGGAGGCAGCCTTTGCCGCTGCCGGGGTCGATGCGCACTACGAGCCCATCGACACGCCCACGGTCGACCTGCCCGAGGCCATCAAGGCACTTCGTGGGGAGGAGTTCCTGGGCGCCAACATCGGCCATCCGCACAAGGATCGCGTGGCGGCGATGCTCGACCGGCTCACGGATGAGGCCCAGGCGACCGGCTCGGTCGACACCATCACCCGCAACGGCGACCAGCTGGTCGGCCACAACACCGACGTCATCAGCTTCAAGGCTGCGCTCGACGAGCTGGTGGGCAACCAGAAGATGCCGCGCAACGCCGTCGTCATCGGCGCCAGCGGCGGCGGCCGCGCGGTGGTCTACGCGCTCATCTCGCTGGGCTTCCAGAACATCGCCCTGTTCAACCGCCACTTGCACCGCGGCGAGCGCCTGGTCAAGCACTTTGCCCGCAGCGCCGCCCACATGGACCTGAAGGCACGCCCCTGGCACGACTCGGTCATCGAGGCCGAGCTGGCCAAGACGGACGTCCTCATCAACGCCAGCGCCATGGGCAGCGACCCCAACGAGTCACCCATCCCGGCCGAGCTGCTGCCACCCGACATCCTGGTGCTCGACCTCCACTCCGTCCCCGAAGAGACACGCCTGCTGCGCGAGGCCAAGGCCGCGGGCGCCACGCGCGTCATGAACGGCGACGCCATGCTGATCGTGCAGACCGCCACCGCCTTCGAGCTCTGGACGGGCGAGAAGGCGCCGGTCGACGTCATCAAGCAGCAGCTCAAGGCGTCACGCAACGAGCCGGAGCTGCCGGTGGTCCACCTCGAGGAGCAGCCCACCGAGGCCGCCGCGGCCGCCGAGGCTGGACAGCCAGCCGGGATCGACGAGTAGCGTGACCGTCGCTCGCACGTCTTCGCGCCTGGGGACCGAGCGCGGCTTCGCCATCGAGGCGGTCGTCGCCGCCAGCCGGCTGACCAAGGCCGTGCGCGACGACTTCGACCCGGCCGGAGAGGCCGTTTCGAAAGCCGATTCGTCACCGGTCACCGTCGCCGACCTGGCTGCCCAGGCACTGGTGCGCATGGCGCTGGCCGAGGCACTCCCGGGCGATGGGCTGATGGGCGAGGAGGACTCCGGCCCGTTGGCCGGTTCGGCCGAGCTTGCCGACGCCGTGCGGTCGAGGGTGCAGGCCCTGCGGCCCGACGTCACACTCGCCGAGGTGCGCGACGCGCTGGATGCCTGCGACGACCCCGGCGGTCCGGGCCGGCGCTGGTGGACGCTCGACCCGGTCGACGGCACCAAGGGCTTCCTGCGCAACGAGCAGTACGCCGTGGCGCTGGCGCTCATCGAGGACGGCGAGGTCGTGCTGGCGGCCATGGGCTGCCCCAACCTGCCCTACTGCGGCGAGCCCGGCGACCCCTCGGTCGGTGGGCCGATGGGCGTGCTCTTCGTGGCGGAGCGCGGGGGCGGGACGCGCATGATGCCACTCGCCGATGCCAGCGCCGACCGCGCTGGCGAACCCGTTCGGGCGGCCACGCCGGACAGCGCGGCCGAGGCGCGCTACGCGGAGTCGGTCGAGGCGGCCCACTCGGACCAGTCGGAGGCCGCCCGTATCGGTGCCGCCCTCGGGATCACGGCGGAGCCGGTGCGCCTCAATTCGCAGACCAAGTACGCCATGGTCGCCCGGGGCGATGCCTCCATCTACCTGCGCGTGCCGCGGGGCGACTATCGCGAGAACATCTGGGACCACGCCGCCGGGCTGCTCATCGTGGAGGAGGCGGGTGGACGCGTGTCCGACGTGGAGGGCAAGCCCTTCGACCTCACCACCGGACGGCGCATGACGCGCAACCGCGGCGCGGTCGTCACGGCTGCCAGCATCCACGACGAGGTGGTGGCGGCGGTCAGGGGCGTGCTGGAGGGCTGATCAGTCGCGAACGGTAGCCGCTCGCAGCGAGCGCACGAGGGCAGCCATGCGCTCGATGTCGCGGCCGTCGGGTCCCAGTGCGTCGACCAGGGCGGAGGCGGTGATGATGCCGTCGGCCACCGGCGCCAGCTGACGGGCGTGGGCCGGCTTCGAGACACCGAAGCCGACGGCCACCGGAACGGGGCTCACCTCCCGCACGCGCGTCAGGAAGCGCTTGACACCCGGCGGCAGTGACGTCCGCGCCCCGGTGACCCCGGCCAGCGAGACCGCGTACAGGAAGCCCTGGCTGCGGGAGGCCACGAAGGGGATGCGGTCGACGGGCGTGGTGGGGGCCACGAGGTAGACGATGCCGATGCCGAACCCGGCAGCCTCGGCTTCCAGCTCCATGCCCTCGTCGGGCGTCAGGTCGGCCAGGATGAAGCCGGACACGCCGGCCTCGCCGAGGCGTCGCAGCACGGTTTGCCCATCCTTGCCGCCGAGCACCTGGTTGACGTAGCCCATGGCCACCAACGGCGTCTGCGGGCGTGCCGCATGGATGCGGGCGACCAGGTCGATGGACGCGTCGAGCGCCGCCCCGTTGGCCAGGGCCACCGTCGATGCGCGCTGCAGCGTGGCCCCGTCGGCCAGGGGGTCCGAATAGGGCAGCCCGACCTCCAGGAGATCGCCGCCGGCGTCGATCTGCGCCAGCGCGATATCGAAGGAGGTGTCGGCATCCGGGTAGCCGGCGACGGCGTAGGGGATGAGCGCTGCTCGACCATCGGCATTGGCGGCGCGGATCGCGGCGGTGATGCGAGCGGCACCCGCGACCCTGGCGCTCATGCCGTGCGACCCCGATCCATCCCGGCCATCAGCCGCTCCTCGATGGCGGCGATGTCCTTGTCGCCCCGACCGGACAGGCCCAGCAGGATGATGTCGTCGTCGGCCGCGGCCGTGATGCCGTTGCCCGACAAGAGGTCGAGCAGGCCATGGATCGCATGTGCCGGCTCCAGGGCAGGCAGGATGCCCTCCGTGCGCGTCAGCAAGCGCACCCCCTCGAGCGCCTCGTCGTCGGTGGCGCTGAGGACCTCCAGCCGCCCGGCCTCGTAGAGCGCGGACAGCTGCGGGCCGATGCCGGGGTAGTCGAGGCCGGCCGAGATGGAGAAGGCCTCGGTGATCTGGCCATCGTCATCCTGCAGCAGATAGGAACGCGAGCCATGCAGCACCCCGGCCGTGCCGGCCGAAAGCGCCGCTGCGTGTCGTCCGCCGAGCCCCTCCCCCGCAGCCTCGACTCCCACCAGGCGGGTACCGGTCTCACCGATGAAGCGGGTCATCAGGCCGATGGCATTGGAGCCGCCGCCGAGGCAGGCCACGGCGATGTCGGGCAGGCGCCCTTCGACCGCTCGGACCTGCTCGGCGGCCTCGTCGCCGATGATGCGCTGCAGGTCGCGCACGATGGAGGGGAACGGGTGCGGCCCGACCGCGGAGCCGAGCACGTAGTGGCTGCCCTCGACGTTGGTGACCCAGTCCCGCATCGTCTCGTTGACGGCGTCCTTGAGGGTCGCCGTCCCCGAGGTGACCTCGCGCACCTCGGCACCCAGTGCCCGCATGCGCAGCACGTTGGGGGCCTGCCGGCGGATGTCCTCGGCACCCATGTAGACGACGCAGTCGAGGCCCAGCAGCGCACAGGCGGTGGCAGTCGCGACGCCGTGCTGCCCCGCCCCGGTCTCGGCGATGACGCGGTGCTTCCCCAGGCGCAGCGTGAGCAGCGCCTGCCCGAGTGCGTTGTTGATCTTGTGAGCCCCGGTGTGGTCGAGGTCCTCGCGCTTGAGGTACAGGCGCAGCCGGCCTCGTTCCCGGCCGCTGCGACGCTCCAGCTCGGCAGCAAGGCGGTCGGCGCGATAGACGGGCGTGGGGCGGCCGACGAAGGTGCCGAGGAGCTCACGGAACTCGGCCCAGAAGGTCGGATCGGCGCGCAGCTCGCGGTAGGCGAGCTCGAGGTCGAGCAGCGCGGCCATCAGCGTCTCGGGCACGAAACGGCCGCCGAAGGAGCGATCGACGCCCCAGCGTCCGGCGGCGTCCGCTTCGAGCAGGCCGGGGTCCACCGGTCGCGGCC
Organism: uncultured Chloroflexia bacterium; assembly: GCA_963804575.1. GTDB lineage: Bacteria > Chloroflexota > Limnocylindria > Limnocylindrales > CSP1-4 > JAFMJV01. The sequence continues at coordinate 281,632 of CAWDQY010000007.1, forward strand.
CGATGGGAACGGTGGGTCGGTCGAGTCTCGCTGCGTTGGCACGCTTGATGAAGAGCGCCACGGCCAGCGGGTCCTTGGCGGGGCGGCCTTGCGGGCGTGGCCGCGGCTCGACGCCGCTGGAGGTGTCGACCCCGATCGCCGGGACGTCGATGAGCGCCTCGGCCACGTTGGCCGCGGTGAGGCCGCCGGCCAGCACGACCGGGACGCGCTCGGCGATGGCCCTGGCCGCGTGCACCGAGGCGCGCCGTCCGGTGCCTCCGATCGCTCCCGGATCGCTCGTGTCAAGCAGGATGGCCCGCAGGTTCGGCTTGTCCTCGTATGCTTCAGCCTGTTCCGCGTACGCCTCGGCCAGCGGGGCGGTCTCATCGCGCCCGGCGTCTCCCAGGGCGGGGATGTGCAGCACCTTCAGCACCGGCAGGCCGATGGCATCGAGATCGCTGGGCGGCTCGTCGCCATGGAGCTGCACCATGTCGAGGTCGAGCCGCCCGGCGATGGCTGCCACCTCCGCCGGGTCGCGATCGGCGAAGACCCCTACCAGCAGCGGACCGTTCCCCGCCGCCTCTCCTGCGCGTGCGGCAGCGACAAGGGCGGCAGCCTCGACCTCGCTGAGCGCACGCGGCGTCCCGGGCACGAAGTTCAGCCCGATGGCATCGGCCCCCGCAGCCATGGCCGCGGCCAGGCCGGCCGGTTCGGTGATGCCGCAGATCTTGACGAACGGCGCCCGCCCATCCACCGCCGGATCCACGCCCGGAGCAGGCACGGCGCCGGCGCCGACGAGGGCGGCCACGCGAGCCTCGACCGCGAGCGTGTCGGACCCGGCACGCATGAGGTCCTCGCCCACCAGCGCAGCGTCGAAGCCAAGGGCTCGCCAGCGGCGGATGGTGGCGGCATCGCGCACGCCCAATTCGGCCACCACCAGGCGGTCGTCCGGCACCAGCGAGCGCAGCATCTCGCAACGACGCGGGTCGACGGCCAGCGTCGTGAGATCGCGGTTGTTGATGCCGATCAGGCGGGCATCGGTCGACAGCGCGGCGACGAGCTCCTTCCCGGTGTGTGCTTCCACCAGGGGCTCCAGGCCAACGTCGAGCGCGATCCGCACGAGCCTGGCGAGGCGCTTGGGTGGATGCAGCGCCGCCAGCAGCAGCACCGCGTCGGCGCCGGCGGCGCGCAGCAACGGCAGCTGACGCGGATCGACCACGAACTCCTTGGCGAGCACCGGTAACGTGCTGGCAGCACGCGCGGTGCGCAGGTCCGCGAGCGAGCCGCCGAACCAGTGCGGCTCGACGAGCACCGAGATCATCGACGCCCCGCCCGCCTGGTAGGCCCGCGCGCGCTCGGCGACGTCGAGGGTGCCCTCGACCATCGGTCCGGCCGATGGCGAGCGGCGCTTGATCTCGGCGATGAGGTGCAGGCCCGGGCGAGCGAAGCGACCGACCACCTCTCGCCGGGCCGGTCCCTCGGGCGTCTCGCGGATGACCGCGCGCAGGGGGCGCTCACCCAGCTCGACGGCGATGTCGCTGGCGCGACGGGCAGCGATCTCGTGCAGCACGGAAGGCTTCGGCATCAGTCGCTGGCCTCCTCGACGGCGCTCGCCCGCAACCGCTCCAGCAGCTCACGTGCGGCGCCCGAGGCGATGGTCGCCCGCGCCATCTCCACGCCCTCGCGCAGGTCGCTCACGCGCCCGGCCACCAGCAGCGAGGCGGCAGCGTTGAGCACCACCACATCGTGCCGTGCGCCGGTCTCGGCTCCTTCGAAGATGGCCACGATCAGCGCCGCGTTGGCCTCGCCATCGCCACCCTGCAGCACCTGGGTGTCGACCTCGGCCAGGCCGTGGTCGGCCACGGTCACGGTCCGTCGCACCACCCCGTCCGAGGTGACGTCGAAGATGACGCCGCTGCCGTCGAGTGGCAGCTCGTCGAGCCGCTCGCCGTGCACCACGAAGGCACGTTCCGAGCCGAGCTCGAAGAGCGCCGCCGCGACCGATGCCGCCGCGCCTGCATCCGGCACACCCACCAGCTGACGACGAGGCTGGGCGGGGTTGGCGAGCGGGCCGATCATGTTGAAGGCGGTACGGACGCCCAGCTCCTGGCGCACCGGCCCGGCGTGGCGCATGCCGGGGTGGAAGGCCGGTGCATGCAGGTAGGCGAAGCCGTCTTTGCGCAAGGACACTTCGGCCTGCTCGGCCGTCAGCTCGACCCTCAGGCCGAGGGCCCGCATCACGTCGGAGGAGCCCGCCTGCGAGGAGACGGCACGATTGCCCGCCTTGGCCACGGGCACGCCGGCGGCGGCCACGACCAGGGCCACAGCCGTCGAGATGTTGAAGGTGCCGCGCACGTCGCCACCGGTACCGCAGGTGTCGATGGTCCCCTCGGGCGCGTCGACGAGATGCGCACGCGAGCGCAGCGCACGGACGAAACCGGCCAGCTCGGCGGGGGTCTCGCCGCGGGCGTGCATCCCCATGAGCATGCCGCCAAGCTGGGCGTCGCTGACCGCACCATCGAGGACCGCGGCCATGAAGCCCTCGGCCAGCTCGGCCGAGAGAGGCTGGCCGGTCGAGACCATCCGCAGCGCCTCGCGGATCGCCTCGCTGGTCGGTTCGGGCACGGGCTCAGAGCCTCCTTGTTCGGTCAGGTGATGGGCAGCGGTCCGAGCATGCTACCCGAGCCGACTGCAGAAGCGCACTCGTGAGCGCCGGCAGCCGCGCGAACCCGGTCGCGTCGTTGCCGCCTGCTATCGTGCCGGAGTGAACAGCCAGGCGGCGCTGCCGCCGACAAGCCCGATCGAGACGCTCACGGCCGAGGATGTCCGCGTCGCCTTCGCCGACACCTGGGGCGACATGGGCCCGGCCTGGAACGTCACGCCGTCCGTCGCCCGCGTGCACGGCTACCTGCTGGTCTCGGGCGTCACCCTCACCGAACGCGACATCCGCGAGGCGCTGGGCCTGAGCCATCGCGCTGCCTCCCTGGCCCTGGCCGAGCTGGAGGAGTGGCAGCTCGTGGAGCGCGTGGACGATGCGCCCCGAGACCCGCGCCCCGGTCCTTCGGCGGCAGCGTGGCGAGTGGTGGGTGATCGCTGGCGCTGGTTCCAGCGCGTGGCGGAGGAGCGTCGGGCGCGCGAGGCGGATCCACTGCAGCCTCGGCTGGCGGTCTGCCTCGAGCTTGCCGAGCAGGCCGTGGCGGCCGCCCCCGATGATTCGGAGGCACGCTGGCTGCGCACCTGGATCGCGGAGATCCAGGGCCTGGCCACGCTCTTCGACCGGGCCCTGCGGGCCTTGTCGCGAGCCGACACCGACGAGATCGCGCGCGGGTTCTCGGTCCTGGCGCGGGTCTCCGACGAGACCCTCGACCAGCTTCTGCGACTGTTCGGGTCGCTGCCGGAGGACGAGTTGGCCGAGACACTGGAGTCGCTGGCGCGCACCTCTCCCACGGCAGCGCGCCGCATCCTCAAGGCAGCCAACCGCATCGCCCGGCTGGGCCGTTGAGCGCAGCGGTATAGCACAGCTGAGGCGCCTGCAGCCGTGCCGGCCAACAGCCGCGACCTACAATCGCCGCATGACTGACCCGAACGCCGATGGTCCACGGATCCCCGGCCTGATCAAGCGCGCGACGGGGACTGAGAACGTCGGCCTCGGCACTCTGCCGCGGCCCACCGCCGGGCCCGACGAGGTGATCATCGAGGTCTACGCCACGGGCATCTGCGGCACCGATCTGCACATCCAGGACGACGAGTTTCCCAGCCTCCCGCCGGTGGTGATGGGCCACGAGGTCACCGGACGCGTGGTGGAGGCAGGGCCGGGTGCCGAGGGATGGCTGGGCAAGCGGGTCGCGCCGGAGACGTACTTCTACACCTGCGACCGCTGCCCTGCCTGTCTCGCCGGCCGTCGCAACCTGTGCCCCACGCGTCGCTCCATCGGCTCGCACGTCAACGGCGGCTTCGCCACGCACGTCAAGGTGCCGCAGCGCAACCTCCACGAGGTCGACCCATCGGTCGGCGAGCACGCCGGCGCCCTGTACGAGCCGCTCAGCTGCGTGGCGCAGTGCCTCTGCGATCCCGCGGTGGCCTCACCCGGTGACACCGCGCTGGTGGTCGGACCCGGCGCCATGGGCATCCTCTCCGCACAGGTGCTGCAGGCGCAGGGGGCGGTGGTCACCATCTCCGGCACAGCGGCCGACCAGCAGCGTCTCGACATCGCCGCCTCGCTCGGCCTCGCTCACGTCCTGGCCGGCGACCTCGCCGGCGCCACGCCCGAGGGTGGCTTCGACGTGGTCGTCGATGCGTCCGGCAACGAGCGTGGCATCGACGCCGGCCTGCGAGCCACGCGCAAGGGTGGCCACTACGTGCAGGTTGGCCTCGCCGGCAAGCCCATCACGCTCGACATCGACCTCGTCTGCCTGCGCGAGCTGCTCGTCACCTCGGGCTTCGCCAGCACGCCACGCTCGTGGCAGCGCGTGGAACGCCTGGTCGCCGCTGGCCTCGTCGTGCTCGACCCGCTGGTCAGCGACGTCTCCCCGCTCTCCGGGTGGAAGACCTCGTTCGAACGCACCCGCCGGGCCGACGGCCTGAAGCTGATGCTCGACCCCCGCATGGATGGCCCAGCCTAGCCGGCGCCGACCGCCGGCGTCCCGCCTCGAGATCGACCGCGACAGCAGGAGGAGAACACTCGCATGAGCAGCGTCTTCAGCCTAGAGGGCAGGAATGCCGTGGTCACCGGCCTGTCCACCGGCATCGGCCGCTCCATCGCCGAGGCGCTCGCGCGCGAGGGTGCGAACGTGGCCGGCAACTACCAGAAGGACGAGGCTGGTGCGGCCGCGACGCAGCGATCGATCGAGGCCAGCGGGCGCGAGGCGATGATCGTGCAGGGCTCGACGGCCGACGAGGCCCACATGAACGACCTGGCCGCGCAGGTCGTGGCGCGCTGGGGCAGCCTCGACATCTGGGTCAACAACGCCGCGCGCATCTTCGTCAAGCCGTTCCTCGACATCAGCACCGACGAATGGCACGGCCTGCTGGCGGCCAACCTGCACGGCTACTTCTTCGGCTGCAAGGCCGCCGCGGCCATGATGGCCGCCCAGGACGGCCCTGGCCGCATCATCAACATCACCTCGCAGGCGGACGTGCAGGCCATCAACGGCTTCAGCGCCTATATCACCGCCAAGGGCGGCATCCTCGGGCTCACCCGCGTCCTGGCGCTGGAGCTGGCCGACTACGACATCACGGTCAACGCGGTCTCACCCGGCCCCACCGACACGCCACTCAACCAGACGGCCTGGACACCGAAGGCCCGCGCCACCTACCTCGAGCGCATCGGCCTGCATCGCATCGCGGTGCCGGAGGAGGTCGCGGACGTGGTCTGCTTCGTGGCCTCGCACGCGTCACGCTTCATGACCGGACAGGAGATCATCGTCGACGGCGGCCTGTCCATCAACGGCAACGTGGGGCACGCCGAGACCTCCATCGAGGGACGCGAACCGGACCGCTAGCGCCACGACTCTCGCGGGGCGAGTCACGCCGCGGCGCGGTCCCGGCCGTGGCAGCGGCCGTCGACGCGCTGTGCTAGGCGCCGGTTCGAGCGCTGGCGGCAGCGGCCGCGGAGGCGGTCATCTCGCCATCGATGAAGTCGAGGTCACCCGTGATGACCCTCTCGACCTCCTCGATGGTGGTCGCCTTGGGATCGATGTCGTCAGCCACGACCCGGCCGCGGCGCATCACCACGATGCGATCGACCACCTGGAAGACGTGGTGGATGTTGTGGGCGATGAAGATGCAGGAGTGGCCCGAATCGCGTGCGTTGCGCACGAACCTGAGCACGCCCTGCGTCTCGGCCACACCCAGGTTGTTGGTCGGTTCGTCCAGGATGATGAGCTCGCTGTCGAAGTACATGGCACGAGCGATGGCCACGGCCTGGCGTTCACCACCCGAGAGCGCGCTGATGGGCGTCTTGGGCGGGATGTTCTTGCTGATGCCGACCTCCCCCAGCAGCCTGGCGGCTACCTCCTCCATCAGCTGCTTGTCCATGCGGTTCAGGATGCGGGGGCCCTTCAGCGGTTCGCGACCAAGGAACAGGTTGCGTGCGATCGACAGCTGGTTCACCAGGGCGGAGTCCTGGTAGATGGTCTCCACTCCCAGCGCGATGGCATCGTTGGTGTTGGTGATCGAGACCGGCTGGCCGTGCCAGTAGAGCTGGCCCGACGACAGTGGCACCACGCCAGAGATGATCTTGATGAGGGTGGACTTGCCGGCGCCGTTGTCGCCCAGCAGGCCGACGATCTCGTTGTCGTTGATGGTCAGGTGGACATCGTCGAGCGCCTGGACTCGGCCGTAGAACTTGGAGACGCTCTCGAGGCGGATCAGCTCGTCGCTCATGGCTAGGCGATCGCCCGCTGTCGTCGCTGCAGGTAGGAGTGCAATGCCATCATGCCCAGGATGATGGCGCCGATGAAGATCTTGTATGCCAGCGCTGGCGCGCCTGCCAGCACGATGCCGTTGCGCATGACGCGCAGCAGCAGCACCCCGATGACGGTGCCGATGATGGTCCCCTTGCCGCCACTCAGCACGGTCCCGCCGATGACGGTCATGGCGATGATCTCGAGCTCATAACCGTCGCCGCTATTGGGGTTGGCCGCGCTGACTCGGATGGAGCTGGTGACGCCGGACCACGCGGACACGACGGCGGTGAGGATGAAGAGCGAGATCTTCGTGCGCCCGACGCGGACGCCTCGAGCGGTCGCTGCCAGGGGGTTCCCGCCGGCTGCCTGGATCCAGTTGCCGAACTTGGACGCCATCAGCACGTAGCCCAGGATGAGCGCCAGCAGGGCAAACCAGAGCAGCGACATGTAGACCTTGATCTCGCCGAATGGTGTGGGGGCGGAGAAGTCGCTCACGAGGATGTCGGCGAGGATGGCGCCCTCCGCCGCCCAGGTCCGCTGGGGGAAGCCCTGGGTGATCCAGAGCGCTGCGCCGCGCACGACGAGCAGCATGCCCAGCGTGACGAGGAAGGAGGGGATGCCCAGCTTCGTCACGAACAAGCCATTGGTGAGGCCGATGAGGGCGGCGACCACCGACGGTGATGATGAAGGCGACCTCCAGCGAGAAGATGCCTTCGTTGAAGAAGAACCACATCAGCACTGGCGCGAAGCCGAACACCGAGCCGACCGACAGGTCGAACTCGCCCGACGTCATCAGCAGCGTCATGGCCAGGGCGACCATGCCCAGCTCGGGCGTGAACGCCAGCAGGTTGCCGATGTTGAGGGTCGAGGCGAAGGCGCCATTCAACAGCGTGAAGGTGATGAAGGCGCCGACGAGCAGCGCGAATGGCCCAGCCTCGGGCGCCCCGATCAGTCTGTAGAACCGTTCAGCGAGCTTCTTCGAGGTCGGCGTCCCCGCCGTCTCCGGTGCTGTTGTCGTGCTCATTGCCTTGACTACGCCCTCGTGTTGCTGTGGCCCGACACGAGACGGACCGGGAAATGGGAGAGGCCAGCTTCAGCGTGCCGGCCTCGACCCATCGCAGGTGCGGTCAGGAGCATGCCATCGGCATGGCCCCGACCGCACGGTCAGGAGGTGCCTACTGGCTCAGGATGTCCAGGTAGACGGGGGCGGTGTCCGCTTCGTACAGGGCGCCGACGAGCACGTCGAAGCCGATGGGGAAGCCAGCAGCGCCAGCAGCGGCCAGGCTCAGGCCGACGTAGCTGGTCATCTGCGGGTCCTGCCACATGCCGGCGAGGACGTAGCCGTCGATGATCTCCTGGGCGGTATCGACCGAGTTGCCCCAGCCGACCACCGGGATCTCACCCGGGGCCACGCCGACCTGCTCCCACACACGAGCGACACTGCCGGTGACAAGGTCGCCGAGGCCGATCATGGCGTCGATGTTGTCCTTGTTGGCGGTCAGGTAGTTGACCATCTCGTCGATGACGGTGGCCTGCTCGTAGGTAGCGTCAGTGACTTCCCACTCGATGCCGAGCGGCTCGAAGACACTGGCGATGCCTTGCTCTTCGTCGACGCCGTAGGTGGCACCGGGAACCTCGACCGGCATCCACACGAAGTCGCCTTCGGAGACGTAGCCGCCGTCAACGAGGTACTGCGCCCAGCGCTGGCCGACGACCACGTTGTTGGTGCCCACATAGGCATCGAAGCTCGCCGTCGGATCGGGAGTGTTGATGTTGATGATGGGGATGCCAGCGGCGTTGGCTTCAGCCGTCAGCTCCACCAGGCTGCCCGGGTCCGGGCTGGTGGTGACGATGCCGGCTGCGCCGGCGGCGATGGCGGATCGAACGGCTTCCTGCTGCAGCGCCACGTCGTTGCTGTGGAATGACGTGTTCACGGTGTTGCCGGTGTCCGCGGCCCACTGGTTGGCACCGTCGAGGAAGTACGTCCAGACCGGGTCGGCGGGGTCGCCGTGCGAGATCCAATAGAACGTCTTGGCCTCATCCTGGGCCGCCGCGGCCAGCGGCAGGGACGCTGCCAACAGCATGGCCCCACCGAACGCGATGAGAGAGCTCTTCTTGATCATCGAGATCAACTCCTCCGTACTCCCAGTCTCGACTTCACGCAGGCCCGATCTGGGTCACTGCGGCGAGCGGACGTGGGACGCGCGGGCGTTCATTCCGGCGCGACCGGCACCCACTCTGGTCATGCTGGTCTCCGCTGCTGAGTCTACGCCCGCTCATGCATGCATGAGCCTTCGAATCGCCCCGTCTCCATGTGACGGATAGCCCTATCGGTCGCGAAGGACGATCTCCTCCAGGCGGACCGTGCCCCACCGGGCCGCCAGGAGGGGTGGACCAGCGGCATCGCCGATGCCGAACGTGGACCCATCGGCTGGCCGGTTCCCCTATCGTGTCGACCATGGAACGGCTCGACGGCAAGCATGTCCTGGTGACCGGGGGCGCCAGCGGCATCGGTGCCGGCGTGGTGCGACGCTTGACCGAGGAAGGCGCCCAGGCCACCGTCCTCGACCTGGACCCCGTCGAATCGCACCTCACCGGCATCAGGTCCGTGCAGGGAGACGTCGCCGACGAGGAGGCGGTACGAGAATCCATCCGCGTCGCAGTCGATCGCGACGGCCGGCTGCACGGCGTGGTGAACAACGCTGGGATCATGCTCGGGAACCCGGTCGATCGACTATCGCTCGATGAATGGCATCGCATGCTCGACGTGAACGTGGCCGGCGACATGCTCGCGGCCAAACACGCCTTCGGCCCGATGCGCCGGGCCGGCGGCGGTTCGATCGTCAACTGCGCCTCGATCATGGCCTACAACAGCGGGCCGGGCCAGCTTGCCTACTCCGCGAGCAAAGCCGCGGTCCTGGGGCTGACCCGAGGGATCGCCATGGACGGCGCTCCATATGGCATCCGCTGCAACGCGGTATGTCCCGGGACGATCGAGACGCCGATGTACGAGCGCTACCTGGCGACCCAGGACGACCCTGCCGCAGAGCATCGCCGTACCATCGGGATGTACCCGCTCGGTCGACTGGGTCGGCCGGCTGACGTCGCTGGGCTGGTGGCCTTCCTCCTTTCCGACGACGCGGCCTGGATCACCGGGCAGGACTTCATCATCGACGGCGGCTATCTCGCCCAGGGGACGACCAAGTGACGCTGCGAATCGAGGCCGTCCGCGCGGTCGCCACGCGACCGACGACCGAGAACCTCGTGCTGGTCAGGGTGCAGACCTCCGAGCCGGGACTCTACGGTTGGGGCTGCGCCACGTTCACCCAGCGCTACACCGCCGTGCTCGAGGTCATCACGACCTATCTCGAGCCACTGCTCTTGGGCCGCGATCCTGCCCGGATCGGCGAGCTGTGGCGGTTGATGCATACCAACGGCTACTGGCGCAACGGGCCCGTGGTCAACAACGCCATCAGTGGTGTCGACCAGGCGCTGTGGGACATCAAGGGCAAGCTGGCCGGGATGCCGGTCTACGACCTGCTCGGTGGGAAGGTTCGCGAGGCTGCCGCGGTCTACCAGCACGCTGCCGGTCGTGATGCCGCGGAGCTCTGCGACCGGGCCGCCTCGCTCGTGGAGCAGGGTGTGCGAAACGTCCGCGTGCAGCTGAGCAAGGCGCCGGGCCTGGCCGGCAGCCTGGCTGCCGCGACGGCGGGGTATGGCGGCACGAGCCTGTCCTGCCGGCCACCTGACGGCGCGCTGCCCGGCGACTACTTCGATGCTGCCGTGTACCGGAACACCACGGTCGGCGCGCTCGCTCGCTTGCGCGAGGACCTGGGCGCCGAGGTCGGGCTGCTGCACGACGTCCACTCGCGGCTCTCCCCGGCCGAGGCCATCGACTTCGCCAGGCAGCTGGAGCCGTTCGGATTGCTGTTCCTCGAGGATGCACTGCCGCCCGAGCATCTCGACTGGTACGAGCGCATGCGCGCGGCGACGACGACGCCACAGGCGGTGGGAGAGCTCTTCGTCCATCCTGCCGAATGGCTGCCGCTGGTCGCCGCAAGACACATCGACTTCCTGCGGCTGCATGTCTCGGCTATCGGCGGGCTGACACCCGCCTGGCGGGCGGCCCAGACCTGTGAGGCCCACGGTGTGAAGACCGCGTGGCATGGACCGAAGGATGTCTCGCCGATCGGCCACGCTGCCCAGCTCCACCTCGACGTGGCCAGCCATGCGTTCGGGATCCAGGAGTTCCCCTCGTTCAGTGAGCCTGAGGCGGAGATCTTCGATGGCCTCCCGGAACTCCGCGACGGATACCTGTATCCGAATGAGCGCGCTGGCCTCGGCATCGAGGTCGACGAGTCTGCCGCCGCACGCTACCCGGCCCGGGCGGACGTCGTGGAGTGGACCCAGTCACGGCAGCGCGATGGCTCGCTCTCCTACCCTTGACCGCTGCCCGCCGGGGTCACGGCTGATGTCCCAGGCCCCGCCAGCGTGATCTCGTCCAGGCGCACCGTTCGCCGCTCGGCCGCGGAGCGGTAGCCGGCCTCGATGAGACGCATCGTGTGGAGGTTGTCGCGACCGGAGATGGTGGCCTCACGGTCCTGCTCGATGGCGAGGAACAGCTCGCCCATGGTGGCCAGGAAGGCATCGGGGAACCACTTGCGGGTGAAGGCCGGGCGGATCCAGGCATCAGGCCGATCGCGCGTGGTGAACTCCAGGGTCGAGTAGCCACCGTGGGTCCAGCCGATGTCCCCTCGGGCGATGCCATCGAGACCCTCGATGCGGTAGTCCTCCCGCCAGTCGCGCGTCCACGGAAAGCCGTCGTCGAACCCGGTCGCAAGCAGGCCCGACTCGTAGCGCAGGACGTACAGCGCGATGCTGTCCCCTACCCACGGCTGACCCGGGTAGGTGGCCAGGTGGGCGGTGATCTCCAGGGGCTCGCCGAAGAGGAAGCGGAACTGGTCGAGGTGGTGGATGGACATGCCCAGCAGCATGAGCCGGGGATAGTTGGCGCTGTCCTTCCAGTATTCCTGCCAGGGCTGACGGGTGCGCATCTCGATGCTAGCCGTGATGAGCTGGCCGAACAGGCCGCGGTCGAGCAGCTCCCGGCAGGCCCGGATGGCCGGGTCCCAGCGGCCGTTCTGGTTGACCGCCAGCTTCACGCCGGCACGCTCCGCGGCCGCGACGATGGCCTGCGCGTCCTCGAGCGTGTTGGCCATGGGCTTCTGGAGCAGGACGTGCTTGCCTGCCTCGAGCGCGGCCACGGCGACTTCGCGATGGCGATGCGAGGGCAGCGAGATATCGACCACCTCGACGCGATCGTCGTGGATGACATCGAGGAAGTCAGAGGACGCCGCGGGGATGCCGAACTCGTCGGCCACGGCCGTTGCCGAGGCGGCGGTGCGGGAGGCGATGCGCACGACCTCCCAGCCGGCGGAGCGGTATGCCGGCAGGTGACACTCGCGGACGATCTTGCCCGCTCCGATGATGCCGATGCGGTACGCCTGTGTACCCAGCCGAGGAGCCAGGTCGAGTTCGCCAGGGTCGATCATCCAAGTCCCCCCTACCCGAGATGCACCGTGGGACGGCCACTCGCAAGCACAGTGGGCGTCACGCACGGTCTGGGCCCGTCACCTCGCGACGCCGGCGGCCAGGTCGGTCTGACGGGCGTTTCCATTGTGCGCCTGCCCTGGCCGGCGATGCGCGCCGCCACTCGGCCCGACGGAGACCGGCTGTCACTGGGCCGCGCGGGCGGCGGAAGGCCAGGCAGCCGCGCCGGCGGCGGAGGTGCCACTCGGCCCGACCGGTCAGGACCGCTGGCCGTGGCGGCGTCGAACGAGCGCCGCCCAGAGTCGGACTGACCCAACCCGTGCCAGCAGTGAGACGGCCATGGACTCCCGACAGCGCTTCGCCAGCAGCCTTGAGCACCGTGAGCCCGACCGCGTGCCGATCGACCTCGGTGGCATGGTCACCGGCATCACCACCGGCGCCAGTCGCGCGCTCAAGGCCCACCTCGATATCCAGGCACCCGACGAGCTGGCCGATCGAGTCCAGCAGCTGGCCCAGCCCCACCCCGACATCCTGGAGCGACTGCACGTCGACTCGCGCTACCTGTACGTGCGGGCGTCGCGCGACTGGCACGACATCGAGCTGGGGGACGACGCATACGAGGACGAGTTCGGCATCCGCCGCAAGGCCGCCCGCCCACACGGCGAACTGCTGTACTACGACTTCATCGGCCACCCGCTGAGCGAAGCGCGAACGGTCCAGGAGCTGGCCAGGTATCCCTGGCCGGACCCGCACGACCCGGCGCGCTACGCCGGCCTCGGGGAAGCCGCCCGGGAGCTCCATGAGGGCACCGACAAGGCCATCGCGGTCAACCTCATCGCCTCGCTCTTCGAGTTCTCCTGGTACCTGCGCGGGTACGTGCAGTTCCTCGAGGACCTGGTAACCGATCCGGCACTGGCCGAAGCCCAGCTGGACGCCATGCTCGAGTACCAGATGGCGCTGCTGGGCGAGGTGCTCGACCGGGTGGGCGGCTACGCCTCCTTCGTCTGCACCGGCTCGGACCTGGGCACCCAGCGAGCCCCCATGATCGACCCGGAGACGTATCAGCGCCTCATCTGGCCGCGCTACCGCAAGCTCTGGGACTTCATCCACTCGCGCACGCAGGCGAAGATCTTCTACCACTCGTGCGGCAGCATCGTGCCCATGATCCCGCTGCTCATCGAGGGTGGCGTCGATGCCATCCACCCCGTCCAGCCCAAAGCCGCGGGCATGGGCGATCGCGCCCAGCTGAAGCGTGACTTCGGCGACCGCATCACCTTCTGGGGCGGCTTCGACCAGCAGGACACGCTGCCGTTCGGCACGCCCGAGCAGGTCCGCGAGGAAGCCCGGCGACTGCTCGACGACTTCATGCCCGGAGGCGGCTTCGTGTTCGCCGCCGGCCACAACATCCAGGCCGACGTGCCGCCACAGAACATCCTGGCCCTCTTCGACACCGTGCTCGAGCACGGCCGCTACTAGCGCGCGGCCGTCGACAGCAGCGATGGCATCGATGGGGTCCATCGAACGGGTCGAGACGGTCCTGCGCGGGGGCATCCCGGACCGCGTGCCCGTGGACCTGCACGACTTCCTGGTGGCAGCGCGGACATCAGGCCTGGACCTGGCGGAGCACTTCCGCAGCGGCGAGGCCATGGCCGAGGGGCACATCGCCGACTGGCGCCGCTTCGGCCATGACGTCGTGCTGGTGGAGAGCGGCACCGCCTCCCTGGCCGAGGCGTGCGGCGTGGGCGTCGAGTACCTGGCGGACTCCGCCCCGGTCTCCTTCACGCCCGCCATCGCCAGCCTCGACGAGGTCGACCGCCTGGTCATGCCGGACCCCTACACGGCGGCACCGCTCAGGGAGAACCTCAAGGCCACCCGTCTCGTCGTGCGCGAGCTCGGTCGCGACGCGTTCGTCATGGGGCGTGCGGACCAGGGCGCCTTCTCGCTGGCATCCATGATCGTGGGCATGGAGGCGTTCCTCACCGCCCTCGCCCTGCCCGGCCACGAGGCGCAGCTGCGCCAGCTGCTCGACTTCTGCAGCGAGGTCGTCTACCGCTACGCCGTGGCGCAGATGGAGCAGGGTGCCCACATGACGTCGATCGGTGAGTCCATCGCCGGTCCCGACGTCTGCTCACCGGCGCTCTACCGCCAGTACGCCTGGCCGGCCGACAGGCGCCTGTGCGAGCGGCTGGCCGCTGGAGGCATCCGGCTCGCTTACCACATCTGCGGTGACGCCACGCGCATCGTGGACGAGATGGTGTCCACGGGGGCGGCCGTCCTCGAGCTGGACTACAAGTGCGATCTGGAGCTGGTCAAGGGCGCCACCCAGGGCCGGGCCACCATCCTCGGCGTCCTCGATCCGTCCGAGGTCCTGGCGCGCGGCACGCCCGAGTCAGTGGCCGAGGCGGCTGCGCGAAGAGCTGCGTGTCCTGGCTCCCGGTGGCGGACTCATCCTGGGACCCGGCTGTGCCCTGCCGTCGGAGACGCCGGCCGAGAACATCCTGGCGCTCATCGACGCCGCCGAACGGTGGGGCCGATACCGGCCTGACGGCACGCTGCTCGACTAGATACTCGCCATCGGAGGGTCGCTCGCGCGCCCTCGTGTACGGTGGCGCTATCATCGGCGAGCCGCGCCGAGGGCCACGCCCAGGCGCCCGCCCGACCTCGACCTCACCATCACAGGTAACCCGATGGACCCGTCCCCCATGGACCCGACCCCCGTCAGCCCGGTGCCGATCATCCGGGCGGTCGATGTCGTCAAACGCTTCGGCAAGGAGACCGTGGCCCTCGACGGCGTCAGCATCTCCATCGCGCCCGGTTCGATCTACGGACTGCTTGGCCCCAACGGCGCGGGCAAGACCACGCTCATCCGCATCCTCACCACGCTGCTCGAGCCGGACGCGGGCGAGGCCTGGGTGGCCGGCGTGGACGTGCTTGCGGATCCCGTCACGGCACGGACCAAGATCGGCCTGGCCGGTCAATCGGCAGCCATCGATGGCTTCCTCACCGGCCGCGAGAACGTGGAGATGATCGGCCAGCTGTACGGCCTGCCTGACAAGGAGGCCAAGGTGCGCGCCGCCGACGTGCTGAAGCGCATCGACCTGACCGAGGCCGCCGACCGGCAGGTCAAGACCTACTCCGGCGGCATGCGCCGTCGCCTCGACCTCGCGGCCTCGCTGGTGGGGCGGCCGGAGGTCATGTTCCTCGACGAGCCCACCACCGGCATCGACCCGCGCAGTCGCATCGACATCTGGGACATCATCCGCGACCTGCAGTCGGACGGCACGACGCTGCTGATGACCACGCAGTACCTCGAGGAGGTCGATTACCTGGCCGACCGCATCGGCGTGATCGATCGCGGCAAGCTCATCGCCGAGGGCACCGCCAACGAGCTCAAATCGCGCATCGGCGGCACGGTCATCGAGGTCGTCGTGCCAGAGGACCAGCGCGAGCGTGCCACCGAGGTGCTGCGTCGCGTGACCGCCGAGGAGCCCATGTTCGAGCCCAACAAGCGCTGTCTCGTGGTGCACGCACCGGATGGTTCGCGGACCCTGATGCAGGTCGTGCGGGCGCTCGACGAGGCGGAGCTCACGCCCGATGACCTGGAGATGCACAAGCCCACACTCGACGAGGTCTTCCTGACGCTCACCGGCCACGCGGCCGAGGCGGCGGCAGCGGCCGATGATGGCAGCAACCGGCGGAGCATGGCCGGCCGATCGCGCTTCGGAAGAGCCGGGCGATGACGCCGACGCCACAGTCGCGCATGAGCGTGGGGCACGCGCTGCGCGACATGCGCATCATCACCCGTCGCAACCTGCTGCGCTTCCTGCGCATGCCCCAGCTGCTGGTCTTCGCCACGATCCAGCCGGTCATGTTCCTGCTGCTCTTCAACTTCGTCTTCGGTGGCGCCATCACCTTCGGCTTTGGCGGCGCCGACGGGGGTGATTACATCAACTTCCTCATCCCCGGCATCCTCGTCCAGACGGTCGTGTTCGGCGCCACCAACACCACGGTCGGCCTGACCGAGGACCTCGCCGGCGGCGTCATCGATCGCTTCCGCTCCCTGCCCATGGCCCGCTCGGCGGTCATGGGCGGCCGCACCATCGCCGACCTGGTGCGCAGCGCGCTGGTGCAGTCGCTGATGCTCATCGTCGGCATCATCATCGGCTTCCAGGCAGCCAGCTGGCCGGGCCTGCTGCTGGGGCTCATCCTGGCGCTGCTGTTCGGCTTCTCGGTCTCGTGGTTCTTCGCCGCCCTCGGGCTCACGGTGCGCAACCCAGAGGCCGCGCAGGGCGCCTCGTTCTTCCTGGTCTTTCCCTTCGTCTTCGCCAGCTCGGTGTTCGTGCCGACCCAGACGATGCCCGACTGGCTGGCGCTCTTCGCCGAGCACCAGCCGGTGACCATCCTGACCAACACGGTGCGCAAGTTGAGCTTCCCCGACGTGCCCATCGCGGGCGGTGATTCCGTCGAGTCGCTGGTGTTGCGCTCGGCGCTCTGGATCGTCGGCCTCATCGTGGTCTTCGGTTGGCTTTCGGTACGCCAATACAAGAAGGTCGTGGCCTGAGCACCCAAGGACCAAGGTAGACTGCTCGGGCATGTCACTCGTCGCCCTCGAAGGTCTGACCAAGCGGTACCCCGGCGGCGTCACTGCGCTCGACGGCCTGACGCTGACCGTCGAACCCGGCATCGTCGGGCTGGTGGGCTCCAACGGTGCCGGCAAGTCGACGCTCATCAAGATCCTGCTGGGCCTGCTCGACGCCAGCAGCGGCACGGCGGCGGTGCTGAACCTCGACGTGGCCACGCAGGGCCTGGCCATCCGCCAGCTGGTGGGCTACATGCCCGAGCACGACTGCCTGCCCTCCGACATCAGCGCCACCGACTTCGTCAACCACATGGCGCGCATGAGCGGACTGCCGAGCGCCTCCGCCCGCGAGCGTACCGCGGAGGTGCTGCGCCACGTGGGCCTGTTCGAGGAGCGCTACCGGCCCATGGGCGGCTACTCCACCGGCATGAAGCAGCGGGTCAAGCTGGCGCAGGGGCTCGTCCATGATCCGCGCCTGCTGCTGCTCGACGAGCCTACCAACGGGCTCGACCCAGCCGGACGCGACGAGATGCTCGACCTCATCGAACGCACCGGCACCGACTTCGGTATCGCCATCATCATGGCCAGCCACCTGCTGGGCGAGATCGAGCGCGTGTGTGACTACCTCGTTGCCATCGATGCCGGCCGGCTGCTCCAGGCGGCCGCGCTGGGGACCTTCACACAGCACACGGGCACCCTCATCGTCGAGGTCGATGAGCGGCCTGCCGACCTCGCCGCGCGCCTTGAGGCCGATGGCTACCGGGTGCGGGTCGATGGCTCGCAGGTGCTCGTCGTGATCCGTGGCGACGAGACCTACGACCACGTGCGCGACCGCGTCATCGAGCTGGACCTGGCCCTCACGCGGGTCGAGCCGCGCCGCGCCAGCCTGGAGGATCTCTTCCGGGACGATGTGCCCGGGGAGGAGGCGGCGTGACCTCTGCGCCACTGGGGGGTCGACAACGCTCCGATCACGGCAGCTCCATCTACGACCTGGGCTACCGCGGCTACGAGGGACCGCGCCTGGGCCGGCGGGCGGCCGTGGCGAGCGCTGCTGCGCCACACCCTGCGGACCGCCTACGGCCTCGGACGCAGCGCCCGCTCCAAGATCATGCCCGTCGGGCTGGTCCTGCTGGCGACGCTGCCGGCGCTGCTCGCGGTCGGCGTCATCGTGCTGTTCGCGCAGTTCGCCCAGTCCGACGCCGCTGCCGGTGCTGCCGACGCCCTGTCACCGGTACGCTACTCGACGGTCTTCCCCTTCACCGCCGTGCTCGTCTTCCTCTTCTCGGCCGCCCAGGCCCCCGAGCTCTTCGGTCGCGACCAGCTCGCGAACACGCTGCCGCTGTACTTCTCGCGCGCCATCTCGCGCTCGGACTACGCCGTGGCGAGGATGCTGGGCTCTGCTCATCGCCCTGCTGGTGCTGGTGCTGGCACCCCAGCTCATCCTCTTCATCGGCCGGGTGCTGGTCGCGCCAGACGTGATGACCGGCCTCGGTGACGAGCTGCCGCAGCTGCCGACGGCGTTGGTGGTCGGGTTCATCATCGCCCTGGTGGTGGGCTCACTGGCTGCCGCCATCGCGGCCCTGACGCCGCGCCGCGCGTACGCCACGGTCGCCATCGTCGCGGTCTTCCTCATCCCCAACGTCTTCGCCGCCATCCTCGTCTCGCTCGACATCGGCTTCTTCGGGCAGCTGGCCGTGCTGCTCAGCCCCGCCGACGTGCTCGATGGCGTCAACGCCTTCCTGTTCGACACGCGCGCAGACAACCTGACCGTGCGGCGGGCCGGCCTGGATGGCTGGGTCTACCTCGCGGCAGCCGCCGCCTGGACGGCCGGCTCGCTGATCGTCCTGCTGCGCCGCTACCAGCGGCTGGCCACGTGACCGCGGCCGCGCCACCCCAGGCGGCTGCAGCGGCCATCGCCGTCGAGCATGTCTCACGCTGGTACGGCAACGTGGTGGCGGTCAATGACGTCAGCTTCAGCGTGGGCCCCGGTGTGACCGGGCTGCTGGGTCCCAATGGCGCCGGCAAGACGACCCTGCTGCACATGATCGCGGGACTGCTGGCGCCTTCCGCCGGCGAGGTCCTGGTGGAAGGCCGTCCTGCCTGGCGTGACTCCGAGATGTACCGCCACGTCGGCCTGGTGCCGGAGCGAGAGACGGTGTATCCGTTCCTCACGGGCCGCGAGTTCACCATCGCCAATGCCCGCCAGCAGGGCCTGCCCGATCCGGACGCCGCGGCCGAGCGCGCCATCGCGTTGGTGGAGCTGGCAGACGCGGCCGACCGGCGCGTGGGCACCTACTCGAAGGGCATGCGGCAGCGCATCAAGATGGCCGCGGCCCTGGTGCACGAACCTCCCGTGCTCATCCTCGACGAGCCCTTCAACGGCATGGACCCTCGCCAGCGCCTGCACATGTTCGAGCTCCTGCGCCGCATGGCCGAGCAGGGTCGCACGGTGCTGCTGTCGTCCCACATCCTCGAGGAGGTGGAGCGCATGGCCGAGTCGATCCTCGTCATCTACGCCGGTCGATTGGCCGCCGCGGGCGACTTCCGTACCATCCGCCGGCTCATGACGGACCGGCCGCACGTCTTCCACGTTCGCTCCAGCGACGACCGCCGCCTGGCGGCGGAGCTGCTGCGGCTCGAGTGCGTCTTCGGCGTGGAGCTCGACGCCAAGGGCCTGACCGTGCGCACCGCCGATCTGGGCCAGCTCACTCGTCAGATGCCGCGGATCGCACGTGACCACGGCATCTCGCTGCGTGAGCTGCGTCCCACCGACGACTCGCTCGAATCGGTCTTCGCCTACCTGGTGGGCCGATGATCCGCAGCATGCCCGTGGTGGCCATCACCCTGCGCAGCCTGCTCGACCGGCGGCGCTTCTGGTTGATGCTGCTGCTGGCGACCGTGCCGGTGGCCATCACGCTGCTCGGGCGCGCCGTGGGCGATGTCTCCTTCAGCGAGAGCGTCTTCGATCGACTCGTCATCCAGACCGTGCTGCCACTCATCGCGCTCGTCTTCGGCACCGGCGCGCTGGGAGCCGAGCTGGAGGACGGCACCATCGTCTACCTGTTGACCAAGCCGGGTCGCCGCTTCCGCATCGTGCTGGCGAAGGGCGTGGTGGCGGCGGGCCTGACCATCGCGCTGGTGGTGCCGGCGACCCTGCTCACCGGCCTGATCGTCGCGACCGATGACCCCGACATCGTCGTGCCTGCCGTGTCCTACGCCGTGGCTGCTGCGGCCGGCGGCACGGCCTATGCCCTGGGCTTCATGACCCTGAGCAGCCTCACCTCGCGCGCACTCGCCATCGGCCTCGGCTACGTGCTGTTGTGGGAGGGCGTGCTGGCCGGGCTGCTGCCGGGCACGCAGACGTTCTCCATCCGGCAAGCCACGCTGGGGGTGGCCGACGCGCTGCAGGGAGCGGACGATGCGACGCTCGACGCCGCTACCTCGGTGGGCGTGCTGGCCGTCGTCATCCTGGGCTCGCTGGCACTGGGCAGCTGGCGCATGTCGCGCTACCAGCTGCGTGGCGGCGAGTGAGGGCATACTCAGCGGCACCATGACACAGACGAACCCGAAGCCAGCGGTGCCGCGCCCGGTGGCGCCACGCCCGGCGGTGCTGCGCCCGGTGGCGGTGCGCCCGCCGGCCCCTTGTCGATGCTGACCTGCGCCCAGTGCGGAAAGAAGAACAAGATCCGACCGGCCGAGCGCGGCGCACCCCACTGCGGCGCCTGCGGGGTGCCGCTGCCGTGGCTGGTGAACGCGACCGACACGACGTTCCCCTACGAGGCACGCTCTTCGGTCGCCATCCTCGTCGACCTGTGGGCGCCATGGTGCGGACCGTGCCGCGTCATCGGTCCGATGCTGGAGAACCTCTCCAAGGAGTACGCCGGCCGCATCAAGGTGGTGAAGGTCAACGTGGACGAGAACCCGGCGCTGGCGCAGCACTTCGGGGCGTCCAGCATCCCCACCATGATCGTCATCAAGGGTGACCGGGTGGTCGACCGCATCGTCGGCGCCATGCCCCTCAACGACCTGAAGATCCGCCTGTTCCCGTACCTGATGAAGACCTAGCCTGGAGGCACGGCGCCGCTTCTAGCCATCGGTCTCGGCCTCCCCTGGCGCTGCGGTCGGATCGGGCGATCCAGCGGCCGTCGGGTCGCCGCTACCCGCAGCGGGCTCCGAGGGCTCGCCGGCACAGGCCGCGTTCCCGGTCACGAAGCCATCCAGTCCCGGCCCAGTCGCCACGCCGGCAGCGCCGGTCAGCGAACGGTGGTCGATGATGGCCTCACCGGCAGGTGTCAGCAGCTCCGATCCCTCCGCGAGCGCGAAGGACCACTGGCCCGCAGGGGCCTCGAAGGTCAGCGTGACCGCATCCTGCTGTGCCGAGACGGCCAGCTCCCCGTTCACCGTCGCGGGCTCATCCCCTGAGCCGACGGCGCTGAGCGCCACCGGGACGCTGCCCATCGCGTCGATGGCCGGTCCCAGCAGGGCCAGCTGATCGCCGGTGTCGTCGGCGTCGGTGTCGTCGGGCGTCGGCTCGGCTGGCGCCGCCGACGTTGCCGCTGGTGGCCACGCCGGCCGTGTAGCGGATGCGCGTGCCGGCAGGGTCGCTCAGCCCCGTGGCCGTCTCCGCGCTGAACGTCTCGAGCGAGCGGCACGCCAGTGGCGGCAGCCCGGCCTGCTTGCTCCAGCCTCCGGTGGGGTCGGCGAGCGAGACGAAGTGACCGCCGCCCGGGAGCTCGAGCCGGTCGAGGACCTCACCCACCTCGGTGCTGCTGCGGACGCTTACCACGATCGAATTGCTGTCTGCGGCAGCCGGGATGAGCAGGTACCAGGTCGCGCGCCTGGCATCGTAGTAGCCGAAGTCGCCGGACTCGGTGTTGTAGTAGTCGATCGCCGCGCCCGGGGCACGGCCGCTGATGTCGGTGGTGCCGGTGGCGAAGGCGCCGTTGCTGAACACCCCGCTGAGCGAGAAGCGCTCCACGCCTGCCCGCGTGTCGAGCTGCGCGCCCACCTGCACCGGTGTTGCGGCATCGCCGCCGATCCCGACCTCCACCTGCTGCCCCGCAGCGTCGGACGGGAGCTTGTCTGCCATCTCCACGGCCACGAAGATGGCGTCATCGCCGACCGTCCACCGGGCCTCGTTGCCGTAGAAGGCACCGGAAACACCGGGCGGGAAGTCCTTGGCCATCTTCGTCATCAGCTTGGCTGGCATCCTGGTCGAGGCCAGGTACACCGCCTCGATGTCGGCCCACTGCGGGGCTCCCGTGGCCGTACTACCGTCGGCGAAGACCGGATCGCCGGCGGCATCGTCCAGGCGGATGACACGATCGGCCATCTTGGTCTTGGCCATGCGGTAGGTGGCCCCCTTCACCACCTCGATGGGATCCGCCGGGGCCTGTTCGGCAGCCTCCTCCTTGGCAGCCGACCTCCTTGGCGCCGCGAGCGCCTCCTGCGGGGCCCCGAGGACGGCCAGTGCCAGCAGCAGGCTCGTGGCGGCGTGGGTGGCGCGTGTCTTCATGCGATCTCGTCCATGGCGTTCCCTCGTCTACCCTCGTCGGGGCCTCCCGCTCGTCGGCCAGCGACCACGCTGGATGTGCTCCAGGCCGGCGATCGCCTCCGGCACACCGCGAGCAGCCTGTGCCTGGTAGAGCGCTCGCATCGCGTCCCACGAACAGGTCGTTCCTATCTCGCATGACCCGGGGTCGTGGCGGGCCTCTGCCCGAAGCACCGAGCGCAGACGGCCGATGGCCTTGTGCATGCCACGATGGTATCGCGTGGTGGCTGCCCGCGGTGGTGAGGCGAGCTCTCCAGCGGGAGCGCCCTCGAGCCACGCCCGCTACCCTCAGGAGCGTGGAAGGTGCTGCGGAGCGGGTGACGGTCTAGGCGATGCGGACGATGATGGCGGCCCTGCCGTGGTTCCTGCCCGGCGTGATCCTTGCCGTCATCGTGGGCCTGCTCATCGGGCCGGCGCTCGCCCGCGCCCTGGGAACTCGTCGATCGGTCGCATACCTGCTCGTCGTGAGCATCGGGGCCATCATCGCCGCGACGATCCCTCCGACCGCGGGTGGCCCGGACTGGGATTCCGGGGCCGGCAGCCAGTGCGACCTCGACGGCCCATGGCTGGCACCCATGAGCTACTACCTCCGCCTCACGGAGGACAGCCTGAATGTGCTGCTCTTCATCCCCTTGGGCGTGGCCCTCGGTCTGCTGCCGCGGTCGCGACGAACGCTCACCCTCGTCGTCGCTGTGCTGGCATTGCCCATCGCCGTCGAAGCCACGCAGCTCCTGCTGCCGGTGCTGGGTCGTGGCTGCGAGCTGGGTGACGTCGTCAACAACACCTTGGGGCTGCTGCTCGGTCTCAGCATCGGCCGGGTCGCGCCGGTGCTCGCGCGGCTGGCGTCTGCACCCGGTGGCCCGGCTCAGTGACCAGCCTGGCTCACGTCGGCTGGTCGGCACCCATCAGCGGCGGTTTCGGTAGGCCCGCATGAGGTCCTCGGCCGCCCGGAGACGAGTCGGTGCGGTGCTGGTGACCCGCGTGTCCCACGGCCGACCCTCGTGTGGCAGCCACCCGAGCGCCTCGGCATGCCAGGCCGAGTCCACCGGGAGAGACGATGCGAAGGGGTGCCGCGAGACCACGGGTGCGTGGCGTCGATGGCGAAGCCGTCCGATCGGTCGTCCGTCGAGAAGTACCGCGCCCGTCTCCAGGTCGCCGTCCTTGGTCGCCGTGACGAGGTAGCTGATGGCGTGGGCCGGGTCGACGCTCTCACGCACTGCAGTCGTCTGGGCCAGGCCATCGGGGATCATCGCTTGCATCATGACGCTCGACGTGTGGCGCGGACAGGACCCGAAGGTCCCTGGCCCAGCCTGCGAGGGCACAACGACCGCGGCTCGTAACGAGACCCTCACCGGCGTTCCCCCGTGCTGCCTGGCGGAGAGGGTGGGATTCGAACCCACGAGGCTTTCGCCCAACGGTTTTCAAGACCGTCGCCTTCAACCACTCGGCCACCTCTCCCGCAGCGCGCAGGATAGCAGCGGCCGTGGTCACTCCACGTTGACGGTGCGCGGTATGCTCGGTCGGCCGTGCGTCACCGACCCCTTCCCCGAGTGCTCGCCGCCCTGCTGGCTGCCGTCCTGCTGGTGCCGGCCGTGGGCAGCGCGGGACTGACCCGTGACAGGTCCGCTGACCCATCTGCGGTCGACGCGGACCTTGCCGTCAAGCTGCAGGCGCGTCTCGACCGCTGGCTGGTGAACCACCGGGCGCCAGGTGTCGCGGCTGCTGTTCGACTTCCCGACGGAGATCGCTGGATGGGCACGGCCGGCAGCCTTGCCGTGGGCGGAGATGCGCGACCGGTACGGCCCGGTACGCCCTTCGCCGTCGCCTCACTGACCAAGACGTTCATGGCCGCGCTCGTCCTGCAGCTGCGTGAGGAGGGCCACCTGTGGCTGGGCACGAAGATCTCGACCTGGCTGCCTGACTACCCCAAGGCCGGCCAGATCACCGTCAAGATGCTGCTGAGCCACCGCAGCGGCATCTTCGACTACTTCACCCATCCCAGGTACGAGGCACGAGTGTTCGGGCGTCCCTCCCATCGCTGGCGTCCGGCAGAGATCCTGGGCCTGTCTGGCCCACGCTATTGCGCGCCGGGCAAGTGCTATCACTATTCCAACACCAATTACGTCCTCCTGGGCCAGATCGTGCGCAAGATCACCGGCGGGTCCCCGGCACGCAACATCCGCGAGCGCTTCCTCGAACCACTGGGTCTCGACGACACGTACTTCCAGGGCCAGGAGCCCATCGGCAAGGTGCCGGCCAAGGGCTACTGGGTCACCACCACGGGCTGGCGCGGATTCTCCGACGGCACACGCATGCGCCCGAACACGTCCGCGGCAACGGTCGCCGAGAGCGCCGGGGCCCTGGTCTCGTCCGTGCGGGACATCTCCGACTGGCAGGATGCCCTGCTGGGCGGCGCGGTGCTGGAACCGACTTCGCTCGAGCTGATGCTGCAGTTCCACCCCAGCAGCGGCTACGGCCTGGGCATGCGCTACGCGCGCCTGGACGGCCGGCTCGGGATCGGCCATGGTGGCTCGCTGCGCGGCTACGTCTCGCTGATGTACCGGTTACCCGGCGATGACCTCGATGTGGTCATCCTCACCAACCTGGGTCGCACCAACATCCAGACCCTGGCCGACAAGCTCACGCGCGTGGCGCTTCGATACCTCGAGACGGACCCGGCGTCGATCCCTCCCCCGACGCAGTAGCGCGACCCCCTTCCCGACAGCCCGGCCGCTGGGATGGCTCAGCTCGTCCGGTCGGGCCGGCTCCACGGTCCCTTGCAGGCCCCGGCCTCCGGTCTATTCCCTGGGTGACTCAGCCGACAGCGACGGGCCGCATCTCAAGCGCCCGCGGCATCAGTTGGATGGGTCACGTGCTGCTTGAGGCACCTGCGGCATCGAACGACCACCAGGGGTTCCGATCCAGGACTGGGTGGCATCGATGACGAAGCACCGCGTCGGGTGAGTCACCGAGGGCATGGCGGCGCGCCGGGTCGCCGATCGCAGCCACGCGCTGTCGGCCTGCGGAGCTCAGGCCGCGGAGATGCGCTCCCCCATGCGGGGCTGGAGCACGTCTGGCATCGCCACCGAGCCATCCGCCTGCTGGTAGACCTCGAGGATGGCCGCCACCACGCGTGGCAGTGCCAGCCCGGAGCCGTTGAGCGTGTGCAGGATCTCCGGCTTGGCGCCCTTGTCGGGCCGCCAGCGGATGGACATCCGCCGAGCCTGGTAGTCGCGGAAGTTGGAGATGGAACTGACCTCCAGCCAGTCCTCCACGCCGGGCGCCCACACTTCGAGGTCGTACTTCTTGGCCTGCGTGAAGCCCATGTCGCCGCTCGCCATCAACTTGACTCGATAGGGCAGGCCCAGCCTCTGCAGGCAGATCTCGGCACGCTCGGTCATCCACTCGAGCGTGGCCGCCGAGTCGTCCGGCTTCTCGAAGGCCACCATCTCGACCTTGTCGAACTGGTGCACCCGCAGGACCCCGCGGGTCTTGGCGCCCGCTGCGCCAGCCTCCCGGCGGAAACAGGGCGAGTAGGCCACGTAGCGGATGGGCAGGTCCGCGGCCTCGATGATCTCGTCGCGATGGATGTTGGTGACCGGGACCTCCGCGGTCGGCACGAGGTACAAGCCGTCGCGGCCGACCACGTACATCTGGTCTTCCTTGTCCGGGATCTGACCGGTACCGCGCGCCAATTCCTCGTTGACCAGCACGGGCGGCCAGACCTCTGTCATGCCGTGCTCGCTGGTGTGGAGATCGAGGAAGAAGTCGATGAGCGCGCGCTGGAGCTTCGAGCCCGCTCCCTTGTAGAGCGGCCAGCCCGAACCGGCGACCTTGGCGCCGGCGGCCAGGTCCAGCATGCCCAGCGGCTCGGCGACCTCCCAGTGCGGCTTGCGCACCCAGGCGGCGATGTCGCCCTGCTGCTCGACCACGTGCCCGGCCGGATCGCCCCAGCTGCGCACGATGACGCTGGCCTCTTCGCCACCGACCGGCACGTCGGGATCGGGCGGGTTGGGGATGCGCAGCAACAGGTCCTCGAGCCGGCCGCTGACCTCCGCCAGCTGGGCGTCGAGGCCGGCCAGCTCGGCACCGATCCAGTTCGACTGCTCCCGCAGCTGCGATACTCGCGGCCCGTTGGGCGGCTCGCCGCTCTTGATGGCGATGCCGATGGATTCGGAGATCTGGTTCTTCTGCGCGCGCAGCGCATCGGCTTTGCCCAACGCCTCGCGGCGCTGGCCGTCGACCGCGAGCGCGCGGTCGACCAGCCCAGGGTCCTCCCGCTTGGCCACGCAGCCCTGGCGGATGACGTCGGGCTCTGCGCGCAGCCGTGCTGGCCCGACGCTCATGCGTCCTCCCCATCGGACTCGTCGACCGTCTCGCGACGCGATCGCAGCGCGCGGCCGCGACCTCTGCGGCCTCCCGCAGTCGCTGCACCAGGAACGACTCGTCAAGGCTTGCCAGCAGCCAGCCGGCGCGTGGTCCGCTGCCACGGCCCAGCAGTGCGGCGTAGACGGCGGCGAAGGCATCGCGCGACGAGACACCGCGCGCCTGCCCACTGCGGTAGATGAGGTCCTGCCAGGCATCGCCGCCGACGGGGTGCTCGGCCGCCGCGCCGGCGGAAAGATCGGCGAGGAAGAGGCCCTGCACCTCCGATAGCTCGGCCACGTCCGGCGGCAGGTCCTCGCGGACCGAGACCTGGTAACGCTCCGGCGCCCAGCCATCCAGCCAGGCGCGGGCGACAGCGGCACGCTCGACGAGGATGGCCTGTTCGGCCTCGTCGAGCGGCGCGCCCTTCTCGGCAGCGACGCGCACCTCGAGGTCCACGTCGGGCAGCTGCACCAGCATCGTCAAGTGGCGGAACGCCGGCCGGAAGCGACGGGCCTCCAGCTGCATGTCCGCCTCCGGGATCGACCAGGCTGAGCCGGAAGATGCGCTCGTGGTCGGCCGGCAGCTCACCTCGAAAGGGCTGACCGGCGGTGGCAGCGGCGAGACGGTCGAACTCGTCGAAGAGCCCGGGGATGGCATCGCCGCCCGGGTCGAAGTCGAGCGCCTTCTTGGGCTTGTGCCGCAGGAACAGGAAACGGATGAGCTCCGGCGGCAGCAGGTCGGCCATCTCGTGGGCCGCCGCGCCCGAGCCCTTCGAGGTGCTCATCTTGCGGCCGCCGACGTTGAGGAACTCGTAGTGCACGTTGATGGGCGGCTCGCGGTCGTAGACCTCGCGGCTGATGGCGTTGCTGCGATCGCGGCTGCCCCCCTTGGTGCCGAGATCCTTGCCGCAGCCCTCGATGGTGATCCCGAAATGGCTCCACTTGGCGGCCCAGTCCACGTTGAAGGGCAGCTTGGCCCGGCCTCCGAACGGCGCCAGTCGGCCGCTGTGGCCGCAGCCGCTGGCCCAGGTGACGTAATCGGGCTGGCAGGCGTAGGCCACCGTCTCGCCGTCCCAGTCGGTGGCCAGCGTGGTGCCGATACGACCGCAGCGCTCACAGATGACCGAGACGGGCAGCCAGCCTGGCGCGCGCTCCACGTTGCTGACGCGCAGGTAGATCTGGCGGATGGCCTCGGCGCGGTCGAGCGCCCTGCGGATGTAGGGGTCCATGGAGCCGTCGCCGTAGAGCTCGCTCATCCAGTAGACCTCGGGCGCCACGCCGAGCCCTTCGAAGGTGCCCATGAAGAGCTCGCCCACGAAGTAGCGCGCGTAGCTCTCCGCGGCGCTGCCCTCCGGCGCCGGCACGTGTGCCAGCGGCACGCCCATGTAGCGTTCGACCGCGTCGGGTGTCAGGAGCGCCTGTGAATCCATGGGGTCCAGGTCATCGACGCCGTAGAGAAAGCGGCTGGGCAGGCCGGCCTGGAGGAGTGCGCGGTGGATGACGTCGTGCAGGACGACGCCACGCAACGAACCGATGTGAACGGTGCCAGAGGGGGTCTTGGAGTCGTTGACGACCTGCGGTCCGTCGAAACGCGCGGCCAGCTCGTCAGCCCAGAACATGCCTGTCCCCTCTCCCGGTCAAGCGGGCCGGGACGCGTCTAGCGGATGCTGACGATGGTGTAGGTGGAGTCCCCCGCCGGGACGGTGACGGTGACCGCCTCACCCTTCTTCTTGCCCAGCAGCGCGCGACCCACGGGCGACTCGTTGGAGATACGTCCCTGGTCAGGGGCGGCCTCGGCAGCGCCCACGATGGTGTACTGCTCCTTGCCCTTGTCGCCCTCGATGGTCACGGTGGAGCCGATCTGGACGTACGTCCGCGAGTGGTTCTCGTCGATGATGACGGCGTTCTTGATGATGGCCGTCAGCGACTGGATGCGCCCTTCCACGAAGGCCTGCTCGTTCTTGGCGTCTTCGTACTCCGCGTTCTCGGTGACGTCGCCGTACTCCTTGGCGTCGTGGATACGCTGCGCGATCTCGGGTCGCTTGACGTTCGTGAGCTCGGCGAGCTCGGCCTTGAGCTTCTCGAGGCCTTCGGCCGAGAGGTATTCGGGCTTGTTCGCGTTCACCATGGGTCCTCGTGATGCGCCCGACAACGGGACGCGTGGGGCACACGTCATAGCGGCCTGTCAGGGTAGGGTCCTGACGGTCAGCCACTCCACACCGGCAGAACAGGCGGATCAGGCGCCGTTCAGAGCGGAGATTGTACACCCGCCCGCGGCGCCATGGGCTCCACGCGCTTCAGCTGAGGCGACCTTCCCGATCCTTGACCACGACCCCGTCACGCATCACCAGCGTGACGTTGTCGGGCTCCGCCAGGAGCGCGATGTCATCGAGCGGCTGGCCCGTCAGCAGCAGCAGGTCCGCACGCTTGCCGGCCTCCAGCGTCCCGATCTCGGCGTCGAGGCCGAACAGCTCGGCATTCACGCGAGTGGCGCTGATGATGGCCTCGTGCGCGCCCAGCACCCGTGCCTTGTAGACCAGCTCCTCACCTCGACGGCCCTGCCACGGGCCCACCACGTCGGAGCCGGACCCGAGCTTCACGCCGGCATCGCGGGCGATGGCGATGCTCTGGTAGGCCCGCGCGGCGACGTCCTCGGCCAGGGCGACCTTCTCGGCCGGCACGTCGAGGAGGTCGCGATGTGCCAGGAAGAACTCCATCGTCTGCAGCGTCGGCACCATGAAGGCGCCAGCGGCGGCCATGCGAGCTGCGGTCTCCGGTTCCAGCAGCGAGGCGTGCTCGATGGAGCGGACGCCGGCCGCCAGCGCCATCTCCACCGCCGGCGTGGTATGGCAGTGGGCCATCACGTAGCTGCCCCAGCTGCGCGCTACCTCCACCGCCGCGGCGATCTCGGCCACTGAAAGCTGCAGCGAATCGAACGGGTCCGTGGGGCTGATGATGCCGCCCGAAGCCATCAGCTTGATCTGCGTGGCGCCCCGGCGCAGCTGCTCGCGAGCCGCCTTGCGGACCTCCTCGGCACCATCGGCCACCAGCATGCCCGCGACCAGGCCAGGGATGGTCACGCCCGCGTGCATGGCCTCGTGACGCGCGCGGTCGTCGGCGTGGCCGCCGGTCTGCGAGATGGGCGAGGCCGAAGGCAGGATGCGGGGGCCGCGGAGCGCGCCCGCGTGGACGGCCTGCGCCCATGTCGGCTCCAGCCCTCCGGCATCGCGCACGGTGGTGAAGCCCTCTTGCAGGGCAGCCTCGATGACCTGCGAGACGGCCAGCACGTGCATGATCCAGGGGTCGCTGCCGTGGTCGCCCTTGCGGCCGATGAGCGCGAGGTGGACATGCGCATCGGTCAGGCCCGGCAGCAAGCGTGCAGCCGGCCCCGTCGATGGAGCCGACGTCGGAGGCGAGGCTGCCGGGCGAGCCGATGCTGCGGATGCGGCCATCCTCGACCAGCACGTCATGGCGCCCTTCCGGCTCGCGGCCGGTGGCGTCGATGACGGCGACGTCCCGGATGACGACACGACCGGGCTGCTCGTTGTTCACGCTGTCCTCTCCTCCCCACACCAGGGCTATCGACCCAGGCGCAGCAATCGTCTTCGCACGCGTTCAAGGGCCGCAGCATCGGCACAGGCCACGAAGAGCGTGTCGTCGCCGGCGATGGTGCCCAGCACATCCTGCCAGTGTGCGCGGTCCAGGGCCGCCGCGATGGCATGGGCGGTTCCCGACAGCGAGCGGATGACCAGCATCTGGCCCGATGGACGGACGTCGATGGGCAGGTCGGACAGCAGCTCGCGCAGCCGCTGCTCGCCACTCTTCTCCACGGCTGCCTCGGCAGACGGCAGGGCATACACCTGGTTGCCATCGAGGCGCACCTTGACCAGCCCCATCTCGGTGATGTCGCGGCTGACCGTGGCCTGCGTGACCTTGAAGCCCTTGTCTTTCAGCGCCGCCACGAGCTCGCGCTGGGTCCGCAATCGACGGTCGTGTACGACGTCCGCGATGGCCATCTGGCGGGCACGCTTCAGCACCTCGCGGGTCGGGTTCCTAGGCACCTGCTCCTCCGGTCCTAGCCGTCGAGCAGCAGGAGCGCCAGCAGCACCGCGGCTGCCAGCAGCCGATAGGCGATGAAGATGCCGGTGCTGTGGTGGCGCAGGTATCGCAGCAGGAAGCCGATGGCCAGCCATCCCGAGATGGCCGCCGCCGCCACGCCGGCCGCAAGCACGGCGAGGTCGATGTCACCGGCTCCCCCGCTCACGATGGCGCGCGTCTTCCACAGGCCGGCCCCGGCGATGATGGGGATGCCCATGAGGAAGGCGAAGCGCGCCGCCGCGTCTCGCTTCAGTCCTCGGAAGAGACCGGCGGCGATGGTGATGCCACTGCGGCTGATGCCGGGGATCAGCGCCAGCGCCTGGGCGAGGCCGATGACCGCGGCGTCGCCGAAGCCAGCCTGGCTGAGCTCATGCTCGCGCGTGCCGAAGCGTTCGGCCAGCCACAGGATGCCGGCGCCGACGACGAGGATGAAGGGGATGACGATGACCGCATCGTAGAAGACGTCCTCGATCACGCTCTCGAAGGCAAGTCCGAAGATGGCAGCCGGGATGACCGACAGCAGCAGCACCAGCGCCAGCTTGCGGTTGGGATCATCGCCCATCGAGCGCTCTCGCAGCATGGCCCACGATGCTGCCAGCAGCACCAGCACGTCACGCCAGAAGTAGAGCAGCAGCGCGGCCAGTGTCCCCATGTGCAGCATGACCACGAACTCGGAGCTGTTGATGAGCGCATCGTCCCAGCCGAGTGCTCGCGGCAGCAGGATGAGATGCGCCGACGACGAGACCGGCAGGAACTCGGTGAGTCCCTGCACGATGCCGATGATGATGGCCTGGAGGATCTCTTCCAACCGCTACTCCGACGATGACGACCGCCCGGCCGTGGCGCTGAGGGTACCCGCGCGCGGCCGTTCAGCCCACGTGCGCCCCCCGTGCCGTGTGTTGGAACAGGTTCCCGCGGGGCGATGGGCTGCCGCACGGGCAGCGAGGACTAGGCGATGATCCAGGCGTCGACGTCACGCTGGTAGTCGATCAGCTCGGCGGGATCGAACCAGAGCGCGAGCTCGGCGGCAGCGTTCTCCGGGCTGTCGGAGGCATGCACGAGGTTCATGCCGGTCTCGAGCGCCAGGTCGCCCCGGATGGAGCCCGGGGCTGCCTCGTTGGGACGGGTGGCACCGTTGACGGCACGGCAGACTTCGACCGCGTTGGTGCCCTCGACCGCCATGGCCACCAGGGGCGAGGAGGTGATGAAGGCGACCAGCCCGGGGAAGAAGGGCTTGTCGGCATGGACGGCATAGTGGCGCTCGGCGAGCGCGCGCTCGACTTGCAGCAACTTCAGGCCGACGATGCGCAGGCCTCGCGATTCATAGCGCTCGATGATGCGGCCGACGAGCTGGCGCTGGACGCCGTCGGGCTTGATCAGGATGAGGGTTCGCTCGCTCACGTGGGCTCCTTCGGTTCCGGCCCTTTGGCGAGGGCTTGGTGTGCTTCCTGGTAGGCCGCCGCGGCCTCGTTGTCGCGTCCGAGCAGGCGATAGGCATCGCCCCGGACGAGCTGGATCGCTGCCAGGTCGTCGCTGTCGGGCGGGGCAGCGGCCGCAGCGCGATCGGCCGCCGTCAGGATGATAGGGGCCAAGGCGGGATCGAACCGAAGCAGCACGGAGAGCCGGCCCGCTGCGGCCGAGAGGTCGCCCGCGGCCAGGTGCTGATCGACCTTCTCGAGCTCCTCGCCGGCGAGTCGCCCGCTCACCACCACGGCGCTGGTGCTGGTGTCGCCGCCAGGCTGCCCGAGGCCACCCCGGCCGAGCGGGGCGAGGGTCATCTGCTCGGCGGAGGTGATGGCGATGGGCGCGAGGCGCCAGGTCTGGGCCGTTGGTGCGGCGACCTCGCTGCCACCGACGAGTAGCCCCCAGCGACCGGGCGCAGGAGCATCGACGTCCATCCAGCCCTCGTCAGCGGCGGGCCAGACGGGCCCGCGCGGCTCGAGGGCAAAGAGGACATCGAGGGCACCGCCGACTCGCTCGTAGACCGTGGCCGCGAGACGCTCGGCGTCTTCCTCGGCACCAGCAGCGGCGAGGTCCTCGGCGATGATCAGGGCGGCCAGCGGCTCGTCCCCGCCTGACGCCTGGTGCGCGCGGGCGGCGTCTGCGGCACCCTCGAGGTCTCCGCTGCGCCAGCGCACCTCCGCGAGGTCGGCCATGGCGTCTCGGTCCAGCGTCCCCGCGCCCGCCATCCGCTCCAGCGTGGCGCGCGCCAGCGACAGCAGTCCACCACGCAGGTGGACTCGCGCGAGGCGCGCATCAGGCGAGCGATCGATCGCTGCCGACTGGTCCTCGCTAGGCCCGGGCGGACGCGCGTCGGAGGTCGGGACCGGCACCATGAGCGGCACCGAGCCGCCCGGTCGCGGGCGCGGGCCTGACGGGGTCCGCGGCTGCGCTGATGCAGGACGCGGTGCAGCGGCGGGTAGCGGCGTGGCGGAGGATGGCGGCGTCATCGCGGCCGGCGAACTCGGTGCCGCGGCGGGTGCTGGCGGTGCCGCGGCTGGTGGCGGCGTCATGGCGCGGGGTGGCGGCATCGTGGCGCTGGCGCTGGGTGGCGGCAGCATGGCGCCGGGCGACACCGGTCGTGCCGTGCCAAGCGGCGGCCCGGGGGGCCGCCCACCAGGCTGCGGCGGCATGAAGCCGGGGTAGGGTCCCGCCGGCGGCATCGGCCGGCCGGGTGGCGGCATCGGGCGGCCGGGTGGCGGCAGTGCACGGCCGGGTGGCGGCAGTGCACGGCCGGGTGGCGGCATCGGACGGCCGGGTGGCGGCAGTCGGGCGGCCCGGCCCTACCTGCGGTCCGGGTGGCCCTTGG
This sequence comes from uncultured Chloroflexia bacterium, assembly GCA_963804575.1. Lineage (GTDB taxonomy): Bacteria > Chloroflexota > Limnocylindria > Limnocylindrales > CSP1-4 > JAFMJV01. The sequence continues at coordinate 314,972 of CAWDQY010000007.1, forward strand.
GGCGGCGGGCCAGCGGACGGCGGCCGGACCTGTGGAGGCATGCCGGCCGGGGGTGGTGCAGCCTGCGCCGGCGGGGACTGCGGTGGTGGAGACTGCGGTGGGGCGTCGGGGGCGTCGGGGGTATCGCCCTGACGGTCGGACGCCGTGCTCGCGCCAGGCTCGGGCGCGTCGGGGGCAGCGGTGGCGCTGTCCTGACGGTCGGACTCCGTGCTCCCGCCGGCCTCGAGGGCGTCGGGAGACGAGCGCTCGTCGTCGATCATGGCAGTCGCAGCGCTCCCTCGAGCGGGCCTGAGGTCAGGTTCGGCCCGATGACCGCGGCGCACAGGGCGTCGTCGCGAAAGAGCCGTCCCGCCAGCTCCTGGATGTGGTCCGCCGTCACCGCTCGCATGGCTTCGATCACCTCGTCCATCGTCATCACCCGGTCGTGCATCGCCTCCTGGCTCCCCAGGAAGGATGCCATCGCGCGCGACTCCTCGAGCCGCAGCTCGAGGCGCCCCAGCGAGTAGTTGCGGGCCCGCTCCAGCTCCGCTGCCGGAACGGCTTCGTCACGCAGGCGCGCCAGCTCGGCCAGGACGCCGCGCATGGCCGGCACGACATCGTCGGCATCGACGCCCATGTACACCTGCAGGATGCCCGTATCGGCATAGTCGGTCTGGAACGAATGCACGTCGTAGGCGAGGCCATCCTCCTCGCGGATCTTCATGAAGAGGCGGGAGGAGGTGCCGTCACCGAGCACGGTGTTGAGGAGGTCGAGGGTCCATTGGTCCGCGTGATCGCGTGGCAGCCCCGGCAGGCCGATGCTGACGTGTGCCTGTGCCGTGTGGCGGTGCTCCAGCCGCATACGCTGGAAGGGAACCGCTGGCGCCGGCAGGTACGACTGGGCCACCCCGTTCCCGCGGCCGAAGGAGCGCTCGACCAGCTCGACCGCCTCGGCGTGGCCGATGTCGCCGGCCATCGCCACGACCATGTTGGCCGGCCGGTAGGCAGCGGACCAGAAGTCGCGGATGTCGCTGTCGGTCAATGCCCGCACCGACGCCTCGTCGCCGGCGATCTCCCAGCCCAGCGGAGAGTCGCCGAAGAAGGCCTCGTCCCAGACGTTGAAGATGAACTGGCCTGGGTCGTCCCGATAGGATCGGATCTCGTCGACGATGATCTCGCGCTCGTGGGCGATGTCGGCACTGCGCAGGCGCGGGCGCAACGTCAGCTCCGAGAGGACGTGAACGCCGAGCGCTGCCTCGCGCACCGGGAGGCGGGCCCAGTAGACCGTGACCTCGCGATCGGTGGCGGCATTGCTGCTGCCGCCGACGCCCTCGATGGCGTCGGACACGTCGCGGGTGGTGAGCAGGTCGCGCGTGCCCTTGAAGGTGATGTGCTCCATGAAGTGGGCCAGGCCCGACTTCTCGCGCACCTCCCCGCGCGATCCGGCCATGACGTAGACGGCCACCGACAGCGAGCGCATGCCGGGCAAGCGGGCGGAGATGACACGCGGCCCATCGGGCAGCACCGTACGTTCGAACATCGACCCGCCATGCTACACGGGCGAGGCGGCAAGGCCCCTCCGAACCTGCTATCCCTCGGCGCCGGCCTCCTCGCCGGGATCGGCGGACGAGGGTCCATCGCCTTCGGCGGGGCGCTCCGCCGTGTCGGCTGCTCCCAGCTCCATCTGGATGTACCCGGGCGTGACCTGGAATGGCAGCGGCTCCTGCACGTGATCGTCGGCTTCACCGCCAGGCGGTGGCACGAACTCCAATACCACGCGCTCGTCACCCTGCACCAGGGTGTAGGTGATGAGCTGGTCCGGCCGTGTCTCGAACTCGAGGTGCTCCCAGGAAGCCACCGACAGGCAGATGGATAGTGGCGTGAAGAAGGAGGACACGTCGGGCCGGTCGGCGACGATGCGCTCGACCCAGCCGGTGCCATGGGCGATGACCTCGCGGCCGCGCAGATAGCGGTAGGCCACCGTCTGGCGCAGCAGCGGGCGGAGCAGGTGATAGACATCGACGGGGTTCGAGACCAGCCCAGCGTTGACGAAGAACTTGGCCGGTGGCTCGATCGACACGCATCCTCCCGCAGCACGCGGCCCGCGCCCGCTCGGGCCGTTCGATGACGACGGCGCCGATGGTATCGCACGCTCTCGGCGCAGATTCGGCGTGGCCGCAGCGACGGGCCGGTGTCGTGCTCGCGCCTATCATTGCGGGCGTGATCCTGGCAGTCGATATCGGCAACAGCGCCGCCAAGGCCGCGATCGTCGAGGGCAGCGCCATCCTCGAGGCCGGTCGTCTCGACACGTCCCACGCCAGCAGCGATGACCTGCTCGACGGGCTGCGGGTCCTGGCCGGCAGCGGGCAGCGGGCCCCGGACGGGATCCTGGCCGTCAGCGTGGTCGACCGCTGGACGGAACGTCTCGAGCGGGCGGCCGAGGCCCTGGACCTGCCGCTTACCGTGGTCGCCGCCAGTCACATCCCCATCAGCACGGCGTTGGTACGCCCCGACACGACCGGTCCCGACCGGCTCCTCGCCGCCTGGGCCGCGTTGCGGCTCTACGGCCCACCGCTCATCGTGGTGGACCTGGGCACAGCCACGACCGTCGACGCGGTCGATGGCGACGGGTTCTTCCTGGGCGGCGCCATCATGCCTGGTCTCGGGCTTGCCGCGGCCGCCCTCGCCGAGGGCACCGCGCGCCTGCCACGCGTCGAGCTGCAGCTCCCACGCTGAGGCCATCGGCGCTGACACCACCGCGGCCATCCGCAGTGGCGTGGTCATCGGCCACCTCGGAGCCGTGCGCGAGCTGGCCCGGCGCATGGCCCTGCGGATCGACCCCGAGGGCTCGCGTGCCAGCCCCAGCCGCGTCATCGTCACCGGTGGCTATTCCGCCGCCGCCTGGGCCGAGGCCGCCTGGCGCACCACGCTGGCGCCGTCACTCCCGGCCATCGCCGACGTCCTCGAGCCCGACCTCGTGCTCAAAGGGCTGGGTATGCTGGCCGAGCATATGGGCGCCCGACCACGGACAGGAGCCTCACCATGACCGACCAAGCGACCGGACGACCGTTGGAGGGCCGACTCATCCTGCTCGGCGTCAGCGGCTCCATCGCGGCCTACAAGGCGGCCGAGCTGCTGCGGGAGCTGGTCCGGGCCGGCGCGGAGGTGCAGGTGATGATGACCGAGGCGGCCACGCACTTCATCGGGCCGCTCACGATGGAGGCGCTCTCCGGTCGGCCGGTGATGATCGACCCGCTGGAGCTGGGCAGCGACAGCCGCATCGGCCACATCGTGGCGGCCGATGCTGCCGATGCCATCCTCATCGCGCCCGCGACGGCGCGCTGGCTGGGCGCCATGGCCAATGGCCTCGCCAACGACATCCTCACCGCCACCTGCCTGGCCTCGAGCGCACCGGTGGTGGTGGCGCCGGCGATGGACGGCGACATGTACCTGCACCCGGCCACGCTCGGCAACGTCGCCCGGCTGCGTGACTTCGGGTACACCGTCGTGGACCCCGATACCGGCGCGCTGGCTTCGGGCCAGGTCGGTGTGGGCCGCCTGGTCGAGCTGGCCACGCTGGTGGAGACCGTGGCCCGGGTCGTCGAGGGCCGTCCCGTGCGCCAGCCCGACCCCGCGCAGCGGCCCGTGCGCGCGGTGCCCGCGCGTGGACCCGACCTGGCCGACTGGCACATCCTCGTCAGCGCTGGCGGCACGGCCGAACCGATCGACCCAGTGCGCTTCGTGGGCAACCGCTCCAGCGGCAAGATGGGCATGGCCATCGCTGAGGCCGCGCTCGCGCGCGGCGCGCGCGTGACCATCGTCAAGGGCACCACCAGCGTGGAACCGCCGGCGGGTGCGACGGTGGTAGCCGCGGAGACCGCCGCCACCATGCGCGCCGCCGTCCTCGCCGCACTGCCCTCGGCCGATGCGCTGATCATGGCCGCGGCCGTGGCCGACTTCCGTCCCCTGGCGCCATCCGAGACCAAGATCTCGCGTTCCGGCGGGCTGGACCTTCGGCTGGAAGCCACCACCGACATCCTGGCCGAGGCCGCTGCCCACGCCAGGGCGAGCGGCGCCGGGCCGGACGCCCGCACGGTGATCGTGGGCTTCGCCGCCGAGACCGGATCACTGGCACGTGCCTCCGAGAAAGCCGCCCGCAAGGGCGTGGACCTGTTGGTGGCCAACGACGTGGCCGAGGCAGGATCGGGCTTCGGCAGCGACACCAACCGCGTCACCATCGTCGTGCCCGGCGCCGATCCGGAGCCGTGGCCGCTGCTCTCCAAGCGCGAGGTCGCCGAGCGGCTGCTGGACCGCGTGGCGGCACTGCGGGCCGGAACAGGCGCAGAATGACGCCATGAGCGCCGAACCCACGACCCGCCGCATCACCATCGCCGACATCGCGCGGATGTACGCCGAGGGTGAGCGCTTCGCGACCATCACCGCCTACGACTATCCCACCGCCCGCATCGTCGATGAGGCAGGCATCCCGCTCATCCTGGTGGGTGACTCGCTGGGCATGGTCATGCTGGGCTACGACACCACCGTGCGCGTGAGCATCGACGAGATGCTGCACCACACGCGCGCCGTCGCTCGCGGCGCCAGGCGCGCGCTGGTGGTGGGCGACATGCCGTTCCTCTCCTACGGCGTCTCGCAGGAAGAGTCGGTCGAGCATGCCGGCCGCTTCCTGTCGGAGGCCTACGCCCAGGCGGTCAAGATCGAGGGCGGCGTACGTTCGGCGCGAACCATCGAGGCCATCGTCAACCGCGGCATCCCCGTGATGGGCCACATCGGCCTGACCCCGCAGGCGGTCAACCAGCAGGGTGGTTTCCGCGTGCAGGGTCGCTCTCGCGAATCGGCGCGCAAGCTGTTGTCCGACGCGCTGGCCGTCCAGGAGGCCGGCGCCTTCGCGGTCGTGCTCGAGCTGGTACCCGCGGAGCTCGCGCGCGCCATCACCGAGCGGCTGTCCATCCCCACCATCGGCATCGGTGCCGGACCGCACACCTCGGCCGAGATCCAGGTGATCACCGATGTGATCGGCCTGACGCAGGGCTTCACGCCTCGGCATGCGCGCCGCTTCGGCGAGGTCGGCGAGGCGGTCGCACAGGCGGTGCGCGCTTACCGTGACGCCGTCCTGGAGGGCTCGTTCCCGGGGACGGCCGAGTCCAGCTCGATGGACGAGGCGGTGCTCGACGAGGTGCTGGGGCGGAGCGTCCTCGACCAGGCCAGCTCGTCCATGGCCATCCCCCTCGATCGGGACCTCTGATCGACCGCCGCCTCGGCCGATGACGCAGCCCAGCCGCCGCCCGTGACCCGTGTGCTGACGACGCGCGCCGCCCTGCGCGCGGCCATGGCCGATGCGCCCCGGCCCGTCGGCCTGGTGCCCACGATGGGCTGGCTGCACGAGGGCCACCGCGCGCTGATGCGGCGCGCGCGCGCCGAGAACGCCACCACCGTCACCACCATCTTCGTCAACCCGCGCCAGTTCGATGATGCCGCTGACTACACGCGGTACCCGCGCGCCACCGAGGCCGACCTGGCCGTCTGCGCGGCCGAGGACGTGGACATCGTCTGGCTACCCAGCGTCGAGGAGGTCTACCCGCCCGGCTTCGACACCACGGTGAGTGTGGGTGCCGTGGCGAAGCCGCTCGAGGGTGCCGCCCGGCCCGGCCACTTCGACGGCGTGGCGACCGTGGTGGCCACGTTGTTCGCGCTGATCGGTGCCGAGCAGGCCTATTTCGGCCAGAAGGACGCGCAGCAGGTGCTGGTCATCACGCGCATGGCCGCGGACCTGGCACTGCCCACCCGGGTGATCCCCTGCCCCACCGTGCGCGAACCGGACGGGCTGGCGCTGTCGTCGCGGAACGTGCACCTCTCGGCACCGGAGCGAGCTGCGGCGCCGGTGCTGCACCGCGCCCTGTCCGCGGCCCGGGCAGCCTACGAGGGAGGTGAGCGCGAGGGCGAGGTGCTGCGTGCCCTGATGATGGAGGTGCTGGCCACGGAGCCGCTGGCCCAGGTCGAGTACGCCTCCTGCGCCGATGCCCTGACGCTGCGTGAGCTGCAGCGCATCGAGGGCCCGGCACTCCTTTCCCTGGCCGTCGTGCTGGGGACGACCCGGCTCATCGACAACGAGCTGGTCGGAGTGCCGCGCTAGGGTCGACCCTGGGGCCTGGCCGTTGGCCCAGCCGGCGTCAGGCTCGGCCCGGGCCCCTCTCGCCGGGGGCCACCCGGCCGCGGGGCCCGTTCTGCCAGGCGTTGCAGCTCACGCTGGACCCGGCGGTGCGGACCGGCGGCCATATCGCTGGCAGCCATGCCGCTGGCAACGTGGGCGCTGCCGTCGGGCAGGCTGTACCGCTTCATGTCGGGCTGGTCGAGTCGCTCCAGGAGGCCGTCGACATCGAAGTGATCGGCCACGACCTTCTTGATGACCTCGATCTTGGAGCGGTCCTGGACGTGCGTCTTCACCAGCAGGCCGTGGATCTGGCTGGCCATGGGATAGATCTCGTCCTGCACCAGCAGCGCGAAGATGCCGGCTTCACGAAGCGCCACGATGTCGCGCTCGACCGGGCGCCGGCCATTGGTGAAGACCATGCCGGCGAGCAACTCGTGCTCGGGGTCGTCGGGGATGCGACCGAAGCGCGGTCGGCCGCGCAGCCGATCCAGCAAGCCGGGTTCCCGATTGAGCTGCCGCTGCGTGTTGTTGGCCGAGATGGTGGTGTGGATGATGTCCTGCCGATCGCCCTGCACGATGAGCAGGGAACCCGGGCCCAGCTTCTCCAGCACGTGCCGTGCCTGCCCCGAGCCGATGGCGACGTGCTCGATGAGGCGGTCCATGTCCTCGCCCGGCGAGAGCATGTCCCCGTGCAGCTGCTCGATGAGCATGGTGAGCGTGGGATGGGCCAGCATGGGCCGATTCGGCAGCACGCCCAGCAGGTCCACGCCGTGGAGGGCCAGGCCCCTGGCCAGGGTGTCGGACAGGGAGGGCTCGGCATCCGCTTCGACCTTGTTGATGACCGCGCCGATCAAGGGCACGCCGTGCCGCTCGAAGAGCGCCTGGTTGAGGACGATGTGGTCGATGGGTCGGCCGATGCCACCCTCGCTGATGACGACCACCGGCGCTCGCAGTCGCGCAGCGACAGCAGCATTGGAGAGCCCGACCACGGCGCCCACACCGGCGTGTCCGGTGCCCTCGATGAGCAGCACGTCGTGGCCCGCCGCGAGCCGTCGGTGTGCGGCATCGATCTTCGAGGCCAGGTCCTCCACGACCTCGCCACGGATGAACGAGCGCGTGAAGCCGCGCGGGATGTGCACGGGGCTCATGTCTTCAAGCGGGTCCTGCAGCCCGAAGAGGTCGCGCATGAGGATGGCGTCCTCGTCGGCGGGGATCTCACCGATGACGGCGTAGCGCTGCCCGACCGGCTTGGTGAACGCGGTCGCGTAGCCTCGCTCGAGCAACGCCGCCATCAGCCCCAGGGCGAACGTCGTCTTGCCGTGGTTCCGTCCGGTACCGGCCAGGTAGACCTGTCGCATGCGCCAAGGGTACGGCGACAGAACCGGTAGCATCAGGGCGTGAATACCGTCGTCTTCGATCTGGGCGGGGTCCTCGTGGACTGGAACCCGCGCTACCTGCTGCGAAAGGTCATGCCCGGCCGTGAGACCGAGATGGAGACCATCCTCGCCGAGGTCCTCAACCACGACTGGAACATGGCGCGCGACATGGGCGACTCATGGCCAGACGCGATCGAGCGAGCTGAAGGACCAGTACCCACAGTGGGCCGACATCTTCGAGATCTACGACCAGCGCTGGGACGAGACGCTGGGCGGCTCACACGAGGACAGCGTGGCCATCCTGCGCGACCTCAGGGACAGCGGGGTTCCGCTGCTCGCACTCAGCAACTGGTCGGCGCAGACGTTCCACCACGCCGAGGAGCGCTACGAGTGGCTTTCCTGGTTCGAGGGCGTGGTGGTCTCGGGACGGGTCGGGCTGGTGAAGCCCGAGCGTGCCATCTTCGACTACCTCTTGCAGAGGTACCGTCGACGAGCCGAGGACATCTTCTTCGTCGATGACCACGAGCCCAATATCCTCGCCGCTCGCTCGTTCGGCATCCGCAGCCACCACTTCACCGGCGCGGCCGCCCTGCGACAGGAGCTGGTGGCGATCGGCTTCCTCGACGAGGCGGCGGCAGCCGCCTGAGGTCGCGTCGAACGATCAGTCGCGGCTTCGTGACGCCAGCTGGCGCTCGATGCGATCGAGACCCTCGCGCAGGCGCGTGAGCGTCTCCTCGTCGATGGTGTCCTCGGAGGTGTGCGGGCCGAGCTGTTCGAGGATGTCGGCGATGAGCCCGTAGAACACGTGCGCATCGGCCAGGAAGAACTGCGGTTCGTTGTTGTAGCGAACCAGGGTCAGCCGACCCTGCAGCACCCGCCGCTCGTCGGCATGCGCCGTCTGCGTGGCGAAGTCGTGGCCCTGGATGCCGTCGGGGTTGTTGAGGAAGTTGAGGGCGTTGTCGATGGCCAGTCCGAAGCGTGCACGCCACGCTCGCAGGCGTTCCAGCGTGTCAGGCGCCACGCGTACCTCGGCGACCTGGTCGAAGACCTCGGGCGAGACCGTCAGCAATCCCACCAGCGTGGTGCCGGGCCGGGCTCCCAGCATCACCTGCAGCGAGCGCTCCAGGGTGAAGACCTCCGAGTCGAAGCGGGGGCTGGTGATGACATCGGTGAGCAGGTCTTCCACGTTGTCGAGCGCGCCGGCATCAGCCAGCGCCTCCGCCAGCTGGAGTACCTCCTCCTTGAAGAGGAACTGCTCCTCGTGATCGAGCCGGTCCACCATCTGCGGTCTCCTCTGCGCTAGGGGTAGAGCCCGCGAAGGGCGGTGGCCTTGGCGACGCGGTCCACCGCCAGCAGGTAGGCGCCGGTACGCATGTCGACGCCCTCGTGCTCGGCCATGGCCAGCACCTCGGCGAAGGAGCGCACCATGATGGCGGTCAGCTTGCTGTTGACGATCTCCTCGGACCACTGGTCACGGTTGAGGTCCTGCACCCACTCGAAGTAGGACACGGTCACGCCGCCGGCGTTGCACAGGATGTCGGGGATCATGAAGACGCCCTTGCGCCACAGGATCTCGTCGGCGTCGGGCGTGGTGGGACCGTTGGCGGCCTCGGCCACGATGCGGGCCTTGACGCGCTCGGCGTTGTCGGCGCTGATCTGGCTCTCCAGCGCGGCCGGCACCAGCACGTCCACGTCCAGCTCGAGCAGCGCGGCGTTGCTGATGGACTCCGCGCCGGGGAAGCCCACGACCGTGTCGTGCTCGGCCTTCCAGGCCTTGACGGCGCCTGATGTCGAGCCCGCCGGCGGCGTGGATGCCACCCTGCGTGTCGGAGACGGCGACCACCCTGGCGCCCATGCTGTCGAGCAGGCTGGCGGCGACCGAGCCGGCGTTGCCGAAGCCCTGCACGGCGATGGTGGCACCGATGATGTCGAGCCCGATGTGCCTGGCCGCCTCCGCGATGGTCACCACGCAGCCGCGACCGGTGGCCTCGACGCGGCCCTCGGAGCCGCCGAGGCTGACGGGCTTGCCGGTGACCACGCCGGGCACGGTGTAGCCCACGTGCATGGAGTAGGTATCCATGATCCAGGCCATCGTCTGGGCGTTGGTGTTGACGTCGGGCGCGGGGATGTCGCTCTGGGGACCGATGATGACGCTGATGTTGGTGGCGAAGCGCCGCGTCAGGCCCTCCAGCTCGCGCATCGAGAGCTGCTTGGGATCGACCGCCACGCCGCCCTTGCCACCGCCGTAGGGGATGCCCACCACGGCGCACTTCCAGGTCATCCACATGGCCAGCGCGCGGACCTCGTTGAGGGTCACGTCCTGGTGGTAGCGCAGGCCGCCCTTGGAGGGACCGCGGCCGAGGTTGTGCTGCACGCGGTAGCCCCGGAAGACCTGCACCCTGCCGTCGTCCATCCTGACCGGCACCGACACGATCAGCTCGCGCTCGGCCTCGCGCAGCACCGCGCGCAGGTTGGGATCGAGGTCGAGCCGGTCGGCGGCGATGTCGAACTGGCGCTGGGCGATGGCCCAGGCATCAAGCACGGGGGTGACCTCAGCAGCGGTCATCGGGACTCCACCTCCAAGCACGAGCGCCGGGCCCCTGGAAGGTCGGGTGAGGCGGGCTGGCTCGCATGCGCATCGAAGCGGCGCGAGTGTACATCCCGGGCAGCGAGCGGCCGAAGGGCCATTCGGCCGACTTCAGGCAGGCAGGATGCGGGTGAAACCGATCATCCCGGGACCCACGTGGGTGCCTGCCACGGGGCCGGTGAGGCTGACCTCGATCTGGTCGAGCGCGACCCCGGTCACGCGTGCCACCTCGGCACAGAAGCCCTCGACGTCCTCGGCGTCCGGTGTGCAGCACCGCGACCTGCTCGATCGACGATCCGCCGGCCAGCTCCACGAGCCTCGCTCGAGCCTTGGCGAAGGTGCGCTTCTTGTCGACGGTGGCCACCTCGCCATCCTCGACGGTGAGGATGGGCTTGATCGAGAGCACCGTCCCCAGCAGGGCCGAGGCGCGGCCGATCCGACCGCCCTTCTGCAGGTACTCGAGGGTGTGCAGCGTGAAGTACAGCTCGGTCCGGCCGATGAGGTCGAGGACATGGTCGACCACCTCCGCCAAGCCGGCGCCGGTCCTGGCCAGATCGGCGGCGCGCCTCACCATCAGTCCCATCGGTTGCGCCACCGTGAGCGTGTCGATGACCTCGACGAGGCCCGACTCGAAGGTGCCGGCGGCCTGCACCGCCGAGGAGTACGTGGCCGACATGCGGCCACTGAGGGTGATGCACACCACCCCGTCGGCACCGCCGTCGAAGGCTGCCTTGAAGGCGGCTTCGAACTGGCCGGGATTGGGGGCCGCGGTCCTGGGCAAGACGGCCCCGGGCGCCGTCAGCCGGCGATAGAAGTCCTCGTTGGAGAGCTCGGTGACGGCCTCGAAGGTCTCATCCCCGAAGCTCACCGTGAGCGGCACGAGCCGGACACCGGCGGCCGCGGCTTGCTCCAGGGTCAGGTCAGCTGAGGTGTCGGTGACGATCGCGATGTTGGCCATGGCCCATGGTAGGCCGGTTCCGGGCTGCGCTGGGGCCGCTTCCGCGCACCGGCGCAGGCCGCGCGACGGCGGCCGGGTAGGATGCACGTCATGAGCCATCCAGACCCCCGCCGCTGCCTCATCACCGGCGGCTCCTCCGGCATCGGCTACGCCACGGCCGCTCGATTGGTGGGCGATGGCTGGGTGGTGACGTCGCTCTCGCGACGCGAGCTGGCGCCTGCCGGCGTCAGGGCCCTGGCCGGTGATGCCGCCGACGTCCCCGACCTCGAGCGGGCCCTGGGGCTGGCGGCCGGGCCTTCCGGCCGTCTTGACGCACTCGTCTGTGCCGCGGGCGTACCGCCCACCGGCCCCTGGGACGATCCGGCACATTGGCATGAGATCCTGCGCGTCGACCTCACCGCCGCCTGGCAGGCCGCCCGACTGGCCTGGCCGTTGCTGGCCGCGGCGAGCGGCGCCGTCGTGCTGTTGGGCAGTATCGTGGGCAGCGGCGAGGGCTCATCGCGCTCACCTGCCTATGCTGCCGCCAAGGCCGGCCTGGAAGGCCTGGGGCGCTCGCTCGCGCTCATCGGCGCCGCGCAAGGCATCCGCGTCAACGTGCTTGCGCCCGGTGCCTTCGACACGCCCTTCGACGAGAAGCTGTTCCCGCCTGCCGCTCGGCCGGATGTCCCGCTCGGCCGCATGGGCGCCCCTGACGAGGCCGCCAGCGTGGTCGCGTTCCTGCTCTCGGGCGAGGCGTCGTACGTCAGCGGCTCGGTGTGGCGCGTGGACGGCGGACGCAGCGCGCTTTCACCAGCATCGTCGGCCGGCCGGGCAGCGCCCGAGGAGCACACCGAGTCTTGAGGCTGCGACGAGTGTCCCCTGAACGGGCCGGCTGGGGAGAGGCGCAGGTCGGTCCCTGGACCCGGCACGAGCGGCGCGTCGGCTACCAGAACCCCTGGATCACCGTCTGGCACGACGATGTCACCCGGCCCGACGGACGACCGGGCATCTACGGCGTGGTGCACTTCGAGAACAGCGCCGTCGGCGTGGTGGCCATCGACGAGCGCGACCGGGTCGTGCTGGTGGGCCAGCACCGCTATGCCTTCGACGAGCTGTCGTGGGAGATCCCCGAGGGTGGCTCACCCCGCGGAGAGGAGCCGCTCGAGGGTGCCCGGCGCGAGCTGCTCGAGGAGACCGGGGTGACGGCCGGGACGTGGCGCGAGATCGGTCGATGGCAGCTCTCCAACTCGGTCACGGACGAGGCGGCGGTGGCCTACCTCGCCACCGATCTCACGCTGGGCGAGGCGCAGCCGGAGGGCTCCGAGATGCTGGAGGTCCGGTGGCTGCCCTTCGATGAGGTCCTGGCCATGGTGCGCAGCGGCCGCATCAGCGACGCCCTGACGGTGCTGCCCATCCAGGCGCTGGCCCTGGAGCGACTCGGCCGCTGACCAACGACCGCCGTATGCGTGGCCGCAGCGGGATCGAGATCGTCCTGCTGTCAGACATCGAGGTGAACGACTCGGGCGGGGAGTCGCCGTCGTGGCACCGCCGATGACGGCGACCGATGATCGCTGCCGTTTGACAGCGCCGCAGGCGGTCGCTACTGTCGCCGCAGATGCACGCTTACTGGTACTTTAGCTAGCGGGTACGAGGCGGCCGGGTATGACCCGGCGGCAGAGGCACTCGTGCCCGCGAACGCAGGACCCCCAGGGGCCTGCGTTTTTTGATTGCCTCGCCCGTTCCGCCGACCAGGGCACGACTGCAGCGACCAGAGGATGAGGGTGACGACAAGATGATCATCGTGATGCGCACCGGGGCTGCGCAGGAAGAGATCGACGAGGTCAAGAAGGCCGTAGCCGCGGAGGGCCTCGAGACCTACGAGATGGTGGGCGAGGAGCGCATCGTCCTGGGCGTGGTGGGCGTCGGCGTCGAGCGCGTCCAGCATGTCGAGCTGATGCCCGGCGTGGAGCAGTGCATCCGGGTCAGCAAGCCCTACAAGCTCGCCTCCAGCGAACACCACCCCGACCGCTCCAGCATCCGCGTGGGCCCGGTGGGCATCGGGGCCGGGTCGCCGCTGGCCGTCATCGCCGGGCCTTGCGCGGTGGAGTCGCGCGAGCAGGTGCTGGCCACCGCCCGATGGGTGAAGCGCGAAGGTGCCACCGTGATGCGCGGCGGCGCCTTCAAGCCGCGCTCGTCCCCCTACGCCTTCCAGGGCCTGGGCGTGGAGGGGCTCAAGCTGCTGGCCGAGGCACGCGAGGAGACCGGCCTTCCAGTGGTGAGCGAGATCACCGACCCGGCCGACGTGGCGGTCTTCGACCAGTACGTCGACATGCTCCAGGTCGGCGCCCGCAACATGGCCAACTTCGTGCTGCTCAAGGCGGTGGGCCGCTCGCGCAAGCCGGTGCTGTTGAAGCGCGGCCTGTCGGCGACCATCGATGAGCTGCTCATGGCAGCCGAGTACATCCTGAGCTCGGGCAACCCCAACGTCATCCTCTGTGAGCGCGGCATCCGCACCTTCGAGACCGCCACCCGCAACACCCTCGACCTCAGCGCGGTGCCGGTCATCCAGGAGCGCACGCACCTGCCCATCCTTGTCGATCCCTCGCACGGCACCGGGCACCGCCCGTTGGTGCGCCCGCTGGCCGTTGCCGGAGCGGCGGTCGGTGCCGACGGCATCATCATCGAGGTGCACCCCGACCCGCCGCGGCGCGCTCCGACTCCGAGCAGTCGCTGTCCTTCCCCGAGTTCGGCGACCTCATGGACGACCTGCGCCGGCACGAGTACCTGCGCCAGCCGACCGCACCGCACGCGCCCCGCCCGGCGCAGCCGCCCCAGGAGCGGCGACGGCTGCGCGCCCGCATCGATGACGTCGACTCGCGGATCGCGGCGCTGCTGGAGGAGCGCGCCGAACTCTCGGTGGCAGTGCAGCAGACGCGCGAGCCGGGTGATCATGGACACGACGTGGGCCGCGAGCGCGAGCTCATCGAGCGTGCCGTGCGAGGAGGCGAAGGCGTGCTGACGCCGGAGGAGGTGCAGATGGTCTTCGGCGCCATCCTGCGCGTCTCTCGCTCCGCCCAGCGCCGAAGCGCGGCCACCGACGCCGCCGTCGCCGGCGGCGCCAGCCCGGAGGCTGCGTCGCTCTCTGGCAGCGGCGGCGGCAGATGACCGTACGGCCTTCGAGCCCGGCCCTCGCCGGGATCGTCAAGGCGGCGCCGGCCCTGCTGGGCTCGCTCCGTCTGCCCGCCGACAAGTCGGTGGCGCACCGCGCGCTGCTCTTCAGCGCCATGGGCAGCGGCAGCGCCGAGATCAGGCTCGACCGTCCCGGCGAGGATGTGCTCTCGATGGCCGGAGCGCTGCGCACCATCGGCGCCGTCCGTGCCATCGACAGCGACAGCGAAGGCCTGGTCAGGGTGGCCGTCAACGGCGGAGGAACGCCGGCCGAGGCGTGCCTGCCGGGCCACGGTGGCGAGACGCTCGACTGCGGCAACGCCGGCACGGCCATGCGCCTGCTCAGCGGCGCGCTCGGCGCTCGCCCCGCCACGGCGACCCTCATCGGCGACGAGTCGCTCTCGATGCGACCGATGGAGCGAGTGGCGGCACCGCTGCGCAGCATCGGCGTCGACATCAGCACGACCGACGGCCACGCACCCATCGTGATCCGCGGGCGCCGGCCGCTGCAGGCCGTCCATCACCAGCTGCCGGTGGCGAGCGCCCAGGTCCTCGGCTGTCTGACGCTGGCGGCCCTGGCGGCAAGCGGCACGACCACCATCCATGTGCCCGGGCCGACCCGTGACCACAGCGAGCGCATGCTGGCATGGCTGGGGGCACCGGTCCGCCGCGAGGGTCCGCTGACCAGCGTGGAAGGCCCGGCCGGCTTCAAGCTGCGCGACATCGCGGTGCCGGGTGACATCTCCTCGGCGGCCGCCTGGCTGGTCGCCGGTGCCCTGCACCCCGATGCCCACATCATCATCGAGGACGTGGGGCTCAACCCCTCCCGCACCGGCATCATCGACGTGCTGCGCGACATGGGCGCCGTTATCAAGGTCGCCTCCGACGGACCTACCGGGGACTGCCCCGAGCCGGTCGGCACCATCACCGTCGATGGCGGCCACCCGCTGCACGCCATCGACCTCGCCGGTGATCGCGTGGCCGATGTCATCGACGAGCTGCCCCTCATCGCCATCGCCATGGCCGCGGCCGAGGGGGTGAGCACGCTGCGCGACGCCGCCGAGCTGCGGGTCAAGGAATCCGACCGCATCCGGCTGGTGGTCGACAACCTGCGCGCGGTGGGGGCGCAGGCGGAGGAGCTCGAGGACGGCTGGGTCATCGCGCGCGGTGTGTCGCGCGCTGCCGCCATCTGCACCGAGGGTGACCACCGCATCGCCATGTCGTTCGCCATCGCCGCGCTCACGGGCGTTGCGGGTACCGTTGACATCGACGATCCCGCCTGTGCGGCCGTCTCCTACCCCACGTTCTGGACGGACATGGAGCGCCTCATCCGATGACCCTGCGACGACTTCGGCTCCTCACCGCGGGCGAGTCCCACGGCCCCGGTCTCTCGGGCATCCTCGAGGGCCTGCCGGCCGGCCTGCGCGTGTCCACGGCCAAGGTGGACAAGGAGCTGGCGCGACGCCAACACGGCTACGGCAGCGGACGACGCATGCTCATCGAGCGCGACCGCGTGGAGTGGACCGCCGGTCTGCGCTTCGGCCGCACGCTGGGCTCGCCCCTCGCCTTCAGCATCGCCAACCGCGACTGGGCCAGCTGGGAGGAGCGCATGTCGGTCGAGCCGACCGCGATGTCGCGCCGGCCCAAGCCCATCACCCTGGCCCGACCCGGACACGCCGACCTCGCGGGCGCCATCAAGTACGACACCGGTGACATCCGCAACGTGCTCGAGCGCGCCTCTGCTCGTTCGACGGCCCCGCGCGTGGCGGCCGGCGCGGTCTGCCGCCAGATGCTCGAGGCCTGCGGGGTGCGCATCTGGTCCTTCGTCGACCAGCTGGGACCGGTGCGCGCGTTCGATGGCAGCGACGAGCCGGTGGCACTGGTACCGGCCGCCTGGCAGGTCCAGGACCGACGCGACCCCAGCCCGCTGCGCTGCCCCGACCCCGAAGCCGAGGCCGCCATGATGGCCGAGGTCGACGCCGCCATCGCGGACGGCGACTCGGTCGGGGGCTCGTTCGTAGTGGTGGCCGAGGGCATGCCCATCGGCATCGGCTCCAACGCCGAGTGGGACAGGCGCATCGACACCGCCATCGCGGCGACGCTGATGGGCATCCAGGCGGTCAAGGGCGTCGAGATCGGCCTCGGCTTCGGCGTGGTCGCGCGGCGCGGCTCAGCGGTCCACGACGAGGTGGAGCCGGGCTCGGCGGGCTGGGCACGCAAGTCCAACCGCGCCGGTGGCACCGAGGGCGGCATGACCAACGGTGCCGCGGTCGTGGCACGGGTGGCCGTCAAGCCGGTCTCGACACTGCGCAACCCCCTCGACGCGGTCGACCTCGAGAGCGGCGAGGTACGGCGCGCCCATATCGAGCGCAGCGACGTGGCCATCGTCCCGCGCGCTGCCGTGGTGGGCGAGGCGATGCTGGCGCTGGCGCTGGCCGACGCGCTCCTGGCCGACCTCGGTGGCGACACCATCGGCGACGTCCGCCTGGCGGTACGACGGCGACGACGACGTTCCGAGGGCCCGCGCGGCAGCGCCGCGGCGCCGGGGCTGCTTGGCGCACTGCCTGACAACGCCGCCGCAGAGGCCACCCTGGTCGAGGGCACGGACGGCTGATGCCAACGGCGTTGACGTTCCGGCTGCTGGGTCGTGATATCGCCTATTCGGCGTCGCCGGCGATGATGAACGCCGCCTTCGCGGCGCTGGCCCTGCCGCACCGCTACCTCCTGGCTGACATCGCGGCCGCGGATGTGCCCGCCAGCGTGGCCCGATTGCGGGCGATGGACAGCGGTGGCGCCAACGTGACCGTGCCGCACAAGGCCGCCGTGGCCACGCTGGTGGACGAGCTCAGCGATCTGGCCCGGGAGGCCGGCGCCGTCAACACCGTGGTGCGTGAGGGCGGGCGGCTCACCGGCCACAACACCGACGTGCCCGCCACCGTTGAGGCCATCGGGCGGCTCTGTCCCGCTGGCGTGGGCCACGCCCTCATCCTTGGCGCAGGCGGCGCCGGACGTGCGGTCCAGCTGGCGCTGCGCATGGCCGGCGTCGAGCAGGTGACCGTGCTGCGCCGCTCCGACGGCTCGCTGGCGCGCCTGTCCGAAGCCATCGCAGGCGCGGACCTGCTGGTCAACGCCACGCCCGTGGGGACCGGCGCCGACGAGAGCCTGGTGCCGGCAGAACTGCTGCGAGCCGACCTGGCCGTACTCGACCTCGTCTACCGGCCCAGCCCCACGCGACTCGTGCGCGAGGCACGGGTCAGTCGGTGCCAGCGCCGAGTCCGGGGCAGGCATCCTGCTGGGCCAGGCCTGGCGCTCGCTGGAGCTGTGGCTGGGCGTGCCGGCACCGCTGGAAGCGATGCAGGCCGCCCTCGAGACCGAGCTCGGAGGATCGAGCCGTGCCTGATGCCATCGTCCTGGTGGGGCTGTCCGGCAGCGGCAAGTCCACCGTCGCGGCGGCGCTGGCCGAACGCCTCGGGCGGCCGCTCATCGATCTCGATGCCGACATCGAGCGAGCCGAGGGCGTGCCTCCGGCCCGACTCATCCTCGATCGCGGCGAGGCCGCCTTCCGCGCCCTCGAGGCGGCCGCCGTCGCGCGTGCCTGTGGAGTCGACGGCGCGGTCATCGCCACCGGCGGTGGGGCGGTCATCGATCCCCTCAACCGCTGGGCCCTCTGGCACGCCGGCTTCGTGGCCTGGCTGGATGCACCGGACGAGGTGCTCCTGGGTCGACTGGAACGGCACCACGTGCGCCGCCCCATGCTTGATGGCAACGCACTTGAGCGCATGCTCGCCTTGCGCGCGACGCGAGCCCGCTTCTACCGAGCCGCAGACATGCGCATCGACAGCAGTGGCGCCGCCGAGGATGTGACGAGGGCCGTCATCGCGGCGGTGGCCCTGGGTCGCCGCGGGTCGCGGCGGTTGCTGGACGCGGCCGTGCGGCGAGACCACCGCATGGGACCCGATGTCGCCCGCGTGGTGCTTGGAGACGAGCTCGACCAGGCCACGCTCGATGACATCCTTGCCCCCGGCAGCACAGGTGTGCCGGTGGTGGTGGCCGATCGACGCGCCGCGGCGGCACTGCCCGGCCTGATGCAGGCCTTACCTGGGGAACGCCAGATCCGCATCGCAGCCGGCGAGCGCCAGAAGCGGCTGCGCGTGCTCGAGAAGCTGCTCGAAGCCGCCAGCGCCATGGGCGCCGAGCGTGGCGACACCTGGGTCGGCGTCGGCGGCGGCACCGCCACCGACCTGGTCGGCACGGGGGCGGCGCTGTACCTCCGCGGGGTCGACTTCGTGGCCGTGCCCACGACCTGGCTGGGCATGACCGACGCCGCCATCGGCGGCAAGGTGGCGGTGGACCTGTCGGCGGCCAAGAATGCCGCCGGTGCCTTCTGGCCGCCCGTCGCCGTCATCGGCGACGTGGCCACCCTGCGGACGCTGCCACGGGCGCGTCGGCTCGACGGCATGGCCGAGTCGCTCAAGAGCGGCATCATCGGCGACCCGCAGCTGTGGCAGCTGGTGGAGACCCGCGGCACCGCCGCGCTGCGCCATGATGAGGCCGCTCGCTACGCCATCATCGACCGCTCCGTGCAGCTGAAGCTCGAGGTCGTCGAGCGAGACCCCTTCGAGCGCGGCGAGCGGCGTAGCCTGAACCTCGGTCACACCCTCGGGCACGCATTGGAGATCGAGAGTGGTTATCGACTGCCACATGGCATGGCGGTGGTGCTTGGCCTGCGTGCGGTGGCGCACATCGCCAGGGGTCGCGGCGCGGATGCGGGACTCGTCGAGCGTATCGACGCGGTCGTGAGCGACCTCGGCTACGAGCGCTATCGCGACTTCGACCCGCTTGCCGTCAAACGCGCGCTGACCAGCGACAAGAAGCGCAGCCGGGGTCGGCAGCGCTGGATCCTGCCCATGGCCATCGGCCGCGTCATCGACGTCGACGACGTCACCGAGGCCGAGCTCGACGCTGCCATGCGCGCCATCAGCCCGGGGGCCGCGCGATGAGGATCCTGCTGCTCAACGGTCCCAACCTCGGCCGCCTGGGCCAGCGGCAGCCGGAGATCTACGGCGCCACCACGCTGGCGCAGGTGGTGGCTGCCACACAGGACCACGCCGCCTCGCTGGGTCACACGCTCAGTGCGCTGCAGTCGAACCACGAGGGCGACCTCATCGACCGCATCGAGCAGCGCGACTACGACGCCATCGTCATCAACCCCGCGGCCCTCACCCACTACGCCTGGTCGCTCCACGACGCGCTGCTGGGGGCAGCGTGCCCGGTAGTGGAAGTGCACATCAGCGACATCCTCGCGCGCGAGGAGTGGCGCCATGTCTCGGTCATCGAGCCGGTCGTGAGCCACCGCATCCTGGGCCACGGCTGGCGCGGGTATCTCGAGGCCGTCGACTTCCTTCACGCCCACGCCGGCGAGCGTGCCGATCCCTGAGATACCCGAAGGACCCGACCATGACACCCCAGCTTCCGCGCCCCGGCCTTGCCGGCGTCGCAGCCGTCGAGATCAGCGCCGACACCATCTCCCCGGTGACTGCGGCCTTGCGCCTGCACGACCAGCAGCGGCTGGCCTTCATCCTCGAATCGGTCGAGGGCGGTGCGCGCTACGGCCGCTACTCGATGGTCGGCGTGCGCGGCCGCTACCTGAGCTTCGACGATGGCGTCGCTACCGTGCACGCGCATGACTACAGCGACATCGATCGCTTCGAAGAGGCCGACCCCCTTGAAGCCCTGCGTCGGTTCCTGCCGCCGGAGCCTGCGCAGGGTCCGCTGCCGGTGTCGCTGGCATCGGGTGTTGGCTACCTCTCCTACGAAGCGGCCGCGCGTTGGGAGAAGCTGCCCGTGCCAGCGGCCGATCCCATCGGTCTGCCGGAGGCGCTCTTCCACCTACCCGACGTGCTCATCGTCTTCGACCACCTCTCCCAGACCGCCACGCTCGCGACCATCGACGGCCCGGGCGCTGCCGAACGACTGGCCGATGCAGCGGACATGCTGGCGACGCCGTCGCGTATCGAGGGCTCCGTGCCCATCCCGCCGACGACGACGCGTCCCTTGCCACCCGTGGCAGACGCTCGCTTCGAAACTGGTGTGGCCAGCCTGGTCCGCGACATCCGCGCCGGCGAGATGCTGCAGGCGGTGCTGGCACGCCGGTTCAGCCTTCCCTGCTCGGTCGGCCCGCTGGAGGTCTACCGCTCGTTGCGGCGCATCAACCCTTCGCCGCACCTCTTCGCCATCGACCTGGGGCCTGAGCGATCGGTGCTGGGTGCCTCGCCCGAGCTGCTGGTGCGCGTGCGCGACGGCGTCGTCGCCACCCGGCCCATCGCCGGCACGCGACCGCGCTCGATCGACCCACAAGCCGACCGGCAGCTGGAGGCCGACCTGCTGGCCGACGAGAAGGAGCTGTCCGAGCACGCCATGCTCGTGGACCTCGCGCGCAACGACGTCGGGCGCGTCGCCACCCCCGGCAGCGTGCGGGTGCCCTCACTGCACGCCATCGAACGCTACTCGCACGTGATGCACATCGTCTCGGAGGTCGAAGGGGACCTCGCCGAGGGCCGCGACGCCTTCGATGCGGTGCGCTCGGTGTTCCCGGCAGGGACCCTCTCGGGTGCGCCCAAGGTGCGCGCGATGCAGGCGATCGCGGAGCTGGAGCAGGAGCAGCGCGGGCCCTACGGCGGCGCCATCGGCTTCCTTGCCGCCCGCGACGTGGAGGTCGCCATCACCATCCGCTCGATGGTGCTGAAGGACGGCATGGCCCACGTCCATGCCGGTGCGGGCATCGTGGCCGACTCGGTGCCGGAGAACGAATTGGCAGAGGTGGCGGCCAAGGCCGGCGCCATCCTGGCCGCCATCGCAGAAGCCGAAGCCATCTACGGAACGGAGGCCGCTCGATGATCACAGCCACGACGGAGCTGCCGGGCGCAGGCCTGCGGGTCCTCCTGCTCGACAACTACGATTCGTTCACCTACAACCTGTACCAGTACCTCTGCGAGTTGGGCGCCGAGGTGGAGGTCGTGCGCAACGACGAGATCGGCCTCGACGACATCGCGGCCCGGAAGGTCGATGGCATCGTCATCAGCCCGGGCCCCTCGCGACCGGAGAAGGCGGGCATCTCGATGGCGGTCATCGAGCGCTTCGGACCCACGACGCCCATCCTGGGTGTCTGCCTGGGCCACCAGTCCATCGGCCTGGTCTACGGCGGCGAGGTCACCACCGTGGAGCCAGTGCACGGCAAGCGGTCGGCCGTCGACCACCGCGGGGTGGGCGTGTTCGAGGGATTGCCGACGCCGGTCGACGCTGGTCGTTACCACTCCCTGGCCGTGGCACGCGACTCACTGCCAGACGTGCTGGAGGTGACCGCCACCTCCGCCGACGGGCTCATCATGGGCGTGCGCCATCGCGTCTACCCGGTCGAGGGCATCCAGTTCCACCCCGAGTCGATCCTCACCTCCGACGGCATGGCCATGCTTGCCAACTGGCTGCGCTCGTTGCGGGCCTAGCGAGCCGGCATCGACCCCCTGCCCGTCTGACTCGTTCCAAGCTGCTGCAGGAGACGGTCAGCCGCAGCGTAGGGGTCCAGCTCGTGCGCGGCCACCTGCTCCAGCAGCACCTCGGTCTGGGCCCGGTGATGGGCCGACCATAGAGCGTCGCGGGTGCGGTCGGCCAGGATACCCTCGACCTGGGCGCGGGCGCGGGCGATGCGCGCGGTACGCGGACGATCAGCTCTCGTGGCAACGGCGTGCTGGCCATCGAGCGCTGCCAGCAGCGCCGGGACGCCGGTGGCATCGAGCCCCGACGCCAGCAGCACCTCTGGCCGCTTGGGCCGTGGTCGCAAGGGCTCGAGCGAGTCGGCGCGCTCTGCCGAACCGAGCTCGAGCATCGCGCGCAGCTGCGCGGCGGCACGGTCGGCGCCGGGCCGGTCGGCCTTGTTGACGACGACCAGGTCGGCCACCTCCAGCAGGCCCGCCTTCATGGCCTGGATCTCATCGCCCATCTCGGGCGCCTGCACGACCACCGTGGTGTCGGCGATGGACGCCACCTCGACCTCGCTCTGGCCGGTCCCCACGGTCTCGATGAAGACGAGGCCGAAGCCGCAGGCGTCCAGCACAGCCGCCGACTCGGCGGTGGTACCGGCGAGGCCGCCCAGGTGGCCCCGCGCCGCCATCGAACGGATGAAGACGTCGCGGTCGCCGGCGTGCTGCTGCATGCGGATGCGATCACCCAGGATGGCGCCACCGGTGACCGGGCTGGACGGATCGATCGCGAGCACCGCGACGGAGCGGCCGTTGGCCCGGGCCTCGGCCACCAGCGCGGCCACCAGGGTGGACTTGCCGCCGCCGGGCGGACCGGTGACGCCCACGATGTGCGCGCCTCCAGCCAGCGGATAGAGCAGGCGCAGCGCCTCTTCGGCGGTGGACGTGCGCGACTCGACGGCGGTCAGCAGACGCGAGAGTGCCAGCCGGGAGCCGTCTCGTGCCTGCTCTGCCAGCTGGCTGCCGCGTGCCGGCCGTGCCGGGTGGCTGCCGCCCTCGGCCGTTGCCGGGTGGCTGCCGCCCTCGGCCGTTGGCGGGTGGCTGCCGCCCTCGGCCGTTGGCGACCCGCGCTCAGCGGCGCTGCCCGTCGCCGCGGATCTGGTCACCCCGCCCGCTGCGGCGCGTGCTGGCGCATGAAGTGCGCGATCTGTCCGATGGACGTGCCAGGCCCGAAGACCTCGGCCACACCGGCGGCCTTGAGTGCCGGGATGTCTTCGGCGGGGATGATGCCGCCGGCGGTGACGAGCACGTCGTCCATGCCCTCGTCGCGCAGGAGCTGGCAGATGCGCGGCAGCAACGTCATGTGCGCACCCGACAGGATGGATAGCCCGACCACGTCCACGTCCTCCTGCAGCGCCGCGGTGGCGACCATCTCCGGCGTCTGCCGCAGGCCGGTGTAGACGACCTCGAAGCCCTCGTCCCTGAGCCCTCGCGCAAGCACCTTGGCGCCACGGTCGTGGCCATCCAGTCCGGGTTTCGCGATGAGCACCTTCAAGGGTCGGTCGGTCATGTCCGTGATGGTAGGCCAGCAGCGCGGCTAGGGTGCACCCGGCGAGGGTCGGTCGAGGTGGCTGAAGAACTCGGCGCGCGTCTTGTCCGAGGTTCGGAACAGGCCCAGCACGGCCGATGTCGTCATCACCATCCCGGGCTTGCGTACCCCTCGCATGCTGGCGCAGAGGTGCGTGGCCTCGACCACGATGCCGACGCCCTTGGGCACGAGGTGCTCCATCAGGAAGTCGGCGACCTGCTGGGTGAAGCGTTCCTGGATCTGCAGGCGGCGCGCGTACATGTCCACCACGCGCGGGATCTTGGACAGGCCGATGACGCGACGGTCGGGGATGTAGGCGACCGCAGCAGTACCGGCGAAGGGCAACAGGTGGTGCTCGCAGAGCGAGTGGAAGGGGATGTCCTTGACCACCACCATCTCGCTGTACTCGACATCGAAGACGGCGTCGTTGAGCACCTCGGCGGCGTCCATCGAATAGCCCGCGGTGAGCTCCGCGTACATGCGCCGCACGCGCGCGGGCGTGTCGACGAGGCCGGACCGCCCGGGTTCCTCGCCGATCTCGGCAAGGATGACGCGTACGGCATCCTCGATGGGCTGATCGCTCACAGCCCTACGAGCCGCGCTCGCTGTCGGCCGCGTCCTGATCGCTGCTGGACGCGGGGACGCCATCGCGAGGGCCTGACGCGGAGGCGTCGTCAGGCGCGGCATCCAGCGGAGCCGTCATCGCCGGTGGCTGACGCGGAGCCATCGCGCTTGCCGGCGTCGGCGTCGACGCTCTCGCGCACGCCCTTGACCGCCTTTCCCAGCGCCTCCCCGAGCTGGGGCAGCATCGACGGCCCGCGCCAGATGAGCAGGATGAAGAGGATGACGATGAGGATCAGCAGGATGTCCACGATGGCGCACATGGTAACCCTCGGCCCTGCGGAGCGATGCGCTGACGGGACGTCGGAGGCACGTCCCGGCTCGTCGCGGAGCCAGGATGGTCCAGGGGCGTCCTCAGGCGCGCGTTGGCGGCTCCTGGAGCTCGGGCGCGCGGTGGCGAGCTCAGGCGCGCGGTCCTCATGGAGCACGGCCGGCCAGGCGCTCGAGCTGCTCGGCGACCTCGTCCGGTCGGTAGCGCATGAGGTCGTGGCCGCTGGCCTCGTAGACGCGCACGGCGATGGGAGTCAGGCCGGCGCGTGCGCGAGCCTGCTGGGCGTCCTCGATGGCGAGTCGCCGTTCACGCTCGTCCTCGTCGTCGGCACTTGCCGAGCCCGCCGCCAGCAGCGCCAGCGGGACCTGCACTCCGCAGAGCGCCTCGAGCGGCTGGTAGCTGTACATGGCTTCGACGCAGCGGCGGATGACCGAGCCCCTCGTGACGAGGCCGAGGTGACCGGCATGCTTCTCGATCACCTGCGCGCGAGCGGCGGTCTCCTGGTCGGCATCCCACGTGGCAGGATCGAAGCCGCGGCGATCGGCGAGGTAGGCGTCCATGGAGGCGAGCACCTCGGGCGGGTCGGCGATCGCTTGCACGAGCTGGTCAGGCAACAGGTGCGTCGCCTCTACCATCTCCTCCCAGCCCCCGTCGAGCAGGCCCACGGCGACGATCGATGCGGGCTGCAGGCGGGCCATCTCGACGGCGATCATGGCACCCAGGCCGTGGCCCGCCACGACGACCGGCGGCCCGCCGACGGCAGCGCCCCAGCCGGCACCGGCGATGACCGTCAGCACATCCAGTGCCAGCGACTCCAGCTCGTAGCCGGCAAGGGGCGCGTCGGAGGCACCGTGGCCACGCAGGTCCGGTGCCACGACCGGGTGGCGGGCGGCGAGGCGGCGGCCGATGGGTAGCCACGTCCAGGCGGTGCGGGAGAGGTCGTGGATCAGCACGATGGGGACGCCAGGGACGCGCCCGGCGGATCGGCGCGCTCGGCACGCGCGCTCGGCGGGATCGCCCGGCTCGGCGGGATCGCCCGGCCAAGCCAGGTAGTGGATGCGCTCGCCCGACTGGAGCTGGACCACCATCGATCGAGGGTCGGGGCCTGCAGTGATCATCGCTCGAGGATACGTTCGCCTGGAGCGCGCCATCCAGCCGTGCGGCGTGCCATCCTTCGAGCATGCCTGTACAAGCCCTGGCGTCGATGCTCTCAGGTCACCATCGCGCATGCCGCTGAGACGCAGGGGGCAGCTCGCTCGACGCTACCCGAGCCGTCGCGTGGATCTGCCTTCGAGGCAGCACGTGCCCTTCGAGGTCCTGGTGGAACGAGCCCTCGATGCGCTCCCGCCAGAGTTCGCCCGGCTGCTCGCCGATGTGGCCATCGTCATCGAAGAGGTCCCCACCCCCACGCAATCGCGCCTCGGGGGTGCGCCGGATGACGAGTGGCTCTACGGCCTCTACGAGGGCGTGCCGGCGACCGAGTGGGGCGCCGACTTCGCGGCCCTGCCCAACAAGATCTCGCTCTTCCAACTGCCGCTGGAGACCGACTTCCCCGATCCCGATGACCTGGCCGAACAGGTGCGCATCACGGTCATGCACGAGCTGGCCCATCACGCCGGCATCGACGATGACCGCCTGCACGAGCTCGGCCTGGACTGAAATGGCCGCGGCGCGCACTCGCGAGCCTCGAGACCGTGCGGATCCGATGCGCCGTCAGCCTTTCAGGCCGCTGATGGTGATGCCCCTGACGAAGTACTTCTGAGCGATCACGAACAGCAGCACCATGGGGATGATGCTGACCACGGCCCCGGCCATCATCTCCGGCCACTTGCCCACGTACTGTCCCTGGAAGAAGGCGAGACCCACGGTCGTGGTGTAGTCGGGCAGGTCGCGCAGGTAGATCAGCGGGTTGATGAGGTCGTTCCAACTCCACATGAACGTGAAGATGGCCAGGGTCGCCAGCACCGGCTTGGCCAGGGGCAGATAGACGTGGCGGAAGATGCCCCAGGGGCTGGCCCCGTCGACCCTCGCCGCGTCGGGCAGCTCTCTGGGGATGGTCAGGAAGAACTGGCGGACGAGGAAGATGCCGAAGGCCCCGCCGAGGAAGGCACCGACCCAGAGCGGCTCCTGCGTGCCGATGAAATTGCCGCTGTCGCTGAAGGGATTGGGCAGCGTGCGATAGAGGATGAAGTTCGGCACGAGCACCACCTGAAACGGGATGATGAGGGTGGCCATGACCAGCGCGAAGAGGATCGACTTGCCGCGGAAGTGGAGCACGGCAAAGGCGAACGCCGCCAGCGAGCAGCTGATCAGCACGCCGATGGTGTTGAGGCTGGCGATCTTCAGGGAGTTGATGAAGAAGTCGCCGAAGGTGACGCCCGGCAGCGCGTTCCACATGGTCTCGTAGTTCTCGAAGTGGAGCCCGCTGGGGAACGAGAGCATGGGGGAGTTGAAGACCTCGGCCCGGGTCTTGAGCGACGTCGTGACCATCCACGCGAAGGGGACGAGCATCACCGCGCCACCGGCGATGAGGATGATGTACAGCCAGACCAGGCGCAGGCGTTTCCGGACAGGCCGCCGTCCGGGCCCTCCGACCGTGCTCACTGGTAGTGCACCCAGCGCTGCTGGAGACGGAAGTAGACATAAGTCAGCACGGCTGCGATGACGAACAGGACCCAGGCAGCCGCGCTGGCCTGGCCCATGCGGAAGAAGCGGAAGCCTTCTTCGTAGATGTAGTAGACCAGCGTGATGGTGGCCTCGGTGGGAGGACCGGGCCGGGCCAGGATGTAGACCTGGTCGAAGACCTGCATGGCCCCGATGAAGCTCAGGATGCCTGTGAAGAAGAGACTCGGCGTCAGCAGCGGCAGGGTCACGTCGCGGAAGCGTCCCCAGTGGCCTGCGCCATCCACGTCGGCGGCGTCGTAATACTCCTTGGGGATCGCCTGCAGGCCGGCCAGGAAGATGATGATGTTGATGCCCAGGCCCTGCCACACGCTCATCACGATGACGGCCGGCATGGCCCAGAAGGGATCGCTCACCCAGCGTTGCGGCGGGATGCCGAAGACGCCGGTGAGCGCGTTGAGCAGGCCACCCTGCGGCGAGTAGATCCAGAGCCAGACGAGTCCCACGGCCACGGCCGAGGTGACCAGGGGCAGGAAGTACATGGTCCTGATCCAGGCGATGCCCCGGATGGCCTGGTCAAGCCCCAGCGCGAAGGCCAGCGCGATGACCATGCCCAGGGGCACGGACAGCAGCGTGTAGAAGGCGGTGTTCTGCATCGCCTTCCAGAAGCGCGGGCTCTCCGCGAGTGCTGCGAAGTTGTCGAAGCCCACCCACTCGGGCGGGGTCAGCAGGTCCCAGTCGGTCAGGCTGATACCCAGCGTGGCCAGGATAGGCCCCGCCGAGAGGATGGTCAGCCCCAGGATGGTCGGGGCCAGGAAGAGCCAGGCCCAGCGGTTCTCCCGGGACAGGGCGCCGCGCCCGGAGCCGCTCGCACGATCCGCTGTGCCGCCTCGACCGCCGCGATCTGCGCTGCCTGAGACGCCCTCCACCGCGGGCGTGCCGCTGATCCTCACCTTCGGAACATGTCAATGGCCGTGGCGCTCGACGGGTCTCGCGCCACGGCCTGCCTCATCGGTTCTCGACTATCCCTGCGCGGCCGCCAGGACGGCGTCCAACTCTTCGATCACGGAGTCGATGGCTTCGCGAGCGGTCTTGTTGGGAGCGTTGAAGAGGTTCGTGTCCAGCTCATTCTGGAGGACGGTGGACCACTCGGAGTAGCCCACGAAGGACGGCTTGAGGACCGCGTGGTCGAGCATCGCGGCCATCACGTCAGAGCCTTCGAAGGCCGTGGAGTAGGCACCTTCGAGCACGGACTTGTCAACCGGCAGCGCGGCCTTCGACTGCATCAGCAGCTCCTGCGCCTCGGGTCCCACCAGCCACTTCACGAACTCCCAGGCGGCATCAGGATTCTTGCTGCTGGCCGACACGACCGCGCCGGTTGGGTTGATGCTGGTGGCCTGACCGGCCGGCCCGGCCGGCAGCGGCGCGATGCCGAAATCGATGCCTGCCGCCTGATGGGTCGGGACCAGCCACGAGCCGTTGGACTCCATGGCCGCGAGGCCCTGCTCGAAGGCATCGCCGGTCTCGGCGAAGAGGTCGGGTGTGGCCAGGACCTTGTGCTTGTAGATCAGGTCCTGGAAGAACTGCAGGGCAGCCACCGCTTCATCGGAGCCCAGCAGCGTCTTGGTGGCGTCCTCGTTGATGATCTGGCCGCCGTTCTGCCAGACGAGCTCGCTCCAGTAGTTCTCCATGTCCGTGGTCTCGGTGTAGAAGCCCCACTGCTCGGCGAGGCCGTCACCGTTCTCATCGATGGTCAGCTGCTTGGCGGCGTCGACGAACGTATCCCAGGTCCAGGTCTCGTCGGGATAGGCGATGCCCGCGGCATCGAACATGGCCTTGTTGTAGAAGAGCGGCACCACGTTGAGGTCGCGTGGCAGGCCGTACTGGCCGCCGTCGTCAGTGGTGAAATGAGCCACGCCGGCATCGGCCAGGGCCGTGACGTCGAAACCATCGGCGTCGATATAGGGCTTGAGGTCCAGCAACACGCCCCGTGACTGATAGTCCGGGAAGATCGGACCATCCATCGCGAAGACGTCTGGCGCGTCACCACCGGCGATGCTCGTCTGGAGACTGGTCCAGTACTGATCCCAGTCCGAGACCGTGACGTCGACGTTGATGTCAGGGTGCTGGGCTTCGAAGGTCTCGACCAGTGCGATCTGGTTGCTGAGCTCGGCCGGATCTCCCCAGATGGCGTAGGTGATGTCGCCACTGGGCTCCTGCGCTGCCGCCGGCGTCACTCCGGCCACGACCAGGGAGCCGATGAGCAGTGAGCTGCCGACCAGGGCGGCTTGTGCGTGCCTGGACCTCGTGCGTCCGTTCATCGAGTGAGCCTCCTCCATGTGCGCTGCGGGTGCACCCATTGGACATCCGGACGTCCGGACGTCCCGGTCCTGATGGTGCCACCCCTGTCAAGCGCGGGGCGTCAGCCAGGTCGTCGCGCTGGGCGTCAGTCGCGTAGCCAGGCCGGCAGCCATTCGGCCTCGGCCTCGATCAATTCATCGGTCAGTCGCCACGTCTCATCGAGCGTGAGCTGCGTCTGGATCTGTGGGTCCTGCATGACCGCCTGATAGATGGCCTCACGGTCCTCGTCGAGCGCCGCGCGCACCGTGAGCGCCTGGGTGTCGACCGCCGGACCGATGTATGCGCGGCACCCGATGGGCAGCGGGCCCACGCGGACCGGCCATACGCCACTGCCCTCGACCAGGCATGGCACCTCCACGCAGGCGTCCCCGTCGAGGTTGTCGATGAGCGCACCGTGGTTCATGACGTTGCCCACGATGCGCGCCGGCTCACCCGTGAGCATCGAGTGGATGATGACCGCGGCGTACTCACCACTCTGCTCGATCTCGAAGTCCTCGCCCGCGTCCAGCTGACGCTTGGCTGCCTCGTACTCCTCGAGGTTGTGAGCGACTCGATCGAGGTATTCACCGATGGGGATATGGAAGCGCTCGACGGCATCTCCCTTGGGGATGAACCAGGGGTTGTACTCGGCGTGGTGCTCGGATGATTCGGTGGGGTAGTAGCCAAGGCGCCGGAACAGCTCGGCGCGGACCAGGTCGTCATCGGGCGCACGCCCCTGCTCCACGAAGGCGCGCAGGTCCGGATAGAGGTCGCGGCCGCGGTGCTCGAGTCGGAGCAGGAAGGCCAGGTGGTTGACGCCGGCCGAGACATGGTCGATCTCATCCCGTGGCAGACCCAGGTAGCCAGCCAGCGAGTCGATGGTCCAGAACACCGAGTGGCAGAGGCCCACCGCCTTGACTTCGCTACGCTCGGCGACCGCGCGCACCAGCATGGCCATGGGGTTGGTGTAGTTCAGGAACCACGCGTCCGGGCACAGCTCCTCCATGTCACGGACGATGTCGAGCACCACCGGGATCGAGCGCAGCCCGCGCATCACGCCGCCAACGTTGATGGTGTCGTTGATGGTGTAGCGCAGGCCTCGCCTGCCGGGGATATCGAAGTCGACCTGAGTCGCTCGCGCTCCACCGACCTGGATGGTGTCGATGACGAAGTCGGCGCCCCGCAGGGCATCCCGCCGGTCGAGATGTGCCTCGATGCGAGGGGTCGCGCCCAGGGCGCTGGCCGTCCAATGGGCCATCCGCTCTGCCGTGCGCAGGCGGTCGGCATCGATGTCGTGCAGGACGATGGTGGCGTCCTTGAGCTCCGGGTAGACCAGCATGTCACCCAGGAGGTTGCGCGTGAACTCCACGCTGCCGGCTCCGACCAGCACGATCCGGGTCATCGATCGTCTCCTCCCCGCGCCCATCAGCAGTCCGCAGGCGCGCATCACTGGTATCGACGTACGGACGTCCGTACCTCGAGCGATGGTAGCACCCTGCCGACGGCCGCCCCTACAATCCAGTTCGCCACCCTTTGCCCGACCGGAGACCGTGATGACCTTGACCGATGCCCAGCGGAACGCGATCGACGCCTGGCTGAGCGAGCATTGGACCGGCCAAGCGAAGTGTCCGGCTGGCCACGACGCCTGGAGCGTTTCGCCGACGATGTCCTTCATGCCTGGCTACGTGACCAGCGAGGCCGGCCCCAAGATCGCGCACGAGCGCGGCTTCACCTTCGTCGTCCTGACCTGCTCCGAGTGCGCCTACGTGGCCCTCCTTGACACGAGGGCCATCGGCCTTGCGCTGGGCGCGTAGCCAGTGGGTCCCGACTGGCCTGAGTAGTCGGACTGGTCGCCGCGGCGCGCACTCGTGAGCCTCGCGACCGTACAAGGACCTCGCGGCGCTCAACCTGGAAGACCTGCGACCGCCCTCCCGCGGTCAGGTCTCTTGTTCAAATGTCCGCCTGGGGGCCCTAGGTGGGAAGTGCGGCCCGGGGAGGCGGCTCCCACGAGCCCACGAACGCCCGGTGAGGCGATGGCACGCTGGCGGGTGCCCAGATCCAAGTGCTTCGCGAGCGTCACATGCGACGACAGCCGCCTAACGGACCCTGGGCGGACTTCTGACCAGGAGATAGTCGACAGCGATCCCAGGCAACGACCCGCGTGCGGCCCCACGTGCTGCCGCCGTCATATGATCGTCACACACCTATTTGCGTACTTGCGCAAATGATGAGAGTATGCGCGCATGACCACAGCGACCGAGCCAAGTGCCGCCCAGCCAGACGGCGCGGAGTTCACGACCGAGGTTGAACGTCAGCGGTACGCGGCCATCAGCCGCGCGCTGGCCGACGCCAAGCGGCTGTGCGTCCTGGAGTGCCTGTCGCGCGGAGAGCGTTCAGTGAGCGAACTCTCGCGGGAGGCCAGCTGCCACGTCCCCAACATGAGCCAGCACCTCGCGGTGTTGCGAGCGGCGGGGCTGGTGACATCACGGCGGGAAGGCAACACCGTCCTCTACCGCCTCAGCGATCCCCGGATCCTCGAGGCATATCAACTGATCAAGTCCGTAGCTGACTAGCGTCAGCGTTTCCGCTTCAGGCGGACGGGTGCCGCCGACGAGCGGAGAAAGGAAGCAGAGTCACATGGCAATCATCGAGGTCACCGACGCCACCTTCGAGGAGAAGGTCCTGAAGAGCGACAAGCCCGTGGTCGTCGACTTCTGGGCCGAGTGGTGCGGCCCGTGCAAGATGGTGGCGCCAGAGATGGAGAAGCTCGCCGCCAAGTACGACGGCATCGTGGACGTGGCCAAGGTCGACGTCGACGCCAACCCCGGTCTCAGCCAGGCCTACCAGATCATGAGCATCCCGACCATCGCCTACTTCAAGCCAGGCGACCAGCCCAAGGGCGTCGTCGGGTTCCAGCCCATGGAGCAGCTGGAGAAGAAGTTCGGACTTGACGAGCTTCCGGCCGCCGGTGCCGAGGCTGCCACCGCCTAAGCCGCGTCCCTCCGATCGCAGCGACGCCCCGGGCCAACGCCCGGGGCGACTTGCTGTCTTTCGAGGTCGTTACTTGCCGGCGTACCGCCAGGCCGTCTGGAACCAGGCCGTGGCACGGTCGACGACGTGTCGCTCAGCGCTCGTCGGCGCGAAACGGACCCAGCCAGCCCCTGGACCGGCGAGGGTGTCGGTCGTTCGCAGCGCGGCCTCGGCGATATCAGCCGGCAGCCGCACGTCCAGCGTCGACCCGCGGACGCGTGCGAACACGGTTCCGTGCCGCGAGTACGCCACGCTTTCGTGGTCCTCGGAGGCCGAGACCTCGTCCAGCTCCTCGGCTACGTCGGCGCACAAGCCCGCGAGGTCGGGCGCAGCATCGTTCGTCATGTCCCCCAGAGACTAGCGGCCTGCAGACCCTGTCGCCAGACCCACTTGAGGCTCGGCCGGCTCAGCGCTGGAAGCGCCGCTGCAGGATGGCGTGGATGGAGATGGAGATGAGGATGATGGCGCCGTAGATGAGGTTGGTCCAGAAGTCCGTCAGGCCGACGGCGGTGATGCCGGCAGCGATGCCGCCGATCATGAAGGCACCGATGAACGTGCCGTAGACACTGCCGCGACCGCCGAAGACGGACGTGCCGCCGACGAACACCGCCGCCAGCGTGGGCAACAGGTAGCCCGACCCCATGTTCGGGTAGAAGTTGACGATCTGGAGGCTGTTCATCATGCCCGCCAACGCGGCCGCGACCCCGACGAGCACGAACAGCATGATGCGCGTGCGCCGGATGGGGATGCCCATCAGGCGGGCCGTCTGGGTGTTGTCCCCGATGATGTAGGTGTTCGCCCCCAGTCGATGCCGGTTGAGCAACACCCAGGCCAGGATCGAGAGGATGAGCAGCCACCAGAACTCCATGGGGATGCCGAAGGGCTTGGCATTGAGGAGCTCTCGGGCCGGGTCGCCGCGGGTCTCCACCAGCGCGAACGACTTGCCCGCCACCAGCACCAGCGTCAGGCCCCGGAAGAGGAACTGCGTCCCGATGGTCACGACCAGCGACGGCAGGCCCACGATGGTCACGACCAGACCGTTGAACAGGCCCGCGCAGCCGCCGACCAAGGAGCGCCGAGACCACGCCCAGCGCCACCGAGCCGGTGGCGTCCCAGGCCCACACGAAGCCCACCATGCCCAGGGCCATGATCGATGGGAAGGAAAGGTCGATGTCACCGGCCACGATGACCATGGTGAGGAACATCGCCGTGATGGCGAAGTAGGGCGTGGTCTGGGCGAAGGACTTGTAGATGAGGTCCGAGGTGAACGTCTCCGGGGCCAGGATGACGAAGGTGGCCCACAGCAGCAGGAAGGCGACGGTGATGCCGATCTGGGAGGCGTAGCGGGTGGTGAACTCGGTGAGGGCCGAGCGACCGGCTCGCTCGGCCGGACTGCCCATGCTGGCCGCGCTCACGCCGGCAGTCCCGGGCGGCCCGCGTCGTCGAGGGCGATCTCGGCGGCATCGGAAACGTGGGCCCGGTCTGCCTCGAAGCTGCCCGAGGTGGCGACTTCCCGCATGATGTCCATGAGCTGGTCAAGCGAGTAGCGCGTGGTCGGGAAGTCACCGGCGATGCGGCCTCGATCGAGCACGACGATGCGGTCGGCCACCGAGTACACGTGGAAGATGTTGTGGTCGATGAAGATGGCTGACTTGCCCTTGCGTCGGATGCCTTCCACGAAGCGCAACAGCTTCTCCGTCTCCTTGAGCGAGAGGCCCATGGTGGGCTCGTCGAGGATGATGATCTCGGCCTCGAAGTGCAGCGCGCGCACGATGGCCAGGCCTTGGCGCTCCCCGCCGGAGAGCCCGGTGACCGTCGTGTCCGGCGTCAGCACCGCGGAGGTGAAGCCCATCTCCTCGGTCATCAACCGCTCGGTGATGCGGCGCATCTGGCCGACATCCAGCAGGCCCAGCCGGTTGCTGATGTCGCGGCCGATGAAGATGTTGCGCCAGAGTGGCTGCTGGTCGGCCAGAGCGCGCTCCTGGTAGACGGTCTCGACGCCCAGCTCGCGCGCCTTCTGCACGGTCAGGCCATGCACCGGCTGACCGTCGAAGAGAAGCTCTCCGCGGTCCGGCTGGTGGTAGCCGGTGATGATCTTGATGAGCGTCGACTTGCCGGCGCCATTGTCCCCGAGCAGCCCCACGACCTCGCCGCGGTCAAGGTGGAAGTCGACCTCCTGCAGCACCCGAACGCCACCGAAGGACTTGTAGACGCCCTTCAGCTCGAGGCAGCGGGTCACTGGCTGGCGAGGGCCGGAGCCCTCGCCAGCGGCCGCGTCGCCGGAGGCGGCGCGTACAGTGGTCATCTAGCGGATCTGCTGCGCGACCAGCTCAGCGATGGCATCGATGTTGCCGGCATCGGCGAAGCCGCCACCGGTGTCGATGAACAGGCCACTGAAGCCATAGTTGTGCGACAGGCAGATCTGGGCCACGGCCTCGAATCCCTGCAGCCACTGCTGCTGATCGATGACCAGGTCGGTCCAGCCATCCTTGACGTTCTGGACCGTGGCGGGCGAGAGGTCGAAGCCGGCGACGTAGACGTCATCGGCACCCAGGCCAGCCGACTCCAGGTACGAGCGGGACGTGGAGGTGACATTGCCATGGTCCAGGAACACGGCCTTGAGCTCCGGTTCCGAGGTGGCCATGCCGGTGAAGATCGGCACGCCCGCCGACGGGTCGGCGTTGGTGGCGTCGTCGATCTCGAGGTAGATGATGTCCTCGCCGACACCGGCCCAGCCAGCGTCGACCAGGCCATCGAGGATGCCCTGGGTGCGCTCGCCGCGTCCGGGCTGGCTCAGCAGGCCCCACACGAAGACCTTGTCACCGGGCTGCAGGCCGCCGCGAGCGATGGCCTCCTTGGCCAGGTCGAAGCCGGCCTTGTGGAGCGTCGCACCGACGTAGCCGGTACCCACGGGAGCGTAGGCGGCCTGTGACGCAGCCAGCTCCGTGTTCATGACCGTGACGATGATGCCCTGTGCGACGGCGTCATCGATGAGGGGCTTGAAGGCGTCATCACCCGGGTGCCCCATGACAGCGATGCCGTCAGGCTGGGTCGCCACGGCCTCGCTGAACTGCTGGATCATCGTCTCGGGGTTCCAGTCGGACCACTGGTAGGCGACGCTGGGTCCGAAGGCTGCCTCCGCGGCCTTGGCGCCGTTGTAGACGACGGTCTCGAAACCGCCGCCCTCGGTGCCGCCCGGGAAGAAGACGATGTCGGTGCCCGCGCAGAACTTGCCCTCATCCTGCGCCGCCACGGCCCCGGCGCTGACCATCACCGCGGGTACCGCGAGAGCCAGTGCCGTCAGCAGCGCCAGCGAACGACGTGCTCGAGTCTGTTCCATCCTGGATACGCCTCCTTTCGGACGGGCATCTGCCCGCCCATTCGTGCTTCGCGGGGTCCGCGAGTTGGCACGACCTCCGGGTCGACGATGCGCCCTTCGCGGACCCCTTGCAGGTGCTGTTCGGACTACTCCTCCGGGACCGTGGGCTCGCCCTGGGCGAGGCGGGGGCGCCCTCGGAGGGATCTCGTGCAGGGTCGATCCGCCCACGCCGCCCCCTCTGTCCGCGGTGTGCGCTCCGCCGCACCGCGCGCCCGTGAGCTTGCCGATCAGGGCATGCCCAAGCGGATCGCGATCGTTGACGGAGCTCATCACCAGGATCGGCACCGACGTCGGCGGCACCGCCCCTACCTCTGGTGGCGAGGTGGCCAGCATCCCTGTCCTCATCCCCCGACGTCCGCGGGGTGTGTGCTCCCCGCTTCACGCCAGTGCAAACGAGTGTATGCACACGTATGCTGTACGTCAAACCGCGGTCATCGCAGGCTGGCCGTGGTCATCGCAGGCTGGGAGGTCAGAGCATCGTGTCGCAGGCAGCGAACAAGCCCGGGCTGGCACCGACCAGTGCCGGCATCCGTATCCGCCGACCGGTGAGCGCACCGACCATGCGCGACATCGCCGATGCCACGGGAGTCTCGCAGTCCACCGTCTCGCGCGTGCTCAGCGGCACCCCCACGGCCGTGCCCATCGCAGCGGCCACGCGCACACGCGTGATGGAGGCCGCACACAAGCTGGGCTACCGGCCCAACCCGCTCGCGCGCGGCCTGCGCGGCGCCGCCACCATGCTGCTGGGCGTCATCGTCCGCGACATCACCGACCCCTTCTTCGCCGGCGCCATCGAGGCCACCTCACTGGAGGCGAATCGACGCGGCTACAACGTGGTCCTCGGCCACGCCCATCGCAGCGCCGACGAGGCGGAGGCGCTCTGGGCCATCCTGGAGGCGCGCCACTGCGATGCCCTCCTCTTCCTCGGCGACCTGCGCGACCGTCCCGACCTCATCGAGGACCTGCAGCAGACCAGCATCCCCGTGGTGGCGCTGTGGCACGGCTCGCGCGAGAGCGGCATCCCGACCGTCAGCGTCGACAACCGCAGCGGCATCGCCGCCGTGGTCGATCACCTCGTCGGGCTGGGCCATGAACGTATCGCCTTCGCCGGCCCGCAGCGCCTCGGGGACATCGCCGAGCGCGAGGATGCCTACCTCGCCTCCGCCCACGGACACGGCCTGGTGATCCCCGACGAGTACCGCCAGGACACCGGCAATGACTACGACGGCGGCGCAGCGGCCTTCGATCGGCTGATGGACCTGGACACGCCGCCGACGGCGATCGTGGCGCCTACCGACGTGATCGCCATGGGCATGCTCCATGCCGCCCACCGTCGTGGCCTGCGGGTGCCGCAGGACGTGTCGATCACGGGTTTCGACGACATCCCCGTCGCGGCCGTCAGCGTGCCGGCCCTGACCACCGTCTGCATGCCCACCGAGGCCATGATCCTGGCCGCGCTCGATCTCGCCATCGGTCCACCCGAGGAGATCAGCGACTTCCACCCCATCCTTGAACCGGAGCTCGTCATCCGAGCCTCCAGCGGGCCTGTCCCGGGTCAGCAGCCAGAAGGAGCGTGATCGTGCCCAGCTATGTCATCGGTGTCGACTTCGGCACCGAGTCCGGCCGCGCTGTCGTCATCGACGTCGCCGACGGGCGGGAGCTCGGCAGCAGTGTCTATCCCTACGCCAACGGGGTCATCGACAAGACCCTGCCGGCGCCCGACGACGACGTGCGCCTGGCGCCCGAGTGGGCCTTGCAGGATCCGGACGACTACCTGCGCACCTTCCAGCAGGCCATCCCGGCGGCCATCGCCGCCGCCGGAGTGGACGCCGCCAGCATCATCGGCGTGGGCGTGGACTTCACCGCTTGCACCATGCTGCCGGCCAGGGCCGACGGCACGCCGCTGGCGGCGCTGCCGCAGTTCCGCCGCAACCCCCACGCCTGGGTGAAGCTGTGGAAGCACCACGCCGCCCAGCCGGAGGCGGACCGCATCAACCAGGTCGCGCGCGAACGCGGCGAGGCCTGGTTGCCCATGTACGGCGGCAAGATCAGCTCGGAGTGGTTCTACTCCAAGGCACTGCAGATCCTCGACGAGGCCCCCGAGGTCTACGACGCCGCCGACCGCTTCATCGAGGCGGCCGACTGGGTGGTCTGGCGGCTCACCGGGGTGGAGACCCGCAACAGCTGCACGGCCGGCTACAAGGCCATCTGGTCCAAGCAGGACGGCTTCCCCAGCTCCGGGTACTTCGCTGCGCTGGATCCTCGCTTCGCCAACGTCGTGGACGAGAAGATGTCACGTGACGTGGTGTCCATCGGCGACAAGGCCGGTGAGCTGAGCGAGGAAGCCGCCGCCTGGACGGGTCTGCGGCCAGGCACGGCCGTGGCCGTGGCCAACGTCGACGCCCACGTCTCGGTGCCGGCCGCCACCGTCAC
Organism: uncultured Chloroflexia bacterium; assembly: GCA_963804575.1. Lineage (GTDB taxonomy): Bacteria > Chloroflexota > Limnocylindria > Limnocylindrales > CSP1-4 > JAFMJV01. The sequence continues at coordinate 352,947 of CAWDQY010000007.1, forward strand.
CGAGCCGGGCCGCATGGTCATCGTCATGGGCACCAGCAACTGTCACATGGTGCTGGGCGAGAGGATCGCGCCGGTCCAGGGCATGTGCGGTGTCGTGGAGGACGGCATCCTGCCCGGCCTGTTCGGCTACGAGGCGGGCCAGTCGGGGGTGGGTGACATCTTCGCCTGGTTCGTCGACAACCTGGTGCCGGCGGAGTACTTCGAGCAGGCCGCGCGCGAGGGCATCGACGTCCACGAGGTGCTCGAGCGCGAGGCCGCCAGGCTGACCGTGGGCCAGTCGGGCCTGCTGGCGCTGGACTGGATGAACGGCAATCGCTCGGTGCTCGTCGATGTCGATCTGTCCGGCCTGATCCTGGGCGCCACCCTGGCCACGAGGGCTCCGGAGGTCTATCGCGCGCTCATCGAGGCCACCGCCTTCGGCACGCGCATGATCGTGGAGTCGCTGGAGGGGGCGGGAGTGCCCGTCAACGACATCGTTGCCTGCGGCGGCCTGCCCCACAAGAACAGGCTGCTGATGCAGATCTACGCGGACGTCACTGGCCGCGAGATCTCCGTCGCCGCCTCCACCCAGACACCGGCGCTGGGCTCGGCCATGTGGGCTGCGGTCGCGGCCGGTGCGGCAGCCGGCGGCTACGACGATATCAAGCAGGCCAGTGTCGCCATGGCCAGGCTGCGCGACGAGCACTACCTGCCGGACGCGGCAGCGGCCGCGGTGTATGACGACTCTATGCCGAGTACAAGACCTTGCACGACTACTTCGGGCGTGGTGCCAACGACGCCATGAAGCGCCTGCGCGCCATCCGCGACCGCGCCCTCGAGGTAGCCGCCAGCAGCTAGAGCGTGGGCCCCACCCCGGGCACGAAGGGGTTGCCGTGGCCGTTGTAGATGGTGGTGATGCCGCCATCGACCATCAGCACCTCGCCCGAGATGAAGCTGGCGTCGTCGCTGGCGAGGAACAGCGCCGGACCGGCCACCTCCCGGGGCTGCCCCATGCGCCCGATGGGGTGCAGACCGTCCACTCGACGCCGCTCGGCCGCCGGGTCATCCCTGGCCCCGAGATAGCCGCTGACCATGTCGGTGTCGATGTAGGCCGGGGCGATGGCGTTGATGCGCACACCACGCGAGGCGTACTCGGCGGCCAGCGAGCGGGTCAGGCCGATGAGCGCGTGCTTGGCCACCGGATAGGGGAAGCAACCGGGCACGATGAGGAACGCGTGCGTGGAGGCGATGTTGATGATGGCCCCGCCACGGTCGATCATGTAGGGAAGCACCTCCCGACTGAGCCACCAGACGGCTTCCAGGTCGACGCTCATGCAGCGCTGCCACTGCTCCGGGGTCAGCTCGAGCGGATCGTCGGCGACGAAGATGCCGGCGTTGTTGACGAGGATATCGGGCGGGCCGAAGTGCGCGACCGTGTCGGCGACGAGGGCACGCAGCTGCTCGCGTTCGGCCACGTCGGTGGTGATGGCGATGGCGCGGCCGCCGAGCGGCCGCGATGCGATCGGCCTGCGCCTGCCCCACCGAGCTGCTGCGCTGGGCGATGACGACGCTGGCGCCTTCCGCGGCGAAGCGCTCGCTGATGGCGGCACCGATGCCCTGCCCGCCGCCGGTGACGATGGCGACCTTGCCCTCGATGCGACCGCCCATGTCTACCTCCTTGCCCGCTGTGAGGCTGAATCGTCCTACAGTTCGAGCGCGCACGACAGGCGTTGGTGACGAGCCCGGGAGGAGGAACGACGGCGATGGTGTTCGAGGGCGTCCGACCGGTCCTGCACGTACCCTTCGCCGATACGGCCGAGCAGCCCATCGTCGAAGCCGAGCTGGCGATGCTGGCAGGCGTGATGCTCGACGAGGGTGCCGACGGCCTGGTGGTGCTGGGCCTGGCCTCCGAGTCGTGGGCCCTGACAGAGGTGGAGCGCGAACGCGTGGTCGCCATCGCCGCCGAGGCATGTCGAGGGCGGGCCCCGCTGGTGGTGGGGCTTGATGGCACCACGGCTGTGGCCGTCGATCGAGCGCGCCAGGCGGTCTCTGCCGGAGCGGCCGGCTTGATGGTGCTGCCACCGCGACAGGCGCATGGTCCCGAGGCGCTGCTGCGGCACTTCAGCGCCATCGCTGCTGCCGCGGGCGTACCGCTGCTCATCCAGGACTCGCCACAGGTCACGGGCGTGACCCTGGAGGTGGCCACCCTGGTCGCGATCGCCGAGGCAGAGCCGCTGGTCGTGGCGGTGAAGTCGGAGATCCCCGGCGCCGGCAGCAAGGCCTCGGCCATCCATGCCAGCGGTCTCGAGCTGGTCGCCGGGTGGGGCGGCCTGGGTTACCTCGAGCAGCTCCAGCGAGGCGCCGTGGGCTGCTTCCCGGGCTGCGACCTTGGGCCGGTCATGGGCGCCATCCATCGTCGCGCCCGCGCCGGGGACGACGCTGCGGCAGAGCAGCTGTATCGACGCATCCTGCCCTTGCTGTCGCTGGCGAGCAGCTCGCTGGAGCTGCTGCTGCTCACGGCCAAACGACACCTGCGGCGACGCGGCATCTTCTCGTCAGAGGTGCTGCGGGCACCGGCACGCGCGCTCGACGAGCACGAAGCCAGCGCCGTCGATGCACTCCTCGACGAGCTGGAGGCGCTTGGAACGCCGGGGTTCAGCCCGCGCTGAGACGTCGCTGGAGGCAGGGCCTGCGGCCCTCGCAACCTTCGGTCAAAGGTTGCGAGCGACGGCTGGTGCGCGTCCCTAGATCCCGCCGGCGAGATGCCAGTAGGCGTCGTTCCAGCGCATCTCGCGGCGGAACTGCCGCGCGCTGGTGTCGGCGTCGATGGCCACCAGCTCGACGCCCACCATGGCGGCGAAGTCCTCGATGACCTGCAGACCGACGGCCTGGCTGTAGGCGGTGTGGTGCGGGCCACCCGCGAGCAGCCACGCCTCGGCCGAGGTGGTGAAGTCGGGCCGCGGCCGCCACAGCGCCCGCGCCACCGGCAGCCGCGGCAGCTCGCCGGGCGGGTCGATGGCATCGATCTCGTTGGCCACCAGGCGCAGGTGCGTGCCCATGTCGACGAGGCCCACCACGACCCCGGGGCCGGCGGCACCGGAGAAGACGAGGCGCACCGGGTCCTCGCGACCACCCACGAAGAGGGGGTGGATCTCGCAGCTGGGGGTGGCGGCGGCGATGCTGGGACAGACCTCCAGCATGTGCGCGCCCAGGATGGCGGGGCTGGCGCTGCCGAAGTCGTAGGTGTAGTCCTCCATGAAGGAGACGCCACCGGGCAGGCCCTCGCTCATGACCTTCACCAGGCGCACCAGCAGCGACGACTTCCAGTCGCCCTCGGCGCCGAAGCCGTAGCCGTCGGCCATGAGCCGCTGGGCGCCGATGCCGGGCAGCTGCCTCAGACCACCGAGGTCCTCGAAGGTGTCCACGAAGGCCATCGCGCCGTGCGCGGCGAGGAAGGCGCGCAGGCCCAGCTCGATGCGGGCCGCGTCGCGCAGCGAGGCACGCCGCTCGCCGCCGGGACGCAGCGCCGGCACCACCGCGTAGGCCTCGTCGTACTCGGCGCAGAGGCGCTCCACCTCGGCGTCGGCGACCTCGTCCACGACCGCCACCAGCTCGTTGACCGGGTAGGTGTTGCAGGCCGTGCCCAGGCGCGCCTGCACCTCGACCTTGTCGCCGTCGGTGTCGGCCACCTCGCGCATGTTGTCGCCGAAGCGGATGACCCGCAGCCCGCGGGCCTCGTGGGCGCCCGCGGCGGCGCGCATCCAGGCCCCGATGCGGGCCTGCACGGCGGGGTCCTGCCAGTGGCCCGCGACGATCGTGCGCGGCAGCCGCAGCCGCGACATGAGGTAGGCGAACTCGCGGTCCCCGTGGGCCGACTGGTTGAGGTTCATGAAGTCCATGTCGATGCTGCCGTAGGGCAGGCTGGCGCCGTACTGCGTGTGCAGGTGCAGGAAGGGCTTCTGCAGCGCCTGCAGCCCGGCGATCCACATCTTGGCCGGGCTGAAGGTGTGCATCCAGCCGATGACGCCGATGCAGCCGTCGTCGGCGGAGGCTTCCAGGCAGGCCCGGCGGATGCCCTCGGGGTCGAGCAGCGTGGGCCGCTGGACGAGCTCGACGGGGATGTCCGCCGCGGCCCCCAGGCCGGCCACGATGCGCGCCGACTGCTCGGCGACCTTGGCCAGGATGGCCTCGCCATAGAGCTCCTGGCTACCCGTCAGGAACCAGATCCTCAGCCCGTCGAATGCCATCGTGCCATCCCTCCCAGCGCGTCCCGAGCGAGCGGTCGTCGTGGACGCAACCGATTGTATGCAAACGTATGCTTGCGGTCAAACTGGTATCCTGCGCGCATGATCGACAGCGCACTTCGGGAGCAGGTGGCGCGGGCCAACGCGGACCTCACGGCGGCCGGCCTGGTGACCCTCTCCTTCGGCAACGTCAGTGGCGTGGACCGTGAGGCCAACGCCCTCGTCATCAAGCCCAGCGGCGTCGCCTGTGACAAGGTCCAGCCAGAGGACCTGGTGGTGGTCTCGCTCGAGGATGGCCGGGTGCTGGAAGGACACATGCGCCCATCCAGCGACACGCCCACGCACCTGCGCCTGTACCAGGCCTACCCGCAGCTGGGTGGGGTGGTTCACACCCACTCGTCGTTCGCGGCGGCCTTCGCACAGGCCGGTCGTGACATCCCGGCGCTGGGCACCACGCATGCTGACCACTTCCGCGGCGCGGTGCCCACGTCCCGCTTGATGAGCGAGTCGGAGATCGCGGGTGAGTACGAGCTGGAGACGGGCAACGTCATCATCGAGACCATCGATGCCCGCACCGACGACGCGCTGCGCATGCCCGCGGTGCTGGTGCGCTCACATGGGCCATTCACCTGGGGCAGGGACCCTGCTGCCGCCGTGGTCAACGCCATCGCGCTCGAGGCCGTGGCGGCCATGGCCGTGCGCACCCTCTCCATCGACCCGCATGCGCCTGACATCCAGGAGGCGCTGCTGCGGCGCCACTTCGACCGCAAGCACGGCCCGGGTGCCTACTATGGTCAGCCAGGGGACGAGCACTAGCGTCGTTTCGTCCCCGTCGGCGCCAGAGGAGGTCGAGCCATGTTCATCGCGGCAGTCCACGTCTACGTCAAGCCCGACAAGGTGGACGAGTTCAAGCAGCGGATCCGGGCCAACCACGAGGCTTCGATCGAGGAGCCCGGCTGCCTGCGCTTCGACGTGGCGCAGTCGAGGGAGGACCCCGGCGAGTTCCTGCTGTGGGAGTGCTACGTGGACGAGGAGGCGGCCGCCTTCCACAAGACCACGCCGCACTACCTCGCCTTCAAGGAGCAGATGCCGGAGCTGATGGCGAAGGAACGCCACAGCGATCTCTTCGACGGCATCTACGTGGCCTCGGACAAGGCTTGATGGACGGACCAGTCCCGGCATTCGGCATCGGACGGTTGCCGCGCATCACCTTCGGCGCGGGTGCGTCCGCGCAGCTGCCCGCGATCGTGGCCCGGCATGGCCGGCGCGTCCTGCTGGTCACCGGCGGGCGCTCCTACAGCCAGTCGCCGCGGCGAGCGCAGCTGGAGGCCGGCCTCAGGGGATCGGGCATCACGCTCGTCGGTTCCACCAGCGTGAGCGGCGAACCGAGCCCAGCGGACGTCGAGGGTCCCGTGGCGCGCTTCAGGGACGAGGCCGTGGAGGTGGTCCTGGGTGTCGGCGGTGGCGCCGTGCTGGACACCGCCAAGGCCATCGCGGGCTTGCTGCGCAGTCGCACCGAGCTCATGGACCACCTCGAGGGCGTCGGCCGTGGCCTGCCCTACGCTGGACCGGCCGTGCCCGTGGTCGCCGTCCCGACAACGGCCGGCACGGGCTCCGAGGCCACCCGCAACGCGGTCATCAGCCAACGCGGAGCGGACGGCTACAAGCGCTCGTTCCGTGACGAGTCGATGGTGCCGGCCGACGCCGTGGTCGACCCCGACCTGCTGGCGACGGCGCCCCGCTCGCTCATCGCCGCCAATGGGCTCGATGCGCTGACACAACTGTTGGAGTCGTTCACCTCCCGGAAGGCCACGCCCTTCACCGATGCCCTCGCGCGGGACGGTCTCGCCTCCGTGCGGGAAGGGCTGCTGACGTGGCACCGCGACCCTGACGGACCCGACGCTGCGGCAGCTCGCAGTCACATGGCCTACGCGGCCCTGTTGTCGGGCATCTGTCTCGCCAACGCCGGCCTGGGCGCGGTCCACGGCTTCGCTAGCCCGCTGGGTGCGCAGCTGCCGATCCCGCACGGGATGGCCTGCGGTGCCGTGCTGTGGCCGGTCATGCGCGCCAACATCACCGCCCTGGCCGAGCGTGACCCTGGCTCCCCTGCCCTCGCCAAGTACGCCGAGGCGGGCCGCATCCTGGCCGAGGCTGCGCGGACAGCAGCGACGAGGCGGCTCGCCTGAGCCTGCTGGAGCTGCTCCATGACTGGGTGACGGCCCTGGAGATACCGCCGCTGTCGGCCTACGAGATGACCGCCGCACAGGTCCCGCTCATCGTGGGCGACTCGCCCGGCAGCTCGATGGCCAGCAACCCCGTGGAGCTCACCGACGTCGAGCTCAGCGCCATCCTGCGGAGCGCGCTGTAGGCCTCCGGTCACCACAGCCCGCAGATGGTCCGGGGTGCATCGGAGGAAGTCGCCATTGCTCTCGGCTCGACGGACCCGTACCGTGGGCATCGCCGTCGTCCCTGACGTTGGCGCGGGCCCTGTAGGCGTCGACCACCGGGCCCGGGGCGAATCGCGATCCGAAAAGGTCAACTTGGTGGCGCAATCGACACCGTGCATCGTGTCTGCTCCACACGGCTATGGATCGCCGTCTCCGGGTCACGAGTCGAGTAACGGGCGTACCGGCTGGCTCCGGGCCTCGCCAGTGGTGGGGTGCGACGGCGAGGTCATCCATCCCGCGCTCCGATCGTGCTCGAGCCGCCAGACCAGCGGACAGGTCCGGCGGCTCGAACGATTCCCGTTCGCCGGATGAGCCACGGGCACGACAGCGGTCGACTGGCGTGCCTGTCGAGGCCGCGTCTCCGGGCTGGCGTCAGGCTTCGGCCATGCGCGGTCGACGCTCGATACCCCTGGCGTCGAGGTCGTTGGCGATGACTCGCGCCCGCACCACGAGATCGCGATCGCGCGTGATGGTCGAGGCGATCCAATCGATGTAGGTCGGCTCCCTTTCGGCGACCTCGCCCAGCGTCTGACCGTGGAAGCGGCCGAAGCCGAGCACGGTCGCGCGCGCCTCGTCAAGGCTGGGCAAGAGGATGCTGGCAGGATCGATGCGCCGGTACACCGGGCCGTTGGGTGCGCTGGCCCGCAGGTCAGGACCCCGTCGGTAGTCGCGCCAGTCGATCGGCGGCTGGCCGGCGAGCGTCGTGCGCCGCCGCTCCAGGCCGTGGTAGCGGATGGCGCTGTTGCGCGGCCTGAACGAGGCCGAGGTGTCGAAACGCGCCGTCACCGGCGTTGACGGTGGTGGTGGAGGCGGGCCGAAGTCCGCGGCCCCGCCGCTGCGGCCCTCCGCGTAGCGTTCGCGGCGCGCATGCGGGGTGGAGTCGTAGCGTGCCCGCCGGATGGGGTCGCTCAGGACGTCGTAGGCGGCGTTGATGCGCGCCATCCGCGTGGTCAGGCGCTCGCGCTCCTCGTTGTCAGCTCCCGCGCGGTCGGGATGATGCTCGCGCGCCAGCTCCCGCCAGCGACGCTTGAGTTCGGCAGCAGAGGCGTCGTGGCGCACGTCGAGCACGCGGTAGGGGTCGCCTCTGAAGGTCGGAGCAGACACGATATCGAGGCTACCACGCAGCGCTGTGGGTCCCTTCGCGTGGGAGTATCGTGCCCTCCATGCCGTTCCCCCTGGAGCCGCCCATCGAGCCCATGCTCGCCAAGGCCTCGCTCGACCTGCCGGCCGGCGACGGCTGGCTCTACGAGCCCAAGTGGGATGGCTTCCGTGCGCTCGTCTTCCGTGACGGTGACGAGCTGCTCGTGCAGAGCCGCGATGGCAAGCCGCTCGATCGCTACTTCCCCGAGCTGGCGGAGCCACTGCGAGCCAACCTGCCTCAGCGCTGCGTGGTGGATGGCGAGGTCGTGATCGCCCGCGACGGTGCACTCGACTTCGATGCGCTGCTGCTGCGCATCCATCCTGCCGCCTCGCGGGTGGCCGCCCTGGCGGCTGCGACTCCCGCGTCCTACGTGGCCTGGGATCTGCTCGCCATCGGCGAGCAGTCACTGCTGGAGTGCCCCAGGCCGAACGCCGGCTGCGCCTGGAGCAGGCGCTGGCGGAAGCGCGACCACCGGTCCACCTGACGCCTCTGACGCGAGATCGAGCGCAAGCAGCCGACTGGTTCGCGCGCTTCGAGGGCGCCGGCCTCGACGGCGTGGTCGCCAAGGATGCCGCGGCGGTCTACCAGCCCGGCAAGCGGCGCATGCTCAAGATCAAGCACGCGCGCACGGCCGACTGCGTGGTGGCTGGCTTTCGTTGGCACAAGAACGGCCCCGGCACGCACGTCGGCTCGCTGATCCTCGGCCTCTACGATGACGAGGACGTGCTGCACCACGTCGGGGTCACCTCATCGTTCGGTTGGGAGCAGCGCGCCGAGCTGGCTCGCGAGCTGGCGGATCTTCGCGACGGCGCACTCGAGGACCACCCCTGGGGCGAGTGGGCGTCGGCCTCGCCCGAGGCAGAAGCGAGTGGCCAGCGCATGCCTGGCGCGAGCTCGCGCTGGAACCGCGGCAAGGACCTGTCGTGGCAGCCGCTGCGGGTAGAACGCGTGGTCGAGGTCGCCTACGACCATCTGCAGGGCGATCGCTTTCGCCACGCCACCACGTTCCGGCGCTGGCGGCCAGACAAGTCCGCCGCCGACTGTCGCTACGACCAGCTGGAGGTGACGGCAGCGTTCGAATTGCGCGACATCTTTGCGGATGGGTGAGGTTGTGACTATTCGCCGATGGTGAAGAGGCGGTTACACTTGCGCGTGCCTACTCAGGGAGGAGCTCATGGACCAGTACAATCCGCGTGAGGACGCGACCGGCGCGCAACCACCGGCTGATTCCGGTGGTGGCGAGACAGCAGCCTGGAACCAGGCGCCGGGACAGGACCAACCGCAGGGCGCTGCCGCTGGCAGCCCGGACGCTGCGGGCGAGTACGCTGCCTGGTCGGCAGACACCTCGTACCAGCAGCAGCCGCCGCAGCCGGTATCAGCAGCGGTGTCGGACACGCAGGCCTACACGGCTCCCCAGCCGCAGTCGGCCACGTACAGCGAGCAGCCGGCCGCTGACGCCCAGCAGGCGTATGCGCAGCAGCAGTATGCGCAGCAGCAGTATCAGCAGCAGTACGCGCAGCAGCAGCAGTACCAGCAGCCGCAGCCGCAGCAGCCGGGCTACTACGACCAGTCGGCGTACGGCCAGCAGCCGTACCAGCAGCCGCAGTACTACGACCCGGCCGCCTACGGCCAGCAGCAGTACCCGCAGCAGCCGTACCAGCAGGCGCAGCCGTACCAGCAGCCGCAGTACTACGACCCGGCCGCCTACGGCCAGCAGCCGGGCTACTACGATCCCGCGGCCTACGGCCAGCAGTACCCACAGCAGGGCTACCCGCCACAGCCCGGCCAGCCATACGCCTATGCACAGCCAGGCCAGGAGCAATGGCCGGGCCAGGAGCTGGCGTGGGGCCAGGGCGGCGCTGGCTATGGACGCTCGTTCATGGCGGTGCTGGCAGCGTGGGTGATGCTCACCTGGGGAATCGTCTGGGTCGTCCTGGGCGCCCTCGTGCTGTGGGTCAAGAGCGTCACCAGCCTGATCGGCGATGCCGCGCTCAGCGCTGACGCGATGGACCTGGCGCGGCAGGCGGACGAGCAGATCGTCGCTGTCGGCGGCATCGCCCTCATCCTCGGCCTCGTCCATGTCATCGGTGCCATCGGCATCTTCGGCCATCGCAACTGGGGCCGGGCCTTCGGCATCATCCTTGGCTTGCTGGGTGTGCTCGCCGGTCTCGGCATCATCACCTTCGCGGCCGGCTTCGAGGCACTCGATGTCGGCATCGACGAAGCCATCAAGGGTGAGGAAGCGTCGCTCGGGGCGAGCGTGGTCGTGGTGGCCAGCTACCTCCTCATCTTCCTCGCCATGTTCGTGGGCAAGCGCCACTTCCGAAAGCAGGGCGTGGCGGGCTAGCGACCCACCTCCCTAGGGCAACAAGATCCGACCCCCGGACCCACCCGGGGGTCGGATCTCATCTATCGGGCGAGGAGCATGGCCGCTCGGATGCTGCCATCCTGTGCATCGGTGGATCCCGACCGCGACGTCGGTGACCGCCATCCTGTCGAGGGCTTGGCATGACCGCGATCCCGAACCTGCTCACGGACGGTGACGTGGAGCAGATCTCGGCGCTGCAGCTCGGCGAGGCCGGGCGGCTCGGCCCGCACCCGGACACGTTCGACTGGATCCCGGGACATGGCTGAACAACCCCTGCAGGATGGTGGCGGCTTGTCCGATCCAGCCGAGGGCAGGTCGACGGTGGTGCCCGGCTGGCTCGAGAACCTGGCGGCGCTCAGCTGGCGCAGGGGTGCAGCGCGGCGAGGCCAGACGGCTCGGCCCGCGCCGGCACAGGTTCGACTGGAACCCGGGACATGCCTGAGCAAACCCTGCCGACTGAGCAACCCGTGTCGGATGGTGGCGGCCTTCTCGATCCAGCCGAGAGCAGGTTGACGGTGGTGCCCGGCTGGCTCGAGAACCTGGCGGCGCTCAGCTGGCGCGTCCTCGCCGTCGTCGCCTTCGCGGTGGTGGCGTGGTATCTCGGCCAGCTGGTGTGGACGGTCACGGCATCGATCGCGGTGGCCATCGTCGTTTCGGCCGTGTTCGCCCCGTTCGTGCTGCGACTCCGTGACGGGGGTCGATCAAGGAACGCCGCGGCGGGCATCGTGTGGGCGGTGGCCATCCTGGTGATCGCTGGCGTCCTGCTGCTGCTGGTGGTGGCCTTCCTGCCCTACCTCGCCGAGCTCGCCACGCGGCTGTCGGCGGGGCAGCAGGCGATCGCGACCAGCGTCGCGGAGCTGCAGCTGCCCGACTGGGTCTCGCAGCTGGTGGCCGCCATCGTGGCCGCCTCGGAGAGCGTCGGCGGAGACGTCGTCGCGGACATCGTGAGCTCCGCTGCCAGCACCGCGACCATCCTGCTGTTGGCCGCGTTCCTGGTCTTCTTCTTCCTGCGTGACGGCGACAAGGCCTGGCTCTGGTTCTTCCAGGACCTGGGCGACGAGAAGCGTGAACGGATCACCTCGGCCGGTGACATCGCCCTCGCGCGCGTCGGAGGGTACCTGCGCGGCACGACCGTGCTGGCAGCGATCATCGCCGGCACCAACTACGCGTTCATGCTGCTGCTGGGCGTCCCCCTGGCACTGCCACTGGCGGTGCTGTCCTTCGTGGCGACCTATATCCCCTACTTCGGCGGCATCGTCACGACCATCGTCATCCTGATCGTCACCTACAGCGCCGGCGGCGCCGCAAGCGCCGTCGCGATGCTGCTGCTGATGGCCATCCGCAGCGGCGTCGTGAGCTACCTGGTGCGACCGCTCGTCTACCAGCGCACGGTGCGCATCCACCCAGCGCTCGTCCTCATCGTGCTGCCGGCCGGGCTGCAGCTCGGTGGCCTGGTCGGCCTCTTCGCGGCCGTTCCGGTGACGGCAGTGGTCCTGACCGTGGCGCAGGCGACGGTCGCGATCATGCAGCCGCATCCAGCGCCCAGGCTGCCCGATCTCGTTCCCGCCTGGCTCGATCGGGCGGCGCAGTGGAGCTGGCGACTGCTCCTCGCCATGGCGCTGGTCGCGCTGCTCATCGTCATCTTCTCCACCGTCCCCCTTGTGGCGGCACCGATCATCCTGGCGCTGATCCTCGCTGCCACGCTGCAGCCGCTGGTGGCGGCCCTGGTGCGGCGCGGTCGTTCGCGCGGTGCAGCCGCCGCGATGGCCGTGGGTGGCAGCACGCTCGTCATCGTCGCGGTCCTGGCCATCACGCTGGCCTCGCTGGTGGACCAGGCGGTGATGCTAGGCGACACGGTGACGGCCGGGGCCGATGCGGTCAACGAATCCGCGGCCGGGCACCTTCAGCTGGGCGAGGACGCCGTGGCTGCCGGCGTGGCGGGTGCCGTCGGGGCGATCCGCAGCCTGTCCAGCAGCCTCGCCGCGATGGGCACGATCGCGCTGCTGAGCGTCCTGCTGGCGTTCTACTTCCTGCGCGACGGCAGCAGCCTGCGGGAGCATGTCCTGTCGCGCACCCGGGGAGACGCGGCACGCCAGCTGACCGCGGCGGGTGAGCGCGCCTTCGACGTGCTCGGCGGATACATGATCGGTACGGCCGCCATCTCGTTCGTCGGTGCTGCCAGCCAGCTGGTGATCATGCTGGTCCTGGGACTGCCGCTGGCCCTGCCGGTCTTCGTGCTCTCCTTCTTCGGTGGCTTCATCCCCTACATCGGCAGCCTGCTCACGACGGGGGTGGCACTCCTCATCGCGGTCGCGGTCGGCGATCCCATCGACATCCTGGTGATGGCGATCTGGACCCTCGTCTTCAACCTCGTGCAGGGCAACATCGTGGCCCCGCTGGTCTACGGACGTACCACCCACATCCACCCCGCCATCGTGCTCGTCGCCATCCCTGCCGGCGCCGCCATCGCCGGCATCGCGGGCATGTTCCTGGCCGTTCCCGCCATCGGCGTCGTGGCCGCCACCTGGCGCACACTGCTGTCGCTGATGGGCACGGACCTCCCCTCCAGGCCACCGGCCGGCGACGCGCCCGATCCCGCCGCCGACGAGCCCGCGCCGTCCCCGTATCCGCCTCCGGCGCGCCCGTCTCGGACACGGCCTGACCGTCTGACGCGCACGCGCCATCAGCTGCCGCGATACGGCGCCCAGGGGTCGTAGTCGGGGTCCAGGGGCTCCTGTGGTGGACGCTCCGCTTCGGGCACATGCTCGAGGTTGATGCGGATGCGTGTCCACGTGGTGGAGCGGCCGCGCATGGCATCGACCAGCACGTCGGCCGGCTGCAGCTGCGCCGCCGCGACCGGGTGGCGTGCCTTCCAGCGCTCCAGCCCAGCGAGCGCGTCCTCCTTGCGTGCGGCACGCGAGATCTCGATCAGCGGCTTGCTGCTCCGGCGACGTCCGCTCGGTGCAGGCGCATCGCCTGGGCGGCGCTTGGAGGGCTGCACCCGCGGCGGCTCCCCGGCCTGCTTTCGATAGTGCGGTGGCCAGGGTGCGTCGCCCAGGCCCTCGGCCTCGTGCTTCGCGGAGAGCTCCAGCAGCGCCTCGAGGGAACCGACCGCCTCGTCGATCCCCTCGGCCAGGTCACCGCGCTCCGCGAAGAGCGCCGGTACGGTGGCAAGGGTGAAGTCCTCGGCCACGACATCCGGCACCTCGTGCCAGGCCAGCGGCATCGAGACGCGAGCATCGGGCGTCGGTCGCACGGAGTAGGCCGAGGCGACGGTGCGATCCTTGGCGTTCTGGTTGTAGTCGAGGAAGACGCCGTGGCGTTCCTCCTTCCACCACTTGCTGGTGGCGATGGCCGGGGCTCTCGCCTCGACGTCCCGCGCCAGTGCCAGCGCCGCCCGACGCACCTGCGGAAAGGTCCAGCGGCGCTCGATGCGAACGTTGATGTGGATGCCGCGCGAGCCCGAGGTCTTGGGCCAGCCGACCAACCCGACGGCCTCCAGCGCCTCACGGGCCACCAGCGCCACGCGACGCACGTCCGACCAGGGCACGCCCGGCACCGGGTCGAGATCGACCCGCAGCTCGTCGGGGCGGTCGAGGTCATCTGCCCGAACGGGATGAGGGTTCAGGTCCAGGCAGCCGAGGTTGACGACCCAAGCCAGCGAGGCGGCGTCGCGCAGCACGACCTCCTCGGCCGTGCGACCGGAGGGGAACGCCAGGTCCACGGTCTCGATCCACTCCGGCCGGCTGTCGGGTGCCCGCTTCTGGAAGAAGAAGTCGCCGCTGGCACCATCGACGAAGCGCTTCAGGGCCATGGGCCTCCCGCCCGCCCCCCGCAGGGCACCGCTGGCCACCGCGAGGTAGTAGCGGACCAGGTCCAGCTTGGTGTACCCGGGGCCGGTCCAGTAGACCTTGTCGGGGTTGGTGACCTTGACCTCGCGGCCGCCGACGTCGAGCAGCTCGAACCTGCTGGCCATGGGGCTACCTCTCGGCGGCTTCCTGCTCGGCCAGCCAGCGCTGGCGGTCGGTGCGAAGGATCTCCAGCGTCTCGGCCACCCCGGCCCAGCCGTCGATCTCGACGGACTTGTCCTCGAGGTTCTTGTAGGTGTGGAAGAACTGCTCGATCTCGCGCAGCTTGTGCGGCGAGACCTGGGGCAGGGCCTCGAGGTGAGCGTACAGCGGGTCGGCGAGCGCGACGCACAGCACCTTGTAGTCGACGCCCTTCTCGTCGGCCATCTTGAGCACGCCGACCGGCCGGGCCCAGACGTGGCAACCGGGGAAGGTGCGTTCGTCGATGAGCAGCATCGCGTCGGTGTGATCGCCATCGTCGGCGCGCGTGCCCTCGATGAAGCCGTAGTCGAAGTTGTAGTAGACGGCCGAGGAGAGGACGCGGTCAAGGCGGATGACCCTGGCCTGCTCGTCGTACTCGTACTTGTTGCGACTCCGGGCCGGGATCTCGACCACGACCTCGATGACGGCGGGGAAGGCATGCAGCGACGACATCCGCGCAGTCTACGGCCCCGCTGGCAGATAGACTCAGCCGATGGACGTTATCGAGGCCATCCGGACACTGCGGGTCATCCGCGACTACCGGCCACAGCCACTGACCGAGGCGGAGGTCCGCGACATCGCCGATGCTGCGCGCAAGACGGGCTCCTCGAAGAACACGCAGCGCTGGGACTTCGTCACCATCCGTGACCCCCAGTCACTGCGGCGGCTTTCAGGTGTGACCATCTACGCCAAGCACCTGCCCTATGCCGGGGCGGCCATCGCCCTGATCGTCGACGCGCCCAACCCCGAGCACGCTCGCTCGGTGCTGTGGGACCTGGGCCGCGCGGCCCAGAACATCACGCTCGCCGCGTGGGCCATGGGTATCGGCTCCTGCCCTATCACGGTGCAGGACTTCGACCTGGCCGCCGACGTGCTCGGCCTACCGGCCGACAAGCAGTGCCAGTACATCATCGCGCTGGGCTGGCCGGCCGATCCGGGCGACCTGGTGCGACCACCACGGAGCGGCGGCAGGAAGAGCTACCAGGAGGTCGTCCACGAGGAACGCTGGGGTCAACACTGAGCGGGGCAGACGGGAGGTCGGGATGAAGACGAAGATCGGTGCCGTGGTCGCGACGCTGGCAGCTGCCGCGAGCGCGGCGGGCGCTGCCGTATGGGCGCGACGCAAGCGGGACCACAAGC